>JBDHVE010000057.1:0-50696 GCA_039809485.1 Polyangiaceae bacterium | reverse complement strand
CGGAGCCGGCGCGTCCGCCGGTGGACGCGCCGTCGACCGCCGCACCTGTCGCGTCGGCGCCGCCCGAGCCGGTCGCGAGCGCGGCGCGGCCGCACGCGGCGACGCGTCCACCTCCGAAGGCGAAGGCCGTTCGCGCGACGACGTCTCGCGTCGACGACTTCTCGGACATCGAGCGTCACTGACCGCGGTACGATGAACGCGATGGGCCGGGGCTCACGCGTCGCCGTCGTCGCGCTCGCAGCAGGCGTGCTCGCGAGCGTCCCTCGCGCGGCACGCGCCGGCGATGCGGCCGCGGCGGAAGTGCTCTTCACCGAGGCGCGGAAGCTGATGACGCAGGGCCGCTACGCCGAGGCGTGCCCGAAGTTCGCGGAGTCGAACCGGCTCGATCGCGCGCCCGGGACGCTCATCCTGCTCGCCGACTGCTACGAGAAGAACAAGCAGACCGCGACGGCGTGGGCGACGTTCAAGGAAGCGGCGTCGGTCGCGAAGGCCGCGAACCGTGCCGATTACCAGAGGCGGGCGCAGGCGCGCGTCGACGCGCTCGGGCCGAAGCTCGCGCACCTCGTCGTCCGCGTGGCGTCGCCGGCGCCGGGGCTCGACGTGAAGCGTGACGGGCTTCCGACGACGGAGGCGAGCTGGAACCTGCCTATCCCGGTCGACACGGGCGAGCACGTCGTCGAGGCGAGCGCACCCGCGCGCGTGCCGTTCCGCGCGACCGCGCGCGTCGAGAAGGACGGCGACACGGTCGAGGTCGTCGTCCCGGCGCTCGAGCCCGTCGCGGTCGCCGCACCGGCACCTCTGCCGCCTCCGCCCGTGCACACGAGCGTCGTCGCGCCCGCCACCGAGGAGCGTCCTGCGAGCGGCAGCACGCAGCGCACGCTCGGCTGGGTCCTCGTCGGCGTCGGCGCGGCCGGCCTCGCGGCTGGCGGCGTGACCGGCCTCGTCGCGATCGGCGCGAACGACGCCTCGACGTCGAAGTGCCCGGACGACGGCCTCTGTCGCGACCCGCAGGCCCTCGCCGACAACGACCGCGCGACGACGTTCGCGACGATCTCGACCGTCGCGTTCGTGGCCGGCGGCGTCCTCGCCGCCGCCGGCCTCACGTTCGTCTTCACCGCCCCGAGCGGCCGCTCCGTCGCGCTGACGCCGTCAGGCGTCCGCGCCACCTTCTGAGCACCAAGATCTTCTGAGCTGAAGACTGAAGACTCTGGTCTCAGAGTCCCAGCTTCCGGTGCTTCGTCTTCGGCACGACCTCGTCGCCGAGGCGCTTCCGGCGGTCTTCTTCGTACGCTTGGTAGTTGCCGTCGAAGAAGGTGACCTTCCCGTCTCCCTCGAACGCGAGCATGTGCGTCGCGATACGGTCGAGGAACCAGCGATCGTGGCTGATGACGACCGCGCAGCCCGGAAAGCCGAGCAGCGCCGTCTCGAGCGTCTGGAGCGTCTCGACGTCGAGGTCGTTCGTCGGCTCGTCGAGGAGGATCAGGTTGCCGCCGTCCTTGAGCAAGCGTGCAAGGTGCACGCGATTGCGTTCGCCGCCGGAGAGGTCCTTCACCTTCTTCTGCTGGTCGGAGCCCTTGAAGTTGAACCACGAGCAGTACGCGCGGCTCGGAACCTCGCGCTTGCCCAGCTGGAGCGTCGGCTCGCCGTTCGAGATGACCTCCCAGACGCTCTTGTCGCCCGAGAGTGCGTCGCGCGACTGGTCGACGTAGGAGACCTTCACCGTCTCGCCGATCCGGAGCTCGCCGGAGTCCGGCTTCTCCTGGCCGACGAGCATCTTGAAGAGCGTCGTCTTGCCGGCGCCGTTCGGGCCGATGACGCCGACGATGCCTGCGCGCGGGAGGAGGAACGAGAGGTCCTCGATCAGCGTGCGGTCGCCGAAGCCCTTCTTCAGGTTCTTCGCTTCGATCACGAGGTCACCGAGGCGCGGCCCCGGCGGGATGTAGATCTCGGTCGTGTCGTTCGACGACTTCTGCGACTCGGCGAGGAGCGACTCGTACGCGGCGAGACGCGCCTTGCTCTTCGCCTGCCGCGCGCGCGGGCTCGCCTGGACCCACTCGAGCTCCTGCTTCAGCTTGCGCTGACGCGCGGACTCGGACTTCTCCTCCTGCGCGAGGCGTGCGCTCTTCTGCTCGAGCCACCCGGAGTAGTTGCCCTTGAACGGGAAGCCGCGACCGCGATCGAGCTCGAGGATCCAGCCCGCCGCGTTGTCGAGGAAGTAGCGGTCGTGGGTGACCGCGACGACGGTGCCCGTGTAGTCGTGGAGGAACTTCTCGAGCCACGCGACCGACTCGGCGTCGAGGTGGTTCGTCGGCTCGTCGAGGAGCAGCATGTCGGGCCGCGAGAGGAGCAGCCGGCAGAGCGCGACGCGGCGCTTCTCGCCGCCGGAGAGCTTCGCGATCTCGGCATCGGGCGGAGGCACGCGGAGCGCTTCCATCGCGAGCTCGATGTGGCGATCGAGGTTCCACGCGTCGGCGGCGTCGAGCTTGTCCTGGAGCTGCCCCTGCTCCTCGAGGAGCCGGTTCATCTCGTCGTCGCTCATCGGCTCGCCGAGCTTGTTCGAGAGCTCCTCGAACTTCGTGAGGAGCGCGCGCGTCTCGGCGACCCCTTCGCTCACCGCGTCCCAGACGGTCTTCGCGTCGCCCATGTCGGGCTCCTGTGCGAAGTAGCCGATGCGCGTGCCCGGATGGGGCTTCGCCTCACCGCCGTGCGTCTTGTCGACACCGGCCATGATGCGCATGAGCGAGCTCTTGCCGGAGCCGTTGGCGCCGATGACGCCGATCTTCGCGCCCGGGTAGAAGGCGAGGTGGATGTTGTCGAGGACCTTCTTGTCCGGGGGATGGACCTTCGTGACCCCCTGCATCGTGAAGATGAATTCCGGCATGGCCGAGGGAGCCTACCGCGGCTCGCCTCGCGTCAGAAAGGGTCACGCGGGTCGCTTGTCGGGGTTCGCGAGCCGGCTCGTCGCCAGGAACGCGCGGAAGAGGTGGACGGCGTCCTCCACGATGTTCCGCGCCCGGACGCTTGCTTGGGCTACGGCCGCGCGCGCGTCCTCGAGCAGAGGCGCGAGCTCGGCATCGTAGCGACGTCGCGCTTCGGGCCCTGCTTCGTCCGCCTCGCGGAGGGCGGTGTCGACGAGGTCCTCGAGGTCGCGCAGCATGTCCTCCGGCGAACGGTCGAGGTCTGTGCTCGGGTGATCCAGGACGCGATCCATCGTCCCCGCGGGAGCAGGCCCCGTGCCACGCGTGGGCCGGGGCTCAGCGCGGAACCGGGACCCCCAACTTCACGAGCATCCGACCGAGGTACGTCCGATCGAGCCCCGCGATGCGGGCGGCCTCCGTCCGGTTCCCGCGCGTGTGCGCGATGAGCACGGTGAGGTAGACGCGCGCGAAGCGGGCGCAGAGCTGCTCCTTGAGATCGGCGTACGGCACGCTGATGTCGATCATCGCCTCGAGCGCCTGATCGAGGCCGAGCGCACCGTCGCCGTTCTCCGCGATCTCGGCGCCCTCGCCGGACGGGACGACCGACGATTCGCGCGCCGCGCGCTCGCTGACGAGCGTGACCACGCTCCTGCGCAGCTCGGTGATGTTGCCGGTCCACTGACGGGACGCGAGATCGGCCATCACCGAAGCGGGGAGGGGACGGGCGCCGAGCTCGGCCGCGAAGATCCGCGCGAGGACAGGAACGTCCTCCTGGCGGTGGCGGAGCGGCGGCACGTAGATGCGGACCGCCGCGAGCTTGTCGTAGAGCTCCTCCGCGAAGCGGCCGTGCTGGACCTCGTCCTCGAGGGACCGCGTCGTCGTCGAGATGATCCGGACCGCCCCCGTGTAGAGCGGAAGCAGCTGGAGGAGCGCCTCCTGCGCGGCCGACGTGAGGAGGTCCACCTCGCGGAGCAGGAGCGTGCCGCCCGAGGCCCGTGCGAAGGCGTCGCCGAGGGCGGTGATCGCGTCGGCGTCGCCGGAAGCCATCGTGCCCGTCGCGGCGTCGACGACGACGAACGGCGCGTCGGGATCGGTGCCCGCGTCGTGGAGCGCCCGCGCGACCCGCTCCTTGCCCACGCCGCGCTCGCCGCCGAGGAGGAGGCTCTCCCGCGTTCGCTCGAGCTGCTCGAGCATCGAGAAGAGGCGGCGCATGACGGGCGAAGCGGCGGTCACCCCGCGGTAGTGGAAGGCCTTCGCATCGAGCGGCATCGGGTTCGAGAGCAACGGAAACGACATGCGAGACCGTTCGAGCACGCGACGTGCCGCTCGGGATCACGCGTGGTTCCGCATGCTTGCGGCGGCCGGGGGTTACGTCGAGTGAAGGGTGCACACGATGTGTAGGCGCGGCGTCCAGCACGCGCCGGCTCCCCTTCACATCACGTGCACAGCGTCTCGTCGGATATGATCACCGAGCTTGCGCGCTCTCCTCGTCGTCTCGGCCGGCCTCGTCGGTCTCGGGCTCCTCGGCGCTCATCTCGTCGCGTGCGGCGACGAGCCTGTCACGGCGACCCCGGTCGTCGACGCCGGCCCCGAGCCCGCCCCGGAAGAGGACGCCGCCGTCGACGCCGGCCCTCCGCTCGACGTGCCGCCGAAGCTCGTCGCGGCGCTCGGGACGAAGACGTACGTCGAGGAGAGCTGCACGCCGGCGACGTACAAGGGATGGCCGAACGAGGCGCAGCGCTGCACGTACCGGAACGGGCTCGTCGTCACGATCGCGAACCCTCCGCCCGAGCGCGTCGCGCGATGGATCGTCGAAGCCTCTCGCCTGATCCCCGCGCTCGATGCGCTCCACGAACGTGATCGCGCGAGCTGGGAGGCGGGCCTCCTCGCGATCGCGGGGCACACGATCGGGCAGTCCTCCCGCATCTTCCCGCTCGCGGGACAGATCTGGGAAGACGGCACGGTCTACCGCTTCGACCGTGGCGTGACGAGCACGTGCTCGGACGGCTGCTACTGCCGGGTGAACTCGACGAGCCGCCAGCAGTGGTGCAAGTACGCCGACAAGGTGCTGGGGAAGGGCGACGAGCAGACGTGCCTGACGACGATGGGACAGACCGCGTCGAAGCTCACGAGCGCGTGGCTCACGCAGTGCTTCGACAACCACGTCGCGTCGTGGTCCTCGGACGCGAACGAGCACTATCGGGCGATGGCGTGGAACGCGAACATCGTGATCGGGGCGGCGTTCCCCGACCCGGCGACGGCGGACGGCGCCGCGGTGGTCGCGGCGGTGAAGAAGCAGTATCCGCAGTGAATCGCGTCACGGTCCGCAGGTGACGACGCCCTGCACGCTCGCGCCGGCCTTCGAGGCCGCCTCGCAGGCGCTGCCGAAGAACGCGAGCTGACCGTAGCTCTGGTCGACCCAGTCCCAGCCGTTCGTGCGCGTCGGGTCGCGCGGGATCGGCACGCCTCCGACGGCGACCTGGATGTTGTCCGGATCCTCGGGCGCAGAGGGCGTCAGGTACGTGCAGTTCGCAATGCTGTCGCGGATGCTCGTCAGCGCCGAAGCGAGCTCGGCCGGGCTCTGGGCGGGGAAGTAGCGCGGCGTCGTCGCGCGCGGGCGGCCGCCGGCGACGGCCATTCCGTCGAGCGTGCGCGTGAACGCCGCGTTCGCGCTCCCGCCGATCCCGAGGACGTAGACGGGGATCTTGTCCTTGTCGGCGATCTCTTGGACGGCGGTGATCGCGCGCTTGTCGTCGAGGCAGACGGACGGATCCGAGCTCGGGCCGCACTCTCCGCCGGCCGACGTGCAGACGCAGGTGCGTGGGTCGAGCGCGTCGTTGCAGTTCGGTGCGCCGTCGGTCGCGACGACGAGCGTGCGCGCGACGCCGCGGCGTTGCTTGACGAGGTCGGCGGCGGCGCGGACGGCTTCGGCGGTCGGGGTCCCGCCGCGCGGACTGCTCGCGTCGTACGCGGCGAGGAGCGCCGCGAGGTTTCCGAGCTTCGGAGCGACGGCGACGCCGGTGTCGACGTAACAGCCGTCTCGAGCGATCGTCGCGAAGACCGGCTCGGGGAAGAGCTTCGCGCCGAACGCGATCTCGTCGTCGAACGGCGCGAGCGCGGCGACGAGCGCGGCGCGGAGAGCCTGCCATCGGGTGGGCTCGCCGGGCGCGGGCTCCGCGTCGGCTCCGAGCGCGAAGTCCATCGATCCCGAGCGGTCGATCACGAAGACGAGCTGCGCGAAGCCGCGATCGAGGTCGAAGCGACCCGGGACGCACGGCACTGCCGCCTCCTCCTTTCCGTCGGTGGGCGCGTCGGGAATCGAGGCCTCGAATCCGCTCGTCGACGCGTCGCCTTCCGTCTCGTCGCCCGCGAAGAGGCCGGTGCGCGAGCCGCAGCTCGCCGCGACGACGAGGGCCGCGGCGGCTCCCAGTGCCTGGCCCGCCAGAGCTCGGACGCGCATGAGGTCCAGGATGCGCGCGCTTCCCGTCGAGCGCCACCTTCGTGCGGCGCGCGCGGGCCGTCAGGCCGCTGCGGTCCGGAACACGCTGGCGACGACGAGGGCGGAGATGACGAGCGCGAGGAGCGAGCCGATCATGATGTCGGCGCCTTCGAGCAAGGTGCCTGCCACTCCGCGATCGCGCGGAGATGCGCGGTTTTCGTCTCCCGGCTCTCGCGTGCGCGCACGTCTCGCGGGGGACGCGCGCACGGCTTGCGGAGTCGCGCCTCCACGATCGACTCGATCGCAAATCGTATGATCTCGGGTTGCACGTAGGGGTGCGTATGCTAGGCCGCTACTCTGTCCTACATCGGTGCCGATGTGGGCTCGACCAAGGGATCGACATGGCCAAGCGCTCGCACCTGCTCCGGATTCTCCTTCCCGCCGTCGTCCTCGCAGGGCTCACCGCCGTGGGGGCGGACGCTCACGCCGATACCGCATCGTCCAGCCAAGGCCGCTGCTCGACGGCAGAGGCCGCGCTGAGGCTCGAAGGGCGCGACGCGCTCCACACGTCGATCGACACGGGCTGGATGCCCTCCTGCGACAACGGCGAGGAGCATTGCAACAAGGGCCTCCAGGTCCGCGCGAGCATCGCGCTCTCGGCCGGCGTCCGCGGCGGCGCCCTCTTCACGGCGGACCTGCCGAAGAGCGCGGTCGTGAAGGCGTCCTGGGAGGACCCGAAGTTCCTGATGCTCAGCATCGACTCGCTCCCGCAGGCGGACAGCTCGATCACGATCTCGCACACGCTGATCCCGCAGGCCGAGCTCTTCGTCGACATCGGCCCGTTCGAGCAGAACTACGTCTTCCCGGCCGACCGCCTCCTGAACCTCGCGCCCGGCGCGAAGTACTCCTACAACGCGACCGGCACCGCCGCCTTCTCCGGCTGGGCCTTCGACGGCGCGCAGATCCCGGTCGCCGCCCCGGCGCTCGAGAACAGCCGTCTCTTCTCGGTCGACTTCGCGCAGATGCCCGACGTCTTCGAGAAGATCGCGACGGGCTCGATCGCGATCCACGCGCGCACCGCGCCGACCTACACGTTCAAGACGACGAAGGTGAACGTCGGCGGCCGCGACATGAGCCGCGCCTCGCTCGTGCAGCTGCCGTTCCCGGAAGGGAACCTCGATTTCATCGAGCTGCCCGCCTCGATCGAGACGGAGCTCTCCGCGAAGGGCGAGATCGAAGTGATCCCGTCGGCGACGCTCTCGCGGCTCGGCGACATGAACTTCAACCCGCCGACGACGATCACCTTCAGCAGCGTGAAGGTGACGAAGCCCTACGACGCGCCTCCGCAGAAGTACGTCTTCACGGACAAGACGATCCGCATCCCGCTCCCGAACGTGCGCCGTCCGCTCGAGGGCCTCGACGGCGAGGCCTCGATCGGCAGCACGGGCACGGTCCCCGCGATCATGGAGAACACCGGTGAGGCCGCCGCGGTCGTGCAGCTGAAGAGCTCCGATCCGCACTTCCGCGTCCCGTCCGGGCCGATCACGATCAACCCGAAGACGAAGGCGCCGCTGAACATCTCGTTCGAGCCGACCGACGAGAGCCAGGTCGAGGCGACGATCACCGCGACGACGAACGACCCGGACACCCCCGAGCTCACGTTCACCGTGCGCGCGACCGGGGTGAACGGTCCTGTCGGCGGCACGGGCGGCAAGAACAACCCCGGCGCCGGCACCGACGGCGAAGGCCTCGCCGACTCGGGCTGCGGCTGCAAGACGGCCGGCTCCGCCACGACGGGCAGCATGGGGTACGCGGGCTTCGGTCTCGCCGCGCTCGGTCTCGCCGCCGTCGTGCGCCGTCGCCGTTCGCGCTGAATCCGTCCGGAGACGCAGAAATGCGCCGGATCACGGGTCGACGATGAGGTCCGCTCGCGCTATCTGGTCGGCCGTGAGCTCGCACGCTGCCCGGTCCTTCGCCCTCTCCACGCTGCTCGCGGCCTCGGCGGCGTGCAGCGCATGTGGATCGAACAGCGCGCAGAGCGACGCCGCGTCGCCCGACACACCGGCGCTCGACCCGGGCGCGAACGAGACCCCGAAGCCGAGCGACCCGGCGCCGAGCCCGAGCCCGACGCCGACCGCGGCGCCGACCGGGACGACGCCGGGTCCGACCGCGCCGGCGCTCCCGAACGGGCTCACCTGCCTCGCGAAGCACTACGTAGGTCAGGCGGTGACCGCGACCGGCGGCTACGCGCTGAAGCTCGCCGACGGCACGCTCCTGCCGTGGGACGACGGCCGCACGAAGACCTACGACGAGAAGCTCGAGACGCCCGATCTCGAGGACACGCTCTCGATGCCGTACGCGACGGGGCCGATCGTCGCCGTGAACACGCTGAACGACGACCCCGGGCGGATCCGGAACGACGTCATGTTCAAGGCGGCGTTCGGCGGGACCGCCGCTGCGGTCGAGAGCAAGCTCGTCGACGTCGACTTCGTCGGCCAGACGGTGAAGTTCCACACCCGCGCGGCGACGCCGCTGGCGAACGTGTCGAAGCGCCTGAAGCAGCTCATCGCGCAGAATTCGACGCTCGCGCAGTACGTGACGGGGCCGCTCGGCGGGACGTTCGAGTGGCGTCCGATCGCCAACACGACGCGGATGAGCGCGCACTCCTACGGCATCGCGATCGACATCGTCGTGTCGAAGAGCAACTACTGGGAGTGGGAGAAGCAGGGCACGACGTTCGTGTGGAAGAACAAGATCCCGCAGGCGATCGTCGACGCGTTCGAGGCCGAAGGCTTCGCGTGGGGCGGCCGCTGGTACCACTACGACACGATGCACTTCGAGTACCGGCCCGAGCTCTTCGACCCGGCCTGCAAGTGAGATGAGCGCCGAGCGGCGGGTCCTCCTCCTCGGCGCGACGGGGCTCGTCGGCGGCCTCGCGCTCCGGCACCTGCTCGCGACCGATCGGATCGCGGAGACGACGGCGCTCGTCCGGCGGCCGGCCACAGAGACGCATCCGCGCCTCCGCGAGCGGGTCGTCGACTTCGACGGGGACCTCGGTGACCTCGGAGGGCACACCGACGTCCTCTGCGCGCTCGGCACGACGATCAAGAAGGCCGGCTCGCAGGAGGCGTTCCGCCACGTCGACCACGACATCCCGCTCCGGGTCGCGAAGGCGGCCCGTGCGGCCGGGGCACGTTCCTTCGCGCTCGTGTCGAGCGTCGGCGCGGCCGCGCGCTCCTCGAACTTCTACCTCCGCACGAAGGGGGAGCTCGAAGAAGCGCTCCGCGCGCTCGGCTACCCCGCGCTCCACTTGCTCCGCCCGAGCATCCTCCTCGGCGAGAGGAAGGAGGATCGGCCGGGCGAGCGCTTCGGGAGCGTCGTCGCGAAGGCGACGTCCGGGCTGCTCGTCGGTGGCCTCCGCCGCTACCGTCCGATCGAAGCGGAGGACGTGGCGCGCGCACTCGTCGGGACCGTGCTGCGCGACGACGAAGGCGTCTTCGCCCACGAGCACGACGCGATCGTGGCTCTCGCGCGAAGCGCCGGCTGAGGTACGTTCAGGGCATGTCCGTCGCCGAGCGTATCGGAAACCTCGTCACGTCAGAGGCCGTCCTCTCCGCCGAGGAGCGCGCCGCCGTCCTCGAGATTGCGTTCCTCGCCGTCTCCGCCGATCGGCGGATCAACCGGGCGGAGGAAGAGGCGCTCCGCGCGTTCGCGCGCGCGCTCGACGCGAAGACCGGCATCGCGACGGTCGACGCGCTGCTCGCGAAGGGGATCGATCCCGATCGCGACTCCGCCGACGCGCATCTCGCGAAGGTCTCGGCACGGCTCTCGACGCCGGCGGCGCGCGCGCTCGCGTACAAGGCAGCCTACGCCGTCGCGCAGGCGGACCTCGCCGCGGCGGACGAAGAGTTCGAGTTCGACTTGCAGCTCATCGATGCGCTGCAGCTCGAGCAAGAGGTTGCGGACGAGCTCGTGGCCCAGGTCGTGGCGGCGCTGCACCCCGCTTGAGGCATCGGCGCGCGTCACCGCGCGCCTTCGCCGCGGGCATTCACGCGCACGACGCGTTTTTCATGGGCTCCAACGGCGCGAGCGTCGGTCTGGCCTCGCCCTTGCGACGGGGGTCGTCAGCGCGGGGTCATCCCGTGCACTTCCCCAGGAGCACAAGCAATGTCGATTCTACTGTTCATCGTCCTCGGTCTCGTCGCCGGTCTCCTTGCCCGGGCCATCGTGCCGGGTCGTCAGTCGATGGGGCTCGTGGCGACGACGCTCCTCGGCATGGCCGGCTCGTTCATCGGCGGTCTTGTCGGGAGCCTTCTCTCGGGTGAGCCGCTGCTCCAGTTCCACAGCGCCGGCATCATCGGTAGCGTGATCGGCGCCATCGTGGTGCTGTTCCTCGTCGGCTTCGCCGGCCGTCGTGGCGCGACGCGCAGCTACGTGTGACGTGTGACGTTCGCTTGGACTGAGCTCGGACGGCGGGTCCGCCCGCCGCGAGCCGACCTTTGCTTGCCTTCGCGAACGCATGAGGCTCGCGCCGAAGCCACGTCAGTGAGCCGCGCGAGCTCTCGTCCGTGAGAGCCACGCGCGTTCCCCCCACGGGCATGCGAAATGGTGCGGCTTCGTCAGGATCCAGAGGGTAGGGATCGGAGGCGGATGGTCGGGGGCGATGCCCTCGCCGTCGGTGAAGTAGACGACGCCGTCGACGCGCTGGCCTTCGAGGAAGGTCGGCTCGAAGACCGGACGCAGATCGGTCCCACCTCGCCCCGACACGGTCTCGATTCGCCCCGCGAAGGGGTAGACGCGTGTGACCTCGACGTCGCACTCCGCGATGACGAGCCGAGCGCGCTCGCCGAGCTCCACCAGCTGGCGAGCGATCTCCTCGAGCTCTGCGCGGGACATGGAGAGCGACGTGTCGATCGCGACGAGCAGCTTCGGCTCGTCCGTACGCCTTGGCGACCACGTGCGGCCCGGCACCTCGAACGTCCGCTCGGGGAAGCGCCGGTTCGGACGCGACCAGGTGTGGACCGGCGCGCGGGCGCGGGCGACGAACATCTTCAGCGCCTGCTTCCAGTCGAGGAAGGCCTCGGGCGCGAGCGTCGTCCCGGCGAGCTCCTCGACGAGGCGTCCGGGTGTCGTGCCGGCGAGCAGCCAGCGTCGCGTCCCACGCTCTTCGTCCGGGACCTCGGGCGCGTCCAGGGCGGCGCGCTGCACGAGGAGCGCATTCTGCGCGACGCCGCCGGGGCTCTTGTCGCCCTTCCGGAGGAAGCGATGGTCGTCGAGCGGCTGCGTCGAGGTGGCGCCGGCCGTGCCGCCGGGACCGGGCTGCGGGCGCGGCCGCGCGCCGGTCTCGCGGAGGTGTTGGACGAGCGCCTCGTACTTCTCCATGGTGCTCTGCCCGGCGCGGACGCCGCACGCCGAGTACGCCCGCCATGTGATCGGGTTCGGGAGCGGCTCTTCGATGTTCTCGTTCGCGCTCATCTCGACCGCGAGCTCCATCAGCTCCGGCTCCTCGACCTCGGCGAATTTCGGATGCGTGAGGTGGCCGAGCACGACGTGGTGCACTTCGTGGAGCAGCACGCCGCGGAGGTACTGCGGCTCGGCCATGAAGGACTCGACGTTCACGTGGAGGTAGAAGCGCCCGTCGTGGAGCGAGACCGCCATCCGCTTCACGCTCGGATCCGCGACCGGCGTGAGCTTGGCGAGCACCGCGGCGTAGTACGGGTACGCCTCGAGGAAGCTCGGGTCGCGGACGAAGGACTCGAGCCAGGCGGCGAGCTCGTTCGCCGTCGCCATCTCAGGCCCCGGGCCGGACCGGCGTGATGCCGACGCGGCGGAGCGTTTCGACGAGGGGCATCGCGTGCTTCTCGCGGAGCTGCACGAGCACGTGGCCGAGCGACGTGCGCGCGACGTTGCTCCGCTTCAGCTCCGGGAGCCGTGCCGGCTGCTCGACGTACGCGCGGAGCGCCGTGATCGCGAGCGCGACGCGGTGGTGGAGGAGCGGGTCGTTCTTCCACGCGGTGAGCTTCCGCTCGGCGGCGCTGCCCGGAAAACCCTGGAGCAGCTCGGTCGGGGTGACGTCGACGAGCGAGGTGGCGGTCGCGTTCCCGCCGAGCGCTTCCTGCAGCGCTTCGCGCTGATCGCCGGGGAGGTCGGCGAGGAGCGCTTCGAACGAAGGCAGCGTGAGCTGCTTCTGCGAGGCGAGCACGCCGGCCTCGGGACCGGCGAGGAGCGGGACGAGCCGGCGCACGAGCTCGTCGAGTCGATCCGTCTGACCGCGCTCCTTGAAGCCCGTGATCTCACGCGCGAGGGGTGAGCCCGGCGCATACGACGAGAGCACGGCGCGCACGTCGAAGCCGAGCCGCATCCCCCACGCGTCCTTCGACGCGAGGAGGGCCTCGACCCACGCCGGCGGGAGGTAGCCGCCGAGGGCGTCGCGCACGAGCGTGCCGTCCGCGAGCTCCTCGGGCGTGAGCGTCGAGAGGACGTCCGAGACATAGGCCCACGTGCGCGGCGGTACGTCGTCGAGGACGCGCTCGTGCGCCTGCGCGAGCGCGATCACGCCCGGGTGCAGCCCGTTCGTCTGCGCCCATGCGAGCCATGCGCCGCGATCGGCGCGCACTTGGACCTGGAGGAAACGCGCGCGGAGCGCCTTGTCGAGCGTCGTGACGTGGTACTCGCTCGTCTGCGGGTTCACGGTCGCGATGCAGATCCATCCCTCCGGCAGCTCGTACTCGTGGAGCCTTCGCGCAGAGAGCAGCTGGAGCGCCGGTTGCTGGATGTACCGCTCGGCGCGATTCAGCTCCTCGAGGAGGAGGAGACCCGCGCCGCTCTCCGGGAGCACGCTCGGCAACGCGTAGTGCGTGCGCCCCTCGCGGACGACGGGGAGCCCGACGAGGTCCGGCGGCTCGAGGAGGCTGAGATCGAGCACCCGCGTCTCGATCCCGAGCGTGCGGGCGACGCTCCGCACGATCTCGCTCTTGCCGATCCCGGTCGGGCCCTCGAGCAGGACGGCACGACGCGCGCGGTACGCGACGATGAGGACGCGCTCGAGGCGCGGGCCGACCGGGACCGAGAGCGGACGAGCTTCGGCGAGCGAGGCAGACTTCGAGGACGCCACGGCGCCATGCCTAGCAGGATTTCGCGAACGTCGCGTCGGAGCCCCGGATGGGCCGTGGGGAAGGGCGAGCCGCGACGCCGTGCGCGCCCGCCGCATCCGAAGCGACTTGCCACCGGGGCCTCGGTCGTGGTCGTGTCGGGACCATGGCGCGTCGCCCTCTCGTGCTGCTCGTGCTCGCTCTCGCTGGTGCCGGTGCCGTCGTCGCGTCGCCGGCGTGCTCGTCCGACGTGACGCCGGCGCCTGTCGTCGAGGAGCCTCGCCTGTGCGAGCCGGGCAAGCCGATCATCCCCTGCGATGCCGGCGCGCCGAACGCGCTCGAAGCGTGCACCGGCGATCCGAAGGCGACGACGGACGCGCGGCTCCTGCCGACGGACAAGAGCTTTCCCGTCGGCTGCCGCCTCTACTTCCCGGCGCGCGACTGCACGCCCCTCAACAACTGCTACTGCCGGGAGGACGACGTCGACGGCGGCGATCCGGACGCCGGCAAGCCCGCGCACTGGATCTGCGAGCGCTGAAGGGTGAGGGCCTCTCGCGGAGAGGCCCCACCGCTCACTTCATCTCGACGGTGTGGCAGCCGCCACACCCGAAGCCCTTCTGCGTCGCCGGGTCGTACGGCTGCATGCCCATCGCCGACGCCATCTCGGGCGTGACCTTCTCGGCCATGAACTTCGCGACCTGGGGCTTGTCCGTGAAGGCGGTCATCTTGCCGTTCTTCATCGTGAGCTTCGGGAGGAAGTCCTTCGGGTCCTTGTACTGCGGGCCGTGACAGGTCTTGCAGCCGAACTCGGCGTATTTCTTCGCGTCGGCGCCCTGGAACACCTTCGACATGCGCGGCACGACGTGCTGCTTCATGAAGGCGCTCTTCTGCTCCTTCGTCCAGCTGTCGCTCCACGTCGTGCCGGCCGGCGCGGGGGTCTCCGGCGCGACGCTCCCTGACGCGGCGGCGCTCGCCGAAGCGGAGGGCGCGGCGGCCGCCGAAGCGGCGGGCGCGCTCGACGGTGCAGCCGACGCGGACGGTGCCGCCGGCGTCGTCGGTTCGGCCTGGCCACCACCGCACGCGGCGGCGAGCGATCCGAGGGTCACGAAGGAGAAAGCGAGGAGCGTGGCGGAGGGAAATCGCATCGCCATCTTCGGTACAGGAGACGGCGTCCATTAGAAAGGTGGTCCCTCGCGAACGCATCGTTGCCGTGAGAGCAACAATTCTCGCGTTCGACGCGGTGCGAAGGGCTTCGCCCCCGCGCGTCCGCAGCGACGGAGGCGCGAACTGCGGGGCGGACTCCGCACGGCGACGAACGCGCCTGGAAACGAGGGGCGAAACGCGAGATCGCGCACGCATCGCGAGCGGGCTCGCCGTCATCGCACGCCGGCGCAGCGAGGCGGCTGCGGTCGGAGTCGCTGCCACGTTTCGCGGGTTAAATGCGGCGCGGCCTCTGGACCCGGGCGTCGGCGCGGTGTTCCGATCAACGGCGATGCTCCGCCAAATCCGCTCGGCGTTCGTCCTCGCGCCGCTCGCCTCCGTGCTCTGTCTCGCCACTGGATGCGCCGACATCCTCGCCGACTCGCCGAAGACCGCGCGGTCGGTGGCGGCGCCGACGCCGGCTGCGACACCGGCGCCGAGCGCGGCCGTGCAGCCCGCCGTCGCGGCGCACGACCCGACGGTGAGCCGTGCGCGTTGCAGCTCCGTCCGCAAGCCGAGCGAGCCCGACACGTTCACGCTCGATCCGAGCACGCGCGCGAAGCTGACGCGGCTCCGCGCGATCGGCGCCGTCGCGGTGCGTTACGAGGGCGAAGGCTGTGACGCGGAGCTCCACGTGCTCCCGAGCTGCGTCGCGCCCGCGCAGAAGTACGCGTTCACGGCGTACCCGGCGACCGCGAGGAAGATCGCGCGCGACGACGCCGAGCTCGCCGCGACGATGCCCCTCGGCGCCGCGACGCTCTCCGGCTGGGTGAACGGGACGCGCGGCGTGCGAACGGACTACGTGCTCTCGGGACAGTACGCGCTCCCGCCCGATGCCGTGCCGCGCCCGCAGGACCTCCTCGGTCCCGACTGCGCGCGAGCAACGCACGTCGTCGCCGCCGTCTACGTCGGCGCGTTCGCGACGGTCGCGGGCGACACCAACATCCTCGAGCATCGCGCGACGGTGCTCGATCTCGGGAGCACCGCGCCCGAGCTCCAGCTCCTCGCCGCGGAGGGCAGCCCCGACGCGTGCAAGGCGTCGCAGGCCGACGGCAAGCCCGACCCGCGCTGCTCGGTTCCGCTCCGCGTCGCGCTCGTTCCGCTCGAGAGCGCTCCGCCGACGACGCTCGCGGCCGGCTGCCCGACGGGCACGGTCCGTCGCGGTGAGCGCTGTGTCGTGCAGGAGATCGTCACGGAGGTCGATTGCCCCGCCGGCACGAAGTGGTCGGGCGATCGCTGCACGCCGCGCGTCGACACGACGTGCACCGCGGGCCTCCACTTCGAGTCCGGCCGCGGCTGCGTGCCCGACGTCGCGAAGACGGCGCACAAGGCGCCGCCGGTCCAGGCCGTCCCCGTGCTCGCGCCTCCGCCGGCTGCCCAGGAGACGGGCTACTTCTCGATCGACACCTACCCGTACACGAAGGTGTCGCTCGATGGCCGCCTCCTCGGTGTCACGCCGCTCGTCCACGCGGCGATCCCGCCGGGCACGCACACGATCACGCTCGAGAACACGTCGGAAGGCGTCCTCCGCACGACCGTCGTGACGGTGAAGCCGGGCGAAACGGTCACGCGTAGGCTTGCGTTCTGACTGTTCAGTCGCTCGTTCCCTCTCCGGCGCTCCGCGCCTCCGGGAAACGAGCGCCAGAACATCCTTTTCTCGTGGGGACTTCGTCCCCCTCAGGACCTTCGCTCGCTTCGCTCGCTCTCGGTCCTGAGCCTCCCCCTATTGGCCTTCGGCGAACCGCGCTTCGCGCGGCGCGAGACGAGACGCGACAAGACGAGACGCAACGACGAGAGGCGACGAAACGACACGAGGAGCCGAGCCGCGTCACGCGGCCAGGCTCCTCTCTCGTTCGAGGACGGAAAACGGAAGACGGAAGACGGAAGACGAAACGCAGAAGCTGAAGACTGAAGACTGAAGACTCCCGTCGCGACAGAGACGACGATTCACCAGCCCGCGTTCGAGACGAGGCCTAGTTGCCGTTCACGATCCCGTTGATGTCGAACAGGCCGCCGCTGATGGTCGAGACCTCGCTGCCCTTCGCCGCGGCGGCTGCGCCCTGCTGGAGGCCCGCCTTGACGAAGCGGTCACGGCCGCCGTTCCGCGGGACGATGAACCCGTTGGGCTTCACCTCGGACGTGATCGTGATGCCGGCTTCGAGGTTCTGCTTCGGCACGAGCGAGAGGAGCGGGAAGGCAGCGGCGTGCTCGCTCCAGAGCGGCAGGACCGGGAGCGGCTCGCCGGCGTCGAGGCGCTCGGCCTCCGCCTTCAGGTCGTCGAAGAGCGCCGTGGCGCGGAGGGCGCGTTCCTGGCTCGTCGAGGTCGCGACGACGTTCTCGAGCGAAGCGGCCTGATCGCGCTCCACTTCGAAGCGGATCCCGATCGGGTAGGAGACGAAGCGCTTGCCGGCGAGCACGCGCGGGAGCTGCGCTTCGGCGTCGGCGACCTGCTTGTAGGCGAGGGCGCGCTGCTCGAAGCGAGCCGCCATCCGGTCCATCCCGGCGCTCCAGCGCTGGTCGACCTGCGCGCGGACCGCGTTCTTGTCCATCCGCGCGCCGACGTCGCGACGGTACGCGAAGACCGCGGTGAGGTACTCGCGGAGCGCGTTCCGGTACTCGTCGCGCGACTTCGCGGTGAGCGCGCCGAGCGCCTTGTCGTCGAGGCGCGCGTCGAGCGTGAACATCATCTTCGGTCCGTTCGTGACCTCGAAGTTGTGGATTCCGACCGACTGGAGCGTGAGGCGCGTGTTCGCCGCCGTGCGGACGACGTTCTTGAAGTCGTCGGGAAGCCGCGCGATGAGCGGCTCGATCGCCTGGAGGCCCTCGGCCTTGATCGCCTGGAACTCGCCCTGGACGAGGCGAGCGTTGCACGCGTCGTCGAACTCGGCGTCGTTCGAGTCGCCGCCCGTGTTCCGCACGCAGCGCTCCCAGACCGTGCGCTCCATCTGGTTGCCGTAGTGGTCGAGCGTCTCGACGACGTCCTTGCCGCCGAGCGACACGAGCGTCGCGTCGGCCGCGTCGACGAGGAGGTCGTCGTCGATGTGCTCGTCACCGGCGCCGACGGACAGGAACAGGTTCGCCTCGCTCTTGAACTTCGTCGGATCCCGCGCGTCGAGCGTCTGGGCGGCGAGGCCGGTGCGCTTGAAGCTGTGGCGGGTCTGGAACCAGCCGCCGTTCTTCTCGAGCGAGTCGAAGAGGATCGCGCGCGCGCCGTCCGGCGTCTGCACGACGAACGAGCCCTCACGGTCGACGACGGCGTGCTGGTAGATGTTCATCCCGAGCACTTCGAAGCCGAAGTTCCGCGTGCTCGTCGTCGCCGCACGGACGGCATCGAGCTCGTTGACGACGGCGGGGCTCGCCTGATCGAGATCGCGGTTGTAGAGCGCCTGCGCGAGGCGCATGTCGAACTTGAGCAGCTGCTCGAGCGCGCGCTGCGTCTCATCCGGGTTGCCCTTCGACAGATCGAACTTGAAGCGGGAGAGGCTGACGCGCGAGCTCGCGTAGCCGACGCTCCCCTCGATCTTGAAGGTGAGGTACTGGTTCACGCGCTTCTCGATCGCCTTCTCCACCATCCGCTGGAGATCGAGCCGCTGCCCGGCGAGCTCGAGAGGCCGGAGACACGGGATCCCGTCGTCGCAGACCGCCTTGACGCCCCAGCCGTCCCGGATCGCGGCGTTGAAGGAGATGCCGCGGCCGTTCTCGACGCCGACGTCGACGACGACCTCGTCGCCGGCGAGGCGCACGAGCTGGCCGTCGAGCTGGCCGCCGACGACGCCGGAGACGCCGGCGGAGACGACGATGCGGTAGCTGAGGCCGGCGGTGGGCTCGGCGACGAGGATCGGCGCGCCGACGCCGAAGTTCGCGCCGAGCTTGCCCTGCCCGCGGAGCGCGAACATCTCGCCCGGCTTCATCTTGCGGATGTCGGCGACGGAGCGCGGATAGACGAAGCCGCGCATGTTCTTCACTGCGCTGAGCGGCGCGGAGAGCACGCCCTGGAGGTTGTCGTCCTTCGCCGCGACGATGACCCGGGAGGTGAGCTCCGCGTTCGCCTCGAAGCCGAGCGAGACGCCGACGCCGTCCATCAGACCGCTCGCGTCGAAGTTCCAGGAGTGGTTCAGCCCCGCGCGGACGGCGAAGCCCGACTCGACGAAGTACTTGTCGCGACCGCTCGCGAGGTAGTCGAGACGCGTCTTGTTCACGCGCGTGCCGAGCTCCGACTCGCCGAACCGCGCGGCGAGGCCGCTCACGATCGTGTCGAGCGCTTTGATCTCGGAGCCGTCGGGGAGGATCCGATTCGGCTCCGCCTGGGCGGCGAAGACGGCGGGGCGATCGAAGCGCGCGGAGACGCCGTTGCCGCCGAGCGCGTCGTTCAGCTGATCGGTCGCGAAGCCGACGCTCACGCGCGTCAGGTCACCGAGATCGAGCTTCTTCGCGTCGGCGAAGTACGCGCGCAGCGACGAGATCGCCTGCTCGGAGTCCTCTGCTTCGTCCGACGGGGCCGCGCACGCGACCGCCGACAGCGCCATCACCCCGAACATGCCGAGCACACGCGAACGCATCATGATTGGTTCCTCTGGGACCAACCCTCTTCACGCGGTGTGCCGATGTGCGCACAAACGAAAAGAGCCCTGTTTCCAGGGCTCTCGTCAGTGTGCGGCTCGGACTCCGAGGATCCGGGGATCCTCGGAGCAGGCTCAGGCGGTCACTTCGGCTTCGCCTGCTCACCGATGCAGACGCCGACCTCGAGGAGCACGTAGAGAAGCGCCTTCTCCTGCGCGTGCAGCGTCGAGCCGAAGTCCGACTCCGTGTGGTACGTGCTGAAGAGGACGCGGCCGCACGCGTACTCGAAGCTCACCGTCGTCGGGTGCGTGGCGGTCGCGCCGGGGCGCTTCGCCGAGACCCAGACGCGCGGCGTGATGTCGATCGGGTTGCCGGACGGGTCCGGGCCCTGGACGGTGCGGACCTGCTTGATCTCGGTCCAGTTGCCTTCGACGTCGAACTTGCTGTCGCCCGTGGCGTTCAGCCAGTCGCCGAGGCCCTGGTCGGAGGCGGTCGCCGGCGCGTCCCACATCCCGATCGTCGCCGAGCCGAGCTCCGCGCCCTCGTTCTCCCACTGGATGTAGCCGGGGAACGGCTGCCGCACGTACTCGTAGGACCAGTCGGTGACGTAGAAGCGTCCGCCGCTCGCGACGTAGTTGCGGATGTTCGTCTTGATCGTCGAGTCCTTCATCTGCGGGTTGTCCTTCTCACCGCAGGGGACGAAGACGATGTGGTACTTCGCGAGCTCGGCCGGCTTCTTGAGGATCGCGCGCGAGTCGTCGAGCACGTCGATCTCGTCGATGCCGAGCTTGGCGAGCGACTCGTCGATCTTGTCGAAGTAGCTCGAGCCCTTCAGGACCGCCATCTTCGGCACCGTGTCGCCGTTCGAGGCGTCGGTCCGGCCGGGGAGGGTCGTGAAGTCCTTCTTCAGCGCGATCTCGCCGCTCTTGTCGACCGTGAGCTTGCGGACGCGGCGGAACTGGCCCTTCTGCGTGACGATGAAGTAGTCGCCCGTCGGGAGCGACGTCTGCCACGAGAAGGTGCCGTCCGAGTTCGAGAGGGCGAACTGGTCCTCCGGGAGGCCGACGCACTCGTCGCAGTAGGCGCCTTCGGGGATCGCGGCCGGCTCTTCCTTCGTGATGTAGACGAGCGCGTTCGGGATCGGGAGCGACCCGTTCGGCGCGTAGACCGTACCGGTGATGGTCACCTCGTTCGTCGGCGCGCGCTGACCGTTGCCGAGCGGAGGCGGCGTGTCGCCAGGCTTGTCCGTCGGCTCGGGGGCCGGCGTCTCGAACTGCTGGCGGTTGCTCGAGGACGAGCACGCCGCGATCAGGACACCAGCCAACAGGACCGAGAGGGGGAGCTTCTGGCGCAACATCATGAGCGGTGCGGAGTGGTAGCCCCATTCGCCCAAGACGCAAGCCATGATCTGCGTCTCTCTACCGTTTCACGAACGATGTCGCGAAGCTCCCATGATCCAGGGGCGCTGTCGGCCGCACGGGTCGCGGGCACTCAGCGCAGGACGACGGGCTCGGGCGTGGGCGTCGCCTCCGGGTGCTCGCAACGTTCGCCCTGCGTCGTGACCGCCGCGTACGTGATCGCGAGCGACCCGGCGTGCGCGAGCGAGCCGGCGAAGAGGGCGCCTTCGATCGACGTCTCGCCCGCGATCGAGACCTCCGACGTCGGCGCGTAGACGAGCCCGCGGAACGTCTGCTCGCCGGCGAGCTCCACGCGCGAGCCCTTGCCGCCCACGTAGAGGCGGAAGGCGTCCGGCCGCGTTGCGTCGCCGAGCTCGACGGAGCCGGCGGCGGCGACCGAGCCCGCGACGAAGAGGTCGAGCGAGCCGCCCGGATCGATCGCGAAGCGGCTCGCGCCGACGAGCGCGACGTCACCGTCGACGTAGAGCTGCACGGCGCCACGCGCGCGCACTTCGAGGTCGCCGGTCTGGGCGAAGCTCGCGAGGTAGTAGCGGCCGCTCGGGAGCGAGAGCGTGTGCTCGCCCGCCTTCACGAAGCCGCTCGCGTCGAGGTCGACGGCGGCGTTGTCGTTCGTCGCGCGCGCGGCGGCGACGGCGCCCGGCACGTCGTAGATCTCGTCGCAGCCGCACGGCGTCGTCGACGGCGCGGCGTACGGCGCGGTGGACGCGCGCGACACCGAGCCGGCGAAGCTCTCCGCGCCGCCGATCCGCGTCGCGCCGAGGACGTCGACCGTCCCCGCGCCGACGAGGTCACCACCCGTCGCGAGATCGCCGTCGATCCGGAGCTCGCCCGCGACGCTGACCTCGGTCCGGCTCCAGAGGTGGCCCGCGACGGCGAGCTCGCCGCTCGAGGACACGTCGCCGGTCGCGCGGACGCTCCCGCCGATCGAGGAGCCGGACGCGAGCGCGATGCTGCCCTCGACGCCGACGTCCGCGGCGCGACCGTTCGCGCCCTTCGTCGTCAGCTCGCCCGAGAGCGAGAGGTCGCGGCACACGCAGAGCGCGGTCGTGTGGATCTGCGGAGCGGGCGAGCAGTGCGAGGTGACGGGAGGCGTCGCGGCGCGCGCGCGCGGTGCGAAGGTGCCGGTCACGCCGGCGCTCGTACGAGCCGTGTCCTCGCCCTCGCCTCGGGAGGACACGTCGATGCTGCACGCGGAGAGGAGCAGGGCGGCTGCTGCGAGTGTCGAGAGAGTCGTGCGCGAAGCGTTCATGGTGACCTCCAGCGGGACGGAAGAGCAGCCTTCGTGCCGGCCCGTCCGACCGCGGGAAACGCGGAGAAACGAAGTGCGCTGCGCGACGCGATCGTCGCGGGCCGGCGTCTCGGCGGCGCGGTGCGCGACGCGCGTGACGCGCTTCCGCCGGGGCGCGACACCGCCGACGCGCCTCCGACGGCGCGGTCGGGACGAGGCGACAGCGCTGTCGCGGTCGAGTGAGCAATTCCGCGGAGTTGTCCCTCGCGGCGGGCCGGAACGGAACGTGGACCAGAGGTCTGCACGGCTCGACGTGAGCCGCTCTTCAGGGTCGGGGACGAGGAAGAACCATCATGTGGAAGAAGCTCGGCATCGTGGCGATCGTGGCGGCTGGTCTCTCGGCGCTCACCGCGGCGTGCGCGGCGGACGAGGAGTGCGTCGCAGGCAAGGTCTGTTCGTGTGCAAACTGCAACAAAACGTGTGACAGCGACGGGAACAAGAGCTGTCAGTTCTCGTGCACGGGCGGTAACTGCTCCTTCACGTGCAAGGGAGGTGGCTGCCAGATCGACGCGAAGAACGCCGACTCGGTGACGGTCGACTGCCCCGGCGGAGGCTGCAGCGTGACGTCGAGCAACACGAAGGCGAGCGCGCTCTCCTGCTCGGGCAACGGCTGCCAGCACAGCTGCAGCGGCGGTGAGTCCTGCAAGACGACCCAGTGCACGCAGGGCTGCGCGCTCACGTGCGGGACCGCGACGACGTGCGAGCAGAGCTGCAACGAGACGGCGGGCTGCTCGGGCGGGACGCCGGCGGTGCCGGGAACCGGCGGGACGAGCGGAGGCCTCCCCGGCGTGCCCGATGCGGGCGACTTCGGGGGCGGCGACTTCGGCGGCGACTTCCAGTGAGGCGCCGGCGGAAGCGCACATGAGGTATCGTGGGCCCGTGCGCCGACCTTCCGTCGCATGGGCTCTCGTCGGAGGCGCCGTCGTGGCGCTCGCGAGCGCGTGCTCGTACGACTGGAACATCGGCACGGGCGCCGTGCCTCCACCCGAGGACGAAGGCGACTCCGGCGTCCCCGAGATCTCCTGCGGCGGCGGCACCTGCAGCTGCCCCACTGCCGGCGCCGCGTGCGCGCTCAACTGCGTCGCCGGCAACTGCGCGCTCGCGTGCGGCGCCGCCTCTTCGTGCGCGCTCTCGTGCACGGGCGGCGGCTGCCGGATCGACTGCGGGACGACGAAGACGTGCGAGACGTCCTGCGTCGGCGGCGGCTGCACCGTGACGTGCAACTCGGCCGAGTCGTGCACGACCGAGTGCCTCGGCGAAGGCTGCTCGTGCACAGGGAAGGGATGCAAGTGAAGCGCGGCGTCGCCGTTCTCTTCCTCCTCGCCGCGTCCGCGCTCGCGACGTCCGCGCTCGGGGCGCCGGAGGAGGACGCGCGGACGCGCGCGGCGGCGGCCTACAAGCGCGGCGTCGCCGCGCACGACCGCGGAGATCTCCAGACCGCCGCGCGTGAGCTCGCCCTCGCGGACGCGATCGCGCCGAACCCAGTCGCGCTCCGCGCCGCGATCGACGCCGCCGTCGACGCCGACGACCCTGCGCTCGGCATGGAGCTGCTCGAGCGCGCGAAGCGCGGAGCCGTCGACGAGGCCCTCGGCAAGAGCATCGAGACGGCGAAGACGCGCTTCGCCGGGCGCGCCGGCCGCGTCGAGGTCAGCTGTCCCGAGCGCGCGACCTGCCTCGCGACGCTGGACGGGACGCCGATCCGGATCGCGACGCCGGAGTGGACCCGCACCGGGCAGCACACCGTCGTGGTCCAGGTCGACGGCGCCTCGCAGACGAAGCTCGTCGAGGTCGGCCCGAACGACGTCACGCGCGTCGTGCCGACGGCGGCGCCGAAGCCGGAGCCTGCCGCGCCGGTCACGGCTTCGCCGCCGGTGCAGGCGGCACAGACGCCGGAGCCCGCCGTGCACGAGACGCCGGTCGAAGAGAAGCCGCGAGGCTGGTCCCGCGCGGTCTTCTTCGTCGCGACGGGCTTCACGGCCGCAGCCGGCCTGGTCACGCTCGCGTCCGCCAAGAGCACGGCCGACAGGCACGCCGACTTCGTGGACGCCGGCTGCGCGCGCGCCCCGTACCTCGACTGCACGTCGCTGAAGGAAGACGGTCAGGCCGCGCAGACGCGCACGAACGTGATGCTCGTCACGACCGGCGGGCTCGCCGTCGTCAGTGCGGTGATCGGCATCTTCCTCACCGACTGGAGCCCGCGCGGGACGCGGCCGGCGGCTCCGAGCGCCACGCTCGTCCCGGGCGGCGCGATGGGCGGTTGGTCGGGACGTTTCTGAGCGGTAACATCGATGTCGGCATGGCCAGCGCCGTCCCGGCCTCGCGCTACGACGTCCTCCTGAAGCTCGCTTCGGGCGGGATGGCCACGGTGTACATCGGGCAGGTCCGAGGCGCGCTCGGCTTCCGGCAGCTCGTCGCGATCAAGCGGCCGCATGCACATCTCCTCGACGACGCGAGCTTCCGCGCGGAGCTCGTCGCCGAAGCGCGCCTCGCTTCGATGATCTCGCACGCGAACGTCGTCGACGTCCGAGACGTCGAGATCACTGCCGACTCGATCAACCTCGTGATGGACTACATCGAGGGCGCGTCGCTCGGTGAGCTGCTCGTCGCGGCGAGCCGTGCGGGCGGCGTCGTCCCGGCGCGGGCGGCGGTCCGGATCGTGCTCGACGCGTGCGCGGGGCTGAACGCGGCGCACGAGCTCGTCGACGAGCGTGGGCGGCCGGTCGGTCTCGTCCATCGCGACGTCTCCCCGCAGAACATCCTCGTCGGCACCGACGGGATCGCGCGCGTCGTGGACTTCGGCGTCGCGAAGTTCGCGCGGAAGAACCTGCCCTCCACGAGCGGCAGCACGCTGAAGGGCAAGCTCGCGTACATGGCGCCCGAGTACGTGCGCGGCGAGAGCATCGATCGCCGCTTCGACGTCTTCGCCGCGGGCGTCGTGCTGTGGGAGGCGCTCACCGGCCGTCGACTCTTCCGCGGCGCGAACGAGGTCGAGACGCTGAAGCGCGTCGTCGAGCACGTCGCGGAGCCGCCTTCGGCGATCGTGCCCGGGCTCGGTCCTGCGCTCGACGACGTCGTCGCGACCGCGCTCGCGAAGAATCCCGAGGAGCGATTCCAGAACGCCGCTGCGATGGCCGCGGCGCTCGAGCGGTCGGCGCTGGAGGCCGGGCTCCTCGGCGGCGCGTCCGACGTCGTCGCGATGCTGAAGTCGCTCGTCGGTCCGGCGATCGAGGAACGTCGCGCGCTCGTCCGCGCGAAGCTCGCGCACGAACCCTCCGTCGCGAGCCTGATGGGCGTACCGCCGCTCGTGCAGGAGCAGGTCGCGGCCGCGGTCGCGAGCGCGCCGGCCGAGACCGTGCCGGCGCCGACCGATCCTGCCGTCGCGTCGTCGACGTTGCGCGACCCGACGGTGCGCGACGCAGGCGCGCCGGTCGCTCCGGCGGCGTCGGTCTCGAGCCCTCCGATCGCCGCCGCGCCGCCGGAAGGAACGGTTGCATCCTACACGCTCATGTCCGCGCAGGAGGAGACCGCGCCGGCGTGGGCGCCGCCGCGGCGCCCAGCGTGGGTCGTCCCCGCGGTCGCGTTCGGCGTCGTCCTCGCCTCGACGATCGGCGGTGGAGCGCTCGCGCTGCGCTCGTCGGCACCGGCTGGTGCGCGGTTGACGACCGCGACGAGCGCGGCGCCCTCGGCGAGCGTCGCGGCCGTTCCTCCGTCGAGCGCCGTCGCGTCGGCGGCGCCCGAGCCGGCTCTCTCTGCGGTCGCCGCGCCCTCGATCGCGTCGTCCGCGCCGGTCGCGAAGCGCCCGAGCCCGCCTGCCGTGACGGCGAAGCCGGTCGTGACGGCGCACCCGGTGAAAGCGGCGGCGCCGCCGCCTTCGACCGCGGCGAAGCGCTTTCCCGACAACCCGTACGAGTGAAGCGCGGCCTGGGCTAGGATCGAAGGGATGAGCGAGTTCGTCCTCGACGAGACCGAGCGCCTCTCCGGCGGCGCGCGGAGCGCGCTTCGCGTGCTGTCCGTCGAGCTGCTCGTCCTCGACGGTCCTTCGCGCGGCGTCCGCCATCGAATCGAGGGCGCGCACGCGCGCGTCGGCTCCGGCGATGCCGCGCACCTCCGCCTCGCCGATCGCGCCGTCTCGCGGCTCCACTGCGAGGTCTCCGTCTCCGGCGACACGATCACCGTGCGCGACGTCGGGAGCCGCAACGGCACCTTCGTCGGCGAGGCGCGGATCCGTGACGCGGACGTCTCGCCGGGCGCCGTCGTGCGCGTCGGCGGCTCGGCGATACGCGTCGAGGTCTCCGACGATCCGTCGTTCGTCACGATTTCGCCGCGGACGTCGTTCGGCGAGGTCGTCGGAGCGAGCGTCGAGATGCGCCAGGCCTATGCCGTCCTCGAGCGCGTCTCGCCCACGACCTCGACCGTCCTCGTGCAAGGCGAGACCGGAACCGGCAAGGACGTCGTCGCGCGGGCGATCCATGCCGAATCGCCGCGTCGCGGAGGACCGTTCGTCCCCGTCGACTGCGGCGCGATCCCGGAGAACCTCTTCGAGAGCGAGCTGTTCGGTCACGTGCGCGGCGCGTTCACCGGCGCGATCGGCAACCGGGTCGGCGCGTTCGAGGAGGCGAACGGAGGCACGCTGTTCCTCGACGAGATCGGCGAGATGCCGCTCGCACTGCAGGCGAAGCTGCTCCGCGCGATCGAGTCGCGGAGCATCCGTCCCGTCGGCGCACCGAAAGAAGTCCCAGTCGACGTCCGGATCGTGTGCGCGACGAACCGCAAGCTCGCGCAGATGGTGAACGAGGGCACCTTCCGCGAGGACCTCTACTACCGCCTCGCCGTCGTCGAGGTGAGCCTCCCGCCGCTCCGCGCGCGCCGCGACGACATCCCCGCGATCGCGCAGCAGCTCTACGCGCGCATGACGGGCCGCACGACGCCGCTCCCGGAGTCGTTCGTCGCCACGCTCGCGACGCGCCCGTGGCCGGGCAACGTGCGCGAGCTCCGGAACTTCATCGAGCGCGCCGTCGCGCTCGGGATGACGGAAGCGCCGGGCGTCGCGACGCCTGCGACGTCCGCACCCGCCGCGGCGCTGCCCTCCGGCGTCGACGCGATCGTCCCGCTCCACCTCCCTCTCAAGGACGCGCGCGCGGCGTGGACCAGCGCGTTCGAGAGCATCTACGTGCGCGCGATGCTGCAGAAGACGAACGGCAACGTGACGAAGGCGGCAGAGCTCGCAGGCGTGAACCGCCGCTTCCTGCAGCGCCTCGTCGCGCGCCTCGGCCTTCGCGGTGAAGCGCGCGATCTCGACGACGACGAAGGCTGAGGCGCCGATGTGGGCCTCGGGCCTCCGTGGATCCGACGGGATCCGAGGAGAGGCCGAGGGCACGCAGGCGGCCCGTGGAACTGCGCGAGATCCTCGTCACCGCGCGAAGGCATCGGCCTTGCGACAAAGAGGAGACGATGCGCCTGGCAATCCTGACGACCACGTTCGCCGCTGCGTTCCTCCTCGCCGTCACTCCCGCTCACGCGGACAAGGCGAAGGCGAGCCCGCCGCCGAAGGCGAGCACGCAGACCCTCGCCGAGCAGGTCGTGTTCTCCGCGCGCGGGGACGCGGAGCTCATCGGTCGCGCGAGCCGCGTCCGCGACCTGCCGCGCACGCTCGACGCGCGCGACAAGGCGCAGGTGCAGCGCGCAGTTGCGCTCTTCCGGGCAGGGCGCGTCGACGTCGCGAAGTCCGAGCTGAGTCGCTGGATCCGCGCGAAGGGCAACCGCCTCTCCGTCGACGACGCGACGGCGACGGTGCTCTGGGTGACGCGCGAGGCGGTCGCTTCGCGCCGTGCCGATCTCGTGACCGCCGCCGAGCGCGTGCAGGACGTCGACAACAAGGTCCTCGTCCTCGAGGCGGCGGTCGCCGATCTGAAGGTCGCGGCGACGAAGCGGCGCTCGACCGTCGTCTCGATGCCGGGCGCACAGGACGCCGAGGCGACGCGCACCGAGAGCGTGTCGCACGTCGATCTCCCGTCGAAGCTCGCCGACGCCGAGCGCGCGTACGAGAAGGCGGAAGCCGAGCGCGCCTCGGCCCGTGACTCGTTCGTCGGTCTCCAGGGCGCGTCGCGCGGCGCGATCACGGCGCTCATCGCGTGCGTCCGCGTGGCGATCGACCGCCGCTGAAGCGCGGCCGGGGCCGGATCCGGCGAGAAACGGCTGCGTCTGGGTTGCGTCTCGCACGTCGGATTCGGGGTGGCCTGTTCTAGAGCCTTTGCTCTAATGCCTCGCCGGATGTCGTACCCCCTTCCTCGCACCGCCTCGGCGCTCGCTCTCGCCGCCGTCCTCTCTGGCTGTCTGCTCGCCGCGTGCGGATCGGGGGAGTCGTCGAACACGGCGGCCGCCGATCCGGAGCAGGCGTCGGGCGGCACGTCCTCCGGGCAGCCTGCCCCGAGCGCGACGCAGCCGGCGCCGGGCCCGACGTCGACGTCGACCGCGGATCCGCCGGAGGCCGGTCCGCCGAACCCGTACGCGGGCGGTGCTCCGTTCGCGGCGCCGGCGGGGCAGTGGTCCTACGTGCCGATGAACGACTTCGTCTGCGGGAACGGCAACGCGAGCGGTGTCGCGCTGAACCCGTCCGCGACCCCGGGTGGGCCGCTCCTCGTCTTCTTCATGGGCGGCGGCGCGTGCTGGGACGCGCTCACGTGTCTCGGCGGAACGGCCTCGAACATCAGCGCGGATGTCGACGAGGCGAACGTGATGGGCGACGTCCCGCGTGTGAAGGCGCTCTTCGATCGCGACGCGCCGGAGAACCCGTTCAAGGACGCCTCGTTCCTCTTCATCCCGTACTGCACCGCCGACCTCCACGGCGGCGACGCGGTGAAGACGTACTCCGCCGTCCTGAAGTCCGTCACCGTCCACCACCGCGGCGCGCGCAACACCGACGCGGTCGTGAAGCGCCTCCTCGCGACGTTCCCGACGCCGTCGAAGATCTACGTCACGGGCGCGAGCGGCGGCGGCTACGGCGCGATGTTCAATTACCACCGCTTCAAGACGGCGTGGCCGGGCTCCCGGATCGACATCCTCGACGACTGCGGACCGCCGATCAATCCGGCCGGCAGCACGTGGAAGGACATGCGCGAAGCGTGGAAGCTCGAGATCCCCGCCGCGTGCACCGGCTGTGACGACGACGCCGCGAACGTGCTGCCGTATCTGTCGACCGTGATGGGGCAGAGCCGCTTCGCGCTCCTCGGCTACACGAAGGACAAGACGATCCGCTCCTTCAGCGGACGCCTCATCCCGCAGGACTTCGAGCAGCAGATGCTCTCCCTCCGCAGCGCCGCCGGTCCGAAACAGCGGATGTACTACATCGACGGCGACGACCACGTCCTCCTCAAGCAGAACCCGCTGCCGGTCGCGTCGAGCGGCGTCGGTCTCTACACGTGGCTGAACCGCTTCGCGACCGACGACCCGGCCTGGGCGCACGAAGGGCCCTGAGGGCGCGGATCTCGGAGGCGACACGCGACAGGAGCGCTAGGCTCCCCGCGTCATGTGTCGAAACATCCGCGTCCTGCACGACTTCGAGCCGCCGACGACCGAGGACGAGATCCGCGCCGCGGCGCTCCAGTACGTCCGCAAGGTGAGCGGCGCGACGAAGCCGAACCGCCACGACGAAGATGCGTTCGCGAAGGCGGTCGAGGACGTCGCACGCGCGACATCCGTGCTGCTCGAGCGACTCTCGCGTCGCGCGACGCCGCGCACCCGCGAGCAAGAACGCGAGCGCGCGAAGGCGCGCTGGGCGCGGCGACAGACGACAGCCTGACGCGGCTCCAGCACGACGCGAGCTCGAGCGGCGAACTGCGGCAAAGCGTCCGCTCGAGCTGCGACGCGGAGCGTTGCGAAGAAAACTTCGCACTGCCACCGGCGTTTCGCACTGAACGAGCTATCCTTGTTCTACCGTGCAGTTGGCGTCTCGCTCTTCGGTCGATCCTGCAGTCTCGGGCGTCCGGAGCTTGCCCGGGCCGGGTCCTTCCCGGACCGTCTTCGCCATCGCCGAGGCGATGTTCGCGGAGGACGGTGAGGTCGAGCGCGCGCGTCTCGAGGCCCACGTCCGGCACATGCTCGACGTCGTCTCCGTCGCGAGCTGGCCCGTTCGCTTCGGGCTCCGCCTCGCGCTCGTGCTCCTGAGCCTCTCGCCGCTCCTGCTCTTCGCGCACGCGCGCAGGCTCGAGCGACTCTCCGTCGGCGAGCGCGTCCGCGTCCTCGATCGCCTCGAGCGCTCTCGCTTCATGCCGTTCTGCCTGGCCTTCGTCGGCTGGCGTACGATCGCGACGCTCGTCTTCTACGAGGACCCCGCCGAGCTCCGCGCGCTCGGGTACACGAGCGACGAGCGCCATCGTCACAAGCGGCTCCTTCCCGTCGTCGCGCCGATTCCGCTCGAGAGCGGCGTCCGTCTCGTCGAGGATCCGCTCGCCGACACCGGCGAGCGCGAAGCGCACGATCGCGTCGAGGTCGCATGACGATTCTGTCCGGCCGCACGCACACGGCGCCCTTCTCCGCGGAGGTCGACGTCGTCGTCGTCGGATCGGGCGCGGGCGGTGCCGTCGTCGCGCGCGAGCTCGCGCGGGCGGGGCTCTCCGTGATGGTGCTCGAGGAAGGCGCGCACCACGCACCCGAGGCGTACGCGAAGATGACGCCTTCGCAGGCGCTGAAGAACCTCGCGCGCGAAGCGGGGCTCGGGATCGCGATGGGCGTCGGCGACACGCCGCTCATCGGCGTCATGGCGGGCAAGTGCGTCGGCGGCTCGAGCGTCCTCACCGGTGGCGTCTGCTTCCGGATCCCCGATGACGTGCTCCACGCGTGGTCGACCACGCTCGGCCTCGAGGGGATGACGCCCGAAGGGCTCGACCCGTTCTTCTCCCAGCTCGAGCGCGATCTCTCGATCGAGACCGTCCCCGACGCGATGCGGTCGCGGTCGACCGAGCTCTTCGTCGAGGGCGCCGACAAGCTCGGCGTCGTGATGAAGCCGCTCCGGCGCAACGCGCCTCGCTGCAAGGGCGCCTCGCGCTGCAACTTCGGCTGTCCGCACGGCGCGAAGATGAGCGTCGACGTCTCCGTGCTCCCGGAGGCGCGCGAGCGCGGCGTCGTCATCCTCTCCGACGCGCTCGTCGAGCGGATCGAGCACGAGCGCGGCGTCGCGCGCGGCGTCTCCGGCACGTTCGTCGGGACCGGCGCGCGCTTCCGCATCCGCGCGAGCGTCGTCGTCGCCGCCTGCGGAGCGATGCACACGCCGCTCCTCCTCAAGAAGAGCGGCCTCGGTGGCCGCCACGTCGGCGAGAACCTCACCCTCCATCCCGCCTTTCGCGTCGGCGCCCTCTTCGACGAGCGCGTCGAGGGATGGGACGGCGCGATGCAGAGCGTCTACTCCGACCACTTCGCGGACGAAGGACTCACGCTCGTCAGCGCGTACACGGCGCCGAGCGTCCTCGCCGCGGCGTTCCCCGGCGTCGGACGCGCGCATCGCGCGCTCGTCCGGTCGATCCCGCACCTCGCGTTCTTCGGCGGGATGATCCACGACGACCCGGGCGGCACGATCCGGCGCTGGCTCTCACGCGAGCCGCTGCTCACCTACAAGATGTCGAAGCGCGACCGGCAGCGGCTCTTCCGCGGGATCGAGATCCTCGGCGAGCTCGCGTTCGCGGCGGGCGCGCGCGCCGTGCTCCTCCCGGTCTTCGGCCTCGAGCCGATCCGCTCGATCGCGGAGCTCCGCGCGCTCGCGGCGAGCCCGCCGCCCGCGAAGAAGGTGGAGTGCATGTCCTTCCACCCGCTCGGCTCCGCGAAGATGAGCCTCGATCCGCGGCAGGGCGTCGTGAAGCCGACCGGCGAGACGTGGTCGGTGGCGAACCTCTTCGTCGCGGACGGCAGCGTCCTCCCGACGAGCATCGGCGTGAACTCGCAGCTCCCGGTCATGGCCGTCGCGATGCGTATCGCGCGCGGCATCGCGGAGCGGTTCGGGGATCTGCGGCGAGCCGCCTGACGGCAGTCTCCAGTCTTCAGCAGGCCCAGCTTCTCTCGCGTGCCGCCTGCGTAGTCGTCTCTCCCCCGAGCGAGAGAGAGACAGGACGCTGGAAGCAGGCGAGGGAGACGAGCTGAAGACTGAAGTCTGAAGACTGAAGACGCGCGTCGCCGAAGTGAGGGCGGCGGAGGCGGAGCCCCCCCCGAAGGCGAAGCCCCGGCTCAGGGGGCCGGCTTCACCTTGATGCACTTCGTCGACATGACCTTGCGCTGCTTGTCCGACTCGGGGTGCGAGTAGGTCAGCTCGACCTGGGCGCAGAAGGTCGACGTGTCACCCGCCTGCGCGGGATCGAACGTGAAGGTCAGAGCGTCGTTGCCCACCGCCTGGATGTTCGACACCGCCCCCGGCGTGAACGCGCGGACGTTGCGGATGACGGAGCCCGAGGCGAAGCCGCGGCCGCGGAGCGTGATCACGGTCGGCTTGTCGGCCGGAACGTCGGTCGGCGTCACGTCGGTGATCTCGATCCGGTACTGGTTCGGCGCGATCGAGATCGGGACGGGCAGCTTGTAGATGCCCTCCTTGCCGTCTTCCTTCTTCTTGAACGCGAGCTCGACGCCGTCGTAGCGGATGGTCTCCGCCGTCTCGTTCGACTCGGGCTGGAAGCGGATGTAGTTGTCGTTCACGATCGTCGCGCCCTTGCCGGACCACGAGATCGACTCCGCGTTCTGGAAGCCCTTGCCGGAGAGGACGACCGGCTTCTCACCGGTGCCGTCCGCCGGATCCGGGCAGGTGTCGTAGACCTCGAACGGCTGCTCGCGCGTGTAGACGATCGGGCCGACGGTGAGGGTCGCCGGGGCGAAGCAGTTCGGCGCGTCCTCCGGGCACGCGGCGAGCGAGAGGTAGCCCGGGTTCTTGCCGGCATCGGCGAGCGGTGCGGGGAGCGTGATCTCGAGCTCCTCGTCGCTGATCGTCTTCACCTCGCCGACGGCCGCCATGGCGTCGCCCGCGCGGAAGACCGACTCGGCCTCGAGCCACTTGCGGCCGGAGAAGCCCGAGCCCTTCACCTTGATCTTGCCCTTGTCCTCGCCGGTGACCTCGAGCTTCTTCGGCTCGAAGGTGCCCACGGTGGCGGCCTTGCCGCCTTCCTTCGCGAAGTGCTTCACCTCGCAGGCCTGGGACAGGAGCGTGTCGAACGCTTCCTTCGGGAAAGAGCACGCGCCCCAGTTGCCGTCCTCGTCGCAGGTCTGGGCCTTGGCGGGGAGCTCGTTCCAGGTGAGGTTGCAGCCCGCCGGCGTCGGCGCCGGGAAGGGGGGCTGCGCGTTGAGCGAGCCCGCGCAGCTACGCTGCGCGCCGGGCTGGCAGGGCTGGCACGTCCACTCGGCGGGACGCTCCTTCCACTGGGCTTCCGAGGTGCCGACGGAGTCGGTGGGGGCCTTGGAGCAAGCGACGACCGCAAGGGTGGTGAGGAGCGAGGCAGCGAGCAGCGAACGCATGGCCGGGGGGTAGCATGTGAGCCCATGTGTGCAACGTGATCTCGCAAGGAAAAAAAGACGCGAGCGATCCCGATGGGTTCCAGCGCCCTTTCGAGCCCTCGAGACGACCCGCCGGGTGCGGCTTCGGGTGGATCGGCCGCCCACCCAGGCAGTCCGCGGGCGCGCGGCCGGGGCGCGGGCGCTCCTGGTATCGTCCTCTTCGATGTCGCCGGCGCGCTTCGTCTCGACCCTCTGCCTGCCCCTCGCGCTCGGCGTCCTCGCGGTCGCCGCCTGCAAAGGGGACGAGGACCTCGCCCCCGCGCCGCCGGGGCCGATCCCGGATGCGGCGGTCGCCGAAGGCGCGGCGCCCGACGCCGGAGACGCGGCGCTGCCGACCCCGACCTGCACGATGCCGCCGTTCGTCCAGGGGACCGGGAAGGCGTTCTGCGAGCTGCCGGGGACCGACACGCCCGATCTCCACGTCCCGCCCGAGTTCTGCGTCCGCGAATTCTCCCCGAGCCCGATCCGCGAGGCGCGCGTCCTCCGCTTCGCGCCGAACGGCGATCTCTTCGTCACCGCGCCGTCGTTCGCGACCGTCGGCGGCGCGAACGGCGGACCCGGATCGATCGTCGTCCTCCCCGACGACGACGCGGACGGGCGCGCCGACGCGGTCGTCACCTACGCCGGCCCTTTCGCCGCCGACGGGCGCCCCTGCAGCGCGCTCGAGACCGATCCGAACAACCTCACCTGCGTCCACGGGATCCTGTTCTCGGACGGGTACTTGTATTTTACCCGCAGTGACGAAGTGCGGCGCTGGCCGTACAAGGCCGGCGATCGAAAGGCGCCGGCGAGCGCGCCCGACCTCGTCGCGACGCTCGGCGGCGCGAGCATCCCCGACGTCCGCTGGACACACACACTCGAGCAGCGGAAGGACGGGAGCCTCCTCGTGTCGCGTGGGCGCTCGGACTCCTCGTCCTGCAGCACGGAGGAGATGAGCCGCGGAGCCGTGTTCGCGCTCCACGTCGCGAACGGCGCGAAGCTGCCCGTCTCGCTCGACCTCGTCGCCGACGGGTTCCGCAATCCGATGTACCTCCGCTGCGCGCCGAGCAGCTGCGGGGAGTGCTACGCGAGCGAGCTCTCCGGCGACGACTGGGACGGCGTCGGCGGACGCGAGAAGCTCTCCTTGCTCGGCCAGCCCGGCGAGAGCTGGGGCTACCCGTGCTGCGTCGGACGCGATCAGCCGCTCCCGTCCGCTGGCGCGACGAGCTGCGCGAACGTCGGCCGCGAGCTCGTCGCGATCCCGCTCCACGACACGAACTTCGGCCTCGACTTCGAGCGCGGCGCATTCCCGGCGCCCTACCAGCACGGCCTCTTCGTCGCGCTCCACGGTGTGTTCACGTCGTTCGGCGGCACCGGCGTCGTGTGGCTGCGGACCGATCCCTCGAGCCTCCGGCCCACCGGCAAGCCCGAGCTGTTCGTGAGCGGCTTCGGGAAGCCGAACGGCCGCGCGACCGACGTGGTCTTCGCGCCGGACGGCCGCCTCTTCGTCGCCGACGACACGCTCGGGAAGATCTACTGGATCGCGCCCCGCACGCTGCGGATGCCGAAGTGAAGCCGCCCACCCAAAGCTCTGCCGGAAGGAGGGTCGAACGATCATGCCGTACCGCTCGAAGCCGGATGGTCGCGCCGACGAAGCGCTGACCCGGGAGGTCAAGGACGCCCACGACGCCGCCCTGCGCTTCCAGAAGCGCGCGGCGATATGGGCCTTCGGAGGGATCCTCGCCCTCCTCGCGACGGTGCCGCTCCTCGCCTCGGTCTCGCCGCCGAAGCCGAAGGTGCAGTGCCACAAGGTGACGATCAAGTACGAGAACGCGCCCGAGATCCCGGGCGAGACGCGTCAGGTCTGCTCGCGCTGAGGATCCTCGCGCTCTCCGCGCGCGCCGCGTAACCTCCGGTGGCGCGGATGACGGAAGAGACTCGCCCTTCGTCCGCGCGCGGGTACGGCGTCCTCGTCGCGCTCTGCGTCGGGTACATCGGCATCTACCTCGCGCGGAAGAATCTCGCGGTCGCGATCCCGCTCCTCCAGACGGATCTCGCGCTGACGAAGGAGCAGGCCGGCGCGATCGCGAGCACGGGCACGCTCGCCTATGCGCTCGGGAAGGTCCTCGGCGGCCCGGTCGTCGATCGCGTGGGCGGCCGCGTCGGGTTCCTCGCCTCGATCGCCGCTGTCGCGATCTTCTCCGCGCTGACGGGTGCGGCGCCGACGCTTCCGTGGATCATGATCGGCTACGCCGCCAACCGTGGCGCCGGCGCGGCCGCGTGGGGCGCGATGCTGAAGCTCGTGCCGAGCTGGTTCTCGGGGGCGCGGATCGCCACTGCCGTCGCCGTGCTCAGCCTGAGCTACGTCGCAGGCGGAGCCCTCGCCACGCTCTTCGCGCGCGAGGTCGTGCACCGCGGCGGGGGATGGGCGACCGTGTTCGCCGCGCCGGCGGTCGCGATCGTCGTGCTCCTCCCGCTGCTGTTCGTCTTCGTTCGGCCGGGGCCGATCGCAGACGCGGTCGCGGAGGCGGACGCACCGGCTTCGTCGCGGAAGGACGAGATCCTCGCGCTCGCGAGGAACCCGACGATGCTCCTCGGCTGCGCGCTCAGCTTCCTCATCACGCTCCTCCGCGAAGCGTTCAACACGTGGAGCATCGATTTCCTCACGCAGTCGAACGGCGGACGCGCATCGCTCGAGATCGCCGCCGTGCAGTCGGTGGGGTTCGACGTGGCCGGCGCCGTCGGCATCGTCGCGATGGGCGCCGCGTGGACGGCGCTCGGCGCGCGTCGCGGGACGTGGATGGTCGTCGGCTCGCTCGTCGCGCTCGCCGTCGCGATCGCGAGCTTGCCGCTCGTCGCCACGCGTCCCTTCGCCGCGAGCGCGGTGCTCGCGGCAGTGGGCCTCCTCGTCTACGGGCCGTTCAGCCTGCTCGGTGGTCTCCTCGCGCTCGCGGCCGGCGGCGCCCGGACGGCGGCGACGGCGGCGGGGTTCGTCGACGGCGTCGGCTACGTGGCGAGCGCGCTCGCGGGAGCGACGCTCGGTCGTGTGCTCGACGCGTGGGGCTATCGCGCCGGGTTCTCGGGTCTCGCGGTGCTCGCGCTCGTGGCGGCGGTCCTCGCGTCGCGGCTCCGGCTCTAGGGATTGTCCCTGAACTGCGCCTCTCGTTCTCGCCCGTGCCCGTGCCCGTGCCCGTGCCCGTGCCCGGCGGACGCAACGAGGTGGGTGAAGCGGCCGACGTAGCGTCGATGCAGGCGCTCGATCACGAACGGCTCGATGTGTACCACCTCGCACTGGACTTCCTGATCTTCGCGAACACCGTGATCGAGGGACTACCGCGCGGGCGCAGCCACCTCGCCGACCAGTTCACCCGGGCGTCGATGTCCGTCGTGCTCAACATCGCGGAAGGGGCGGGTAAGGTCTCCAAGGGCGACAAGCGCCGCTACTACCTGACCGCACGAGGCTCGGCCACGGAGTCCGCAGCCCTGCTCGACGCGTGCCTGCGCCTGAACCTGCTGGATGCCGCACAGCAGGAGGCCGGCAAACAGATGGTCGTCCGTATCGTCGCGATGCTCATCCGGCTGGCCCAGGCCTGCGAAGAGCCGCGCACCGCGGCAGATGCGTAGCCAGAGCAAGGCGCACCCGAGCGCGACGACCGCTGCGTGTGCAGTGGGCACAGCAAGTTCCGTTCGGAGCCGATCGGGCACGGGCACGGGCACGGGCACGGGAAGACCGAACCCGTTCAGGGACACACCCTAGCCATCAGGCTCGCTCGACGCGGTTCCGGCCTTCTGCCTTCGCGCGGTAGAGCGCGGCGTCGGCGCGGGCGAGGAGCGCCTCGACGCTCTCTTCGGGCGCGAGAGTCGCGACGCCGATGCTGACGGTGACGTGGATCTCGCGGCCTTCCCAGACGATGCGCTCGTCGTCGACCGCTGCACGCATGCGCTCGGCGGCGCGTGCCGCTTCGTCGATGTCGGTCTCGGGCATGAGGAGGACGAACTCCTCGCCGCCGTAGCGGGCGAGCACGTCGCTCGCGCGCAGGGTCTTCCGCGTCGCGCGGACGAGCCCGCGGAGCGCTTCGTCGCCGGCGACGTGCCCGTGCGCGTCGTTGATCGCCTTGAAGTGGTCGGCGTCGAGGACGGCGACGGAGAGCGGCCAGCCATGGCGGACCGCGATCTCGCGGAGCTGCGTCGCGACCTCGAAGAAGTGGCGCCGGTTGAAGATGCCCGTCAGCGGGTCGCGGATCGCGACCTCGCGGAGGCGCGCCTCGACCTCCTTCTGCTGCGTCACGTCCACGAACGAGACGATGAAGACGCGCTCGCCGTGGAGGGTGAGCGTGCGCGCGTCGAGCATCGCCCAGAACGAGCGTCCCTTCTGGGTGCGGAGCTGCGCACCGAAGGGGCCGACGCGCCCGTTCGCGCGGAGCGACTCGACGAACGCGCGCCGGTCGTCGGGATGGACGTAGAAGTCGGGCGCGCGGCGTCCGACGAACTCCTTGACCGTCGTCTCGAACATGTCGATCGCGCGTTGATTCGAGAAGCGGACGATCGCGTCGTCGAGGCCGGTGACGACGAGGGGGAGGGGGGTCGTCTCCAGCATCGTGCGGAGCGTCTCCTCGCTGTCGCGGAGGACCGCTTCCGCCGTGCGCTTCGCAGTGATGTCGTGCACGCCGACGACGAACGCCGGTCCGCCCCGGTAGTGGAACACGGAGGCGGAGAGGGACGCCCAGAGCCGCCGGCCCGAGCGCGTCTTCAGCTCGACCTCGAAGTCGTCGACACGTCCGCGCCGGGCAGTCTCCTCGACGAGGCGCCACCGATCGTCGGGATGTACCCAGAAGTCGGGCGCGAGCTGACCCTGCGCTTCGGCGAGCGGCACCTCGAAGAGCTGCGCGGCGCGCTCGTTGATGAAGAGCACGCGCGAGTCGCCGACGCGCGTGACGACGATCGCGACAGGGAGCGTCTCGAACAGGCGCTGGAGGCTCTCGCGCGACGTCTCGAGCTCCTCGGTGCGCTGGGCGACGATCTGCTCGAGGCCGACCTTCAGCGCTTCGAGCTCGCGCGCCTGCTTCGCGCTCTCGGCGGAGCCGATCGCGGTGCCGACGAGATCGGCGAGCGTCCCCGAGATGAGCTCCTCGTGACCGTGCCACCTCCGCGCGGGGCCGACGTGCTCGTGGCAGAGGACGCCGGCGACGCGCCCGTTGACGAGGATCGGGGCGTCGAGCATCGCGCCGATCCCGTTCGGACGGAGGTAGGTCGGCGCGAACTCGCGCGTGCGCGGGTCGGCGGCGGCGTCGTGCGCCGCGATCGAGCGCGCGGCGTGGACGGCCTCGAAGTACACAGGCGCATCGTCATGGTCGAGCGCGAGACCGCTCGCATGCGTCCGCGTCTCGGCGTCGAAGAGGTCGACGCACTCGATCCGGCGGCCTTCGTCGCGCAGGAGCCACACGCCCGCGCGCTGGACGCCGACCAGTGTCGCGGCCGCCTCGGTGATCGCGCGCACGGCTCGGTCGAAGTCACCGTTCAGCAGCGCCTCCGAACGGAGCAGCCGCGCGATGACGTGGTGCTGCGCGCTCAGCGCGTCGAACGAGGGGGGGACCTTCGAGTAGTCGTCCGAGAGCCGATCGCTCACGTGCTCTCCCAGTGCTTCACGAGGAGCTCCGCCACCTCGCGCGCACGCTCCACCTGTGGATAGTGACCGGGACCCCGGAGGACCTCGATCCGCGCGCGCGGAAGCTTCGCGACGACCGCCTCGCGGAGAAAGTCGGGAGGGAGGAACGGGTCGTCGGTTGCGAGCACGAGCGTCCGCGCCGCCACCGCTCCGTAGCGCGAGGCGTCGCCGCCGGTCGACCACGCGCCGAACGCGTCGGCGATCGTGCTCGTCGCGATCGTGCCGGCGTCGTCGAGGAGGCGCGTACGGGCGTCCTCCGACAGCTCTCGGCACGCCATCTCGAGGATCTTCCCCTGGGCGGCGCGGTCGCGGCCGGAGGCGCGGAACATCCCGGCGACCTCGGCGGGGAGCGGGATGCCGGAGAGCGGTACGGGGTTCAGGAGCGCGAGGGAGCGGACGCGCTCGGGCGCGAGCGTTGCGACGAGCGCCGCGAGCTGCCCGCCCATGCTGTGGCCGACGAGATCGAAAGACGTGACGCCCGCCGCCTCGACGGCGCGGAGCACGTCCTCGGCGAGGAGGTCGAGCGTGATCGGCGCGGTGCCGCGCGCGCTCTGTCCGGCGCCGCGGAGGTCCGGCATCACGAGCCGCCGGAAAGGCAGCTCGCGCGCGAGATCGTCCCAGACCCTGCTCGAGACCATCCAGCCGTGGACGAGGACGACCGGAGCGCCGTCCCCCGTGGTCCGGACGTGGAGCGCGACGCTGTCTTCGGAGCTCATCGGCCGAGAATGTAGCGCAACCTCACGGGCACGTCGGCGTCCAGACCGCGGGCCCGAACACCTCGGCGACGAGGGCGTGGAGGGAGGCGTCGTACGCGAGGAGCTCGGCCCGCGTGTTCACCTGGTTGTGGATCCCGTTCGTCGGGACAGACTCGATGTTCGTGTCGAAGTAGTCCTGCACGCCCTCGGCGAAGTACTCGTCGATGTTCGTCGCCGCGTATGTGTCCTTCCACTTGCCGGCCGCGATCGCGGTATCGAACGCGCTCTGGAGTCGCTTCTCGAACGTCGTGTCCACGAACACGAGGCCGAGATGGTAGATGCCGTGCGAGAGCTCGTGGACGAGGATGTTCTCGCCCTTGTACGGGTCCGTCGCGTCGCAGAGGAGGTTCTCCTCCGCGCACGAGGTCGCCGGGCGGTCGACCGTCCCGCCGAGACCGCGGGCGCGCTTGTCCCAATCGGTCCCCGGGAACGCGGTGTAGAGGTCCGCGTGCTCGGGGATGTCGGTCGTCAGCTCGGTCCGCGCCATGACCGAGATGCGCGCCTTCTTCTCGATCATCTTCGTCCGGAGCTCGGGCCGGAACGAGAGCATCTGGCGGACGATCCGGCACGCCTGCCGGAGCGCGGCGTCGGCCGGCTTCGTGGAGCCGATGACGGGCAGACCGTCGGCGTCGATCCACTTCGCGTAGAACGGGTCGAGCCCGAGCGAAGCGGGAGGCGCGGTCACCGCGACGTCGCAGGGGCCGGACGGCGGGGCGTCCTTCGCGGGCGCCGAAGCGTCGGACGAGGCCGCCGGCGGCGTGCCGGTGGGCGGCACGCCGGGGTCGGCCTCGCTCGCGGGCGGCGGCCGATCGTCGTTGGTGGAGACGGTGCACGCGCCCACGGACGTGAGCACGGCGAGGAGGGGAACGGCGAAGGCGCGCACGGCAGCGAACGCTACCATGCGCGCCGTCGTTCGCGACGTGCTCAGAACTTCTGCCAGACGCCCGCCGGGGCCTGCTGGTAGACGCCGGCCTTCTCCCAGTCGCAGACGCCGTTCGGGAAGATGCTCGCGAGGCGCGCCGCCTGCGACGCCGTGAACGCGACGTCGTAGTCGGCCCAGTCGATCGCCTTCAGCTCGCACTTGATGATGTCGCTCGCGATGCCCGCGCCGGCGACCTGACGCGGAGCGCCCGGGGACGGGTAGATCGCCTCGCAGGCGCCCGCCTCGCCGTAGACGAAGTCCTCCTCGATGAACCTCGGGTTCGCGTCGCGCGTGTTGCAGCCTTCGCGGAGCGTCGCCGGCTTGTTGCGGATGACCTTCACCCACTTGGGATCGGGCGTCTCGTCGGCGGCGATGTTGTCGAGCCACTGGTCCATCTGCGCGAGGGCGCCGAGGAGGAGGGGGCTCCGGCTGCTGTACCCGCCGTACCGGTTGTCCTCGTGGAGCATGACCTGGTTGTCCCAGGTGCCGTTCTGCTTCGCGAGACGCTCGCGCATCGAGAACGAGTGGTAGCGGAGGTGGATGTCGCCGCCGGGGAGGTCGTCCGAGTAGCCGCGGTAGTCGATGATCGGCGTCTCGCGGAGGCCGAGGCCGGCGTTCGTGAGGCGGCCCGATCGATACGCGGCCTGGACCGCGATCGGGTCGGCGGTGTTACGGCTCGCGACGACGTTCGCGTCGACGTCGTAGCCGCCGATTTTCTCGTTCAGCTCGAGGAACTGATCGACCGAGATCGTGCCGGCATTGAGGGCGGCGAGGCCGTACTGGATGCCGACGTTGTCGAGCGGGCGGCGGGCGAAGCCGGTCTCGGGGTCACGGCCGTAGACGTTGATCGTGTGATCGTAGACGTCGCAACGCGCGCCGGTCGGGTTCGTGATCGCGTTGTAACGGAGCTCGACGGGGAGCGCTGCCGGGCAGAACTCCGTCGGCGTGATGCGGCCCGCGCCGGCGGCGACGTTCGGCATCGTCCGCAGGTTGACGAAGCCCGTCACCTGCCGCTGCTGCTCGGCGGAGAAGAGCGTCGTCTTCTTGAAGTACGTGTTGAGGAGCCGCGCGTCGCTGATGAACTGGATCGTGGCGAAGCCGACCTCGGGGAAGCTGCAGCCGGGAAGGATGCCGTCGAGGAGGCCCGGGTAGTTGTCGGCGATCTGGTGCTGCTGGTAGGAGCCGCCCGAGCAGCCCCAGCCGATCGTGTGCACCGGCGGACCGTACGCCTCGATGAAGCGCTCCTTGACCATCATCATGGTCTCGGCGGCCGTGAGCTCGTTGCAGTTGTTGCCGAACACGTTGAGCGTCGCGGACGCCATCGCGTAGCCCTGGCGCAGGATCGGGTCGTCGAGCACGCCGCCGGTGCTGTCGCCCTGGCGGTACCAGCCGCCCGTGCAGCCGCCGCCGAACGTGTAGACGAGGCGCCCGTTCCACCCGCGCGACGACTGCCACGGCTCGGGCGTCTGCTCGATGAGCGGATCGTGGAGCACCGACGTCTGGTAGATGGCGCGGTTGATCGTGCCCGTCTCGATCCGGACGATGTACGGCACGTTCTCGCCCTTCGACGTCGTCGTCCAGACGAGGTCGGCGGGGCGCTCCTGGGTGCTCGGGAGCTTCCGCCACGCGTTCGTCGCGGTCCGGTAGTAGTAGTCGATCCGCGTCTCGATATTGCAGAATGCATCCATCGCGGGACCGAGCGTCGAGCCGTCCGGCATCCGGAACGTCTCGGTCTGGCAGATGTACGGCTGCTCGTGCGGGCCCGAGATGACCGGGCCCGTCTTCGGGAAGTTCTGGACGTGGAGCGTCGAGGCCGGATGGCCGAGGCCCCAGCGGTTCGCGTAGACGTCGAAGCGGTTGTCGCCGCCGACCAGGCCGTGGACCACGCCGCGGAGCTTCTTCCCGGAGTCGTCCGGGCGGAGCTCGTCGGTGACGTCGGCGCCGTTGAGATGCACGCGCACCATGCGCGTCGGATAGAACCGAGGCACGTCGACTTCGACGAGCACGTCTCCCCCCGTGACGACGTCGGGGCGCGAAGAGACGGTGCGGATGTCGAACGACAGCCCGGGAAGAGACGGGAAGGCGTGGGCGTCCCGCGTCGACGTGACGACGAGGGCTGCCGTGCCGATGCCGAGAGCGAGGCGAAGCGTCGAGGAGACCGCGCGTGATCGAGTGGTCATGGAGGGGATCCCTTCCTGTGAGGTGCGAGCCCGCTTCGTGACGGCCCCCGCCGTCGTCGCGAACCGGGCCAGGAAGGATGACGAGCCGGTCGTTATCGGCGGCGAAATACGCGTGATGTTCGTCATTTCGGTCGCATGACCTTGCACATGGTGCGGATGCTGCCGCGCGCAACGCAGCGTTACTCATGCGTCACGGATGCGCGTCGCGCGCTAGGCTCCGGACCATGGCCGGCCGACCCGCTGCACGCATTTTCCAGCTGCAGAGCGCGCTCAATCGCACCATGAGCGAAGACTTCCTCGGAGGTCCGCGCGTCCTCTCGCTGTCGTGGGTCATCAACGCACAAAAGGGCGCTACGGCGGCGTTCGTCCTCGCGCTGATGGCGGTGTACGGGAACTGGTCGACGGAAGCGTTCGTCTACCTCGCGCTCCACGGCAGCTACGGCCTCCTCTGGATCACGAAGGACGTCGTCTTCCCGGATCCGAGCTGGCGGAAGCGCGTCACGTTCGGCGGGGCGTTCGTCGCCTTCGCCCTCGTGCTCGGCCCGTACTGGTCGTTCCCGTTCCTCCTCGTCTCGGGCGTCCTCGGCCCGCGTCCGCCCGCGTCTCCGCTCCTCCTCGGCGTCGCGATCGCGGCCCACACGCTCGGCGTTGCGCTGATGTTCGGCGCCGACGCGCAGAAGTTCTTCACGCTGAAGCACGCGCGCGGGCTCATCACGACCGGCTTCTTCGCCCGCGTCCGGCACCCGAACTACCTCGGCGAGATGATGCTCTACGGCGCCTACGCGCTCCTCGTCCGCCACTGGGCCGCGTGGGCGGTGCTCGCGTGGGTGTGGCTCCAGGTCTTCTTGCCGAACATGAAGATGAAGGAGGCGAGCATGTCCCGGTACCCGGAGTGGGACGCGTACGTCGCGCGGACGGGCATGCTCCTGCCGCGGCTCTTCCCGCGAAGCGCGGCGAGGCCGGAGACGGCCGCCGCCGAGTAGGCTGGTCAGGGATCGCGCACCCCGAGCCGTCGGTCGCCGGAGGCAGTGAGGTCGATCCGGCGGCCCTCGATCTCGATCGCGTCGCCCTTCACTACGGCATGCACCGTCGGCAGCCCGCGTGCGATCCGCGAGAGCGTCTCGCGCGCCTGCCGATCCGCGAGCGCGTCGAGCTCGCGGAGGTAGACGTCCTCGTCGGGCGCTCGCCTCACGAGCTCCTTGCCGTGCTCGAGGAAGAACGTCCCGTTCTCGTGCCGGACGAACGCGTTCACGTCGGGGTGGTGGACGAAGAGCTCTTTCGTGCCGGCATGCGGCGCGATCATCGGCACGCGGCTGTGGGCGTCGACGGCGTGGTCGAGGCGGACCTCGAGGATGCCACGTTCCCGGTGGTCGCCGTCGAGGACGACGTAGTCGACGCTGCCGGGTTTCCTCCACGCGAGGCTGAACGCGCTCGCGACGACGGCGCGTGCGAGCTCCGCGCGAGTGCCGTACCGTGACGGTTCGCTCAGCGCGAACCGCATGTGGCTGCAGCCGACGTGCTCGGGGCGCGTGAGCAGCTCGAGGAGTGCAGGCTCCAGCGAGCCCGGCGGCGAGAGGACGAACCGTGCGAGCGCGTCCGGCTCGGTCGGCACCTCGACCCCCGCGAAGCGCGCGTCCCGGCGCATCGCATCGGCGAGCCGATCCATCGCGTGCCGATCCGTGTGCATGTACAGCTTCCCGAACGAGGACTCGTACGCATCGAAGAGCTCGTCGAAGTGGGTGAGCTCGATCGGCTCCCGTGCGGTGCGCTCGAGCGCCGAGAGCCCGACGAGGATCTCGCCGATGTCGCCGCCGGGTGCGCCGAGGACGGGGTTCTCGGCGCGGCCGTCGATGCACGACTCGACGCCGTCGCCGAGGAGCGACGCGACGTTCGTCCAGCGGACGGCTCCGTCGCTCGCGACGAGAGCGCGCGCCTCGGAGGCCAGCGCTTCGGCTGACGGCGGCGCAGGTCGCGAGCACGCGAGCAGCAGCGCCGCCGCGACGGGAGCGAGGGAACGTTTCATCGAGCGGAGGACGAGCAATCGCCGCGCCAGCGCACGTCTTGCGCGGCTTGCGCGGGGTTGCGCCGCGACGGGCCCGCGAAGCGCTCTTTCCGCTCGCACGCGTGCGGCCTCGTTCGTGCAACAGCGTCGGCATCATGCCCTGGAAGAGACTGCTCGTTCCTCATGACTTCTCCCAGTGCGCGGCGAGAGCGCTGGAGCTCGCGGCGGAGATCGCCGAGCTCCACGGCGCACGCATCACGGTCGTGCACGCGTCCGAGCTGCCGGCGAACCTCGACGCCGATGCGCTCGTCCAGCCGCCCGGCGCCGACGAGCCGATCCGCGTCGACGAGTACACGTCGCGCGGGGCGCGCGCGCGTCTGGAAGAGGTCGCGGCGCCGCTCCGGAGCCGCGGGATCGACGTGCGGGTCCTCGCCGTGGTCGGCGACGTCGCGGAGACGATCCTCGAGACGGTCGAGGCGACGGGTGCGGACGCGATCGTGATGGGAACCCACGGCCGGAGGGGCCTCTCGCACCTGCTCCTCGGGAGCATCGCGGAGAAGATCGTGCGGCATGCGGCGGTGCCCGTCGTGACGACGCGCCTCCCGGCGCCGGAGGTCCCGCACACGGTGGAGGAGCGCGCGATGGAAGACGAGCTCTCCGGCTGACGCGTTTCAAGCGTTTCGCTGCTTCGCCGTCCGAGTGTTTCACGGTGTTTCAGGAACGCATGAAACGGCGGTGAAACGGTCCCGGGCACGTTGGCCCGCCCATTGCTCCGAGTCGACGGTCGAAGGGGGCCGTCGATGCACGAGACCACGACCACGACCATCCACCATTCGTCCGGCCGCGCCAACGGCACGAACGGGCACGACCCCGTGCTCGCCGCGCTGGAGCGGATCGAGCAGCGCCTCGCCCGCCTCGAGGCGAAGGCCGCGCGCGCCGAGTCCGCCGCGGCACAGGCGCCGCCTGCGGTCGCGGCGCTGGTCGACACCGTCGACGACGTCGTCGACGGCCTCCGGGCACGAGGCGTCGACGTCGACGAGCGGCTCGGGACGCTCCTCCAGGTGATGGACCGCCTGACGCAACCGGCGGCGCTCGCCGCGGTCGTCTCCCTCCTCGACAAGGTCGAGGAGGTCCGCTTCCTCCTCGAGTCCGGCGTCTTCAACCCGTCGGCCGTGCGCATCGTCGCCGAGCTCGGCCGGTCGCTCGCCGCTTCGAGCGAGCGGACGCCTCCGCGTGTCGGCGCGTTCGGCGCGCTCCGCGCAGCGTCGGACGAGGACGTGCAACGCGCGCTCGGCTTCATGCTCACCCTCGCGCGCTCGTTCGGGGGCTCGCTCCGCGACCTCGAGGCGCCCGCAGCCAGAGCGCTTCCGGAAGGAGGTGCGCGATGAACCGTCATCACTCCGTCCTCGTCGTCGGCGGCGGCACCGGCGGTCTATCGGTCGCGGCGCGCTTGCGCGAGGCCGATCCCGCCCTCGACATCGCGGTCGTCGAGCCTTCCGAGCACCACTTCTACCAGCCGATCTGGACGCTCGTGGGTGGTGGCGTCTTCGACAAGGAGATCTCGAAGCGCCCGCAGGCAGACTACGTCCCGAGCGGCGTGACGTGGATCAAGGACAGCGTCCGTGCCTTCGATCCGGAGAAGAACACGGTCTCGCTCGCGGCCGGTGGCGACGTCACCTACGACCAGCTCGTCGTCGCGCTCGGGATGCAGCTCGACTGGCACAAGATCGACGGCCTCGGCGGCCACCTCGGCAAGGACGGCATCTGCAGCAACTACAGCTTCGACAGCGTCGACAGCACGTGGAAGTTCCTCCGCGACTTCAAGGGAGGCAACGCGATCTTCACGTTCCCGTCGACCCCCGTGAAGTGCGCGGGCGCTCCGCAGAAGATCATGTACCTCGCCGACGACTGGCTCCGGAAGACCGGCGTCCGCGAGAAGTCGAACGTGATCTACGCCTCGGCCGCTGCGGCGATCTTCGGCGTGAAACACTACCGCGAGGCGCTCGAGCCGATCGTCGCGCGGAAGGAGATCATCACCCACTTCCGGCACGACCTCGTCGCGGTCCGGCCGCCGTCGAAGGAAGCGGTCTTCCGCAACCTCGACACGAACGAGGAGCTGATCCTCCCGTACGAGCTCCTCCACGTCGTCCCGCCGCAGAGCGCGCCGGACGTGGTGAAGAAGAGCGCCCTCGCGGCCAAGGACGGCTGGGTCGAGGTCGACAAGTACACGACGCAGCACGTGCGCTTCCCGAACGTGTTCTCGCTGGGTGACAACGCAAGCCTTCCCACGTCACGCACCGGCGCGGCGATCCGGAAGCAGGCGCCCGTGCTCTCCGAGAACCTCCTCGCGTTCCGCGCCGGGAAGCCGCTGCCCTCGAAGTACGACGGCTACGCATCGTGTCCGCTCGTGACGGGCTACGGGAAGCTGATCCTCGCCGAGTTCGACTACGACGGGAAGCCGATGGAGAGCTTCCCGTTCGACCAACGGCGCGAGCGCTACAGCATGTACGCGCTCAAGGCCTACGGACTGCCCTCCATGTACTGGAACGGCATGCTCCGCGGGCGGGCGTGAACGGCGAATTCCCGAACCCTTCCAGAGCCTCGATGGCTCTCACCTGAAACGAGGCCGCCCATGTTCGACATCGAGACCTTCTACGACCCGAACACGTTCACGCTCACGTACGTCGTCTCCGACCCGAAGTCGAAGGACGCGGTCGTGATCGACCCCGTGCTCGACTACGACCCGCTCTCCTCCCAGACGAGCACCGAGTCCGCCGAGATCGTCGCGAAGTACATCGACGAGAAGGGCCTCCAGCTGCGCTGGGTGCTCGAGACCCACGCGCACGCCGACCACATCTCGGCGTCCGCCTGGCTGAAGACCCGCTACCCGGGCGCGATGGTCGCGATCGGCGAGCGGATCACGGAAGTGCAGTCCACGTTCAAGCCCGTCTTCGACATGCCGGCGACGTTCCGCACCGACGGCGGTCAGTTCGACAAGCTCCTCGCCGACGGCGAGGTCCTCGAGGTCGGCGCGCTGCGGGTGAAGACGATCGCGACGCCGGGCCATACCCCCGCCTGCGTGAGCTACCAGGTCGGTGACGCCGTCTTCGTCGGGGACGCGGTCTTCATGGAGGACTACGGCACCGGGCGCTGCGACTTCCCGAAGGGCTCCGCCGACGCGCTCTACACGTCGGTCCACGAGAAGCTCTACGCGCTGCCGGACGACACCCGCGTCTTCGTCGGGCACGACTACCAGCCGAACGGCCGCGACGTGAAGTGGCAGACCACGATCGGCGCTTCGAAGGCGAAGAACATCCAGCTCCGCGCCGAGACGACACGCGAGGAGTTCGTGAAGGCGCGTCAGGCGCGCGACGCGACGCTGCGCGCGCCGCGTCTCCTCTACCCGAGCGTCCAGGTGAACATCGACGCCGGCCGCTTGCCCGACGAAGCAGGGAACGGGATCCGATACCTGAAGATGCCGCTGAACCTGCGGAAGCCGACCAACCGGGACGGCACCCCCAAGCCGCACTGAACGGCCTGAAACAGACCTGTAACAACGAGAAACACGTTTCACGTAGACGGAGACAGAGATGAGCTTCCTGAGCACGACCGCCCGAACCACCCCCGAAGGCATCCGCGAGGTCACCGCCTCCGACGTCGCCGAGGTCCGCGGAAGGGTCCGGCTCGTCGACGTGCGCGAGCCGCACGAGTTCACCGGCGAGCTCGGGCACATCCCCGGCGCCGAGCTCGTGCCGCTCGGAACCGTCGCCGAGGCGGCGAAGGCATGGGACAAGTCGAAGACGCTCGTCCTCGTCTGCCGCTCCGGCGGGCGTTCCGGCCGCGCGACGGCCCTGCTCGCCTCGATGGGGTTCCGTGACGTCTACAACATGACCGGCGGCATGCTCGCGTACAACGACGCGAAGCTCCCCGTCGAGCGCTGAGGAGGACACTGCAGTGCTCGTCCTCGCCGCGTTCCTCGCCGCCGCCATCGGCATCACCCTCGGGATGCTCGGTGGCGGTGGCGCGATCCTGACCCTCCCGATGCTCGTCTATGCCGTGAACGTCGAGCCGAAGACGGCGATCGCCACCTCGCTCTTCGTCGTCGGCTCGACGAGCCTCGTCGGGATGCTCGTGCACGCGAAGGCGGGCGCCGTGAAGTGGAGGGTGGGCGCCGTCTTCGGCGGCGCCGCGATGGCGGGCGCCTATCTCGGCGGGCGCGTCGCCCACTTCATCCCCGCCGCCGTCCTCCTCGTCCTCTTCGGCGTCATCATGGTGACGACCGCCACGATGATGCTGAAGGGGCGGAAGGACGACGGGGCCGCGCCGCGTCCGCTCAGCGTCCCGCACGTGCTCGCGCTCGGCGCCGTCGTCGGCGTGATCTCCGGGCTCGTCGGGGCCGGCGGCGGGTTCCTCATCGTCCCCGCGCTCGTCCTCTTCGGAGGCGTGCCGATGCGGGAGGCGATCGGGACGTCGCTCTTCGTGATCGGCCTCCAGTCGTTCGCCGGATTCGCAGGCCATGCGGCCCACGTCCACCTCGACTGGACGCTCGTCGCGACGATCACGCTCGCGTCCGTCCTCGGGAGCCTCGTCGGCGCTCGGTTCGCCTCGAAGGTCCCGGCCCCTGTCCTCCGCCGCGCTTTCGCGTGGCTCGTCATCGGAATGGGCCTCTTCCTGTTCGCGAAGCAGCTGCCGGCTATGCTTGCAGCGAGCATCGCCGTCGTCGTCCTCTCGGTCGTGGTCTACGTCAGCCGTCGTTCGGCGGCGAAGACCGACGCAAAACCCCTCCAACCGGCATCGTAACGAGCAGTTCCCCATGCACGACTTCACCCCGATTCCCGCGCTCCTCGGCGGAGGCCTCATCGGCCTCGCCGCGAGCCTCTTCCTCTGGTCGCACGGCAAAGTGGCCGGGATCAGCGGCCTCTACGGCGGCCTCTTCCGCAAGGGGACGAGCGACCGGTCCACGCGCCTGTCGTTCGTCATCGGGCTGCTCCTCGCCGGGCTCGTCGTCCGGCTCGTCTGGCCTTCCGCCTTCGCCTCGAGCTGGACCCCGAGCCTCGCGCTCGCGCTCGTCGCCGGTGCCGTCGTCGGCTTCGGTACGCAGATGGGCAACGGCTGCACGAGCGGCCACGGCGTGTGCGGGATCAGCCGCTTGTCGGTCCGTTCGCTCGTCGCGACGGCGACCTTCATGGCGACGGGGTTCCTGACCGTCTTCCTCGCGCGTCACGTGCTCGGAGGTGCGGGATGAAGCCGAACCTCGTGGCAGGCGCGGCCGGGGCGCTCTTCGGCGTCGGCCTCGCGATCTCGGGCATGACCAAGCCGTCCAAGGTCCAGGGGTTCCTCGACCTCGCCGGCAACTGGGACGCGAGCCTGATGTTCGTCATGGTCGGTGGGATCGCCGTCCACTTCATCGCGAGCCGCCTCGTGCGGAAGCGGAGCTCTCCGCTCTTCGACGCGAAGTTCCACCTCCCGACGCGGAAGGACATCGACCCGAAGCTCCTGCTCGGCGCGGCGCTCTTCGGGGTCGGCTGGGGCCTCGGCGGCTTCTGCCCCGGTCCTGGGCTCGTCAGCGCGGCGTCGGGCTCGATCGCGGGCGTCGTGTTCGTCGTCGGGATGACGCTCGGCATCCTCGTCGAGCACGCTGTCGCGAAGAAGGCGGCGCAGGCGGGGACGTCGGCGGCGCTGCCGGCCGCTCCGGCACCGCAGGACTCCTAGCCTGCCTTCTCGTCCCGCGGCACGATCGAGACGAGCGCGGCGGC
>JBDHVE010000056.1:0-50913 GCA_039809485.1 Polyangiaceae bacterium | reverse complement strand
ACAAGCGGCGCTACGACCAACAGCAAGTTCCGCTCTCGCAGCACCCCAGACCGCCGGGCACGGGCACGGGCACGGGCGAGAAGGAGCGGAGCCCTGGATTCAGGGACACGCCCCTAGCGCGAAACGCTCCGCCGCTCGATGACGCGGATCGACTCGCCGCCCTCCGCGCCGCCGTCCGGCAGCCGGAGGAGCCAGTCGGCGATCTCACTCCGCTTCGTCGTCGCCGGCTTGCCCTCGGCGAAGCTCGTCGCGAACGCGGGCGTGTTCGTGAGGACTCCCGTGCACGCCTTCGCATCGCAGCGCTTCACGTCGATCCACATCCATTCGGAGCCCGCGTCCGCGTTCGTCGCCGAGACGGGGAACGGCGCTTTCACGAAGAGCGCGCCTTCGCCCTTCTGGAACCGGGCGAGGGCGGAAGGGAGCTCTTTCCGCGCGCGCGTCGCGAGCTTCTGGAGCTCCTCGTCGAACGCGGTGAACGCGACCTGCGGCGCCTTCTGGAAGAGCGACGTGATGACCTGGGCCCAGCTCTCGGCGCCGGGCCCTCCCGGCGGCAAGAGCTCCGCCATCTCGTTGTCGGGATCGCCTTCGGTGCGCGGCGGCTCGAAGGCATCGAGCGCGACGGGCTGCGAGCGGGACGGATCCTTCGCGAGCGCGCTCGGCGTCGTCCCCGCGATGCGTGCGACGTCCTCGAGCGAGACGGTGAGCGGCAGCTTGCTCGTGCCCGCGGCGACCTTCGCCGCGGCGGCGTCGAGCACGAGCGCGAGCTCGGTCGCGTCCGCCATCGTCGCGCCGCGGAGCGAGAGGTCGGGGCTGCCGAACCGCGCCATCCCGAGGGTGAGGAGCCGCGCGGTGCCGTCGTCTTGACGATAGAGCTGCACGACGAGGTGGCGCTGCGTCAGCACGGGCTCGCCGAGCGGCGCGGTGATCACGCGCTTTGCGAGCTCCCGCAGCGGTTCGATCCGGCGGAGTGTCTCGTCGTAGATCAGCGCGGAGAGCGACTCCGCGAGCGCGGTCGTGACGGCGAACGCGGTCCGGGCGGGGAGGTGATCGGGCGCGCCGGGCCCGCGCGTGCGGACGACGACCGCGACGGGGCGGCGATCGAGGCTCGCCTTCTCCTCGCTCGTGAGCGTCGCCGCGACGGTGTCCCAGGTGTCCTTCGCGGGGAGCACGAGCTCCTCGGTCGTCATGCGATCGAGATCGAAGTGCCCTTCGTCGAGCACCATCTTCTTCACCGCGTCGCACGCGCCGCCGCAGTGTCGCGCGTCGAGGAGCTTCGCGATCGCCTCGCGGGTCGTCTTCTCGGCGAGGTCATTGCGGTCCTCGACGAGGAGGGCGATGTCGGCCGACGCCTCGGGCGGACGATCGAGCGAGCCGCGCCCGCCCGCCGTCGGCTCACCCGCGTCCTCGGCCTCGTCGCCGGCGTCGCTCGTCGCGGGCGCGCCGCCCTTCGGGAGCGACCAGATCACGACCGCGCCGAGACCGAGCACGAGCGCCGCGAGGGCCGCCCAGCCGAGCCATTCGCGCTTCGCGGAGGACATGACGCTCGGCATCCTGCCATGGCGCCGGCGCGCGTTGCGAGGCTTGTTCGCGCGCCCTAGCCTGGAAGACATGGCGCGTTCGATGTTCGTCGTGCTCGCCTTCCTCGCCGGCTGCGTCGGTCGCGCGGGGCCGCCGGGGATGCGCGCGGAGGCCGCACGACCTCATCCGAGCGATGCGTCGCTCGTCGAGCTCGCGCGCGTCGAGCCGCACGCCGACGGACGCGCGCTCCTCGTCGTCCATCCGCGCACGGCGTGCTCGGGGTCCGCGAGCACGGTGTTCGTGGACGACGCGGGCCGGTTCGTCGGCGCGGTCGCGCCGGGCACGGCGGCGCTCGTCGAGGTGTCCGCGCACGCACGCGAGCTCCTCGCGATCTCGAGCGTCGAGCTCGACGCGCCTCTCGGGATGTGGTCCGTCGCGGATCGCGTGCGCGTCCCGGCGCCGCCGAGCGGGCTGCTCCTCGAGAGCTGGAAGTGGAACAGCCGCGTCTGCGGGAACGGTCACTACGCCGACGTGCACGCCGCGACGAAGGGCGAGCTCGAGGACGTCCTCGGCCGGGAGGCGATTCCGTTCTTCACGCCGAGCCCGCGAGAAGGGCAGGCGTGGGTCGCGGCACGACGCGACCGCGTCGCGGAAGTGCTCGCCGTCGATCGCGCGTACCGCGCCTCCCTCGTGCGTGGGCCTCGGCAGCCGGGCTTCCCCGCGGGCCCCCTCCCGGCCGTCGATCTCGGGCCGGGCTGGGCATCGGGGCCTCGGCGGCCGGCGCTGCCCTGAGCTACGCGCCTGCCGCGAGATCACGCACGAGGCGCGCCGTCGCGTCGTCGGCAGGGAACCACGTCTCGAGCCGGAGCTCCTCCGCGGTTGCGTCGATCGCGGTCCCGATCGTCGCGATCGTCGTGAAGAGCCGCGCCTCGTGCGCACCGCGCCGGAGGTGCACGGTCAGGAACGGGCCCGCGGTTCCGGGCGGGAGGATCGCGCGCGGCAGGTCGGGGATGTCGGCGACGATCCGCCGGATCGCGTCGATCGCCGGGTCGCCCTCCGCGCGTGCGTTCTCGCGGCGCGCGCGCTCGAGCGTCAGCGCGGCGACCTCCTCGAAGTTCACGATCGCGGGACGGAGCCCGCGCGGATGGAGTGTCGCGACGAGGACGTTCTTCATCACGTCGGGCGGCGCGCTCTCGAGATCGGCGAAGGCGGCGAACAAGCGCGCGGCGCCGTCGTTCATCGCGAGCACGTTCCAGGCGCGGTCGCACGCGACGGCGCCGTTCGGCTCCACTGCGCGGAGGACGAGCTCCACTGCGCGCTTCAACGAGGCCGCCTCGGGCCCGTCGAGCGGCTCGTCGCGGTAGGCGGCGACGAACCCGGCTGCCTCGAGGAGCGCGTTGCGATCGCGCAGCGGCAGATCGAGCGCGGAGCCGAGGACGAGCACCATCGTGCGGCTCGGCTGCGCCTTGCCCGTCTCGAGGCAGCTCAGGTGGCGCGGCGAGATCTCCGCGTCGGCGGCGAGCTTCTCCTGGCTCGTGCTCCGCAGGTTCCGAAAGCGCCGGAGCAGTGCGCCGAACGGGGGGGGCCACGAGATCGAGCCTACTCGGTCGCCGCGCGGCCCGTCATGACCTCGGAGGTCATGGCCGTCATGACCTCCCGCCGCCATCGTCTCGGGCATGAAGAAGCTCCTCCCTGCGCTCGTCCTCCTGCCGTTCACCGTCTTCAGCGTCGAAGTGATCCTCCACGAGGGCTACTCCGGGTTCCTCACGCTCGCCGCGCGCGAGCCGTGGGGGATGCAGATGCTCCTCGACCTCACGATCGCGCTCTTCCTCGTCGGCGCCTGGATCCGGCGCGACGCGCGCGCCCGTGGCGTGAACGCCGTCCCGTACCTCGTCGCGCTGCCGCTCCTCGGCTCGATCGCTGCCCTCGCATACCTGGTGCGGCGCTCGTTCGTCCCCGCCCGTGTCGTCGTGGCGGAGTCATGACGTCGCTGGCGCGGAGCATGCGTCTCGAGACAGTGTGACGAGCTCCAGCACGAACTCCCGGCGTCTCCTCCACTTCATCGGATCGCACGAGCTCGGGACGGTGGGCCTCCTCGCCGTGCTCGCGCTCTTCGCGTTCGTGTTCGCGAAAGTCGCGGGCGAAGTCACCGAGGGCGAGTGGGCCGGCGGTGATCGCGCGCTGCTCCTCCTCTTCCGGAGCTCGACCGATCCCGGAGACCCGGTCGGGCCTCGCTGGCTCGAGGAGATGGCGCGTGACGTCTCGGCGCTCGGCGGAACGGTCGTGCTCACGCTCCTCACGATCGGCGTCGTCGGTCATCTCCTCCTCGTGGGACGCCGCCGCGCGGCCGCCTTCGTCGCGAGCTCGATCACGGGCGCGACCGTCCTCGCCTACGCGCTGAAGGACCTCTTCGCGCGACCTCGACCGGACGTCGTCCCGCACCTCGCGTACGTCTCCTCGGCGAGCTTCCCGAGCGCGCACTCGATGCTCTCCACCGCGGTGTACCTCACCCTCGGAGCGCTCCTCGCGCGCTACCAGAAGAGCCGCGTGCTGAAGGCCTACGCGCTCCTCTGGGCCGTGCTCCTCGCGCTGCTCGTCGGCGTGAGCCGCGTGTACATCGGCGTGCACTGGCCGTCGGACGTCCTCGGCGGCTGGGCCGCCGGCGCCGCTTGGGCCGCGCTCTCGTGGATCGTCGCGCGGACGCTCCAGCGTCGCCGGACCCTCGAGCCCGAGCCGCAGCAGGCGACGGCGCCACGTACCGCCCTACGGTCGACCTAGCGCACCGCGTCATGCATTGCTACAAGAGGGGGCTGCCATGCGATCGCCCCAGCTCGGCCTTCCCGAGGAAATCGGCCTCTACGAGCCGCGTCACGAGCACGACGCGTGCGGGCTCGGCTTCGTCGCCGATCTGAAGGGCGGGGCAACCCACCGCACGGTCGAGATGGGCCTCGAGATCCTGCGCCGCCTCGCGCATCGCGGCGCCGCGGGTGCCGACCCGAACACGGGCGACGGCGCGGGCATCCTCTGCCAGATCCCGCATCGCTACTTCGAGCGCGTCCTCGAGAAGGAGGGCAAGGAGCTGCCGCTCGCGGGCGACTACGGCGTCGCGCAGTGCTTCCTCTCGCGCGACCCGAACAAGGCGCAGCTCCAGATGAAGGTGCTGACGGACATCGTCCGTTACCACAACCAGAAGGTCATCGGCTGGCGTGACGTCCCGATCGACGTGCGCACGATCGGCCCGATCGCGCGCGGCTCGATGCCGGTCATGCGCCAGCTCTTCATCGCGCGCATGAGCGACAAGAAGGCGTTCGAGCGGACGCTCTTCATGATCCGCAAGCGCGCGGGCACGACGTGCTCGAAGAACGGCTACGGCGACGACTTCTACGTCTCGAGCCTCTCGTCGCGCACCATCGTCTACAAGGGCCTGATGCTCCCCGAGCGGCTGGGTGCATTCTACAAGGACCTTCAGTCGGACGACTTCGAGAGCCAGCTCGCCCTCGTCCACTCCCGCTTCTCGACGAACACGTTCCCGACCTGGGAGCGCGCGCACCCCTATCGGCGCATCGCGCACAACGGCGAGATCAACACCCTCCGCGGCAACCAGAACTGGATGCGCGCGCGCGAAGCGCTCCTCGAGTCGAAGCTCTTCGAGGAGCACCTCCAGGACTTCAAGCCGATCATCCGCCCCGACGGCTCCGACTCCGCCTCGCTCGACAACGTGGTCGACTTCCTCGTTGCCGGCGGCCGCACGCTCCCGCACGTGATGATGATGCTCGTGCCGGAGGCGTGGAGCACGCAAACGGACATGCCGGCCGACAAGCGCGGGTTCTACGAGTACCACGCGTCGCTCGTCGAGCCGTGGGACGGCCCCGCCGCGCTCTGCTTCACCGACGGCGAGCTGATCGGCGCGACGCTCGACCGGAACGGCCTCCGCCCCGCGAAGTACGTCGTCACGAAGAGCGGCCTCGTCGTGATGGCGAGCGAGCTCGGCGTCCTCAGCATCGATCCCGCCGACGTCGTCGAGAAGGGCCGGCTCCAGCCCGGCAAGATGTTCCTCGTCGACACGAAGCAGCGCCGGATCGTCTCCGACGAGGAGATCAAGAAGCAGGTCGCGAGCCAGAAGCCCTACGCGCAGTGGGTCGAGGAGAACAAGATCGAGCTGGCACGTCTCCCCGATGTGCCGGCCCTCTTCTCGCTCGACCGCGAGGAGCGCTCGCGTCTCCAGCGCGCCTTCGGCTACACGCGCGAGGACATGCGCGTCCTCCTCGCGCCGATGGCGCAGCAGGGCGAGGAGCCCGTCGGCAGCATGGGCGCCGACATCCCGCTCGCCGTCCTGTCCGATCGCCCCGTCACGCTCTTCCGCTACTTCAAGCAGCAGTTCGCGCAGGTGACGAACCCGCCGATCGACCCGATCCGCGAGGACCTCGTCATGAGCCTCGTCTCGTGCGTCGGCGGCGAAGGCAACCTCCTCGGCGAGAAGCCGGAGCAGTGCCGCCTCGTCGAGCTCCCGCATCCGATCCTCACGAACGCCGACATGGCGAAGCTCCTCCGGAGCGAGATCCCGGGCTTCCGCACGACGTCGCTCGAGGCGACGTTCCCCGTCGCCGGCGACCCGGCCCGCGCGCTCGAGGAGGCGCTCACCGAGCTCTGTATCCGGGCGTCGCGCGCGGTCGACGAAGGCGCGAGCCTCCTCGTCGTGAGCGATCGCGGCGTGTCTCCCGCGCGCGTCGCGATCCCGAGCCTCCTTGCGGTCTCGGCGGTGCACCACCACCTCATCCGCGAGGGCAAGCGCGTGCGGGTCGGCATCGTCGCGGAGACCGGCGACGCGCGCGAGGTCGCCGACGTCGCGCTCCTCGTCGGCTACGGCGCCGGCGCGGTGAACCCGTACCTCGCGTTCGAGTCGATCGCGGAGCTCGTCGCCGCGAAGGCGCTCGAGGGCGACAAGACGGTCGACCTCACGACCGCGACGAAAAACTACGTCTACGCGCTCCGCAAGGGCTTGCTCAAGGTGATGAGCAAGATGGGGATCAGCACGATCGCGAGCTACCACGGCGCGCAGATCTTCGAGGCGGTCGGCATCTCGAAGGCGGTCGTCGACCGCTGGTTCACCGGCACGGCCTCGCCGCTCTCCGGGATCGGCCTCTCCGAGATCGCCCGTGAGGCGCGGATGCGGCACGCCTCCGGCTTCTCGCTCGACGCCGCGCCGCTCGGCCACGATCACGAAGGCGCCGCGGAGCTCGACGTCGGCGGCGTCTACGCCTGGCGGGCGACGGGCGAGCGTCACCTCTGGACGCCGAAGAGCGTCGCCGCGCTCCAGCGCGCGGTCCGCCTCTCCGACGCGAAGAGCTACGACGAGTACGCCTCGATCATCAACGAGCAGAAGGACGCACCGGTCACGTTCCGTGGCCTCTGGGACTTCGCGCCGAACGGCTCGCCCGTGCATCTCGACGAGGTCGAGGAAGCGCGCTTCATCGTCCGCCGCTTCGCGACCGGCGCGATGAGCTTCGGCAGCATCTCGAAGGAAGCGCACGAGACGCTCGCCGTCGCGATGAACCGGATCGGCGGTCGCTCGAACACGGGCGAAGGCGGTGAGGACGAGGTCCGCTACCTCCGCGACGACCGTGGCGATCTCCGTCGCTCCTCGATCAAGCAGGTCGCCTCCGGCCGCTTCGGCGTGACGACGCACTATCTCGTCAACGCCGACGAGATCCAGATCAAGATGGCGCAGGGCGCCAAGCCCGGCGAGGGCGGTCAGCTCCCGGGGCACAAGGTCGACGCCGTCATCGCGCGCGTGCGTCACTCCACGCCGGGCGTGACGCTCATCTCGCCGCCGCCGCACCACGACATCTACTCGATCGAGGATCTCGCCCAGCTCATCTTCGACCTGAAGAACGTGAACCCGAACGCGCGCATCAGCGTGAAGCTGGTGAGCGAGACGGGCGTCGGAACCGTCGCGGCGGGCGTCGCGAAGGCGCACGCGGACGTGATCCTCATCGCCGGTCACGACGGCGGCACGGGCGCGAGCCCGCTCTCGTCGATCCAGCACGCCGGTACGCCGTGGGAGCTCGGGCTGGCGGAGGCGCAGCAGGTCCTCGCGCTGAACGACCTCCGCTCGCGCGTCGTCCTCCAGGTCGACGGTCAGCTCAAGACCGGCCGCGACGTCGCCTTCGCCGCGCTCCTCGGCGCGGAGGAGTTCGGCTTCGCGACCGCACCGCTCGTCGCGCAGGGCTGCATCATGATGCGCAAGTGCCACTTGAACACGTGCCCGGTGGGGATCGCGACGCAGGACCCCGTCCTCCGCGCGAAGTTCACCGGCCAGCCCGAGCACGTCATCAACTACATGTTCTTCGTCGCCGAGGAGCTCCGCCGGATCATGGCGGAGCTCGGCTACCGCACGCTCGACGAGATGGTCGGCCGCGTCGAGAACATCGTCGTCCGGGACGACGTCTCGCACCCGAAGGCGAAGCTGCTCGACTTCGGCCGCGTGCTCGCGCGTCCGCGCGAAGGCGTCGAGGTCCGGAACACCGAGGCGCAGAAGAACATCACCTCGCACGTGCCGGACCGCACCCTGATCGAGGTCGCGCGTCCCGCGCTCGACCGCGGCGAGCAGGTCCGGATGCACTTCGGGATCACGAACGCGCACCGCACCTTCGGCGCTATGCTCGCCGGCGAGATCGCGAAGCGCTACGGCGCAGCCGGCCTCCCGGAGGACACGGTGCAGATCGAGGCGACCGGCACCGCCGGCCAGTCCTTCGGCGCCTTCGCGGTCCGCGGCATGAGCATCGCGCTCGAGGGCGACGCGAACGACTACGTCGGCAAGGGCCTCGCCGGCGGCGTGCTGTCCGTCCGTCCGCCAGAGACGGCGACGTTCAACTGGGCCGAGAACGTCATCGTCGGCAACACCGTCCTCTACGGCGCGACGAGTGGGCGCGTCTTCTTCGCCGGTCGCGGCGGCGAGCGCTTCGGCGTCCGCAACAGCGGCGCGATGGCGGTCGTCGAGGGCGTCGGCGACCACGGCTGCGAGTACATGACGGGCGGCGTCGTCGTCGTCCTCGGTACGACCGGCCGCAACTTCGGCGCCGGGATGAGCGGCGGCACCGCCTACGTCTTCGACGAGGACGGTCGCTTCGCCGCACGCTGCAACAAGGCGATGGTGACGCTCGAGCCGCTCGCGGGCGAAGAGGACGCGAAGCTCGTCCACGACCTCGTCGTCGAGCACGCGACGCGGACGCAGAGCCCGAAGGCGCTCCGCCTCCTCGCGACGTGGGAGGCGACGCTCGCGAAGATCGTGAAGGTGATCCCCACCGAGTACAAACGCGTGCTGGCGGAGCGAGCGGGCACGGGCACCGGCACGGCCACGGGCGACAAGCTCTCGTTGCGCGTCGTGAAGGGTTGACGTCATGGCAGACCCGCGCGGATTCCTGAAGGTCGAACGACACGAGCACAGCGAGCGCCCCGTCGCGGAGCGCCTCGCCGACTACCGCGAGCTCATCGTCGAGCCGTCGCCGGAGGAGCTCCGCGCGCAGGCCTCGCGTTGCATGGACTGCGGCATCCCGTTCTGTCACCAGGGCTGCCCGCTCGGGAACGTGATCCCCGAGTTCAACGACCTCGTGTGGCGCGGGAAGATGGAGGAGGCCGAGGCCGTCCTCTACGCGACGAACAACTTCCCCGACGTCACCGGGCGCGTCTGCCCGGCGCCGTGCGAGGCGGCGTGCGTGCTGAACATCGAGAACGTGCCGGTCACGATCAAGGACGTCGAGCGCACGATCGGCAAGGCGTCGTTCGCCGACGGGCGCGGCCTCGAGCCGGTGCGCGCGAAGATGCGGACCGGCAAGAAGGTCGCCGTCGTCGGCTCCGGCCCGGCGGGGCTCGCCTGCGCGCAGCAGCTCGCGCGCGCGGGCCACGACGTCTTCCTCTTCGAGCGTGACGACCGCCTCGGCGGTCTCCTCCGCTACGGGATCCCCGACTTCAAGATGGAGAAGGAGATCCTCGACAAGCGCATCGAGCAGATGACGGCCGAAGGCGTCACCTTCCGGACCGGCGTCGACATCGGCCGAGATCTCGGCGGCGAGGAGCTCCGGAAGACGTTCGACGCGGTCGTTCTCTGCCTCGGTGCGCGCGTCCCGCGCGATCTCGTCGTGCCCGGGCGCGAGCTCGAAGGCGTGCACTTCGCGATGGACTTCCTCACCCAGCAGAACCGGCGCGTCGCCGGAGATCGGTTGGCGGACGAGGGCGCGATCCTCGCGACCGGCAAGCACGTCGTCGTGATCGGCGGCGGCGACACCGGCTCCGACTGCATCGGCACGTCGAACCGGCAGGGCGCGCTCAGCGTGACGAACTTCGAGCTGATGCCGAAGCCGCCGCTCGTCCGGATGCCGGAGAACCCGTGGCCGGCGTGGCCGCTCGTGATGCGGACGTCGTCCTCGCACGAGGAAGGCTGCGCGCGCGAGTTCGCGGTCATGACGAAGGGCTTCGTCGCGGACGCTTCGGGCAAGAAGGTCGCCAAGCTCGCCGCCGTGCGCGTCGAGCTCGTCGGGGGTGCGATTCGCGAGGTGCCGGGCTCCGCGTTCGAGCTGCCGTGCGACCTCGCGCTGCTCGCGATGGGGTTCACGGGGCCTTCGAGGCCGGGCATCGTCCAGCAGCTGGGGCTCGCGCTCGACGCGCGCGGGAACGTCGTCACCGACGCGGCGGGACGCACGAACGTGCCGGGCGTGTACGCGGCCGGCGACGCTTCGCGTGGTCAGTCGCTCGTCGTGTGGGCGATCGCCGACGGTCGCCGGGTGGCGGCCGCCGTCGATGCGACGCTCAGGCCGACGCGCATGCTGGCCGCGACCGGCTGAAGCTCAGAGCGAGACGCACCGGCAGTAGGCGTTCCCCGTGCGGACGCCGCACTGCAGGACGTGGTTGGCGCGGCATGCACCGCCGAGCCGTGCAGCGGTCCTCTTCGACGTCGACGCCTTGAAGGCGCGCACGCGGAGGCCGAAGGATGCCTCCGTGACGCCGTTGTCCTCCGGCGGCGGCGGCTCCTCGTTCGCCTCGGGCTCCGGTTCGCCCTCGCCGGAGCCTTCGTCGGAGGCGACCTCCTCCTCGGGCTCGTCGGACGGCTCGCTCTCGGCCGTCTCCTCCGGATCGTCCGGGTTCGGATCGAGCTCGGACTCTTCGTCGGGGGTCTCGGCCGGATCTTCGTCGGCCGACGCCTCGGTCTCGCCGTCGGGGCTGCAGACTTCGTCACCCTCGGAGCACGTGAGGTCCGGATCGCTCGGCTCCTGCGCTTCGGGATCCTCTGCGTCGGGGTCGTTCGGATCCTGCGCGTCGGGGCCGTCGGGATCCTTCTCCGGATCGGGATCCTTCTCCGGATCGTCGGGGTCCTTCTCCGGATCGTTCGGATCCTTCTCGGCGTCCGCGCCCTTCAGGTCCTCGCAACCGCTCTTGTCGACGGAGAACTGACACTCCTCGGGCGTCTTCTTCTCGACCGGCTTCTCCTCGGCCTTCGCCTTCTCGGCGGCGGCCTTCTCCGCGGCTGCCTTGTCTGCTTTCGACTCACCCGACAGGTACTTCTTCGCGAGCTCCTTCGCCTTGTCGTAGGCGCACTTCCCGACCTTGTAGGCCGAGGTTCCGCACGCGATGTGCGAGGGGATGTCGATCTTGCCGAGACACACCCGCGCCGCCGCGACACCGGCGCCCGGACCGGCCGGAGAGAGGCCGGTCGCGACGCCGCCGGCGATGCAGCCGCCGTGCTTCCAGCAATCGCCGACGAAGCCGGCCACGTCCCCGACTCCGCAGCCCTCGTCCGCGAAGGCGCGCATCGCCTTCGTCGTCGTCGTGCTCGCCTTCGACTTTCCCGCGAACGCGCGGATCGCGCGGAAGCCGCCGTAGAACGTGCGCAGGTCGGAGAGCTTCATCGTGTTCTTCACGGCGTTGCCCTGCTCGTCGAGCTGGAGGACGCGGCGCGTCTTCACCGTTTCGAAGCGGACGCCCTTCACCGGCCCGCTCGCGTCGGCGAAGACGACCTTGAGGCCGTCGACGGGCTTGCCCTTCTTGTCGAAGCCGAGCGCCGCGATCTGGCCGTGGCCGTTGTAGATCTGCCACGTCGGCAGCCCTGACAGCTTTCGCGTGCGCGTCGACGTCGTCACCTTCGCGGCCGCCGAGGGCTTCTGCACGTCCTGGTACGCGCCGGGCACTTCGCTCGCGCATCCCGTCGCCGTCGCGACGACGCCCACCACCAGTGCACCGAGGATCGTGCTTCGCATCGCGAGCTCGTGGAGCAGCGGGCGTTCCACCCCTCGAGCCACGAGGCGCGCGAGTGCGATGCCCGCGATTCGACGGAGATTCGCGAGGTCTGGCCGAGGCCTACATCCGCGGGCGATCCAGCGTGTCGCCGTCGTGCGACGCGGTCACCCGCCGAGGGCCTGACCGAGCTGCAGCATCAAGTGCGTGTCGTTCGTCTCGGGCGCGAGCTGCGCGGAGACGACGGAGCCGGAAGCGAGCGCCAGCACGAGCTTCCGGCACTGCGAGCCCTTCTCGATCTGCGCGCGGAGGATCTCCTCGCGACGGACGACGGCGATGTCACGCGAGGTCCGGACGACGAGCCACGACCGGCTCGCGTGCACCGCACCGTCGGGTAGCGCGAGCGTGCGCGCGCCGCGCGCGAGGTCCGCGAGCGCCGCTTCGATCGCGGCGTGCCGCGTCTTCGCATCGGAGCCGAGGTTCGTGAACGCGCGCGTCGGATCCGCGAGCCCGCGGATCGCCTGGGCGAGGAACACGAGCGCGCCGACCCCGCACAGCGGACCGAGCACGACGTTCACGCCCGGGCCGACGCCGTACGAGAACAGGAGCGCGAGGACGGCGAGCACGCCGGCGACGTTCAGCTTGTGGAGCGCCTTCGCCTTCGACAGCCGGAAGGGGTCGACCAGGCCACGAGGGCCTCGGTCGGGAGCCCTCATCGTCGTGTGCGCGCTCATGTGTGAGGGATGCCACTGAAGCGGATGACGCGCAACGGTCCCGACCTCCGCAGCGGCGCATGATCTCCGCGTCGCCCGCGTGACGGGGCGCGTCAACGGAGTGGGACCGTCATCGCTGCCGCGCCGCGCGCGCGTGGGGGAGGCCTGCGCTCGCCCGGACGCGCGCGACGCGATCGACCGTCTTCGACAGCTCGGCGGCGCGGTCGCAGAGCATCTCGTCGTAGCCCTCCGAGACGGTCCCGATCGCGGGCCAGGTGCGCTTCGATGCCTTCTTGCAGCCGGCGACGTCCCCCGCGCGGATCGCGGTCTCCATCGCGCTCCGCCGCTCGACGAGCTCCGCGAGCGCGAGGGGCACGACGCGCGCGAGCAGCGGGCGGAACGCCGGCCGCACACCGTCGATGCCCGACAGTCCGCTCTGCACCACATCCATCGTGTCGACCCGGATCGCGCGCGCGCCGCTGTCGGGCGTCACGTTCGAGAACGCATCCGCGACGAACGGGCCGTCGAACACGTCGGCGTGAGCGTCCATCACGTCGAGCGCGGCGTCGAAGAGACGGCTCGCGACGAGCCGATCGAGGAAGCGCCCGTGCCGCTCTGCGCGATCGGCGTCACGGAGGACCTGCATCATCGTGAGGCGCGCGCCGTCCTTGTCGCCCGCGGCGACCCGGGCCGAGACGAGCGCGAGGTCGGCCTTCGCCTTCTGGAAGAGCGGGACGACCGCGAGCGGCTTCCCGTCCTTCGCCGTTCGACACACGCCGGCGTCACGGTGACGCGGATCGGAGCGGTAGACACGGCACTCGGCCTCGACGGCCGCGCGCGTTCCGGCGTACGTGGGCAAGCGCCGGTCGGGATGGAGGGCGGCGGACACGGCGGCGAGCGCCGTCGCGCCGAGGAAGACGGCCAGGACGGCCTTGGGCAAGCGGGAGGGGAGGGGCATGCCCGGGCTCTGCTGCAGCGGGTGTGCCGCTCGTGATCGGCACCGAACCACGGGAAACGCGGCCGTCCCGCGCGCGCGCCGACATCGCGGCGGCGCATTCTGGCGAAGAGCATGCTCTGCCGTTGTCATTTCGTCGCCGGGGTGCGCGCCGGACGGATCCTCTCTGATATCCTTCCGTCCGGATGAGTGTCGCCATCGGCATCGACCTCGGCACGACGAACACCGCGGTCGCCGCGGTCGTCGACGGGGTGGCGGTCACGCTCGAGGACGAGGAAGGTCGTCGCCTCCTGCCGTCGGTCGTCTCCTTTCATCCGTCCGGCACCGTCCTCGTCGGAGAGCCCGCGCGCGAGCGTCGCCTCATCGATCCGGAGAGCACGATCTTCTCGATCAAGCCGCTCATCGGGCGCGCGTTCGACTCCGACGAGGTCAGGGCCGCGCAGGGGCGGTTCCCGTTCCAGCTCGTCGAGGGCGCGAAGAAGAGCACGATGGTCCATGCGCGTGGCGTCGACTACGCGCTGCCCGAGATCAGCGCGTTCGTCCTCCGTCGGGCGAAGGCGATCGCCGAGGCGGCGCTGAAGACGACGGTCGACCGCGCCGTCATCACGGTGCCCGCGAACTTCAACGATCTCCAGCGCGCGTCGACGAAGATCGCGGGCAAGCTCGCCGGCCTCGACGTGATGCGGATCCTGAACGAGCCGACGGCGGCCGCTCTCGCGTACGGCCAGTCGATCGCCAAGGCCGAGAAGATCGCCGTCTACGACCTCGGCGGCGGCACGTTCGACGTCACGCTGCTCGACCTCACCGGCAACGTCTTCGAAGTGCTCGCCACCGCCGGCGACACCGCTCTCGGCGGCGACGACCTCGATCGCATCCTCGGCGAGCGCATCGCGCTCGAGGTCACGAAGCGCTTCAACCTCGATCCGCGCACGAACCCGGTCGCCTTCTCCCGCCTCCGCTTCCTTGCCGAGGAGATCAAGAAGCAGCTCTCGACGAAGGAGGAGGTCACGCACGTGATCGAAGGCGTCGGCTACGGCCCCGACGGGAGGCCGATCGTGATGCCGTTCTCGTTCTCGCGCGTCGAGCTCGAGCGCCTCGTCCTGCCCCTCATCGAGCGCACGGTCGGCGTCGTGCGTCAGTCGATCGAGATCATCGGGCTCACGCCGAAGGCCTTCGACCGCGTGATCCTCGTCGGCGGCTCGACGCGGATGCCGCTCGTCCATCGCCTCGTCCAGCAAGTGTTCGCCCAGCCTCCGCACCTGAAGGTGAACCCCGACGAGGTGGTCGCGCTCGGCGCCGCAATCCAGGCGCACGCGCTGAACCGGACGAAGCCGAAGGCGAAGACGGTGCAGCGGCCGATGACGACACCGCAGGCCTTCGCGCCCGGCAATGCGCCCGCGATCCGACCGCGGCAGGGGAGCCGGCCGGAGACGCCGATCGACCCGATGCGTCCGGCATCACCTCCGCGTCCTGCGCCTTCGAGCGCGAGCACGAAGGCGGCGCCCGCGGCGCCGCCGGCGCCCGACGTCCCGCAGTACATCGCGTTCTCGAAGTCGGCCGCGGTCATCACGTTCTCGCCGCCCGCGCCGACGCCTGCCGAAGCGTTCACGCCCGTCGTCATCCCGGCCTCCGCGCCGGTGCCGGACGCGCGCACGAAGCCGACGATCGCCGAGCGCCACCCGTCGCCGCCGGCGGGGACGCCGCGCGCAGGCAAGTCGGATCACGCCGCGCTCTCGCCGCGCGGGAGGACGAGCTCGCTTCCGCCGATCGACGGGCAGCCCGTGCGTCCCGAGCTCGCCCCGGCGGAACCCGCACCGAAGCCTGCGCGTGCGTCGAGCCGTCCCCACCCCGCGGCCGCGCGCCTCTCGGCGCCCGATCTCGACCTCCCGGGAACGGCGATCGTGCCGGCGCCGCCTTCGGCCGGCGAGGTCGCCGCGGCCGAGCGCGGGACGGCCTCGCAGCTCGCGAATGCGGCCGCGATCTCCCTCGAGCTCGATCTCGCGCCGACGAAGGAGGACTACGCGCGCGGAAGCGCGGTCGCGACGAAGCAGGACGCGCCGCTCCTCATCGACGTGACGCCGCTCAGCCTGCGCGTCGAGACGGTGGGCGGGTACTCGGACGCCATCATCGACGCGAACTCGCCCGTCCCGTGTGAGAAGACTCGCGCGTTCCTCACGGCGTCCGATCGCCAGACGACGGTGACGGTGCGCGTCGCGCAGGGGGAGTCGGTCAAGTTCGCCCAGAACACGTACCTCGGCGAGCTCGAGCTGAGCGGCCTCCGCCCCGCACGGCGCGGCGAGGTCAAGGTCGCAGTCACGTTCGAGCTCGACGCCGACGGCATCCTCAAGGTGAGCGCGAAGGACGCGGAGACGGGGCGCGAGACACGTGCGGAGATGCGCCTCCTCGGCACGAGCACCGACGAATCGACGCTCGCCGAGATGGCGGCGCGACAAGCGCGCCACGCCGTCGCCTGAAGCCTTTGCGCGCGCTATCCTCGACGGCGTGGCGGCGCCGATCACGTTCATCGCCTGGGCCGAGTCGCTCGAGTCGATGACCTACTACGACGTGCTGCGCGTTCCGGCGAACGCGTCGCCGGCGCAGGTGCAGCTCGCGTTCCACGAGCTCTCGCTCCGCTGTCACCCGGACCGCTTCGTCGAGGACGAGCCGGAGGTGGCAGAGGCCGCGTCCCGCGTCTTCAAGAAGCTCGTAGAGGCGTACAACGTCCTCCGCCGTCCGCACCTCCGGAAGCGCTACGACGCGGAGCTCGCGAAGGGGAGCGGCGTCCGTCTCGATGTGCACGCCGTCGAGGAGAAGCCGAGGTTCGAGCAGCGGACTCTCTTCATGATCGCGAAGGATCCGCGTGCGAAGCGCTTCGCGGCGAAGGCCGATCAAGCGCTCTCGGCGGGAAACCTCGAACAAGCGCGCGTCGCGCTGATCAGCGCCTGCCACGAGGATCCGGGCAACACCGAGCTCAAAGAGCGCCTCGACATCCTGTACGAAGCGCTGATGCTCGAACCGGAGTGAGCCTCAGCGCGCCGGCCCCTTCAGGTCGACGAGCAGCTCCTTCACCTTGCGTCCGTCGCGGAGCGTGAGGTTCGTGAGGCGCGCCTGGAAGCCGCCGTCCGTCGCGCGGACGCCCTGCGCGAGGTAGTAGCAGCCCGAGATCGTCGCGTTCGGCTCGCCTCCGCGCGAGAGGGCGACCTTGATCGTGGTGCCCTCGAACGTGAGCTTCGGGGGCTTGTCGCATCCGCCGAGCTGCGGATAGAGGAGCTCGTAGTCGGTCGACTCGGTGACCGTCGTCACGAGCGGCACGCCGACGGACGGATCGCTGCTCGTCAGCTGGCTCGCTTCGCCCTTCATGTCGAGGACGAGGAAGCGGCTGACGCGGTCGTAGACGAGATCGACGGACGCGAACTGGCCGGAGAAGACGACGCGATCGAGGTCCTTCGGCGGTGCAGGCGCCTCGGCCGGCTTGCTCTCGCTCGGCGTCTCGGCCGGGGGCTCGGACGGCGTCTCCGACGAGGCGGCGGGAGGCGGCGCGGTGACCTCCTTCGTCTCCACCGTGCACGCCGGAAGCGCGGCGAGCGCGGAGGCGAGGGCGAGGAAGGAGAGGGACGCAACGGGGTGCAGCGGTGAAGGCATCGCGCCTTCAGACGGCCCGCGGCTCGCGCTATTCACCGGCAGCAGCAGCGGACCTGGAGACCGAGCGGCAACATCGGGTCGTTACACAGGAATCCCTTCTCGGTCCGTGCGTCGACGGAAGGCTCCGAGCACGTCGAGGAGAGGCTCACGGGCCAGATCGCCCCGACCCGCGCCGGGTACTGGCCCTGTTCGTCGGTCGCGCAGCAGCTCTCCACGCAGGTCTTTCCGCGGCGCGAGCACTCCGTCGCGCACGAGACGAGCGAGTCGGCGACGCACTCGGTCCACTCGCCCTGGGCGCCGCACGTGTTCGCCGACGGCGTGCTCGCTTCGGGCGTCGGCGCGGCGCCGTCGCGGAAGAAGAACGAGCCGCCTTCGGGGGCGCCTGCCTCGGGTGCCGCGTCGGAGCCGACCTCGAGCGACTCGACCCCCGACAGGAACGTGCAAGCTACAACTGAAGCGCTGAGCAGCAGGATCACGACGCGCATCAGAACGTCCCCCCGAAGCCGCCCGCGGTGGTGCTCGGGCTCGGACGCGTGAGGAGCGCATGCGCGGCGAGGCCGCCGCCGGCGAGACCGACGACGAAGCTGATCGTCGACACCCATCCCGTCGTCTTCGCGTCACGGATCGCGCTCCGCGCCGCCGGGTCGCAGTTGCTCGTGTCGGGGCCGCAGAGCGTGCGCGCGTCGGATGCCTGCCCGAGCGACACGACGCCGGTGATGCTCCCGACGAGGAGCCCGACACCCGCGACCGCGATCCCCGCGATCGCGAGCGGCGGGAGACCGCCTCCCTCGCTGCCTTCCTCGAGCACGACCCGGAGGCGCGTCCGGCCGCCTTCCTTCGTGTCCACCGTGAACGTCTTCGCGACGCGACCGGGGCTCGAGACCCGCACGATGCGCCTCCCGGGATTCACCGCCCGCGGCGCGAGGACCAGGGACGGCGGGACGGGTTGCTCGTCGATCTCCACGCGAACGCGATTCGGATCGAGGTCGGGCGCGAGATCGACCTGCACGGTGGGCACACGCAGCGTCAGACGCGCCGCGAGCTCCTCCGCCTCGCGCCGCGCTGCGGTGAACGCCGGTGGCTCGGCGTCCTTCTTCGGCAGCCGCTGCACTTCGAGCGCCGCCTCGATCGCTTCGACGAGCCGCCCCATCGCGGCACGCGTCCGCGCTACCTCGATCCCGGTAGTGGGCACGTGCATGAGGGCGTGCGCCTGCTCGTAGCGCACGAGCGCCTCGTCGAGCTTCCGCTGCTCGACGAGCCGATCCGCCTCGTCCATGAGGGCATGGGCGGCCTCCTTCGGAGACTGCCCCGGCTGCGCGCCAGCGCTGCCCGCGCTCGCGAGCACGGCCAGAACCAGGGCGCATGTCCGCCTTCTCACGCGCCGAGGTGCCACGTCGGGGTCATTGTACTCGTGCGCGCGCCAGGATCTCCCTCGTTTCCTCGCGGGCAACCTGGGGCTATCGTCCGAGCGTGGTCCCGGCGCCCGGCGCGATGCTCACGCCCAACCTGCGCCTGTTGTCCCTCCTCGGGCACGGCGGGATGGGGTCGGTCTGGCGCGCCGAGCACCTCGTCCTCGGCAAGCAGGTCGCCGTGAAGCTGCTCGCGAAGGACCTCGCGGAGGACGCCGAAGCGCACGCCCGTTTCGTGCGGGAGGCGACGCTCCTCGGGCAGCTGAAGTCGCCGCACGTCGTCGCCGTCCACGACTTCGGCGACAGCGAGGGGACGCCGTTCTTCGTCATGGAGCTGCTCGAGGGCGAGGACCTCGGAGACCGCCTCGAGCGCGTCCACGCGCTGCCGCTCGGGACCGTGACGGCGATCCTCTCGCAGCTGTGCAAGGCGCTCGATCGCATCCACGAGATCGGTGTCGTCCACCGTGACCTGAAGCCGGGCAACGTCTTCCTCACGAAGGTCGACGGCGACCTCGTCGTGAAGCTCGTCGACTTCGGGATCGCGAAGAACCCGGAGGCGTCGTTCAAGACGACGAGCACGGGCGCGCTCCTCGGGACGCCGCTCTACATGAGCCCCGAGCAAGTGCTCTCGACGCGCGACGTGGGGCCGGCGTCGGACCTCTACTCGCTCGGTGTCCTCGTCTACGAGTGCCTCGCGGGCGAGCCGCCGTTCTCGGGCGAGACCCTCGGCGCGATCCACGTCGCGATCACGCAGGGCCGCTTCACGCCGATCTCGAAGCGCGTCGCCGGCCTCCACCCCGCGCTCGACGGCTGGTTCTCCCGCGCGCTCGCGAGCGACCCGAAGGCGCGCTTCGGCTCGGCGCGTGAGATGGCCGAGGCGTTCCTCGCCGCCTCGCGCGGCATCGCTCCGATCGCGAGCACGACGGCGCGCCTCGGCTCGTCGCCGGCGTTCGTCGCCTCGTCGGCGGCCGTCGACCCGGCACGTCACACGCGTCGCGCCGCGGTCGCGGTGGGGCTCGCGCTGGTCGCGGGCATCACGTTGGCGTGGGCGCTGGTCGCCTCGGGCCTCCTCTCGCGTGGCACCGCCGCGTCCGCGTCCGCGTCCGCGTCCGCACCCGCACCCGCGTCGCCGTCCGCGTCCGCGCTCGCATCCGCCTCCGCACCCACGTCCGCGCTCCCGGTCGACGCGCTCCCGGCCGCCACGACGTCCGATCCGACGCCGTCCGCCGCGACGCCTGCCTCGGTCCGTCGCCCGATCCCGCGCCGCAAGGACCGCGGCTTCTGACGATCACCGCTTTCGCGGGAGGTTCATCCGCTGGCGGCGCTCCCAGAGCGTCTTGCGGCTGATGCCGAGACGCTTCGCGAGCTCCGCTTCGCCGAGGTGCCCCTGGTTCTCGAGCACGAACCGACGGAAGTACGCCTCGAGGGAAGGATCCTCGGTCGACGCCGCACCCGCCGGTGCCGGCGGTGCGCCGGCGGCGAGGTTCAAGAGGCCGCCCGGTGCGGGCGGAGGCTCGTCGATGCCGAGGTGCTCGCGCAGGATCGTGTCACCCTCGCAGAGGATCACCGCGCGCTCGATCGCGTTCTCGAGCTCGCGGACGTTGCCCGGCCAGCGGTACCCCGCGATCGCGCGCTCGGCCTCCGGCGAGAGCGAGAGCGGCGTCTTGCCCGCGTCCTCCGCCTCGCGCGCGACGAACTGCTTCGCGAGGAGCAGCGCGTCGTTCCCGCGGTCGCGGAGCGGCGGGAGCCGGATCTCGAAGACCCGGAGCCGGTAGTAGAGGTCGCTCCGGAACGAGCCCTCGCGGACGGCGGCGGCCAGGTCGCGATGGGTGGACGCGACGAGCCGAACGTCGACGCGCTTCGAGCGCGGGGAGCCGACGCGCCGGACCTCGCCGGTCTGGAGGACGCGGAGGAGCCTGGCTTGCGCCGAGACGGGCAGCTCGCCGATCTCGTCGAGGAAGAGCGTGCCTTCGTCTGCTGCGTCGAACACACCCGAGCTCGCCGAGAGCGCACCGGTGAAGGCGCCCTGCTCGTGGCCGAACAGCTCCGACTCGACGAGGTTCTCGGGGATCTGCGCGCAGTTGATCGCGACGAACGGCTTGTTCCGCCGCTTGCTCTGCGCGTGGAGCTCGCGCGCGACGAGCTCCTTGCCGGTCCCCGACTCGCCGAGGACGAGGACGGTCGTGTCGGAAGGGGCGACTTTCCGGATCTGCGCGAAGACCTCGCTCATCGCCGGCGACTGGCCGATCATCCGGCCGACGGGCTCGCTCCCGTTCGTCGGGCTAGGCGGCGGCGGCTGCGAGCGTCGGCCGCCCGCGAGGAGGCGCTCGACGATCGCCATGAACTCGTCGAGGTCGAACGGCTTGGCGACGTACTCCGCCGCGCCGAGCTTCATCGCGTCGACGGCCGAGCGCACCGTCGCGTAGCTCGTCATGACGAGGACCGGCGCGCCTCCCGCGGCTTCGATGAGCTGAGTGCCCGGCGCACCGGGCAGGCGCACGTCGGTGATGAGCAGGTCCGGCGGCCCCGAGACCAGGGCCGCGAGCGCCTCCGGCACCGAACCGACCTCGACGACCTCGTGCCCGCTCCCGTTGAGCAGGCGCCGCAGCTCGGCCCGGATCACGACTTCGTCTTCCGCCAGCAGGATCCTCGCCATCTCTCGTCTTCTCTCTCGCTCTCCGAATCAGGTGGGAGTTCACTCTTCGCCGAGAGATGCCGGCGCTTCGATCCCGGGCACCAGGGACCGCGGGAGCCGTAGGGTGAAGGTGGTCCCCTTGTTGGGCTCGCTCGCGACGGTGACCTCTCCTCCGTGCTCGTGGACGATATTGTACACGAGCCACAGGCCGAGTCCTGTTCCCTGGCCAGCGCTCTTGGTCGAGAAGAACGGCTCGAAGACCCGGGCGAGCGCCTGCTGGGGGATCCCGGCGCCGTCGTCCTCGACGGTGACGATCACGCGAGCTTTCTCGCAATAGGCGTCGACGAAGACCTCGCCGCCCTTCTCACGCGTCGCGTCGATCGCGTTCGCGACCAGGTTGACGAAGACCTGGGTGAGCCGCTTCGGATCGCCGAGAGTGACGACGTCCTCCGGGCAGGCGTTCGTGAGGAGGACGGATTCGTCGCCGCGATGGGCGAAGCGAACGAGGCGGAAAGCTTCTTCCACGATCTCGCGGATCGCGACCGGCTCGAGGTGCGCGCTCGAGTCGGGCGTGCCCTCGCCCTCGTCCTTGCGGGTATAGGAGAGGAGGCCGCGGACGATGCCGTCGATGCGGCGCGTCTCGTCGAGGACGAGGTCGAGGCGTTCGCGCAGCTCCGCGGCGGGCTTCTCGCGGCGCAGGTTCTGGACGAGGAGCGCGATCCCGGTGAGCGGGTTGCCGATCTCGTGCGCGACACCCGCCGCGATGCGGCCGATCGTGGCGAGACGGTCGCGGTGGACGAGCTGCGCCTCGAGCGCGCGCCGGTCGGTCACGTCTTCCACGACGGCGACGATCGAGCCGCTCCAGGCACGCGCGAGCTGCGGGTCGAGCGCGGACGCCGAGACGACGAGGCTCCGCGTCGCGCCGTCCTTGAAGTTGATCGTGAGCTCGCGTGGCTCGGTGACGAGCACGCCGTCGGAGGCCGCCTTGACCGCATCGACGAGCACTTCGCGGAGGGGGGAGGGGACGTCTTCGAGCGGCCGCGCGACGATGTCCTCCGGCTTGATCCCCATGATCACGGAGAGGGGCATGTTCCAGAGCACGACCGTCTCGTCGCGGCCGATCGCGCAGACGCCGAGCGGGAGGCCGTCGAGCACGGCGCGGAGGTAGCGGCGGTAGACGTCGAGCTCGGCGGCGGGGCCCTGGAGCGAAGGACCGAGGTGCTCGAGCGCTTCGTCGATCGACCGGAGCTGGAGGGCGAGGTTCGGCTGTTCGCGTTCGCGGTCCTCGCTCGTCGTGTCGAGCGCGCCCTCGACGATCCGCCGCGCGAGCACCGGGCCGAGGAGGTCGGAGAGGTTCGTCTCGAGACGGCGGCGGACGAGGTCCGCCTCGACCGCGCCGAGCGGCACGTCGTCGAGCGACAGCTCCTCGATCGTGCGGCGGATCTCCGTCTGCGCCGCGGCGCGGCCGAGGAGCGGCGCGAGGCGCGCTTCCAGGGTCTCGGGGAGGGGGCCGGGAGCGAGGCTCGGCCGGAAGCCCTCTCCGGACTCCTCGCTGCCGATGACGCGACGGATGCTCGCGAACGCTTCCTTCTCGCCCTGCGAAGGGCGGCTGCGGAGCGACACCATCGCGAGCACGAGCGTGTTCGCGCCGAGGGAGAGGAACGCGGGGAGCGTCCACGGGTCGACGCTCTCGTGCTCGGGCGCGGGCAGGAGCGTCGTCGGCGAGAGCGCCCCGACCCAGCCGAGCATCGGGGCGAGCGCGGCGAAGGTCCAGACCGCGATCCCGGTCGCGAGGCCGGCGACGAAGCCCTTTCGCGTCGTGCCGCCGAAGAACATCGTCCCGACGAGGCCGGGCAGGAACTGCGCGAATGCGAGGAGCGAGACCATGCCGACGTCGAAGAGCGGCGTGCTCTGCTCGAGGAGCAGGAAGAAGAGATAGGCGGTGAGAACCACCGTCATCGCGATGATGCGGTGGAGCCATGCGATGCGCCGGTAGAGGTCTGGCGTGACGAGGCGTTCGCCCGTCGGCAGGAGGATGTGCACGACGAGCATGCGCACGAGGGCGACGGTCGTGACGATGACCATCGCGCTGCCGGCAGAGACGCCACCGAGGTAGATGAAGAGCTCGACGGCGTGGTGTCCGAGCGCGCGCGGCACCGCGAGCGACCCGAAATCGCCGGGCGCGTCGGGCGCGATGCGCTGCGCCGCCCACACGATCGGCAGGATCCCGAGGTTCAGGGCGAGCAGGTAGAACGGGAAGCCGGAGAGCGCCTTCCGGAACGTCGCGTCCGACGGCGCCGACGCAAAGGCGACGTGGAACTGGCGCGGGAGGAGGAACGACGCCGCGAACGAGAGCAGGACGAGCGTCGACCACGACGCCGTGTGCACGTTGGCGACGGCGGCCTTCGTCACGAGCGGCCGGACCGAGACCCAGCGATAGAGGCCGACGGGGCCGTCGAAGACGAGCCACACCGCGAGCACCGCGGCGACGCTCATCGCGAGGAGCTTCACGACCGACTCGAACGAGACCGCGACGACGAGACCGCGCGTCTGCTCGGCCGACCGCGCCGCGCCGCGAGCGCCCGGCTCCGGGGACACGCCGCAGAAGAGTGCGGCGAAGACGGCGAGCACGACCGAGAACGCGAGCCCGGCGAGGTGGCCGCGCGGCTCACCGGTGAAGAACGCGGCCGAGTCGGTGAGGGCGCGGATCTGCTGCGCGAGGAAGGGGATGCTCGCGACGGTCGCGAAGCCCGCGGTGAGGGCGCCCGCGGCGCCGCTCCGGAAGCGGAACGCGAACACGTCGGCGAGCGAGTGGAGGCGCTCGCTCCGGCAGAGGCGGAGGAGCGGCTCCCACAGCACGGGGCCGAGGAGGCACGCGAGCGTCGGACCGAGGTAGACGGCGAGGAACGTGAGGCCGTTCTTCGCGACGAACCCGAGGCTCCCGTAGTACGTCCAGCTCGTCGCGTAGACACCGAGCGCGAGCGAGAGCGAGAAGCCGTTCACGAGCGAGCGGCCGGCGCGCGCACGGCGCTCCGCCGCCCATGCGACGAGGAAGAGCAGGCTCAGGTATCCGACGGTGAGCGAGACGACGGTCGCCATCTCAGCCCTTCGGGAGGCGCAGCGTCATCGCCACGAGGACGCCGATCGCGAGCCACATCACGAACGGCCCGACGACGCCGGTCGCTTCGCTTCCCCACACGACGCGGAGCGGCGTGAGCACGAGAAGAGCGGCTCCGGCGAGCGCCGCCAGTGCGCGTCCCCGTCGTGTCGCTCGCGTCAGCCTCTCCGAGGGCACCGAGGTCCTTCCGTGCGGCTCAGCCCTCGGCCTGGAGCGCGTCGAGGAGTGCTCGTGCGCTCTGCAGCGTGGGGTCGTCGTCGATCGCGCGCTTGAGCAGCATCATCGCGCGCTTGGTGTCGCCCTGCTGGCGGGCGATCTCGCCGAGGTACTGGTAGGCGAGGGCCTTCGGCAGTGGCGAGGTGGTCTTCAGCATCGTCACCTGCCGGAGCGCACGCTGCGCGATCTCCAGGTTCCCGACCTCCATCGCGAGATACGCGAGCTCGGAGGCGACGACGCCGTTCTGTGCATCCATGTCGAGAGCGGTCACGAGGTTCGAGAGCTCCGCGTTCTTGTCGCCCGCGATCTCCGAGATGCGTGCGAGGCGATGATAGAGCGCCGAGAGCTCGCGCGCTCGTCGTCCCTTGAACGTGGCAATCGTACGCTGGAGGAGGTCGTTCGCCTCCTCGAGCCTTCCGGAACCGACGTAGGCGTCGGAGAGCAGCGCGGCACAGTCGAGGTCCGCGGGCCGGAGCGCGTGCGCCTCTTCGAGAGGCGCGATCGCAGCGTGGACGCCGGCCTGCTGCGTGGCGTCCGGCGCCTGGGCGTGCTCGAGGAAGAGCTGACCGGCGCGGACGAGCGCGTCGAAGCGCGGGCCGACGTCGCCGGTCGCGCGCGCCTCCTCGAGGATGAGCTCGGCGAGCTCCTTCGTCGCTCCGAGCTGCTCGTAGAGCCACGCCAGGCGCTCACGGAGCTCCGGCCTCTCGGGCCGTGCCATCCGTGCGCGCTCGAGACCGCCGCGCGCGTCGGCGAGGCGGCCCGCCTTCTCGCACGTCTCGGCGAGCTTGAGCGCAGCGCTGACGATCCCGTCGCCTTCTTCGAGGCCGACGAGGCGCCGGTAGGTCGCGCTCGCCTGGTCCCACTTCTCCTCGAGCTCGTCGAGCTCGGCGATCGCCCGGAGCGTGCCTTTGTCCTTGCTGTCGGTCTTGAGCAGCTCGGTGAGGACGTTGCGCGCCTCCTCGATGTCGCCCATCTCGAGCCGGAGCCGCGCGATGCGGAGGCGGTAGCTGCGCCACTGGGCGACGTCGCCGCGTCCCGCTGCGCCGAGCGCCATCTTGCCGAGGTGCTCGGCGAGCTGCGGACGGAGCTCGGTCATCTCGCCGGCGATCGCTTCGTCGAAGTCGGCGAGGGCGCCCTCCGCGTCGCCGAGCTTGCTGCGGAGGACGGCGCGGCGACCGATGAGGCCGATGCGATCGGGGTCGATTTCGGTCGTCCCTTCGATCGCGCCGGTGAGCTCCTGCTCGGCGGCGCGGAGCTCGCCGGCGGCGACGAGCATGTCGACGAGCTCGACGAGGAGCTCGTTGTCGAACGGATCGGCGTCGCGCGCCTCGCGGAGGACGCGTGCGCCCTCCTCCGGGTTCGACAGCTCGTCCTTGTAGATGCGCGCCGCGTCGCGCAACCGGAGCGCCTTCGCCTTCGGGCTCGTGCGCCCTCGGGCGTCGGTCTCGTAGAGGCGCGCGAGCTTGTCGTATTCGAGCTGCTCGCGGTAGACCGCCTCGAGCTTGTCGCGGAGCTGGGTGCTCTGCGGCGAGCCGGCGAAGCCGAGCTCGAGCGCGCGGAGCGTCCCCTCGTTGTCCTCGAGCCCCTTCCGGAGGTCGGCGAGCTCGAGCGCGAGCTTCTCCGCGGCCTCGCCCGTCTCGAGCGCGAGCCGCTTCTCCATCACCTCGGCGCGCGGCTCGTTCTCGCCGTCGTCCGTGTGCATCCGCTCGAGGGCGAGGAGGATGTCCTTCGCCTTCGGATCCCAGTCGAGCGCGGTGTAGTAGACGTCGCGCGCCTGCGAGCGGTCGCGTCCTTCGAGCAGCTGCCCGAGTCGGCGCGACAACGAGCTGACCGCCTCTGCGTCGCTCCGGTCCTTCGCCGCGTCGAGCTGCTTGGCGAGGAGGGCGGCGAGATCCTCGTCGCGCCCCGTGCGTTCGAGGATGCCGACCAGCATGATCGCGGCGTCGACGTTCGTCGGATCCTCGTCGACGATGTCGCGCAGCTCCGCCGACGCGTCGTCGTCCGAGACCCCGAGCTTCTCCGTCCCGAGCCGGACGCGCTCGAGGCGGAGGCGCGAGCGCTCCTGCGGCTCGTCGACGTAGCCGGCGACCTCGCTGAGCAGCGCCGACAGCTTCTCGCTGTCGTTCATCCGCCGATGGACGTCGAGGAGCGGCTCCCACGCGTCGCGGTCCGTCGCGTCACGCTCGTGGAGCTCTTCGTAGATCGACGCGGCGAGGTGCAGGTCGTCGAGGGGACCCGACGCGAGGTGGGCGACCTCGAAGAGGAGGCGTCGCGCGTCGTCGGGCTCGGCGAGCTCGGCGGCTTCGCGCTTCAGGAGCACGGCCTCGCGCACGTCGCCCTTCGCCTCGCAGAGGGCGGCGAGGCGCGACAGCGCCCAGACGCGGCCTTCGCGATCGTCGTACGGGCTCTCGAGGAACCTCCGGAGCAGCTGCTCGGAGAGGTCCTTGTCCTCGAGGCGCTCGGCGATCTCGACCGCCTCGCGCATCGACTCCGACGTGGCGCCCGGGAGCGAGCCCTTGCGTACGAGCGCGTCGACGAGCGCGCGCTCGCGACCGGGCGAGCGCGCGAGGCGCTCGAGGATCTCGACGATCCGAGCTGACGTCGGATGCGCGTCGGCGGCGGTCCGGAGGAGCGCCTCGGCGCGATCCTCGTCCGGCTGGGCGGCGAAGGCTTCCTCGAATGCGTCGCACGCGGCGTCGGCGTCCCCGGAGCGGAAGCGGAGCTGCGCGAGGCGGTAGAGCGCGTCGGCGGGAGCGCCGCCCTCCTCGGCGTCGAGCGCGACGCGCATCCCGAGCACGCGCGCTTGTCCGGCGTCGTCGCCGAGCCGCTCGTAGACGCGGTCGAGCGACGCGAGGAGCTCGCGGTCGCGCGGTCGCAACGGGAGAGCGCGCTCGTAGAGCGCCGCGGCTTCCTTGTCGTCGTTCCGCACCGTCTCCGCGATGCGTGCAATGCGCACGAAGATGCTCCCCGCCAGCTCGGGATCCTTCGCGGCCGCCTCGTCGGCGCGCGAGCGCACCGCGTCCTCGTAGGCGTCGACCTTCCCGAGCGCACGCGCGACGCGCTCGGCGGCGTCGTGCGCGCTGTCGTCCGTCGGCGCGAGCGCGAGCGCGCGGAGGCGCATCGCGAGGGCGTCGTCGAGCCGACCGAGCTGCTCTTCGTAGAGCCGCCCGAGGTCGCTCGCGATCTCCGCCTCGTCCGAGGCGTTGCCGCGCGCGAGGCGCGTCTCGAGCGCGCGGGCGAGCGTCGCGTGGTCGTCGCCCTTGCGGAGCGTCGCCTCGAGCCGGCGCGCTTCGTTCTCGTTCTCGGCGCCGAGCTCGAAGGCGGACTCGAGGATCTCCTTCGCGCGATCCGGCTCGCCCTGGCGCGCCGCGATGCGGCTCAGCTCGACGAGCACTTCGGCGCGTGAGATCGCGCCTTCCTTCTGCGAGCCCTCGTGGCGCCGGAGGACGGTGAGGAGCGCACGGTACGAGCGCTCGGCGCGATCGAGCTGTCCGTCGTCGCGGGCGAGCTCGGCGAGCGCCTGGAGGATCTCGGGATTCGCCGGATCGATGCGCGTCGCGGCGTCGAGCTCCACGAGCGCGCGTGCGCGGTCGCCGACGGCGAGGTCGAGGAGGGCGAGGTGGTAGTGGACCGGTGCGCGCTCCTTCGGACGGCGTCCGCCGAACGCGTCGACGAGCGCACGGAGCAGCGTGCGGGCTTCTTCGAACCGGCCCGCCGCGCCGAGCGCGTCGGCGAGGGCGAGCTTCACCGCGTTGTCCTCGGGCGAGAGATCGGCGGCCTGCTCGAGGAGTGGGATCGCGCGTTCCGGCTGGCCCGTCTTGCTGCGGTGGAGCTCGGCGGCCTCGCGCAGGCGCGCGAGGCGGGTCGCCTTGTCGGGCGCATGGGTCGCGCCACCTTCGAGCAGCTCGGCGAGGGACATCCACGCCGCCGCGCCGCGATACACGTCGGCGAGGCGGGTCCGGACGTGATCGGCCTCGGGGTCGCGGCCGATCTCGGACTCGAGGCGTTCCTGCGCGTCCGCCTTGCGACCGGCAGCGACGAGCGCGTCGGCGAGGCGGAGCGTGACGTCCGAGCGCGCGGCGCCCGTCGTGAGCTCGCGGAGGCGATCGAGGTAGCCGGAGGCGGCCTCGTGATCGCGGACCTGGGTGGAGAGGCGCGCGAGGGCGTCGAGCGCGGCCGGGCGCGCGTCGAGCGCGACGACGTCGCGGAGGTGTCCGATCGCGGCCTGCACGTTCTGGAGCTGCTTCTCCGCGACCTCGGCCGCACGCGCGTGGAGGTCGGCGGCGACGCGCGCGTCGCCTTCGTGCTCCGCGAGACGTGCCTGCGACGCGAGGAGCTTCTCGAGCTCCGCATGGCGTCCTTCGCGCGCGAAGAGCGCGGAGAGCCGCTCGACCGACGCGGGGTGACGCGGCGCCTCGCCGAGGTTCTCCTCGAGCGTTGCGATCGCGCGCTCCGCGTCGCCGACGGCGTCTTCGAGCTTCGCTGCCTGGAGGCGCAGCATGAGCCGTTCTTCGTCGGAGCGTGCGGACGCGACGAGGCTGCGCTTCAGCTCGAGCAGCTCGGTCGTGCGGCCGCCGGCTTCGTAGAGCGCGACGAGCGCAGCGACGGCTTGTTCGTCGTGCGGGTTCTCGTCGACGAGCTTGCCGTAGATCTCGACCGCCTTCTCGGTCGCGCCCATCTTCTCGACCGCGACCCGTGCGGCTTCGTGACGGAGTGTGCGCGACTCGTCGTGACGCCACGGCAGCATCGCCGAGTCGGAGAGGAGCTGGACGACCTTGTCGTGATCGCCGTCCTCGCCGTAGATGCGCGAGAGCTCGCGCACGGCACGCTCGACGTAGACCTCCGGCGCCTTCGGCGTGCCGGACGTGATGCTCGGCTCGGTCGCGCCGAGCCAGCGCTCGGCGGCGAGTCGGAGCAGGCGATCGAAGATCGACTTCGCGAGCGCGCGGTCGCCGACCGAGCCGAGCGCGGTCTCGGCGGCCTCGAGGAGCAGATCGAGGTCGCCGCCGATCGACTGCGAGAGGCGGAGGAGGCTGTCGACGAGCGGGCGGCCGCGGACGCGGCGCTGCAGCTTCGCGAGCTCGGCGAGGAGCCCCGCGTTGGTCGGGTCGTGGGTGAGGGCGCGCGCGAAGGCCGCCTCCGCCGCCTCCGGATCTCCGCGCCGGTCGCGATGCCAGGCCGCGACCGCCGCTTCGACGTCACGCGCGAGGAACGCCGAGAGCCCCGCCTCGGGGACCGCGTTCGCGATCGCGAACGTGAGCGCGTCCCATGCCGACGATGCGCTCGCGGCCTGCTCGATCGCGGCGAGGAGCTCGGGCTCGACGGTGTCACGAGCGCGCGTCGTCTGGACGAGCGCCCGTGCGGCGGCGTCCGCGCGCGTCGTCTTGCCCGCGACGCGGATCACGGCCTGCGCGGCCTCGATGCTCTCCGGCTGACGCGCAGCGACGTGCACGTACGCGTCGAGCGCGCCACGGGGCTCGTCGAGCTTCGTCTCGAGCACCTCGCCCATGCGGAAGCGGAGATCGCGCGCCCACGGCTCGTCGCCGGCTTCCTCGATCACTTCGCGGAGGACGTCGGCGAGCGAGCGCCAGCTCCGGGTCGCCTCCGCGAGCCGGAAGAGCTCGCCGGTCGTGCGGTCGTCCTCCGGAGCGAGGACCATCGCGCGGCGGACGAGGGAGAACGCGGCGGCGGCGTCGCCGGCGCGGTCCTCCGAGATCTGCGCGGCCTCCATCAGGACGGCGACCTGCGCATCGCGATCCTGCTCGGCGAGGAGACGGCTCTCGGTGAGCTCGAGGACGAGCTGCCAGTCGTCTGCCGCGTAGTACGCGGCGAGGAGGACGGCGACGACGCCTTCGAGCAGATCGGTCCGGCGGAGGAGCGCGCGGAGGCCGGCGCGCGCGCCTTCGTTCCGCGGGTCCTCGGTGAGGGCTGCACGGTAGCTCGCGATCGCGTCCTCGAGCTTCCCGAGCTCGGTCCGCTGGACGTCGCCGAGCTCGCGGAGCACGTCCGCGCGCTTCGCGCCTTCCTCGGTACGAGCCGCGGCGCGGCCGAGCAGGTCGGCGAGCTCCTCGAAGCGGCGCGTGCCTTTGTAGAGCGCGCCGAGCGCTCGCGTGCCCTCGTCCGTCTCGCCGAAGCTCTCCTCGATCGCGCGCCACGTCGCGATCGCGTCCTCGGGCGCGTTCAGCTGGGTCGCCTGGATCGAGGCGACGCGCACGCGGTCGAAGCGCCGTGCTTCGATCGGGCGATCGAGCTGCGCGCGCTTGTCGAGCACGTCGATGAGCTGCTTCCAGCGCTGCGCCTTCTCGAAGAGCGACGTGAGGCCGTCGAGCGCTTCGGGATCGAGCGGGACGGTCTCGAGCCGACCTTCCCACGCCCAGATCGCGCGGTCGTCCTCTTCGAGCGAGGTCGCGAGGCGGGCGGCCTCGCCGAGCACCTCCGCGCGCACTTCCGGCTGCTCTTCGAGGATCGCGAGGCGCTCGAGGACGTCGAGCCGATCGGTCTTCCTCCCCGTGCGGGCGAGGAGCGGCTCGACCTTGCGGCACGCGGCGAGGAGCGCCGAGTCGGCGATCGGGGAGATGAGGAGGATCCGGAAGAAGAGATCGATCGCGCGCGGGAGGTCGCCGATCTTCTCGGCGTTCACGGTCCCCGCGTGCATGAGGAGCTCGACGCGGAGCGCGTCGTCGTTGCAATCGTCGGCGGCGGAGACGAGGACGTCCGAGAGGCGCTCGAAGCGACCGACGCGCTCGGCGAGCGCGGCGAGCTCGTTCCGGTGCGAGGCGACCTCGGGCTCGAGGAGCACGAGGTTGACGAGGTGCTCCATCGCACGCTCGTCGTTACCGAGCCCGGCGTAGATGGTCGCGATCTGCTGGTGGCGCCGGATCCGCTCCTTGACGCTCTTCACCGCCTCGAGCTCGACCTCGAGGACGCGGGCGAGATCGGCCTCGTGTCCCGGCCCCGCGTAGCGCTCCTTGAGGAGAGCGGCGGCGCGCTGGCGGACGAGCGTGCGCTTCGTCCCCGGGCTCGGCGCGAACGAGTCGCGGCGTCCCGGCTCCTGCGGCGGCATGATCGACTCGCGCATCTCGGCCGTCTTCGGCGCGACGGCGAGCACGCGCTCGAGGAGGTCGGTCACGTCGACCGCCTCGTTCTCGGCCCCGTCGGGCTGGTGGGCGAGGATGTCCTCGACGACGAGGAGCGCGCTCGACGCGTCGCCGAGCTCGTCGAGCCACAGCGAAGCGATCCGGGCGCGTTCCTTCTGCGCCTCTTCCAGCGCGAGGTGGGGCAGGCGCGTCGTGAGCAGCGCGATGAGCTCGCGATGGCAGCCGTGACGCTCGTAGAGGCGCTCGAGCGAGGCCTCGATCCGGTGGTTGTTCGGCTTGAGGGCGAGCAGCTGCTCGAGGTAGCCGATCGCGCGCGCGGAGTGGTTCGCGAAGTCCTTCGCGACCTGCGCCGCCTCTTCGAGGAGCTCGATCCGACGGTCCGGGTCGGCGCTCCCCGCGGCGCGGTCGTAGAGCGCGAAGAGCTCGTCCCAGCGCTCCTGCGCGTCGTAGATGAGCTTCAGGCGATCGAAGGCCCAGAGGTCCTGCGGCTCGATCTCGAGGAGACGCGTGAGCACGGAGGCGACGCGGCCGCCGTCCTCGAACCACTCCTCGTAGAATGCGACGGCCCGCTGCCCGAGCTCGATCGCCTCCTCCTTCGGCATGTCCGCCCGGAGGGCTTCTTCGTAGAGCGCGGCGAGCGGCTCGGGATCCTCCAGCTCGCGGGCGAGGGTCTCGCCGCGGTCCCAGAGCGACACCTCGCGCGGGAGCGCTCGCGCGGCGGTGAGGACGAGCGCGAACGCCGCCTTGCTGCGTCCGAGCTCGGCGTAGAGATCGAGGAGGCGCGTGACGAGGTCGAGCCGCGGCTCGCTCCGAGCCTGGAGCTTCTCGAGGATCTCGACGCGGACCTCGGGCTCCTCGACGGCATCGAGCGAGCGCTCGAGGACTTCGGCAGCGCGGCCGCCGACCTCGGGATCGTCGACCAGGCTCGCGGCGAGCTCGAGCGCACCTGCGTCGTGCGGCGCCGTCTCGAGGACGGCGCGGATCCGAGCGATCGCTTCTCCGGCGCGCCCCGGCTGGGATGCGAGGATGCGTGCAATCTGCATGTCGAGGGCGTTCTTCGCCTCGCCCTCGGCGTTAGCGTGGCGGTCCTTCAGCGCGGCGAGCGCGCCTTCGACGTCGCCGGCCGCGATCGACAGGCGGACGACGGACGAGAGGGCCTCGACGTCCTCGGGCGCGAGCTCGAGGACCTTGCGGTGGAGGCCGAGGGCGGCCTCGGCCGCGCCGAGCTCCTCCTCCTCGACCCGAGCCCACGCGCCGAGCACGCCGGCGCGCTGGTCGCTCGGCGCGCGCTCGGCGCGCCACGCCCACAGCGTCCGGACGTCGGCGGTGCGGGACTCGCTCGGCGGCATGCTGCGGAGGAGCGCGTCGAGGCCCTCGGCGGCGGCTTCGAGGCTCGCGTCGTCCTTCGCGTGGTCGAGGAGGGAGCGGAGCTCCTTCGCGGCGCGCGCGTGCATCTCGGGGCTCTTCGCCAGAACGCGCGCCTTCGCCGACGTGAGCCGGGTCCAGAGCTCGTCGCCGGGGGCGGCCGGCTCGCGGAGGTCCGGCTTCGCCAGTGCTTCGTCGATCGCGTCGCCGAAGGCACCCGCGGCGTTCGCCTTCTCGGCGAAGACCTCGAGATCGGCGAGGACGTCTCCGTCCTCGGGCGCGAGCGCGAAGGCGGAGCGCGCCGCGGGGAACGCGGAGGCGACGTCCTGGAGCTTCTCACCGCGCGTGCGCGCGAGCGTGCGGAGGAGCTGCACGCGATCGCGGTCGTCGGTCGCGAGGTCGAGGAGGACCTGCGTCATCTCCGCGAACCGGCGCCAGTCCTCGGCGTGCTCGTAGAGCTCCGCGAGCTGCGCCGCGGCGCTCGAGTCGTTCGCGTCGATCCCACGGATGCGCACGAGCAGCGCGATCGCGGACGGCTCGTCGGCCGACGACCGCGCGATCTCGGCGGCGCGATGGAGGCGCTCGATCGCCGGCGCGATCTCGCCGTCGGCGAGCGCCATGTCGGCGAGCTGCTCGAGGCACGCGACCTGCACGCGCGGGTCGGTCGCCTCGCGCGAGCGGCGCTCGAGCGTGCGCTTCAGGAGCTCCATGTCGACGAGGGCGACGGCGACGCGCTCGACGACGTCGAGATCGCCGATCGGCAGGTGCGGGTCGGCGAGGAGCGCGCCGGCCTGGAGCGCGGCGCGCATGCCCTGACCGTGGCCGGCCGCCACTTCCGCGAGCTGCGCGCGCGTCCGGCGGACCTCCTCCGGCGCCGTACAGAAGGGGATGTGCTCTTCGAGCAGATCGCAGAGCTCGTCCCACGCCTCTGTCTCGCCGTAGAGCTCGGCGAGCGCGTTGTGGGCTTCCAGGTCGGTCGGATCGTCCTTCAGCGCGCGCTTGTAGGCGAGGATCGCGGCGTCGTTGTTCGCGAGCTCGTAGCGCTCGATCGACCCGATGCTGTGGAGCAGCTGCCGGCGGCGCGCCGGCGGCGGAGACTGCTCGAGCGCGGCGCGGTAGAGCGCGACGCGCTCCTCGGGGTTGCCTTGCTCGCGGAGCAGCTCGTCGACGCGCGAGACGAGCTCGGTGCTCGAAGGCTCGTAGGCGAGCGCACGGCGGTAGGCCGCGAGGGCGGCGGCGACGTCCCCGCACGCGGCGTTCTCCTCGCCGACGCGCTTTGCGAGGGCGGAGAGCTCGGGGGAGTCCACTTCGCGCTCGCCGAGCGCGGTCGCGAGGAGGGCTGCGCGCTTCTTGCGATCGACGCCGTCGGCGATCCGGTCGAAGCGCTCGAGCCAGGTCGCGATCGGCTCACTGCTCGCGATCGCCTCGCCCAGGCCGCGCGCGACGATGTCGACGCCGCGATCGCGCGAGACGTCGGCGGCGACGTCGGCCGCTTCTTCGAGCGCGGCGAGGCGCGAGCGTGCGTCCTCCGCGCCCGAGGCGCGGATCTCGAGCACGCGGAGGAGCCCTTGGGCGTTGCCTTCGGCGCGGTAGATCGGCTCGAGGACGGCCGCGGCCGCGATGCGGCCTTCGCCGCCGACGAGCATCTTCTCGAGCGTCGTTCGGCTCGTCTTCTCCTCCGGATCGCCGGCGAGCGCCTGGCGGAACGTCTCGATCGCGCCGTTCAGATCCTTCTGCCGCGTGAGCTGGACCTGCCCGAGGCGCGCGAGGATCGCGGGGCGGTCCTCCGGCGGCGCGAGCTCGGCGTCCTTCGCGAGCCCCTCCACGAGCTCAGGCCACTGGCGGCCGGCCTCGAGGAGCGGGAGGTACTGCGCGTAGACGTCGCGCGCGGGACCGTGCGCTTCGAGGAGCGACTTCCACGCCTCCGCCGCGCTGCCGGCATCCTTCGCCTTCGTCGTGAGCACTTCGGCGGCGCGGAACGCGAGATCGCGCGCCTTCTGCCGATCGGGCTCGTCCTTCGAGCGCTGCTCGAGGACGAAGGACAGATCGATGTAGGATCCACGCGCTTCGTAGAGCGGCTCGAGCGCGGCGAGGGCGCGCGCGCGGGCAGGGCTGTCGACGAGGCGGCGCCACGCAGCGATCGCCTTCTCCTGCTCGCCGGTCTGGTCGCAGATCTCGGCGATGCGCTCGTTCGCGCGCTGCCGCTCCGCTTCGTCGGGGCTGTTCTCGGCGACCCGCGCGAGGACGTCGCCGAGGTTCTTGAGGTCGCCCTCTGCCTCGTAGACGCCGGCGAGCGCCCGTGCCGCGACGAGCACGGCGTGCGCGTCCGCGTTCGTCGCGCCGAGGACGCCGGCGAGCGTCGTCCGCGCGCGCTTCGCGTCACCGCCCCGGAGGAGGAGGTCGCCCATCTCCGCCGTGATCCGCGAGCGGATCGCCGCGTCCTTCGCGACGGTGGAGACGCGCGCGAACGTGCGCGCGACCTCGAGCGGCCCCTTCAGCTCGCAGCCGAGGGCGACGTAGCGGTCACGGAGCTCGTCGTCGGCGGGGTCGAGCGCGATCGCCTGCTCGAACGCTTCGAACGCGCCCTGCGGATCGCCGAGCTCGTCGTGCTTCAGGATGCCGATCTTCTTGAGGACGTCGCGCCGGCGCGGGCCGCGCGTGTTCTCGAGCTCGATCGCGAGGTAGCGCGCGCGCTCCTCGGTCGACTGCGCGCCCGCGGACAGGGCCGCGGCCGCGCGCGCGGCGAGGCCCTTGCTCTCGAGCAGGCGCGTCGCGACGCGCCTCGCCTCGCCATGGGTGGGATCGAGCTCGAGGAGCGCCTCGACGTGAGGCATCGCGCGCTCAGGCTCCTTCAGCTGGTTGGCGAAGACGTCGATCAGCTTCGCGCGGAGGCGCGCGCTCTCGTCGCGGCCCGGCGGCGGATCGAGGGCGAGCGCCTGCTCGAGGAGGCGGGCGACGTCGCGGAAGCGGTTGACGCGGATGTAGCGCGCCTCGAGCGCCTCGCGGAGCCCTTCGTCCGTCGGATCGAGGCGGACGAGCTGCTGGTAGGTCTCGATCGCCTTGTCCTCGAGGCCAGCGCGCTCGAAGAGGATCGCGGCGCGCTTGAGGAGCACGATCTGGTCGGGGCGCGGCCGGTGCGGGGCGGCGTGGACGCAGAGCTCGGCGAGCTTCTTGTTGTCGTCCGTGCGCGTCAGCTGCGCGTCGATGCGCTCGAAGGCCCCGGGATGACCCGGCTGCGCGCCGAGGGCCCGTTCCAGGTACGTGGTCGCGCCGAACTCGTCGCCGAGGACGTCGCCGAAGAACATCGCGGCGCGGAAGAACAGCTCCGCCTGCACGGCGGGCAGGAGCGTCCGGAGCTTCCGTCCCTGGGCGACGGACTCGTACGCGAACGCCAGCTCCGAGACGCGGTCGTCTCGGGTGGCAGCCGCATGCAGCTCCTCCCAAACGCCCGGATCGAGCTGGTTCTTCGAGAGGGCGACGAGGAGTGCATCGAGGACCTCCTCTTCGTTCTCGAGCTTCGCATCGAACGGCGGGATTCCTGTGCGGGAAGGCCGGATGGTCTGCATGGCGCGAGCGGACAGTCAGCGTACCTGGAATTTCCGGGCGGCATACAGGTCACTGGGACAGCCGAGCCGATAGGGCGCGGCACAGGGGCGGGCCCACGGGAGGCCCACGAAATGCGGCGTCCGGCGCGGGGGTCAGGCGCGACCCCCCGGGTCTCGGGCTCGCCGCGTGCATCTTCGCCCGAAACGGTTGGGCTGCGTGCTTGACGCTTTCCAGCCACCCCCCTAGAGAGCCGGCACCCATGCAGAAGCCCCTGGCGGACGTCCTCGGGATGGAGAAGGAGAGGGCGATCGCGCCTCGCGATCTCGTCACTCTCGCGAAGCCGCGGATCACCCTGATGGTCGTGATCACGACGGCGGGAGGCCTCTTCCTGTCGCAGCGTTCGACGGCCGTCGACGTCTCGCTCACCGCGACGACGATCCTCTGCACGCTGCTCGGGACGTCGCTCGTGGTGGCCGGCGCGAATGCGCTGAACATGTTCATCGAGCGCGACATCGACAAGAAGATGGCGCGGACGAAGAACCGTCCGCTCCCCGCCGGCCGCCTCAACCCGCGCGTGGCGCTCTGGTTCGGTGTGGCGCTCTCGGCGCTCTCGGTCCCGATCCTCGCCATCGGCGCGAACCCCCTGACCGCCCTCCTCGCCGTCCTCGCGAACCTCCTCTACGTCCTCGCGTACACGCCGCTGAAGCAGCATTCGCAGTACGCGCTCCACGTCGGTGCGATCCCGGGAGCCATCCCGCCGCTCCTCGGCTGGACGGCCGGCACCGGTCGGATCGACGCCGTGGGCGCGGTCCTCTTCGCGATCCTCTTCCTCTGGCAGGTGCCGCACTTCATCGCGATCGCGCTCTTCCGCAAGGCGGACTACGCGAACGCGGGCCTCGTCGTGGTGCCGAACGTGGTCGGCGAGCTCGCGTCGCGCCACTCGATCGTGCGCTGGATCTTCGCGGGCGTCGCGGCGAGCCTCCTCGTCGTCCCGCTCGGAATCGCGCACCACGGCTACCTGATCGTGGCGACCGTCCTCGGCGCGGTGTTCTTCACGTGGGGCTGCTACGGCCTCCGCGAGGGCTCCGGCACGAAGTGGGCGAAGTCGCTCTTCGGGATCTCGATCGTCTACCTGACGCTGCTCTTCGCGGCGCTCGCGATCGATCCCTGGGCCTGACGCGCCGTTACTGACACATCCCGTTCTTGACCGACCCCGAACAGCACGAGCGCGAGAGCGCGACGGTCTGACCGAAGATGATGACGGTCTCGGCGGGGACGTCCTTCTTCAGGCAGCGCGCGCACTGCGGGAGCGGGAAGGCGCCCGGGCTGCAGTAGTTCCCGAGGCAGCACTCGCCGGTCGCGAGCGCGTTGCACCCCTGACCCGTCGCGGTGCACGACGTATCGCATTGCTCGTTCTCGTCGCACACGCCGGAGCAGCACTGGCTCGGCTGCGTGCAGCGATCGCCGTTCTTCAGCGCGCCGGCGTCGTTCGGGCACGTCACCGGGGTCGGTTTCACGTCTTCCTTCACCGTACCGCCGTCGCCGGGGAGCACCGCGGCGTCACCGCCGTCGAGGAACGTGACGGGCGAGCCGGTGCTCGAGCTGGTCGGCGACGGAGGAGCCGTCGAGGCGTCGCCTCGCTCGACCGCATCCGCGTTGTCTTCCGGCGGTCCCGGGTCCTGCAGGTTCGCGATCGCGGCGCACCCCACGAGGGCGACGGACCCGAGACCGATCGCGCGCAACGACCACCGCTTCACACCGAAAGCATAGCGGGCTCACGCGACCCGGGCATCTCGTTCGCGAGATCAGGGGGTGATCTGACCGAAGAAACGGGCGATTGCCGTCGCCGCGAAGTCGGGCACGTCGTGGCCGACGCCCTTCGTCTCGCAGTAGACGAGCGGCGCGCTGGCGGGGCAGGAGACGTCTCGCTTGCACGCGGCGTTCGAAGGGTCGGCCTGCCACGTGCCCTTGCAGCCGTTCTGCGCCCGCCAGAAATCGCGTGAAGCGCGCGCGCCGGCGACAGGGAGGGCTTCGTCGTTCGCGTCGTGCGTCATCCACACCGCCATCGGCGAAGGGCAGGTGTCCTCGAACGGACCGGGCCCGGCGACGGGGGCGATCGCGCGGACGTCCTTCGCGCGGAGGCACCCGAGCTGCTGCGCGAAGTTGCCCCCGGAGCTGAAGCCGGTCGCGAAGACGCGCGTGCGGTCGATGCACGTGCTCGCATCGACGTCGGCGAGGAGGGCGTCGAAGAAGAGGAGGTCCTCGTCGCCGCTCGTGTCCCAGCGCGTGACGTTGCCGCCGGAGCCGTCGAGATGCGTGCGCGGCAGCGCCTGCGGGTAGACACCGATCGCCCCGGCGACGTTCGCCTGGACCGGGAACCAGTCGCGCATCGCCGCCGGGTCGGTGTCGGTCGCGCCGTGGAGGACCACGACGAGGGGATGCGGCTTCGAGGCGTCGTATGCGTCGGGGATCGCGAGGTGGTACGTGCGCGGCTTGCCCTTCGCGGTGAGCTGGCGAGGTCCGGAGCGGACGGTGCTGCCGCACCCGGTGACGCGCGGCGGTGCCGCGTCGACCGATGAGGAGGAGGAAGCGTCGGGCGCGTCGAGGGCTTCGCCGGCCGTCGTCTCTTCCGGCGCGGGAGGCGCGGGGGCCGGCGACGCGGACGTGGACGTCTGCGTGCAGGCGATCAGCGCCGACATCGCGACGAGCGTTCCGAAGAGCGTTCCGAGGGCGGGCCGGCTCACGGGCGACCTTCTTGCACGCGAAGGGTGGGTCGGCCAGTCGAATGCGTCAGAGGCCGGCGACGAGCGCGTCGGCCTTCGCGCGACCGCGCTCGCGGAGGCGATCGAGGAGGTCGGGGTCGCGATCGAGCTTGCTCGCGTAGTCGAGCGGCTCGTCGAGCTCGATCTCGCGGACGGTGATGTGCTTGTAGCGCTCGCGGAGCTCCGGGTACTTGTCGCGGAGCTCGTTCATCTTCGCGAGGCTCGCGAGCTCCTGATCGAGCGAGAGGTTGCCGGAGAGCTCGTTCAGCCGATCGACGACGTCGAAGAGGAGGATCGGCGGCTTCTCGCGCCGGCGCGGGTTGAGGCGGACGACCCAGATCTCGTCGGGCGGCTCGGGGAGATCGGTGAGCTCCCGGATCGGCGGGTTGCATGCGAAGAGCCCGTCCCAGAAGACGGAGTCGCCGACGGGCATCGCGCGGAACATCCGGGGCACTGCCGCGGACGCGAGGATCTGATCGACCGTGATGTCGCCTCCACGGAAGACGCGTCGCTCGCCGCGGAGGATGTCGGTCGCGCCGATGAACAGCTCCGGCGCTCGCTTGCGCGCTTCGGGGGACAGCTCCTCGAGCCTCGCGTGCTGCTCGAGGAGATGGCGGAGCGCCGCTTCGGCGGGCGAGACGAAGGGCTGCGGGGTGAAGTCGGAGAGACCGGGCATCCGCGACGCGAAGACGGTCATCGCGTTGAGGGTCGCGTCGAAGAAGCTGTCGGCGGCGAGGTCGCGCCAGAGGTCGCGGAGGCGAGACCGTGCCTCGGCCGTCCCGCCCTCGGGCGCGCGCGCGACGAGCCCGGCCCACACGAGCGAGACGCAGACGGCGCCGCCCGACGTCCCGCTGAGCGCGACGAGCCTCCGCTTCTTCGCGACGTCGGGCTCGAGCCATCGGTCGAGCGCACCGGCGGTGAACGACGCGTGACTTCCGCCGCCCTGGCAGGCGATGGCGAGCGTGGGAAGGGTCGGCACGGGGGAGATGGTACACGCGCGGGCGCCCGCGCCTCGACTCGGTCTCGTGGATCTCGCGTATCGTGAGCAGGTGCCGATCGCTGCCGACGAGCTCACGAGCGACGCTCTCACTGCATCCTTTCGTCTGCTCCAGCGGCGGCGCGGCCATCGTTTCTCGGTCGACGATCTCGCGACCGCGTGGGAGGCCGCGCGTGCGGCCCCCGCCGCCGAGAGCTTCGTCGACCTCGGCTGTGGGGTCGGCTCCGTCCTCTTGATGACCGCGTGGCGACTGCCGACGGCGCGCGGGTTCGGGATCGAAGCGCAGGACGTGAGCATCGAGCTCGCGCGGCGCAACGTGGACGCGAACGGCGTCGGTGATCGCGTCACGCTGCTCCACGGTGACCTCCGCGAGGTGACGCGCGATTGGCCGCACGGCCGGAGCGCGCTCGTGACGGGGACGCCGCCGTATCTGCCGCTCGGGACGGCTTCGGCGTCGCCCGATCCGCAGCGCGCGGCGGCGCGCATCGAGCTCCGCGGCGGCGTCGAGGACTACCTCGCGGCGGCGGCGCGGGTGGTCGAGCCCGAGGGCGTCGTCGTCGTGTGCTCCGACGGCCGCGCTCCCGAGCGCGTCGTGCGCGGCGCGGCCGACGCAGGACTGGTCCCGGTGCGGTGCGTCGACATCGTGCCGCGAGCTGGCAAGGCGCCGTTGTTCTCGGTGTGGACGTGCGCGCGCGCGGCGCGTGGCGCCCTCGAGCACGTGCAGGTCGTCATGCGCGACGAGCGAGGCGAGCGCACCGAGGCGAGCCGCGAGATGCGGCGTGCGTTCGGGCTCGACGTCGGAGCGTAGGCGGGGGCTGTCGTCACCGCTCCGGCTGTCCGGTTCCCGACACGCGCGGCGGCCTCGGTGCAGCCGATTCTCGCGTGCGAATCGCTGGCCCGCTCCGTGCTTGTGGAGCGGGCATGCATGTCGCCGTGGATGCGCCGGACGTCAGCGTCGAGGGCGCGACCCTGGAAGCCGTGAGCCGCGAGGTCGCCGAGCGTGCGTCGTCGTCCCTGTTCGCCGGCGCGCGCGATCTCCGCTTACGGCTGCGGAGCGCGAAGGGCGCGCTCCTCTGCGTCGCCGTGGTGGGCTTCGCGGGCGGCGATCTCGTGACGTCGACGGCGACGAGCGACACGCCGCTCTCCGCGATGGTCGCTGCGCTCGACGGTCTCCCCGACCGGATCGATCGCCTCCACCGCGTCGAGACATCTCGATCCGCTGCGCCGACGCCCGCGGATCATGCCGCGCTGCGCGCGGAGCTGAAGAGGCTTCTCGACCGCGTGTGACGCTCGGGGGCCGCAGGGGAACCGCTCATGGCGTCACGCCGTCGGCCGTGCCTCTGCCGTCGCGATCTCCACGGCGATGACGACAGGCTCGGGCGCGCGGCGATCCTCGGTGATGCTGATCCAAGGAGCGGCGGGGTCGTCCGCTGCGCGGACGAAGACCTCCTCGACCGATTCCGTCTGCTTCGCAGGCACCAGCTCCCAGTGCCACAAGAGGTTGCGAACGACCTCCCGACAGCGAAAGGCGTGACGTTCACCTGTCGCGCGCAGCTCGGCGAACCCCTCCAGCGGGGCGTCGACGTAGACGAGCCCCTCGTCCAGGACGCGAATGCCGTCCTGGATGTCGCTCCACGTGCCGATCACACGACCCATTGGATGCCCCCTCACGTGGTGCGCGTTTCCCACTACCGTGAAGTAGCGCGGGAGGCGCGGTCGTTTCGAGCGCCGGGGCGGGGCTTCGGCGCGGGACGCGGCCGATCCGTCACCCGCAGCTTCCCGCCGGCCCGGAGCCATCCGATGCGGAGCAGCCAGCTCGCCGGTCTCGGCGCGAAGTCATCTTCTGGAGGAGGGCGCGAGATGGCATCGGAGAAGCCGGTGAAGACGTCCGCGGACGAGTACGCATCGAGCGCGCCGGGCCTCACGTGGCCGTGCTTCCAACCGTTCTGCAGCACGTAGACGAGCGTGTTCCGGACCTGGCGCGGCGACGTGAGGTCCTGCCGGTGATAGCGGTCGGCCCAGACCTTCCCGCGCCGGCCGCCACGCGCGACGACGTCGATCCGCTTCGCGAGACGGATGACGAGCCGTCGCATCCCCGCCGAGAGCGCTGCACGATCCGACGCTTCCACGATGAGATGAACGTGGTCCTGCTGCAGCGAGTAGTGGACGACGCGAAAGCCCGCCGCGATGCGATCGCTCGCGCGGCGGCGGCGCTTCCACATGCGAGCCGGCCGACCCTCCTTCCGCCGCGCCCTGCGTCCCGCTCGTTCCTGCTCGTGCGAGAGCTCGAAGAACACGTCCTTCGCGACGCGGTGCACGAGCTCGTTCCGGAAACCCGGCACGCCACGTAGCGCCCGTAGCGTCACGTGGACGGGGCAGCTCGCTTCGAGAAACGGCCGCGGACCGTGCGCCACGCCCGGCTTCCCGCTCGGCAGCGGCACCTTGCGCGGCCTCCCGGCGCCCGGCCTCCGTCCACCCCGCTCCGGCCGCTCGCGCAGGTCCAGCGCGAGCTGCTGCCCGCGCCGACGGCGCGCGCGTGTGGCGAGGGAGGGAAGCGCGGTTGCGAGCATTTGAATCGCGATAGTGTAAGCATGCGAGCTCCGTCCGCAAGCTCCGACGCCTGATTTTCAGGATGTTCTGCCGTCATCGCACGAACGGCCGGACGGCGGCCCGGTTCGTCCCTGTCGTCGTCGCCCCCGTCCCCATCCTCGGCCTCGCCGTCGTCCGTGTCCCTGTCCCGGCCCGTCGCGCCGTCGCCGTCGCCGTCCGCGTCCCGATCCTCGCCCTCGCCCTCCCCCTCGCCTCGTTCGCGTTCGCGTCGGCGGTCGCTGGCGAGGATGCGTTCGCGTCGGCGGTCACCGGCGAGGATGCGTTCGCGATGGCGGTCGCGGACGCGTTCGCGATGGCGGTCGCGGTCGCGGACGCGTTGGCCGTTGGCCTTCGCGGACGCGTCGGGTGACGGAGGACGCAACGGGGCTGGCGACGGGGACGGGAGCGGCTACGCGGACGGAACCAGCGACGCACCCGCACCCGCACGCGCACCCGCTTCCGGTCCAGCCGCACCCGCACGCGCTCCCCGCACCCGGTTCCGTCTCCGCATCCTCTGCCGGGCCGCGGAAACCGCCGACCCCTCCGAGCGCCTCTTCCTCACGCTGCGGGTGTCTTCGTCTCGAACGGAAGACGGAAGACGGAACACGGAACACGAACGCAGCCGCCCCCACGCGCGCATCGCTCCCCCAACACTCGCGCTTCCGCCACCCCGCTTGACCCCACGCCCCATCGGCGCCACATCCCTCTCCGAATGCGCCTCCCCGCGCTCGTCGCCCTCGCCCTCGCCCTCCCGCTCGCCGCGTGCGAGCGCGAGCCGTCCGAGCCGCTTCCCAGCGTCCGCCTCGGGATGGCACCCCGCGACGTGCGCGAGCGGTTCCAGCCCGGAGGGCAGGGGACCTGGCAGACGCGGATGGGCTCCGGCGACGACACCTTCCTCGAGTGGACGTCCTCCGATCCCGCCGCGAAGGTCCCCTCGGCGCGCTTCGAGTTCCACCTCGGGATGCTCGTCGCCGTGCGCGCGCGTCTCGCGGACCCCGCCTCCGGCGAGCACATCGAGAAGACCGCGCGCACCGTGACGTGGCGGAAGCCGGCTCCCGAAGGCGGCACGAGCGTCGTCGTGCTCGCGCGCGACTGCCCCACGCACAAGGACGAAGCGGACTCGCTCGTCTCGCGCGCGCGCTGATCTTCTACTTCGAGCCCACGTCCGCGAGCTTCGTCGTGTCGGTCGCCTCGACGATCGCCCGGAGCGCCGCTTCGTTCGCCTTCGGCGCCCCCTCCGGCAGCGCGTAACCGACGACGAACGCGGCATCGCCTTTCACGAAGGCGCACGACCAGACCTTCGCGCTCGCCGCGCGCGCCGTCGCGATGCGGCCGACGACGACGGCGCCTTTCTCGCCGATGCACGTCTCGTCGCTCCGTCCCGTCTCGTCGAACGCGGAGTCGGCGCGCGGCAGTGCCGCGAGCGCTTCGCGGAACAGTCGCTTCTGCACGACCCACGGATCACGCGGCATGTCCCCGAGCGGCGTCGCGACGATGACGACGCTCTCCTCGCGTTCTGCCTCCGTGAGGAGCACCGCGCTCCCGCCGTTCGGTGCCGTCGCGACGGTCGTGCGGAACGAGCTCGGGTGATGCGCGACGAAGAGGCCCGTCGGCGCGCGGTACGACGCGGCGACCTCGCTCGTCGCGCCCTTCGCTCCCAGCGCACGCCACGCGCCCCACGCCGCCGTCCCCACGAGCGCCATCGCGAGCGCCAAGACGAGACCGACCGGGATCCGCGTCGCCTGGGTCGGCGCGCTCGCCTCTCTCGACCGCTCGCTCCGCGGCCACGTCGTCGGCGCGATCTCGTGACCGTCGACGCGCAGCACGCAGACCGCGACCTGCGGCTCGAACGTCACGATGATCTCCGGGCTCGCCTCGACGACGTGGCCTGCCGCGTGCGCACCGCGTGGCCCCTCGGACGCGACCCTCTCGCCGAGGTGGACGACCTCGCGCCCGTCGTCTTCGAGCGTCGCGGCGACGCGGCGTCCGTCGGGCAGTAGCCACTCCCATCGACTCGGCATCGGCACGCTGCATCGTACGCGACGGTCGGCCACACCCGCCGCGCAGCCCGCGCGCCTCCTCGACGCCCGCTCGCCATGGCCCCGCTCGACCCTCCCGACCGGCTCCCCGCGAGCGACGGATCCGCGCGAAATCGCAGCGACGAGACCTCCCTCACGCGCGCTCCACCACGCCCCGAACACGCCGAAAAAATTGCGCGCGTTTCGCCGCAGACGAGGGCTTGTACGCGCGAGTCTCCCTCCTCTATAAGGACGCCGGCCGCCGTCCGTGGGGATGGGCCGTTTCTCGTTCCATCCCGCGGACAAAGCCTCCCTGCCCAGCGCTCGGAGCCCTTCGGATGCCGCGTCCTCTCGACGCGTTCCTCTCGCAGGGACCCGGCCGTCCCTCCTCAGAGACCCGCATGCAGATCTTCCCGAGGTCGCTCAACAAGCTCCCGCTCATCCTGGGCGGGGTCGGCACGGTGGTGCCGGCGCTGCTCATCGGCGCCATCTGGTACTACGTGACGCCGAAGAACTTCCAGGTCGGCTACGCCCCGACGCAGCCGGTGCCTTATTCGCACCGACTCCACGTCGGCCAGATGGGGATGGACTGCCGCTATTGCCACGCGAACGTGGAAGTGGCGGCGAAGGCGATGATCCCGCCGACCCAGACCTGCATGGGCTGCCACGCGCTCGTGAAGACGGATAGCGCGCGCCTCAAGCCCGTTCGCGAGAGCTGGGAGTCGGGCAAGCCGATCGAGTGGGTCCACATCCACAAGCTGCCGGACCACGCCTTCTTCGATCACAGCGCGCACCTCGCGGCCGGCGTCGGCTGCGCGACGTGTCACGGGCGCGTCGATCAGATGGATGTCGTCCGCGCCGATCAGCCGCTCGGCATGGGCTGGTGCCTCGAATGCCACCGCGACCCGAAGCCGAATCTCCGGCCGAAGGATCAGATCACCAACATGGAGTGGAAGCCCGAGATGGCCGCCAACTGGACGCCGCCGGAAGTCCATCCCCCCCAGCACTGCTCCGGGTGCCACCGATGAGCCGCCGCGAACCGTATTCGTTCAACACGCCTGCCGAGCAGGACGGCGCCAAGGTCTTCTGGCGTTCGCTCGAAGAGAAGTCCGATCCGGCGACCGCGCAAAAGCGCGCCGAGATGGAGTTCCCGGAGGGGCTCGAGGAGGCAAAGGCGCTCGCCTCGGCCGACAAGAACCTCGTCTCGCTCCGCCGCGGCAAGGATCAGCCTGCCGCGCACACGCCCGAGGGCAGCGTCGGCAAGGCGACGCTCGGTCGCCGCGGCTTCATGTTCTTCGCCGGCGCGACCACGGCGCTCGCAGCGGAAGGCTGCGCGCGTCGTCCGGTCGAGAAGCTGATGCCGTACGCGAAGACGCCGGAGCAGATCATCCCCGGCGTGCCCGTCCACTTCGCGACGGTGCGCTCGTACCGCGGTGACGCGGTCGGCCTCCTCGTCGAGAGCCACGAGGGCCACCCGACGAAGATCGAGGGCAACCCCGATCACCCGTCGAGCCGCGGCAAGACCGACGCGCTCGCGCAGGCGGAGATCTACGAGATCTACGACCCCGATCGCATGACCGCGCCGCAGAAGGCGAAGCGCGCGGCCGGCGGCCCGGGCGATCGCCAGGCGGCGACGTGGGCGGAGGTCGATGCGGCCCTCGCCGATCTCGCGCGTCAGGCGCAGGCGGACGGAGGCGCGAAGCTCCGCTTCCTCTCGCCGCCGACGACGTCGCCGACGTTCCTCCGCCTCCAGCGCGCGATCACGGCGAAGTACCCGAACGCGCGCTTCCACGTCTGGTCGGCCGCCTCGGACAGCAACGCGCGCGAAGGCGCGCGGCTCGCGTTCGGTCGTCCGATGAACGTGGTGCCCGCGCTCGAGAAGGCGTCCGTCATCGTCTCGCTCGACTCGGACTTCCTCGGCACCGAGCCGGGCAACGTCCGCGCGAACCTCGGGTTCTCCGCCGGTCGCAAGCTCCGCGAGGGCTCGGGCGGGCAGGGGGTCGGGGGGACGCAGTCCCCCGGGATGAACCGCCTCTACGTCGTCGAGCCGAGCTTCACGGTGACGGGCATGAACGCCGATCACCGCCTCCGTCTCCCCGCGAGCCAGGTCGAGCGCTACACGCTCGCTCTCGCGAAGGAGCTCGCGGACAAGCACGGCGTCGCGCTCGGCGCGCTCGCCGGTGCGGTCGCGAAGGCCGACGCTTCGGGGATCGACCCGAAGTGGATCCAGGTCGTCGCGAAGGAGCTCGCCGGAGCCCGCGCGAAGGGCGCGATCCTCGTCGGCTCCCGTCAGCCGGCGCGCGTCCACGCGCTCGTCCACGGCCTCAACGCGGCGCTCGGCAACGCGGGCCACACGATCGAGACGTACGACGTGCTCGACGCGAGCGAGCCCGATCACGTCACGAGCCTCAAGGCGCTCGCGGACGACATCCAGAAGGGCGCCGTCGGCACCCTGATCATCCTCGGCGGGAACCCGGTCTACGACGCTCCGGCGGACGTCAAGATCGACGAGCGCATCCGCGCCGTCGCCTCGACTATCTACCTCGCGTCGCACGCGAACGAGACGGCGGCGGCCTGCACCTGGTCGATCCCCGCCGCGCACTTTCTCGAGTCGTGGGGGGATGCGCGCGCGGTCGACGGCACCGTGTCGATCCAGCAGCCGCTCATCGCGCCGATCCACGGCGGGCGGAGCGAGATCGAGATCCTCGCGCGCTTCGCAGGCGAGAGCGCGCCGAAGGGCTTCGAGCTCGTCCAGAACACGATGAAGGGCTCGGTCTCCAGCGCCGGCTCCTTCACCCGCGTCTGGAACGAGGCGCTCAAGCGCGGTGTCGCGGGCCCCGCGGCGGCTCCGGCCGGCGCAGCCGATGCGCTCCGGGCCGAGGTCGCGACCGCGCTCGGCGCGGCGAAGCCGGCGGCGATGCCGACGGCGGACAACCTCGAGGTCGTCTTCGCGGTCGACCCGAAGCTCGTCGACGGCCGCTACGCGAACAACCCGCAGCTCCTCGAGCTCCCCGATCCGGTCACGAAGATCACGTGGGACAACGCCGCGCTGATCTCGCCGAAGACGGCGCAGGCGCTCGGCCTCGAGAACCGCCAGCTCGTGCGCCTCACGCGCGAGGGTGGTGGCTCGATCGACATCGCGGTCTGGATCACGCCGGGGCAGGCGGACAGCGTCGTCACGCTGAACCTCGGCTGGGGTCGCCAGAAGGCGGGTCGCTACGGCGATCGCCACGGCTTCGACGTCGGCGCGCTCCGCACGTCCGACGCGATGTGGATGGCGTCTGGCGTGAAGCTCGCGAAGCTCGGCACCGCCGAGGCCGCGGCCCTCTCGCCGAAGCTCCGCAAGGTCGGCCTCATCGCCGGCGAGAGCCCGATTGCGGGCCGCGTCCGTCCCGACGAGCCGTTCGACGCGGGAACCTCGCTCTACAAGGTCTCGCAGACGCAGGAGCACGGCGGCATGGAAGGCCGCCCGATCGCGATCGACGCGACCTACGAGCAGTACAAGAAGAACCCGTTCTTCCCCCTGTTCCCGGACGAGGCGCGCAAGGACAAGAACAAGGACGGCGAGATCGTCGGCGTCCGCGGCTCGGGCTCGCCCGACCCGTCCACCTTGCCGCTCTGGAACAAGGTCGACTACTCGAAGACGCACAAGTGGGGCATGGGCATCGACCTCTCGTCGTGCACCGGCTGCAACGCGTGTGTCCTCGCGTGCCAGATCGAGAACAACGTCCCGGCCGTCGGCAAGGAGCAGATCGAGCGCGGTCGCGAGATGTACTGGCTCCGCATCGACCGCTACTTCGTCGGTCTCGACGCGGACAACCCGCAGATCGCGTTCCAGCCCGTCGCGTGCGTGCACTGCGAAGAGGCGCCTTGCGAGAACGTGTGCCCGGTCAACGCGACCGAGCACTCGCCGGAGGGCCTCAACGACATGGCCTACAACCGCTGCATCGGCACGCGGTACTGCGCCAACAACTGCCCGTACAAGGTCCGGCGCTTCAACTTCCTCAACTACCACTCGTCGGGCGGCGCCTACATGGATCTGCCCGAGGTGGAGCGCATGCGTTACAACCCGAACGTCACCGTCCGCATGCGCGGCGTCATGGAGAAGTGCACGTACTGCGTGCAGCGAATCCAGGAGGCCAAGATCAAGAGCAAGCGGACCGGCAAGCCGATCAAGGACGGCGACGTCGTCTCCGCCTGCCAGCAGGCGTGCCCGGCCGACGCGATCGTGTTCGGTGACCTGAACGACCCCGAGAGCCGCGTCGCCAAGTGGCGCGCGATGGACCGGAGCTACCGCCTCCTCGCCGAGATCGGTACGCACCCGCGCACCAGCTACCTCGGCAAGATCCGCAACCCGAACCCCGAGATGGGAGGCTGAGCAATGTCTTCCGCGAACCTGCCCATCAAAGAAATCGGTGAGGTCCCGCTCGTCGGCGAGGGCACGACCTTCAAGTCGATCACCGAGACCGTCTGCCGGGTCACCGAGAACAAGGCGCCGCGCGGCTGGTGGATCGCGTTCCTGATCGCGGTCACCTTCACCGGCGTCCTCGGCTCCGCGGTCGGCTACCTGTTCTGGACCGGCGTCGGCGTCTGGGGCAACAACGCCCCCGTCTACTGGGCCTGGGACATCACGAACTTCGTCTGGTGGATCGGTATCGGTCACGCCGGCACGCTGATCAGCGCCGTCCTCTTCCTCTTCCGCCAGAAGTGGCGCACGGCGATCAACCGCTTCGCCGAAGCGATGACGATCTTCGCCGTCATCTGCGCGCTCATCTTCCCGGGCATCCACGTCGGACGCGCTTGGTACGCGTACTACATGCTGCCCATCCCGAACGAGATGGCGCTCTGGCCGCAGTTCAAGTCGCCCCTCATCTGGGACGTCTTCGCGGTCTCGACCTACGCGACGGTCTCGGCGCTCTTCTGGTTCGTCGGCCTCATCCCCGACTTCGCGACGCTCCGTGACCGCGCGCGGAACCCGCTCCGCCGCACGATCTACGGCGCGCTCTCGCTCGGCTGGCGCGGCGCGAACCGCCACTGGCAGAACTACGAGCGCGCGTACCTGATCCTCGCCGCGCTCTCGACGCCGCTGGTCCTCTCCGTCCACAGCGTCGTCTCGTTCGACTTCGCCACGTCGGTCATGCCGGGCTGGCACACGACGATCTTCCCGCCCTACTTCGTCGCCGGCGCCGTCTTCTCCGGCTTCGCGATGGTCATGACGCTCATGCTCATCACGCGCGCGGTGTACGGCATGCGCTCGCTCGTGACGATGAAGCACCTCGAGCTGATGAACAAGATCATCCTCGTGACGGGCAGCCTCGTTGGCTACGCGTACGGGATGGAGTTCTTCATCGCCTGGTACGGCGGCAACGAGTACGAGCGCTTCGTGTTCGTGCACAACCGCCTGACCGGCCCGTACGCCTGGGCGTACTGGACGATGATCAGCTGCAACGTCCTCAGCCCGCAGGTGTTCTGGTTCAAGCGGTTCCGCACGAGCATCCCGGTGATGTTCGTCGTGTCCATCCTCGTGAACATCGGCATGTGGTTCGAGCGCTTCGTCATCATCGTGACGTCGCTCTTCCGTGACTTCATGCCGTCCAGCTGGGGCTACTTCCGCCCGACGCTGGTCGACATCTTCACGTACGGCGGCACGCTCGGCCTCTTCTTCACCCTGTTCCTCCTCTTCATCCGCTGGGTGCCGATGATCGCGATCGCCGAAGTGAAGGGCGTCCTCCCCGAGGCCGACCCGCACCACGGCCACGACGATCACGCGCACGGCGAAGAGGGTCACGCCCACGAGCACGCTGCCGCCGAGGCGGAGTGAGAGAACGATGAGCGACAACGACAAGGGAACGCCGGCTCTCCTCCTCGCGGAGTTCGACTCCGCGGGGGCGGTCCTCGCCGCGGCCGAGAAGGTCCGCGACGCCGGCTACAAGGACTTCGACGCACACTCGCCCTTCCCCATCCACGGCATGGACGCCGCGATGGGGCTCAAGGACAGCAAGCTCGGTCTGATCGTCTTCCCGGTCGGCATGACCGGGACGACGCTGGCCTTCCTCATGATGTGGTGGATGAACGGCGTGGACTACCCGCTCGTCATCGGCGGGAA
>JBDHVE010000055.1:0-51677 GCA_039809485.1 Polyangiaceae bacterium | reverse complement strand
TAGCGTGGGCGTAAGCCGCCGTCGTCACTTCTCCGGGACGAAGACCACCGGAATCGAGATCGTGGTCGCGTCGTTCGGAGGCGCGAACTGCGCGTTGCGGACGACGCGCGTTGCGCACGCTGCGACGGCGGAGGAGAGACCGGTGTTGACCTGAACGTCTGCCGACGCGACCTCTCCGGTCGGCGTGACCTTGGCGACGATCACGAGCTTGCCGGCCATGCCCGGGTCCATGTTGAGCCCTTGCTGGAAGCACTGGCGAAACCGAGGCCGGAGGCCGGCGACGACGCGGTCGGAATTCGCGATCGGCGTCGTCGACGTGACCGCGCCGACCTGAACGGTCGCGCGAGGCCCGTCGACCGGCCTCCGGGGTTCGTCCGCGACCAGCACCTCTTTCGTCACGGTCGTCAGGCGCTTCCTCAGCTCTGGATCGAAGGGCCGCTTCGGAGGCGTCGCAACCTCGGGGAGCTCTGCGGCCTTCCACTCGCCGGAGAGGAGGGAAGCAAGGGCGCGCTGCCGATCGGCCGGCGTCGCGGAGCCGCTCGGCGCCGGGCCCGCGGCAGGTGAGGCCTGCGACGACGCGGCGGGGACGGCGAGCTCGGGGAGCGACGGCGCGCTGGCAGCTGACGACGCGCTCGCATCCGATGCAGCGGCAACCGACGCCGAGGAGGAAGGCGACGCCTCCGCGTCACGCGCCGCTTCACTCGGCGCGTCGGGCGAAGAGCGACGGCATGCGACGGAACCGACGCCGACGGACATCAGCGCGAGCGCCAGCGCAGACATGCGGAGAGTCATCGCGCCCCTCGAAGCTGGTCATCGAGCGCCGCCATCAGCTTCTCGAGGCGCCGCATCTTCGGGGCATCGATGGCCTGCGGCGCCTCCGGGACGAGGACGACGTCTCCCCAGCCGCGGCGGGTCACCTTCTGATCCTGGAACGTCTGGACGACGAGCTTGTCACGCGCGCCCGCGTCCGCATCACTCGAGCCACGCGGCAAGAGCCCGCCGATCGAGCTCCCGAGCGTCGCCGTCAGCGAGGCCGCGGTCGTCGCGCCGTGCTTGCGCGCCTCCTTCCACGGCCTCTTCCACGCGGTCCCCTCGTCATCCGTGACCATCGCGATCGGCACCGAGCGTTCGCGTGCGACGAGCCACACCGCGAGCACGCGTGAAGCGGTCACGCGATTGTCAGCGCCCGCGTCCGCGCTCGCGTGCTCGGGCTCGAGGTACGGGTAGTAGGGACGCGGCGTCGAGAACGAGATCCGTACCGTCTCGGACTTCGACCGCGCCGTTCCGCTGTTCGCCGCCGGGAGCTCGTAACGAAACGCGACGAAGTAGAAGCCGAGGTCGACGTAATGCTGCAGCCACGCTTCGCTCGCGGGCGTGGTCTCGAGCTGATTCTCCTCCAGCCACTTCTTCAGCGCGTTGCCGTCGTTCGCGGCGAGCACGAAGGCGGTGAAGCTTCCGATGCGCTCCTCCGAGATCACGGTGACCGTCCGGGGCGCGGCCCCTCCTCCTCCTGTTCCGCCCGCGGCGCCGAGCGCGACCAAGTCCCTGAGCGTCACCTCCGGCTCGTACTCGGGAGGAAAGCGCGCCGCGAGCGCGGCGAACGGTGACTTGTCGACCTTCGCGACGGTCGGCTGCGACGGCGTCGGCACGACGAAGCCGAACGGCTCCTTCGCGTCGCGAAAGACGATCTCGCGGATGAAGTGCTCCTCCTCCTTTTCGGCGTCGTGAAGGATGAGCACCTGCTCGACCTGCAGCGAGGGTACGGTCACCGTCGTCGTCGAGGTCGTGCGACGCGCGAAGAAGCCTCCGCAGGCGGACGTGTCGCGGATCGGCAGGAGCACGCCGATCACCGCGACCGCGAACGCGCAGACAATCGCGAAGCGAGGACCGATGCGAGGAATCTTCATGGAGGACGGCACCTGTCGCAACGCTACACGGAGCCGGATCTCGATGCGACGCGTTCCAGTCCGGGGGCCAAGTGGATGCGCCCCTGAGGGACGCTCGGCCTACTTCATGATCGGCGCTGTGATGGGCTCGCGCGCCGTCGCCGCCTTCAGGGGCGGTTCGACGATCTGCGTCTGGAGCACGACGGCCCTCGGCCAGGGCGGGTCGCCCCCTTTCGGTCCGCCGGGTGGCGGCGAACGGATCACGTCGATCTTCACGAAGTGATGGTCGGACGGCTTCGCGGCGGTGAGCGGGTCACTCGACGCCCCCGCGCGGAGGCAGCCCTTCAGGAAGAGCCACCCCGGCGGCCGATCCTTGGTCGGGCTCACCGCCGGCACGTACGGTGAGGTCGGCCACGGCCCCGCCGCCGTCGGCGCCGTCCACGCCTGGACCTGGAGACCTTCGACCGGAAAGCCCTCCGCGATCCTGTTCTGCACGGAGAGCGTGATCGAGGTCGCGGTGATCGTCGCGACCGTCGTGAGCGCTGCGCCGACGGCCGCGCCTGACGCGCGCGGTCATCGAACGTCATGCGGACGCCGAAACGGTGCCCCCCGGTCCCTCGACGCCCCATGAGGGGACCCGGTGGGCCTCAGGGGGCCCCGAGTGCGCGCGGGACAACGCGCCGACAAGCCTCGGGAAGCCGGCGCGCGCGCTCCGCCCGCGGAGACGGCACGCCGCTTGAGGGAGGGCCGGCCATGATCCCTCGCCCCTCGCGCACGGCGGCGTGTGCCCTTCTGCTTGCCCTCTCCACCGCCGCCTGTGCGGGCGAGACGGAGTCGGACGACACGTCCGCGAGCAGCGCGATCGCTTCCTCCCACGCGGATGCGTCGCGCGCGCACTCGGTCGGGCAGCTCCTCGTCCGGAAGGTCCTCGCGAAGGGGCACGCCGGTCCGAACAACTACTGCACCGCCACCGTCGTCGCGCCGCGGGTCGTCGTCACGTCCGCGGCTTGCTACAGGTTCGTGACCGGCGTCTGGTCGATCCAGACGATCCCGCTGAACCGCACCGACCTCGACGCGCGCGACGACGACTCCGTCTTCGGATCTTTCGCGCCCGGCCCGACGATGGACGTGACGCAGCTCCTCGCGGAGAACGTGTCCGCCCCCGAGATCCTCGTGCCCGAAGACGTCGACGGCGCGGACGCGGAGAAGGTCGCGCAGAGGTCGATCGCCGTCCTCCGTCTCACGGCCGACGTGCCGGGCCTCGTTCCCCTCGAGCTCGGGGAGGCGCCCTCCGACGGCACGCGCGTCACGATCTGGGGCTACGGCTGCGACCCCAACCGGGCCGGCTACGGCCTCCGCACGCGCCCGCTCGACTGGGGCGAGTGGAACGGGTGGTTCGGGACCGACTTCCGCTGCGGTGCCGGCGACACCGGCGCGTCGGTCCTCGATCGAGAGGGACGGCTCGTCGGCATCGCGACGCGAAAGGGCGACGTCATCCCCCTCCGCGGACGCCTCCTCGCCGACCTCCGCGCCCGCCTCTGATGAGGCGCGCGCGGCACGACTCGGACTCGAGCTTCTCGTGATCCACGCGAGCGAACGCCGAATCGCGCGGGGTGCGCGCGACTACTCGGTGTACATGACGACACCGAGGCCCTTCGCCGCGACGCCGGCGTAGAAGTCGACGAGCGCGCGGACCTGCGTCGCGACCGTCTTCGCCGGGCTCTTCTCGTCGGCGAGCGAGTCGGCGTCGTCCACGTCCTCGTCACTCAGGTCTTCGCCTTCGCGATCGCCTGGGCGAGCGTTCGCCGCACGAGCGTCACGTCCCAGAAATCTCGGATCCGGAAGAGGGCACGATCCGCCGGCACCTTGCCCTCGTCGACGACGAGGCGGGAGACGTCGGAGACCGGGCGCGGTCCAGGCAGTCGGGTGCACGATGCTGTACTCCACCGCCGGCGGCGCCTAGGCCGCGACGAGGCCTCGTAGCTTCGGCGAGACGACGACGACGGCGTCGATGTTCAGGACGTTGTCGGCGAGCCCGCGGTCGTCCGGGAAGTGTACCTCCAGACATCTCGACCTCCGCACCGGCGCCCGAGGCTAGCAGCTCGTGCCTCCGGCCCGCTTCGCGTAGCCTCGCACGCCATGGGCCTCCTCACCTTCGGTCTCAACGTGACGCTGGACGGGTGCATCGATCACACCCAGGGGATCGTCGACGACGAGCTGCACGACTACTGGACCCAGCTCATGGATCAGAGCGGCGCGATGCTCTTCGGGCGCACCACCTACGAGCTGATGGAAGGAGCCTGGCCCGCGGTCGCACGCGACGAGAAGGCGCCGCGCGCGATGCGCGAATGGGCACAGAAGCTCGAGGCGAAGCCGAAGTACGTCGTGTCGAGCTCGCGGAGCGACTTTCCGTGGCAGAACACGATCAAGGTGGAGGGTGACCTCCGCGAAGCGATCTCCGCGCTGAAAGCGAAGACCGAGCGCGGTGTCCTCGTCGGAGCGCCCAAGCTCGCGACGGCGCTCGAGGAGCTCGGGCTGATCGACGAGTACCGCCTCGTCGTTCATCCCGTCATCAGCGGCCGCGGACCGACGTTGTTCCACGGCGTGTCGAGTCGACGGCAGCTCGAGCTCCTGTCCACGCAGCGGTTCGCGTCGGGCGTGCAGGCGCTCCACCTCCGTCGCCGCGCGGGATGAGCGCGGAGGGACGCGCGCCGCGCCGTCAGCCTCCTCCGAAGTCGGCGATGACGTAGCCCGTGCTGGATGGACCGGAGCGCACGAGCACCTCGGTCCCGATGCGCACGGTGATCGGCCACGCACCCGTCGTGATGCGCCGCGCGTGCGGCGCCGATCGCACGGACTTCACGCGCGAGGACGTCGTCTTGGTCTCCTGCCGGCGCATCCGAGGAAGGTCGGACCCGCGGCCCGACGGCCGGCGCGCTGCTGCTCGGAGCGCTCCGCGGCAGCTCGACCGGCGGCGCGGGCGGCGTGGAAGACAGCGCCTCCGGCGCCGGCGGTGTCGGCGACGGGGAAGGCCTTGGTGCGCTCGCGGGAGGTGTGTCGTTCGTCGAGGCCGGCGAGGTCGTCGAGGTCGTCGTGCCGCGCGCCACGACCGCGAGCACGAGAGCGAGACCGCCGAGCGCGAGGATCCCCGCGACGAGGGCTTTGCCGACCCCCTTCGCGACCGTGGGCGTGCCGGCACCGCGCCCCGGCTCCGGCGCCGCAGTGGCTCCGAGCGCTTCGAGCCCCGCCGCAAGGGCGCGCGCGCGGGCCTCGGGTGGAGCGCGTTCGTCGCGTTCCGCCGACGACAGCAGATCGCGCCGTGCCGAAGGAGCGAGCTCGTCGACGAGACGTTTCATCGTTCGCCTCCTCGCGCTTCGCTCGGGTTCGAGCCTGCACCATCGAGGCCCTCCGTCATCGCGAAGAAGACCTCGCGAGCACGACGAAGCGCGACGCCGCCGTCCCCTCGGGGATCCCGAGCACGGCCGCTACCTCCGACTTCGCGAACCCCTCGAGCTCGAAGAGCACGAACGCGGCGCGTTCGTCGTCGCCCATCGCATCGAGGATGCGATCGAGCAACGCGCGCGCCCCGCGCTGCTCGGGAGAGGGCGCGGCATCCGGCTGCCCGACGAGCATCGAGTCGGAGTCCGTTGCCGGCGAGCGCCCGCGCGACCTCCGGACGTCGGCTGCGACGGGTCGAGCTGTTCCGTACAGAAAGGAGCGTTCCTTGTCCGGGGCGATCTCGTCGAGCTTGCGCGCTGCCACGACGAAGACCTCCTGCGCGGCGTCGTCGAGCGCTCCCTCCGGTACGCCGAACCGGCGGAGGACGCGCCACACGAACGGGTACGACGAGTCGAACATCGCCCGAAATCGGCGCTCGCGATCACTGTCGTCCCGCGCACGGGAATCACGCCGTTCCGCCGCCACCGCTTCGCGGATCGTCACCCCGCCGAGCAGACGGAAAGGCGGAGGCGACGAGCGCGTCGGGATCGCGTCCCCGACCGAGGCGAACCCGAAACCGTGTCGCGCCGTCCTCGTCGCCGACGCGAACCGTCGCGACGAGCGCGTCTCCGTCTCGGCGGACGTCGAGGCCCGCGACCCATCCGAACGCGTACTCACGGACCTCGAGCGAGGTGAGCCGCTCGCCGCTCGGGAGCGCGAAGCGCTCGACGAACCACGCGCCACCGGGGCCGCGTCCGCCCTTCGTCCGCACGGCGAGCGCTTCGGCGCGATCGGGCAGGATGCAGAGGTGCTCGGCGCCGTCGACGACGAAGAGGACCTTTCCGCTCGCGTCGTCCCAGACGCCGACGGAGCCCAGCGCGATCCCGGCGGGTGCTTCGCTCCGCGTCGACGAGAACGTCGCGACGACGTAGCCCGCCTCGACGTGCGCGCGGGAGACCGGCACGGAGCCGCGGAAGGCTTCGAGCCGACTCGGCCGGTGCGGCAGGTCGTCGGGCGGACAGCCGAGCGCGCGGAGTGCGTCACGCGTGAAGGAGAGCTCGCTGTCGCGCTCCTCACCTTCGCCGAGCCGCGCGACGACCTTCGCTCCGTGCGCGAGCACGATCGGCAGCGCGGCGCCGGCGGCGCGCGGCAGAGCGGCGGCCGCCATGAGCGCGGAGATGCGCTCGTCACGGTCGGACGATGCGAGCGCGCGCTCGATCTGCGCGATCCGCTCGGCGAGCGGGATCCGCACGCCGAACGCCTTCTCGAGCACCTCGTTCGCGCTCCTCGCGTTCGACGGCGAGCGCGCTGCCGCCGACGTGATCGGCGCACGGCAGTCCTCCGGAAGGGGCTGGAGCGCGAGGAGCGCCTCCGCGAAGCCGACGTCGTCGTTCGAGGCAAAGGCGCGCGCGACGGCGAGCGCGATCGGCCGCGCGGCGGCGCCGAGCTTGGTGACGATGGCGAGGGCCATCCTCCGCTCTTGCTCCGTGCCCGCCTCGACGACCTGCGCGAGACGCTCCAAGAGCGCGGGGTCCACGTGCCCGCTTCCGTCCGGGGCGAGACCGATGACCGCACGGAACGAAGAGAGCGCGTGCTGCCGGCGGTACGGGCCGCCGTCACAGGCGTCGTGGAGCGTCTCGAGCGTCTCGCGCCGGATGGTCTCGTCGGCGTCGGTGATGCCTCCCAAGAGCGCGCCCGGCACGGTGGCATCGACCTGCTCCGGAGACAGGCGCCCGAGGCACCGGAGCGCGCCCGCGCGTACCGCGAGGTCGCCGGATCGGGTGAACGCCACGAGCGTCGCGGCCGGCGGCGCCGGACAGTCGATGCGCGCGAGGAAGGCGATCCCGCGGAGCGCGCGGGCGCGCTCCGCGTCGGGCGCGCTCGGAAGCATCGCGGTCAAGCTCGCGGCCACCTTGTTGCGGCCGGCGGCGCCGAGCGCGAGGAACGTCCGCTCGAGCGCTTCGCGTACCTCGTCGCTCGGCTCGGTGACGTAGAGGCGCGCGAAGTGGGTCTTCAGCTTGCTCGCGTACGTCCGGACCAGCGCGCCGCGATCGTCGGGAGCGGCCGCGGCGATCGCCTTCAGGATCTCCGGCACCGAGGTGAGGCGCACGGACTTCTCGCTCTCCTCGACGAAACGCGCATGGAGCGGAGTCCGGGGCCAGTCCTCCAGTGCGTCGAAGAACGCGCGGGACATGCGCGCCTCCGAATCGCGAAGCCGCTCGAGCGCACGAGCGTGGACCGCCGCTTCGGCGCGCCGCGCCTCCATCTCGCTCGCGTAGAGCGTCGCGGCCAGGATCGCCGGGCCGTCGGCGGCGGACGCGACCAAGCTCGGTGTCGCACGCGACGGATCGGCGACGAGGTCCAGTCCCCTGACGAGCACGTCTGCCGCCGCCTTCACCGCGGGGTGCCGCGGGTTCTCCTGCGTCCCCGTCGCGGCCGCCCGCACGCGGTCGGCCAGGTCCGCCGCGACGCCGGGCTCGGGGACGGTGCCCGCGGCCGCCGTCCAGAGCATCTCGAGGGCCTCGGTCACTGCGGGCAGAGCTGCGAGCTGCTCGGTCGCGGCGCGCATCCTGCGCGCCTCCGCGAGACATCGCTCCGTGCAGAATGCAACGAACCCGAGCCGCCTCTCGTAGGCGAGCTTCTCGAGGAGAGCCTCGCGTTCCTTCACCTTCATCCGACGAAGGTCATATCTGACGTGGAGTCGACTTTGCCAGACGGCGGAGCACCGAAGCGCGCCGCGCCTCAGCCCGACGGGGCGGCCGTGAGGACGATGCGCTCTCGCTTCGAGACGACCACGCCCCCGGGCTTCTCCACCGTCACCGCGAAGAGCTTCGCCCGGCCGACCTTCAGCTTCGCCTCGATCGGGACCACGACCTCGCCGCCAGGACCGACGTCGAACACCCCACCATCGACCGGGTAGGCGTCGTCGCGCTCGGCATCGAAGATCCAGAGCTGGTACTGCGCCTTCGTCGGATCGTTCGGGGCGAGCCCGCGGAACCGCATGAAGCCGCGTTGCAGCTCGGCGTGCCACACGACCTCGCCGCTCGCGGCCTTCGCCGCTTCGTCTTTCGTGGCCTTCCAGGGGAGCTCGGCAGCCCCCGGGCGAGCGAGGAGCGCCGCGCGCTCGGCGAAGGTGTCCCGGCCGGCATCGATCGACGCCACGGGCTCCGGATCTCGCGACGGAGCAGGCGGGGCCGTCGCCTCCGGACGCGGTCGTGTCCAGCCGTAGACGGCAAGGATCGCGGCGGCCGCGGCGAGCGCCCAAGGCAGCCACGCCGGAGAAGCCTTCGGCGCGCGTCGCGCCACTCCGTCGGCCCTCGCCGGCGGCGGACCGGCCGGCGCGGGGCCGAGCCGTGCGACGATCGCCGCGCCGAGCATTGGCGGGAGCGAGGCGTCGTCCGAGACGGTCGCGAGGGCGGCCGCGGCGATCTCGCCGGCGGCGAGCTCGATGGCGAGGAGGTCGTCGTCGGGCACGGCGAGCGCCGCGAGCTCGGCGCGCTCGGCCTCGTCGAGGCCGACGAGCGCCGCGTCGCACGCGAGCTCCTCCCAGCGTTCGGGGCGGGCGGCGCTCACGACCGGACCTCCGCTTCCGAGAGCCGCGCGCGGACCGACAGGAGCCCGCGCCTCGCGTACGTCTTGACCGTTCCGAGCGGCAGGTTCTTGCGTTCGGCGATCTCCGCGTACGTGAGCCCTTCGACCGTCGCGAGGAGGAGGACGTCCCGCTCCTCGGCGCCGAGCGCCGCGATCGCGCGCGCCGCTCGCGAGGCGTCGAGCTTCTCTTCGAGGTCGGCCGGGAGAGAAGGAACGGCGGCGGCGACCTCGGGATCGCTGTCGGTCCCGCTGCCCTCGGCGTCCTTCCGTGCTTCCTCGCGTCTCGCTGCGCGGCGGCGCGCGAGATCGATCAGACGACGACGTGCGACCATCGCGACGAACCCGTTCTCCGTTCCTTTCGTAGGATCGAAACGCGCAGCGCTGCGCATCAGATCCATGAAAATCTCCTGGACCGCATCCTCCGCGTCGGCCGGCGTCGGCGAGTGCCGTCGCGCGAGCGACCACACGAGCGCGCCGAAGCGTTCGACGCACGCGCGCTTCGCGTCCGCCTCGCCCTTGGCGATGCGCTCGAGCAAGGTGTCGCGCGGGGGATTCACGTCGAGATGGAGAGGTTGGGCACCGCGGAGGCGAGGCCTGCTCGTCAGCCGGCGTCCGTGCCGGGCCAGGGCCCGCTCTCTACCATGTAGAGGCGCGGGTAGACCGGGAAGACGCACTGGTCGAGCACGTGCACGAGAAGTCGCCCGGCCTCGAACGACCGCAGGACGCGTGCGGCGCCGAACCGTCCGAAGACGAGCCCACGACCGATGCGGACGGGCTCGCCTTGAACGCTCGCGTGCGCGGTCCGTGGTCCGTGCGCCTCGATCGTGCCCGGCACCACGAGGTACTCGAACACGTCGAAGCGTGCCTCGACGAGCCGCTCGTCGTAGAGGAGCTCGTCGAAGGTGAACGGCATGCGGTCGAACGCATCGTCGACGGGGGCGAGGAGCGTGTGTCGGCCGTACGTCCGCAGATCTTCGCGGAGCCCGGTCGCGAGGAGGCCCTGCGAGTAGCGGCCGATCTGCGCCGAAGGAGGGGGTTTCCATGCTGCGCCTCCGCTCACGAGGCGAACCGGGGGATGCGTGCCTGCGAGTTCCATGGCTTCGATCGAGCCTTCGCGGGTCACCGCCGAACGGATTTCGAAATTCGACGTCAGGGGCAGCCGCCCCGGTCGTCCTGATAGCGGAAGTGGGCGCTCTCCGACGTCACGAAGGCCAGATACCCGCGGCAGCCCGGAGCGAGCTCGAACTCCTCGGTCGCGAAGGCGTCCGTGAACGTCGGCGTCGACCTTCGTCTTGCGCGCGATGGTGCCCTGGAGCCGGACCTTCACACGAGGGCTGGCGGGACGTGCGGAGGACCGCCGAAGAAGCGTTCTCGGGCGCGGCGCTCTTCTGACCGGGAACGCGGTTTCAGGGACCGGCCCAACCGCCGAGGAGCCCGCACGCCGTCGGGCAGACGTCCTTCGGCGCCGTGGCGCAGACGCCCGCCGTGCAGAGTCGGCCTTCGAGCTCGACCTTCCCGAGCTTGCACGTGCAGGGCACGGGGGCACACTCGCTCGAGGCGGTGCAGCCGGCGTCCACGGGCGCGGCGTCCGAGACGGCGCCTGCGTCGGCGGGCGATGAAGTGGTGGCAGACGCCGTCGAGGCGGGTGCGGGTTCGGTGGACGGCGTCGATGTCGAGGGGGACTCGAGCTTCGCGGACTCGCCGTCGTCCGGCAGCTCCGTCGACGTGCGGCCCCCGTCGCCGTTCGCGCAGTGCGGAAGGACGACGAGCGGGATCACGACAGCGAGCGCGCGACCGAGAGAACGCGCGAGCGACGGAAAGGCGTGCGGAAGCATGTTGCCTGCGAACAGCAGCCCGCGTGCCAGGCGCACACTTGCATACCTACGCGCACTTGCATGTCCCGCCGCAGCGTCCGCGCCCCGCGAGCCCCGGGAGCCTGATCCTGGTGCACGCGTCGCCCAGGTCTTCGACGCGCCCGGCCTCGCGACGCTCGACGTAGTGTCGGAGCACCATGGCCCGCATCACTGCCACCGAGATGGTCGGCCCTCAGCTCACGACGGCCGAGGTGCGCCGCCTCATCGCAGCCGTCGAGCGAGCTCCCGAGGAGCCCGTCGACGCCGAGCTCCGGAAGAAGCTGAGCGTCATGCTGCAGGTCGCCGAGGCGACGGAGCGGCGACGCGAGAAACGGCAGGCCCAGCAGGCGAAGTGATCAGCGGGCACACACGTCGGAGGAAAAGCGGCAGATCTTCGCGGTCGCGCTTGTGATGTGGGCGCCGAGGCCTCAGGATGCACGATCCAATCCACGTCTCGCCCCTACGAGGTGATCCGCGAATGGCATCCAGCACCACTTTTCAGAAACGTCAGAAAGAACGCGCTCGACTCGACAAGCAGCGCGGCAAGGCAGAGAAGATGAGGCTCCGGCGCGAGCAGCCGAGCGCCCGCGCGACGGCAGAGCCGGGTGTCGATCCGGACATTGCCGGCATCGTCCCGGGACCCCAGCCGCTGCCCGAGCAATTCGATGAATGACCAGCGGGTGGCGGCCTTTCGCAAGGCGCTCACATCGCTCGTCGAATCGCTCGATGCAACCGTCCGCGTCGCTCGCTGGCGCGGGCCGGAGGCGGTTCCCGCGCCTCTCGAGAACAGCGCGGCGAAGCTCCTCGATCACCTTGGTTCGGCGAATCGCTTCGCCGCGGATCGGTACGTCGGATCGGCGCCGGTCGTCGCGTGCATGAGCGCGATGAGCACGGACACCAAGGTCCTCGACGCGGCGTACGTGGAGTACCGCCGCCACCTCACCGGGTCGAGCGAGGAGCGGGACCTGGCCGCCGCGGCGCTCGACCACGAGCTCGACGCGGTCAAGGCCACGTCCGCTCGCTGGGGCTGAGACCCGATCCTCACGGCATCACGCGGGCGCCGACCTCAGGTCGCGCGCCTCGCGATGCTGCGGAGGAGCGTCGTCGCGTCGGGCGTCACTCGTTCCGACACTGCACGTAGTGGCGCGTGAAGCACAGCACGCGCTGGTTGTACTCGTCGTCCGGGGCTTGGTTGAAGACGGAGCGCTTGCACTGGACGAACGCGCTCGTCAGCGCGTCGAGCTGCGTCGGCCCCGAGCCGACGAACTGCACGTCGGCGAAGAGGCCCGTGCCGAGCGCGCCGCTGCCGTTTCGGTAGCCGCGACAGAGCGTGGGCTCTCCGGTGTAGCGCGCCGAGCTCACGTTCGGCGCGTTGCGCGCCCACTCGCGCGCGACGTCCCAGTCGTCGCGCGGAGGCGGAGGAGCCGGCTGCGGCGTGTCCGCGGAGGCGTTCTTCGTCTTCGAGAGCGCATCCTGGGCGTCTTCCGCGTCGTCGTCGGCAGGCGTCGCGCACGCGGAAGCGAACGCGACGACGAGGCCGAGCCCGAAGCGGAGGGAGACAGAGACGCGGTCGCGGGACGGGCGGAGTTGCATGTCCGTCCTCTTTCGCATCGACCGTGCCGACGCGTCTCGCCGCAGAAATCCCGGTCGCCTGCGAGCCGCGGCCTCGACACCGCGGGTCGCACGCCCCGGTTCCGAACGCCGACGGTCCGCTCGAGCGTGCGTTGCAGAGGGCTCGCTCAGAGCGGCTTCGTCCCCGTCACGGTCTGGCCTGACTTGAAGGGGATCGTGTCTTCGATCGTCGTGCCGTCGGCGCCCGTCACCCGCACCTCGAGGGACAGCGTGACGCCGACGCCCTCTGGCTCGACGAAGGTGTTGCCGTCCTCGCGCGTCAGGACGACGTAGACGCCGGCCTTCTTGTATTCGAGCTTCGTGATGGGGACGCGGTGGTTCTGGACGCGGATGGCGGTCCACACGCTCGAGCTGCCGGGATCGAAGAAGTAGGTGAGCGGTCCGGACACGTTGCACGCGACGGTCTGGTACGTGATCGTCGCCGAGCCCTGCTCCCGGTCGGCGATCTTCGAGAACGCTTCGGCCGAGAGCTCGAGCATGTCCGGGAGGCAGTCCGCGCAACGGTCGGTCACGCGCGCCGTCACGGTGCCCTTCGGGCCCGTGATCTTCATGCACGCGCCGCACATCGCGCTCGCGGCATAGATCGTTGGATTCACGCCGACGACATCGAGATCGGCAGGAGTCGCGTCGAAGCCGCACGCGCCCGAGCCGTCCGCGTTGGTGAAGACCGCGCGTCCGTTCTCCAGCTCGGTCGCCCAGGTGCTCCCCGACGAGCCGCCGTCGCTGGCCGGTGGCGCGCCGCCGTCGGCCTCGGCGGATGCTCCGCCCCCATCCGGCGTGCCGGCGGAGGGAGCCGGCGGCGACTCCCCTCCCGGCGTGCTTCCGGCCGCGCCCCCGCCGGGAGCATTGCTGCTGCAAGCGGCGAGGGTGAGCGTCAGGAGGAGCGGCGAGAACGGACGAATGCGCATGAAGCCACACTAGACGCTTCGCGATCACCGCAACTCGGAAGGGCAAGTGAGATCACGCCGAAAGTCCGTTGGATGAAACCCGCGAGCACGGCCGTGGCCTCCGCGGTCGGCGACCCATCGACATCGAGCGGGGGCGCGAGAGCCCCGTCGACGGCGCGGCTTCGTCCTCGGAGCGGCAAGGCGCGCTACCCTTCCCGAAGCGTGCGGCTGTTGTCGAAGCGCTGCACCGGTCCCTGCCAGCGATCGTCGGCGAGCAGCTCCTCCTCGAAGCGACCGCCGGTGTAGCGGTCGATCACGCGCCTCCAGAACGTGATCGCGCGCGCGTTCTCCGTCTTCTGGCGCACCTCCCACCGGCCCGGGAAGCGATCGAACAGCCAACGAGCCATCTGCTCGCCGACGCCCGATCGCCGGTAGCGGCGGAGGACGAAGAGCTCGGCGACGTCGTGCACGCCGTCCTCGCCGGTCAGCCGGCTCCTGCCGACGTGCAGCGCGAAGCCGGCGAGCTTGCCGTCGACACGCACCAGGAACGCGTCTCGGCCCTCCAACGGAGGCGCGCGGTACCGGCCGTCGTCGCCGACGTCCAGCGCGAGCAACTCACTGAAGTCGTAGACGTACAGTTGCAGGAGCGCCGCGAGGACGCCGTCCTCGTCGGCGCGCGCGGGCGTGATGTGCACGTTCACGTCGTCGATGGTCACATGCTCGCGCGCAACGTGGCGAGCAGCTCGTCGAGCTGCTCGAGCGTTTCGCGCATGCCCTCGCCGAACCCGAGATTTGCGTCGAGTGCTTCCTTCGACGGATGGAGCTCACGCAAGACGACCCGCGTCTTGCCGCTCTCCTCCTCGAAGGTGACGGTGGTGACCGATTGCGCTTCGCCCTCGTCGTTCGTCCAGACGAGACGCGAGGGCGGCACCACCTCGGTGTACGTGCCGAAGAACGCCATCGGCTCCCCCTCGCCGAGACGGAAGACGAGCTTGTACGTGCCCCCGACCCGGACGTCCTGCTCGCACGAGAGCATCTCCATGTCCATCGACTTCGGGACCCACCAGCGCTTCATCAGCTCCGGCGTCGTCCACGCCTGGAAGACGAGGCGCGCCGGCGCATCGAAGGTTCGGGTGATGACCATCTCACGGTCGGACGTCCGTTCCACCGTCGTCGTGTTCTTCATGGGCCTGTGCTCACTTCCTCTTCTTGCGAGACTCGACGTTGTCGTTTCGTTTCAACTCTTCGATGACGGTGTCGAGCGCGTCGAACCGTGCTTCCCAGAGCTGGCGGTACCGCTCGATCCACGCCGCCTCCTGCTCCAGCCGGCGCGGCCCGAGCTTGCAGGTGCGCACGCGCCCGACCTTCTCCGTCGTGACGAGCCCGGCCTCCTCGAGGACGCTGACGTGCTTCTTCATGCCCGTGAGGGTCATGTGGAACTTCGTCGCGAGCTCCGTGATCGAAGCCTCGGAGCGCCCGAGCTGCTCCAGGACGCCGCGTCGCGTCGCGTCGGAGAGCGCGCCGAAGGCAGCGTCGAGGGGGGCGTTCTGATACTGAACCATCAGGTTCAGTATCTGTACTGCATGCGTCGGGCGCGTGCAAGCGGACGCGTCATGTCGCCGGCGTGAACTGGTCCAGCTCGTGGATGCCGAGCGCGCGTTCGAGCGTGCCGACCTGCGCGACAATCCCCTCGAACCCCTCCTTGCCGAAGAGCGCGTGCTCCTTGTCCTCGAACTGCTCGCCGAGCTCGTGGAGCTCCTTCGAGCTCACGACGGTGCGGAACGCCGGAAAGAGCACGGTGTCCTCCCGCGCCTCGTGCGGACGGTACATCCGCACGAACGAGCGCAGCGTCGCGGTGAGCATCCGACGGTCCTCGTCCTTCTGGATCGCCGCCACCGTCGCGAGACGCAGGATCGTGTCGGTCAGCGTACGGCCGGCCTGGTGTTGCCGGCGCAGTGTCGCGACCAGGTCGACGAGCTTGTTCGCCCTCTCGAACCGCGGGAAGAGGAAGTCCTCTTCGAGCTTCTCGTGGTACTGCTCGATGAACCGCCTGACGATGTCCGCGCTCTTCGCGAGCACGTCGACGGGAAGCGGCTGCTGCGCGTCGAGCCGGCGGGCGCTCTCGTCGTAGATCAGGAGGATGCGGTTCAGCACCCCGTGCTCGCGCATGAGGTCCTCAGGGGGAGCGATGTCCTCCTCGCCTCCCTTCTCGGCCGCGGCGCGAGCCTCGCCTCGATTCCTGGCACAGCCGGCGACGAGAAGACCTGCCGTCGCGGTCGCGATGAGGAATCGACGGCGCTGCGTTTCGGGCTCGGCGGGCGCTCGCATGGTGGGTGCTTCTCGTTCTCGCACTTCGATCACGACGGGTCCACGCTCGGTCACCGCGAATCGATGCGACAAAGAACCAGAGTCCCGCCGCCGCGGGCGTCGCTCACCTGCCCGCGCCGAACATGAGCTGCACGACGCGCTTCGCGCTCTCGCGGCTCATCCTCGTCACGTCGAACGACCCGGCGGGCCACCGGAGACGAGGTGGGCTGCGCGACCTTCATCGCCTCGGCGAGGCGCGCGGCGTCGTCACCGCGAGCCAGCGTGCCGGACACGATCGTGTTCGCATCGAGATCACTTGGCCGGAGGAGGCAGCGGAGGACGCGCCCTGAAGGCCTACTCGCGACAGGTCTCGAGCTGCGGAACACAATCGCCTTCGCAGCGCGCTCCGAGCCCGCGCTGCCACGTGTCGTCGAGCTCGGTGCCGTTCTTCATCGTCAGGTGGAGGACGAGGCCATCGGTGTCGAGGCGCTTCACGTGGATGTCCGCCACGGCGATCGCTCCGCCGGTGGTGGTCGGATAGAGCTCGGTCGCCAGCTCGAGCTGCGTACCGGCCTCGAGCGTACCGGAGAGCTTTGCGCATGCGCGATACGACGCGTCCGAGCCAGGCGTGTGGTCGTGGAGCGCGACGAGCGCGCGTTGATGATCGATCGTCATCTTGGCCGAGCCGCGGTGGAAGTGCTCGAGCGCGTTCCCGCTCTGCGCCGGGACTTCGTTCGGCTCCTTCGGCCCGGTCTCGACCGACGGCTCGGAGCTCGCCGAGGGATCGCCGGGGCTCGGGTCGCCGCTGCTCGGTTCGGAGGGGCTGAGGGCACCGCCGCAGGCAAGCGTGGTCGTCACGAGGAGGAAGCCGAAAATGGGACGGAACATGGTGCGCCGCCCCGAGCATGGTGCGTGCCACGCCGCACGGTGGCGTTCTTCCACCGGATCTCGCTCTCTGCGGGTTGTGCCGTGGCACAGCTCCCGGACAGCCCTGGCGCGGCGACGCCGGGAACTTCCCCGACCGTCAGCGTACGAACCCGACGTGAAGGTCCGCTTCGCCGCGCTGCTCGCGACCGTGCTCGTGCTCGCGACGGCGCGAATGGCACACGCCGCGCCGATGGTCAGCTCGCTCGACACCGTCCGCGCGGAGGCGACCACGATCGTCGTCGGCACGATGGTGCCGAACACGCTCGACATCGACGTCGACACCGTCGTCCGCGGAAGCGCGTCGCTCGGCCGCCGAAGGCTCTCGACCCCTCCCGACGCCTTCGCCAGCGCGTCGGGTCGCATCGTCGCCTTCGTCGACGGCAAGGGCGCGCTCCGCTGGATCGGAAGTCTCGTCGCCGGTCCGTCGATCGAGAAAGGTGTGCTCCTCCTGTCCGGCTTCTTCGACTTCAACGCGCACCTCGTGATGCCCGGCGTGATGACGTTCGCCGAGCTCACCGGGTATCTCGCAACCGGGAAGCTGACCCAGCGGCTCGCCGTCACGCTCGTCGTCCCCGACGGGCACGGCGGCGTGACGCGGACGGCCACACGCTTCGTCATCCCCTACGAGGCGCTCCTGCCGCCGGGCAAGCCGCGGATGTCCACGCCGGTCCGCGTCGGGGCGTGCATCGACCACGCGGCGGTGATGTCCCTCGAGTGGGGAGCGCCGTCGGTGTTCCTGAGCGGCACTTGCGGAAACCACGCGCGGTCGCTGTCGCTCGCGGGGAGGATCACCGGCGTCGACGCGACCGGCGCGATCGAGATCGACGGCGCCGCCGAATCGCCCTATCTCGAGGCGGCCGACCTCGCGACGTTCCTCGCCGACGCGACGATCCGTGATGCGAAACGATTCCTCGACGTCTCGCTCGACGACGGAACGGTCTGGCGCTGGGAAGCGAGCAAGGGCCTCGTCGATCCGGCGGGTGCGAAGCACGCGGCAGGGTCGATGTCGCTCGGGAGCTCGATGTCGAACGGCGTCACGGTCGACACACAGACGTACGCGTTCGACGGCGGCGTGGTCGTCGAATTCCATCCGACGCGCGTGGCGGGCGGTTCGAGCGGGGGCTCCGCGCGAACGCTGATCTCCCTCATCGACGCGAAGGCGGTCGGCCCGTGCACGTTCAAGCAGGCGGGGAAGCCCGATCGAACGTGCACGCTCGGCCGCGGGCGGACCGTCTTCGTGCGCTGACCCTCCGCGCCGAGGACGCAGTATCCTCCCCGCATGCGCGCCCAGCCGCTCATCAACTGCCGTGACGTGCAGGCCTCGAGCCGCTTCTACCAGCGCCTCCTCGGATGCGTCGGCGGTCACGGCGGGACCGAGTACGAGCGCCTGTGGGATCCGAACCTCCACACGAGCAAGTGGGGATCGGACGGCTTGATCCTGCAGCTCCACGCGTGGGAGGTCGACCACCACCACGGTCACATGGGAGACCCCACGCGTGAGATCGGCAACGGGATGCTGCTCTGGTTCGAGGTCGACGACTTCGACGCCGCCGTGGCGCGCGCGCGCGAGCTCGGGGCGCGTGTCGTGCTCGACGTCCACGTGAACCCGAACGCGAACCATCGCGAGCTGTGGATCGCCGACCCGGACGGGTACACCGTCGTCCTCGCGTCGCCGGACGGCGAGGCAGGGCTCGAGACCTGATCGCCTTCGCTCATGACGACTCACTTCCGCGACCGCATCTTCTCGCCGCTCGCGAAGCCGGAGGCAGAGGCGCTCGTCCGCGAGCTCGATCGCATCATCGACGAGGCGCAGCCGACCGAAGCCGACGACGCCGCGACGACGACGGAGCCGCCGCCCGAGTTGGACGGCCTCACCGTCCACACCACGCGGCAGCTCCGCGAAGAAGCGGACGACGGAGCGCTCGAGGCCGCCGAGCGCGACGCGCGGCGCAGGAAGAAGAAGAAGCCGCGAACGACACGGGCGGCGAAGCAGGGCGAGGTCGAAGCCGTCGCGATCCATCGCACGCTCGTGGCCCATCTCGAGGACGGCGGCCCGCTCGAGCGCGCTGCACTCCGCGAGGCGCTCCGCGGGGCGTCGGACGACGTGCGCACGTACGCGGCCGCGCTGATCGAGGAAGGCGCGCACGCGGACGCACGGCTCGCGAAGGTCCTCGATCGCTCCGCGAAGGCGATCGCGACGGCACGGACGGAGCTCGCGCGCCTGCTCGAGGCCGTCGCCGACGACTGATCGCGGTGGGGGCCCCGAGTGCGACGTACCCTCCGCTGCGACGGCGCGGCCGTGGCAGCGGAGGGTGGACCGCTACTTGTTACGGACCGCGTAGACGACGCCTTCGCCGGCGCCGGTGAGGTACGCGCAACGCGACGAGCCGACGTTGCAGCCCAGGCTGCGGGACATCCAGCAGATGTTGTTGCCGTCGCGGCAGCCGTAGTTGCCGGACTGCGTGCCGTGCCACTTCTGGCCCGCCGTGTAGTCGTGGAACATGCCGTGGCCTGCGAAGGTGTTGCAGCCGTGGGTGCAGATGTTCGTGACGTCGGTGCTCACGAGACCGTAGCTGTCGCGATAGGTCCAGCCGGTCGCGGCAGTGGTGATCGTGTTGAACCCGATCGGAGCCGCGTCGGCGCGACGAACGGCCATCCACTGCTTGCCGAGGTTCACGCCGTTCTCGATGAGCGCGTTGTAGATGATGATCTTCTCGTTGAACTGCACGTTGGCCGTGTTCAGCGTCGAGCCCTGCGAGAAGCCGCCGGCGACGTCGCCCACCGTCCCGTTGTTCGCGGTGAGCCCCCAGGTCCACTGCGAGCTCGCGCGGAGGTACGAGATGACGGTCCAGCCGCCGCCGTCCGTCGTCATGTCGCAATACGCCTGGAACGGCGCCTGACCTCCCTCACCGTCGGGGTCGATCGTGTAGACGCCATCCGCCGAAGCGGGCGCCGCCGTCTTGATCTCCCAGCAGCCCTTCGGCGCCGCGATGCAGGTCTTCGTCGCGTCGGCACAGATGCCGGATGCGCAGTCGGCGTTCATCGCGCAGGCCTTGCCGACGAGGCACTTCGTGGCGCAGCCGCCGCCACAGTCGACGTCGGTCTCGGTGCCGTTCTTCACGGTGTCGTCGCAGGCCGGCACAGAGCACTTCTTCGTGCCGTCGTTGCAGACGCCGCTCGCGCAGTCGCCAGGGACCGCGCAGCCCTTCGTGTCGGCGCACTTCGTCGGGCACGCGCCACCGCAGTCCGTGTCGGTCTCGGTTCCGTTCTTCACGGTGTCGTCGCAGGCCGGCGCAGAGCATTTCTTCGTGCCGTCGTTGCAGACGCCGCTCGCGCAGTCTCCGGCAACGGCGCAGCCCTTCGTGTCGGCGCACTTCGTCGGGCACGTGCCGCCGCAGTCGACGTCGGTCTCGGTACCGTTGTCGATCGTGTCATTGCACGTCGGCGGCGCGCACTTCTTCGCGGCGGGATCGCAGACGCCGCTCGCGCAGTCCGCCGCGCCGGCGCAGCCCTTCGTGTCGGCGCACTTCGTCGGGCAGCTGCCACCGCAGTCCGCGTCGGTCTCGGTTCCGTTCTTCACGGTGTCGCTGCAGGTCGGCGCCGCGCACTTCTTCGTGGCGGGGTCGCAGACGCCGCTCGTGCAGTCCGCGGCGCCGGTGCAGCCCTTCGTGTCGGCGCACTTCGTCGGACAGCCGCCACCGCAGTCGACGTCGGACTCGGTGCCGTCCTTCGAACCGTTCGTGCACGACGGCGGCGGAGGCTTCTCCGGCCCGCTGTCGGTCGCGGCGGGACCGGCGTCGGTCGTGGCGGCGTTCGTGCCGGCGTCTCCTGGGTCGGTGTTCGGGATGTCGACCGGCGTGCTCGAACAGGCAGTGACGGCGGAGTATCCGATCGCGAGCGCGAACAGCGTCTTCAGACCGATCGGCGAAACGAGCTTCGACATGGAGGACGGACCTTCCTTCACGGATCTCCGACCGGACGAGCCGGATCTCGGAGCCGCGATAACCCCCAAGCGTCCCACTTTCGAAGGTCCGTCGTCAAAGACTTCGCCGACCGCCCGCAAGTCCCACCGCGAGCTCGATGAGGTTCTCGACCTGCTCGGGATTCGCACCGACGTCGAGGCGCGCAGCCGAGCCATCCACGGTCGCCGTCCGCGGGCCCGCGCGCAGGGCGGCAACGTTGAACACGGTCGTGGCGTTCGGGGCCTTCGTCGGATCGAGCGAATCGCTCGTCTTGCGTGCGGAGCCGCTCCACTCGGCGGCAATCGCGACGGTTCGTGCCGTGCTAGATTCGCGCTCATGCCTCCTGAGACGGCGGTCGATCGCCTTCGCCTCGCGATGGCGATGCAGCGGGAGGGGTTCGCCATGATGCGACGCACCCTTCGTCGCAGACATCCGAACGCCTCGGAGGCAGAGCTCGACGCGCTCGTCGATGCGTGGCTGCTCTCGCGAGAGCCCGACGCGCCTGGTCGTCGCGAGGCTTCCACCGAGGTCGCGCGCTCCTGACCCGCCTTCGCCGGTGGCGCCAGCGGCCGCGCGACCCCTGAGGACGCGCGCTGGCGGCGGTGCTCGACGCCACCTTCGGCGACACCGGTAGCAGCGGTATCCCGCAGTCTCGCGCGCGGCGCGCTCCCACACGCCCGTACGGTCTCGCGCAAGACTCACGGTCCGGACGATGGCGCGTGTTGCCGCTGCGTCTTTCTCCTCGCATGCTCGAACGTCGACCTCGCGGTCCACGCGGGGATGGAGGGGACCGATGGCGGACGGGACGCGCGCCGCGAGCACGACGGCGACCGCAGCAGAGGGGAACGGCGCCAAGGGGCGTCGGGTCGTGGTCGCAGGCGCCGGCATCGCCGGCCTCGCCGCCGCGCACGTCCTCGCCGATGCCGGCTTCACCGTCACCGTCCTCGAGAAGGCCTCCGAGGTCGGCGGACGCTGTTCGTCGTATGTCGACCCTGCGCTCGGCCACACCGTGGAGCACGGCATCCACGGCGTCTTCCCGCGGTACGCGAACCTGAAGCGCCTCTGGACCGACGCCGGGATCGAGCTCGAGAAGGTCCTCACGCGCACGAAGACGACGGGCGTCCCGGGCAAGGGCCGCACGATGTTCGAGACGAAGCTCGCCGATGCGCACGGCCCGGCGCCGCTCTATCTCACCGCAATGGTGCCGCCCGGCGTGATGCGGCTCCGCGACTTCGTCTTCTCGCTCCCGCTCCTCATGCGCACCTACGCAGCGCGACGCGCGAACGGTGACGACCTCGACGCGGAGACGTTCGCGAGCCTCATGCGCGACGCCGGCGTGCCCGCGCGGATGGCGGAGCTCCTCCTCGTCCCCTACCTGAAGAACCTCGCCTACGCGCGCGGTGACGAGGTGAGCGCGTACATCGCGGCCGAGGCGCTGAACTACTACGTCCTCGAGGACGCCGACGACGTGAAGGCGCAGTGGATCGACGGCGGGATGGTGCAGGTCCTCCTCGAACCCTGGAAGAAGTACCTCGAAGGGCGCGGCGTCGTCTTCCGGTGCGGGACGCCGGTCTCGTCGATCGTGTTCGACGACGGAGGCTCGTTCCTCGCCTTCGCGACGCGGGCGACGATCCTCGAGCGCGAGCTCGGCGGCACGCCACGCCTCCTCATGAAGCAGGTCGGTGACCGTCGCCTCGCCCTCTCGTGGGCGCCGGAGAAGAAGCGGCTCCAGGCCTTCGATGCACGTTGCACGCATGCCGGCTGTCCCGTCACCGTCCAGGGGAGCGCGGCGACGGAGTTCACCTGCCCCTGTCACGGCGGACGGTTCGACGGGGACGGAAAGGTGCTCGGCGGGCCTCCGCCGCAGCCGCTCGCCCCGATCGCGATGCGCCGTGACGAGGCCGCACGCGCTTGGGTCCTCGAGGGACGCGGCGGCGGCGACGCGACGCCAGACGACGGGCTCGAACGCGGCGACTACGCGGTCCTCGCGATGGACCTCGGCTCGCTCAAGGCGATCTTCCCGCGGGCGATGTCGCTCGATCCGTCGACGTCCGACGTACCGCTCCTCCGCACGACGTCCGTCATCGTGATGCGGATGCACTTCGCGCCGCGGCCCGGCAAGCCGAAGTGGTCCGGGCCCGACTCGGGCGTCTTCGCGGCGGAGGACCTGCTCGACAACTTCTTCGCGCTCCACACGATGCAGCGCGAGTTCGCGGCGATGGAGCCCCTCTTCCTCGAGTGCCACATCGGCAACTGCGAGCACCTCACGACGCTCGAGGACGACGACCTCTACACCCGCGCGCTCGAGGTCCTCGACGCCTACTTCCCGAACGAAGAGCTGAGCGGTCGGCTCGAGCGCGGGAAGAGCCGCGTGCTCCGTCACGTCGACGTGTTCCCTCTCTTCGCGCCCGGCGATCGCGCCCGCACGCCGACGGTGAGCGCCGCGTCGCGTCCGAACCTGATGCTCGCCGGCGACTGGGTCCGGACCGACGATCCGGGGAACCTCTCCTTCTTCATGGAGCGCGCGGCGGTGACCGGGATCGAGGCGGCGAACGCGATCCTGCGCGCTGCCGGCGTGCCCGACAAGACGCGCTCGATCGCGCGTCGCGAGCCCCCGCTCGCGAGCTCGCTCTTCGGCCTGCCGATCCGCGCGCGCGACTCCGTCGTCCGCGCGGTGCGACGCCTCCTCGGCGTGGACGCGGGATGACGGGTCCAGCTCCTTCGCTCGACGACTTCTCTCCGCCGTACCGCCTCGGCGCGTTCGGCTGCACGCTCGTCGGCATGTGGAAGGGCGCGCCCGCGCCGAAGGACATCGGCGGCGGCTTCGAGCCGGTCCGCCTCCTCGGACGCCCCGTCGGCGCGGCGCTCGTCCTCCACTACGACCGGCCGTCGGAGGCGCATCCGGTCGTCTACAGCGAGGTCATCCTCGCGCACCTCGCACGGCGCGGCCTCGAGCTCGTCGCGGTGCCGTTCGACCTCGTCCTCGACAATGCGTTCTTCGTCGAGGCCGGCCTTCGCTACTACCACCTGCCGAAGCGGCTCGACGCGACGCTCCGCGTCGAGCTCGTGCGGGACGCGCGCGGGCGGCCGTCACGGATGACGACCTCTGGGGGCGACCTCGACTTCGGGGCAGACCTCGAGCCGATCGTCTTCCCCGGCGTGACGCCGATTGCGTCGACCGTGATGCGCGTCGTGACGGGGCGCTTGCCCGTGATCGGCACGTCGAGCGAGCCGCTGCTCCGCGCGACGATCCGGCTCGCGCCGGACGAGCGTCCGGCGTACGCCGCGCGCGTCGCGAGATTCGTCTCGGGGAGCTCCGTGCTCGAGCCCTTCGCCGCCTTCTTCTGGCCGTCGCTCGCGGTCGAGGTCGGGGTGCCGACGCCCTTCAGTCCGTGACCGGGCGTGCCGTGACGTCCGGCGCGACGACGCCCTCCTCGGGAGCCGGCGTGGCACGCGTGCACGGGATCGTGAGGCGGAAGCGGGCGCCGCGTCCCGGCTCGGTCTCGCACGTGAGCGTGCCGCCGTGCGCTTCGATGATCCCGTGGCTGACGGAGAGGCCGAGGCCCGTGCCGGCCGTACCCTTCGTCGTGAAGAACGGATCGAAGATCCGCACCGCGAGCGCGGGATCGAACCCGTCGCCCGTGTCGCTCACCTCGACGCTCCACCAGGGATCGCCGTCGCGCGTCTCCTGGAAGGCCGCGACGCGGATCTGCTTCTCGTCGGTGCGCGCCGCGTCGCGTGCGAGGATCGCGTCGCGCGCGTTCGCGACCAGGTTCATGATCACCTGCTGGATCTGCCCCGACTGGCAGACGACCTCTGGCAGGGACTCGTCGACGTGGACCTCGAGACGGATGCCGGCCTGATCGAGCGAGTGTCGGATCAGGATCGTGGCGCCCTCGAGGATGTCCTTCACACGCGCGGCGATCGTGACCGCCTTGGGCGAGCCGTCGTCGGCGCGCGCGAAGCGGAGCAGGCTCTGCACGATGTCCGCGACGCGCTTGCTCTCGAGCGCGATCTCGTCCGCGAACTGCGCCGCGGTCGTGTCCGGGGGCGCCTCCCGCTTGAGGAGGAGGGCGTAGTTCATGATCCCCTGGATGGGGTTGCTGATCTCGTGCGCGACGCCGGCCGCGAGCGTTCCGAGCGAGTCGAGGCGCTGCTTGTGGAGGAGGGGCGCGGCGAGGAGGAGCGCGTTGCGCTGCTCCTCGAGCCGCTCGACGGCTCCCTTCATCGCGCCGAGCGTCTCCTCGAAGCGGCCCGAGATGACGCGCCAGCACGCGGCGACGAGCGCGAAGAACCCGAAGTGCTGCGTGAACGGCGCGTCGTAGATGCCGACGCAGATCGCGAAATCGGAGATCGTCGCGGCGAAGTAGACGACCGACCCGACGACCATCGGGAGGAGGTCTCGCACCTTGCGATAGCTCCGCATGAGCGTCACCGCGAAGCACGAGAAGGCGACCGCGACCCACGCCAGGTAGAGCATCCCGGGCGCGGTGAAGACGAACCGATGTCGATGAAGGCTCGTGAGATCGGTCAGGAGCTCGGGGCGCATCATGATCGCGGTGTGGCCGGTCATGTCGAGGAGCACCCCCGCCACGAACGCGGTCGTGAGGATCAGGTTGATGCGCTGGATCCGCTGCAGCCACGCCGGGCGGCTGTCGGCGAGGTCCATCGTGAGCTCGCCGAAGATCCACGTGATGTACGGCGTGAACGCGCAGAACGCCTGCCCCCACGGGAGCGCGAGCCTGCCGTCCGTCGTCGTGAAGTAGGCCCAGCCCGTGAAGCAGTAGCCCGCCTCGAGCAGCGAGAGCAGCATCAGGTACGCGTACCGGCGCCGACGCGTCTGCAACGTGAGGCTCGTCGCGTGGAGCGCGAACCCGATGCAGACGCCACCTACGATCAAGAAACTGAGGAAATACTCGGTGCTCACGCGCTCTCGGGCTGGCGGCCGACGGCGCGCCGCGCCCGATGAATCTAGCTCATCCGACGGCGCCCGCCCAACGCGGGGGACCTGCGGATCACCGCAGGTCGCGACGGCGCGTCACCCGCGACGTCCGCTCGGCGAGCGCGCTCCGCATCGCTCACGGCAGCGCGAGGACCTCGTCGTCCGCGAGCATGCGGTTCCACAACCGGACCTCGTCGATGTCGCCGATCCACGCATCGCCGAGGAGGAACCGCTGGCCCGACCCATCGAAGGGACGGGTGAGCGCGGTGCTCGCGACCTTCTTCGTATCCACGAAGACCGTGCCGGTCGTCTCGTTCCAGAGGATGACGACGTGCGACCAGACGTTCTGATCCAGCTCGTAACGGAACTCGAGCAGGTGGTCAGCGACTACGCATACGGGCCCACCGCCGCGCTACTTCAACCACGCGGCGAACTGCGCATCGAAGACCTTCGACGCCTTGTCGACGACGTCCCACGCGTCGGAGTCGATCTTGGGCTCGTCGTGGCCGTGCGGTCCCTTTCGCTTGCCGAAGGCCTTGCAGAGGTCCGTGACGATGTACCCGCCACCGAGCCGGTGGAACCAGCTGTAGAGCTTGTCGGCGAGCCCCGGCCGATCGCGGAAGTGCGTGTCCCAGAGGCCACGCGGGAGGGCCGCTGCGACGAGCGCAGAGCCTCGCTCCTTGCGCGCCTTGATCGCGGCGACGAGCGGCGCGTGATCCGCGAAGCGCGACGGGTCGAGCAGGTCGCGCGCGATCGCCCACGCGACGAAGATGCCGACGACGTGATCGGCGGGGACGCCGTGCTCGGAGAGCGCACGGCCGCTCGCGACCTGCATCGTGACCTCGAGACCGCCCCGCTCCCACCGCAGCCACAAGTCGACGCCCGCTGCTTCGTCGAGCGGGATGCGCCATTCCGCGGTCATCGCGCCCTTCCGCGACGACAGACGGTCGGGCGACAGCGTCGGCTTTCCGAGCACCTTCGTGAGGGCCGCCTCGTCGCTCGTCCACGTCACGCCGGGGAACGGCGGCTCACCGAGCGGCTCCTTGATCCACGCGAGCGAGAGGTAAGGGACGAAGGCACGGCCGCCCTTCGGGATCGGCGGATAGGCGTCGTTCAGGACGTTGTGCGAGAAGAGCAGCTCGATCCCCTTGCTCGCATGCGGCACGACGTAGGCGTCCTCTTCGCGCGCCGAGGTCGAGACGGGCGGCTTCTTCCCGAGATCTCTCGTGACGTACGCGACGAGCGCCGGGTCGTCGGCCCGGAGGCCCATCACGCTCGCGAGCTTGCGGAGCTTCGGACCGAGCTTCGCTGCCTCCTTCGTCGGTCTGCGCGCCGGCGATGCCTTCGCGGGAGCAGGCTTCTTCGCGGGGGCCTCGGAGCCCTCCTCCGCGAGCCACGCGTTGAAGTCGAAGCTCTTCGCCTTCGGGACCTTGACGCCTTTCACCTTCAGCCACGCGCGGAGCGCGGGGCGGCCCTTGCTCGCGTCCGCGTCGTCGAGCTCGTCGATCTCGGTCGCGCCCTTGGCGAGGAGGTGGAGGAACGCCTCGAGCGTCGGCGCCACGGTGCGCGACTCGCCCTCGGAGCCGAGGAGCACGACGGCGGGCGGCGCCTTCTCTCCGGGCGCGAGGAGCGAGAGGAGCGAGCCGTCCGGAAGCGACAGGAACGCGAACCCGCTCTTCTGGAGGCGCGCGGCGTTCTTCGCGCTCCACTGCTTCGGGATCGATTCGGTGGTGAGCGCGTCGAACCAACCGACGGCGCCGTGGGGCTGCGTCTTCAGCCAAGCGCCGAACTCCTGGAGGAGCGGCGGTACGGAGTGTCCCTTGGGAGCCTTTGCGACCGAGACGGAGTAGCGCGCCATGGCGGCATCGTCGCGCGCAAGATCCGCACGCGTCAACGGAGCGAGGCCCCGGTGTCGCTTCTTCACGCATGCGCCATGCGGAGTCGACTGCGCGGCCGCCAGCAAGGTCACACCCGCGCGTCGGTCGCGGGGTCGGGCGCGCCCGCGAAGTAGCGCTCGAGCGCGCGCGTGAAGAGCGGCTCCTCCGGCGCGGCACGCGCGAAGAGCGTGAGCGACGAACGGAGCTTCATCGCGTCGACCGGCCCGAAGATCGCCTCCGCATCACGGTCCTCGAAGGTGAGGAGGACACGGACGCACTCGCGCAGGCGCTCTCCGAGGACCGGATGCGCGAGATACACGCGCGCTTCGTCGAGCGACGCGATCGCGTACTTCTCGGCCATCGCGCTGCGGCCGAGCCCCGCGATCTGCGGGAACACGAACCACATCCAGTGGCTCGTCTTCCGGCCCGCGCGGAGCTCGTCGAGGAAGCCGGGCGTCTCGTCCTGCGCGCGGACGAAGCGAGCGAGATCGAACGGATCGTCCAAGGCTACTTCAGGCCGCCCTTCTTCCGGGCGTCCGGGGCGAGGTCTTCGTTCTTCCAGTAGAACTCCGACTTCTTCTCGCTCGCGTCCGCGAAGCCGACCATCGGAATCTCGGCCTCGATCGTCGCGGTGCCCTCCGGGATCTGGTCCTTCTTCAGACAGGAGAAGGAGACGACCGCCTTCTCGTTCGGCTTCATCACGCCGCCGAAGATGTTGCCCCCGCAGCCGAGATGCTTGTGGGTGCCGCCGGAGGAGTCCTTCGCCTCGAGCTGCTTGCCGGCCTTGTCGTAGAAGTACGCGGTGACCCTCCCGTAGAGGATCACGGCCGAGTGCTTGTTGACGATCCGGAACTGCGGCGAGCCCTTGTCGTCGTTCTTGCCGGTCGCCTCCGCCGTCATCAGGCGCGTCGCCCCCTTCCCTTCGCACGGATGATCGAACGTGCCCGGGCCCGAGGAGCCCTTCGGACAGTCCGATCGCGGCGGGAGCGCCGACGCGGCCGGCGCCGCAGACGCCGATGCCGGTGCCGCGGCCGACGCCGACGGAGCCGGAGCCGCCGACGCCGACGCCGCGGGCTCCGCGCTCGCGGCCGGCGCGGGCTTCGATGCGTCCTTGTCACATGCTGCGAGGAGGAAGAGCGGGGCGAGCCACCAGGTAGGGCGAATCATGGCGCACGAAGCTATCATCACCGCTGGATGGACGCGCAGCGGCTCGCGACGAGCGCGCGTAGCTCGCGCACGGTCTCCCGCCGGCGGCGGAGCCATTCGTCGACGCGGCGGTCGGGCGGCCAGTCGCCGGCCCGATTCCGGAGCGTGACCTCGTCACGGTCCGCGTAGGCCGCCGCCTCCGCCTGGAGCAGACGCGCGGCCGCCGCGCTGTCGCTCGCGGAGCAGCGCGGGCGCGCCTCCTCGATGAACGCGATCGTCTCTTCGAGCAGCGTCGCGAGCTGCTCGCGTTCCTCTTGCGGGGTCGGCGGCGCAGCCGAGATCGACGTACCCGCGTCGACCGAAGCGATCGGGAGCGGCTCCGGTGGAGAAGCCCGTGGCGGAGGACGACACCCCACGATCACGCAGGCGACGACAGCGAGCACCGAGCGCATCTCTCGGAACAGTGTAGAACAGGCACGGTGATGAAGATCGACGAGCTCACCCGCGACGACGGCGCGCTCGTGGGCGTGTTCCTGGAGCACGATGCAGACGGGCTCGCGCTCGTGACCGGCGAAGACGTCGCGCCGCTGCCGCCCGGCATCATGCCGAAGGTGATGGCGCGCTACGGCGCTCCGTTCGCGTCCGAGACGAAGGTCGTCGAGGTCGCGACGTTGGATCTCGGCGCATCCGAGCGCCTCCGTCACGTGCGTCACCTCGACTTCGGCGACGTCATCGCGAAGGACTGGCTCGTCTACGAACGTCCTGGCGCGGAGCCGCTCTGCGCGCTCGCGGTGACGGTCGCAGGCGCGCTCGCGCATCTCGCCCGTGCGGCCGCGCGAGCGGACCGCGGGTGAAGAAGGACCCTCACAGATCCGACCAGTCGTCGTCCTTCGCGAGCGCGGGATCCGACGCCATCTTCTCCGCCCACGCGGCGCCGTGTCGGGCTTCGCCTTCGGAAGGCTCGCGAAGACGAGGACGTCCTTCACGTCGGGCACCTCGGAGCGGAGCTGCTTCACGAGCGCGGGCGACCGCGAGATCGCAACGGGCGGAAGCGTAACGCACGCAGGTGGCGTTCGTGTTCCCGGTGCTTCAGTCGACCGCCGCGATCTCCAGTGACTTCGCTCGCGCCGGGTCGGTGACGATGTCGACCTCGACGATCCGATCGTTTTCGAACGTGAAACGAAGGACGGCACGGAGGTGGCCGCGCGGCGCATTGACGATCCCGACGGAGCCGTCGACGAGCGCGATCTCGACGCCCTTCGCCGCCTTCGAGTAGACGACCGCCGACGTCGCCCAGTTCCGCGCGCCGTGGATCTCGCGCTTCGTGCCGTCGGGGCTCGTCGCGTGGACGACGACGTTCGGATCGAGAACGGCGACGACACCCTCGACGTCGCCCGCACGGAGCGCACGGAGCAGCGCTTCGACCACGACGCGCTGGCGCGCGAGCTCGCCGTCGTCGCGCTCGGGCGCACCGCGGACGCGACGCCGGGCGCGGCTCGCGAGCTGACGCGCCGCCACCGGCGTGCGCCCGACGATCGGCGCGATCTCCTCGAAGGAGACGCCGAAGAGATCGTGGAGCACGAACGCGAGGCGCTCGGCGGGCTCGAGCGCCTCGAGGACGACGAGGAGCGCCAGCCCGACCGAGTCGGCGAGGACCGCCTCCTCTTCCGCGTCGGCCTCGGGGGCGGGCGCGATCTCCGGGGGCACGGTCCCGACCGCGTCCTCCCGACGCGCCTTCCGCGCGCGGAGACTGTCGAGGCACACGCGGGAGACCACGGTGGTGAGCCAGCCGCGCAGGTTGTCGACCTCGTTCGTATCGGTGCGCGAGAGCTTGAGCCATGTCTCCTGGACCGCGTCCTCGGCCTCGCTCACCGACCCGAGCATGCGGTACGCGACCGCGCGTAGGTGAGCGCGGTTCTCCTCGAACGAGGCAGCGAGCCGGTCCTTGTCGAAATTCTGATCCATCGCGGTCACGTCCTTCGATGCCGATCCGTCATCCAGGTGACGGGCACTCCCGCCCGGATGTGACGACCAGGAGAGATTCTCATGCAAGCCCGACTGAAAAACCCGGCAACCCTGCTCCCCGGCGTGATGGAACCCCTCATGGCGCTCGCGAAGATCACCATGAACGGGAAGGTGCCGGAGAGGACGCTCGGCCTCCTCCACGTCCGGATCAGCCAGATCAACGGCTGCGGCGTGTGCCTCGACCTCCACCAGCGGCAGGAGAAGAAGGCGGCCGAGAAGGACGATCGCCTGCTCGTCGTCGCCGGCTGGCGCGACGTGCCGTACTTCACCGAGGCCGAGCGCGCCGCCCTCGCGCTCGCCGAGGCGGAGACGCGACTCGCCGACCGCTCCGATCCGGTCCCCGACGACGTGTGGAACGAGGCCGCACGCCATTACGACGAGCAAGCGCTCGCGCAGCTCGTGCTCTACGTCGCGCTCGTCAACGTCTGGAACCGTGCCAACGTGACGACCCGGCAGGTCGCCGGCGCGCAGAGCTGGTAGTCACAGTTCGGCGGCCGCCGACGACGTGAGGCCATGCGAGCCCTCCTCGTCGTGGTGTCCGTGCTGCTCGTCGCGTGCCAGGGTGCCGCCGAGATCCGCGCCGACCGCACTCCGCGCGCGCGCGAGGTCGAGCGCGCGACGCGGGCGGAGACTCCCCTCCTCGGCGTCGCTCCGCGTCCCGTCGTGCTCGTGCGCAAGAGCGTGATGCCGTCGAGCATCCTGAAGCTCGCCGCAGACGAGCCGCGCAATTCCGAGACGTGCCGGCCGGGCGAGCGGCGGCGGTGCCCGCCGATCCGAGTGCCGGGCGGACCGCCGAAGTCGACGGGCGGGGACATGGTCTGCTTCGAGTCCGAGCCCGGGACGTGGAGCTGGGATCGGGAAGCGTGCGGCACGCCTCTCGTCGTCGCGTTCGACGATGCGCCGGTCGAGTTCGTCCGGCCGGGGGCCGAAGCGATGGAGTTCCCGGTCGGCGCGGTCGCGCGCACGGAGTGGGTGTCGCCGCGCACGCCGTGGCTCGGATGGGATCGCGACGGCTCGGGCTGCGTCACGTCGCAGGACGAGCTCTTCGGCGTGACGGACGGCGACGCGACCGGCTTCGCGCGGCTCGCTCGTCTCGACACGAACGGCGACGGCGTGATCGACGCAAAGGATCCCGCGTTCGACGCGCTCGTGCTCTGGGGTGATGCGAACGAAGATCGGCACTGCACGCCGGACGAGATCGTGCGCGTGACCGAAACCGAGATCGCGTCGTTCGACGCCCACTGGTCTCCTGCGCCGGCACCCACCCGCCATGGCTCGCGCGAGGGCGAGACGTCGTCGTTCACGATGCGATCGGGCACGCGCGGGCGGGTGGTCGACGTGTATCTGGCGCCGATGCGGTGACGCTCAGGACGCGAGCTGGCTCAGCGCTCGCTCGAGCCGCGCGCCGACCTCACGCGCGACGCCCTGGAGCGCTTCGTCCGTCGACGAAGCGCCGAGCGTCTGCATCGGGTCCACCGCGCCGACGACCACCTTGCCGTCGTCCTTCTCGTAGAGCACGACGTTGCACGGGAGGAGGACGCCGATGCGCGGGTCCTGCGTCACGGCCTCGTGCGCGAAGGACGGGTTGCAGGCGCCGAGGATGCGGTAGCGCCGGAAGTCGACGCCGAGCTTCGCCTTGAACGTCTGCTGCAGGTCGATCTGCGTGATGATGCCGAAGCCCTCGTTCGCGAGCGCAGCGGGCAAGCGCTCGAGCGCGTCGTCGTACGAAATCGACAGGTCCTTCCACGTCCCGCGCGGGGAGCTCGTCTCGGCAGCCATGGTCGTTCACCTCGCAAGGTGCGAGCCAGGGCGGAGGCGAAAGGGTTCGGGCGTCAGTCGCGCTCGACGGGGTAGCCCTTCTCGACCCAGTCGGTCGCGAAGCGTGTCGGGAGGTCGAGCACGTAGGCTTTCGTGCGGCCGAGCGCACGAACCGCCGCGCTCGCTGGACGCACGTTCGGACAGCTCCGGTACGGACAGCACCCGCAATAGACGACGACCTCGCTCTCGGGCGGCACCTTCGCGAGCGCGTCCGCGAGCGCGCGGCGCCCTTCTTCCGACTCGACGGGGCCGAGCTTCTTCGCGCCAGGGACGTGACCGCGACCGAAGAGGACGTCGGGGCCGACGTAGAGGACGGCGATCTTCCCGGCACGGATCTCGTCGATGCGTGCGGCGAGCGCGCTCGGGGCGAGGAGCGGGCCGATCGCGTCCTCGGCCGCGCTGTCGTCGGTCTTGCGGCACGCGCCGGCACCGACCGCGAGCACAGCGAGAGACGTGAGGAAGCTGCGCCGGGCGATGGTCTCCACGGGCGTGAGAGCCACCCGGGAGGAAGAAGGGTTCGGACACGACGAAGATCGCCGAATCAGCCGTCAGGGGGCCGGCCGGCCGCGCCCTCTCGCGCCCGGCACCTCCGACGGATCGACCAGGCCGTGCTTCCGCCAGCCTTCGCGCAGCAGCCAGCTGCGCGGAGGAGGGACCGGCCGCAGCGCGGCGTTCTCTCGCGCCGCGAGCGCCACGACGAGCGGTGTGAAGCGCGACGTCCACCCGTCGAAGGCGACGAACGACGAGCACGGATCGACGCTCGCGCCCTCGCGGCCGAGGGCGAGGACGTCGCGCGCTCCGTGCTTGCGATGGTTCAAGAGCACGTAGGCGAGCCAGATGGACGTGGTCGCCCTGGACCGAGAAGTGGACCACGCGGCACGCTGCGCGCTGTCCTGCGCGGATGGCTGCGCGGATGCGGGCGAAGACGTGCTGTGTGCGGAGGAAGGCGGCCTCGCGCTTCGCTCGGATCGTCACGTGGACCGGATTCGCGCGTGCGTGACGAGGCCGCGTGACGTGCGGTACGCGTCGCCGTCCCGGGTCGCGCCGCTTCCTTCCGGCGTTCTTCCGACGACCACCCCACGTCTTCTTCGGTCGCGGCCGCGGCATGGGCAGAGCGAGCTGCTTCATGCCGGGAGTGTGGATCCGGGGGCGATCCTAACCGAACCAGTGGATCCGATTTCGCAGCGGCGTTCAGAGAGCGAGCGCCGCTCGATGGCGATGACTGCCGATTCAAGTCTCGCGAGGCGTCTCCACATCGCGTCGGATCGTCTCTCGACCTGCCGAGCGTTCGACGCGGGCGTGGAGCCACGCCCTGTTCTCGTCCTGCTTCGGACAGAGGGCATACACGCCGCTCGCGCCCATACCGTTGACGACCGGCCATCCATGTCCGCCGTGACGTCGGCGCGAGCTTCATTGCCGATTCATGTCACCCTCCGGAGGTTTCCCGTCGCGTTCGTTTCACGCGCAACCTCGGGCGTCGCGTTCCGGCCCATTTTCGTACGCGGCCGACGCGCGCCAGCGCCTCGTCGGGGACGGCCTCGCGGAGCTCGTCGCAATCCTCGCGCGTGCAGGGCTCGACTTCGTCGAGCGGTGGAGCGACCGCCTCCCCGGCAAGCTCTGCGCCGAGGACGGCGTCCAGATTGCGGTCGTTCCGTACCGGGACACGTGCGAGGACGAGTCGTACCCGCTCAGCCCGGCTCCTCGTCCCCCTCGACCGTTTCGCTCGCCCCCTCGAGCCGCTTGCCCTCGAGCAGTCGCGCAGCGCGCTCGCGATCCGCTCGCTCGCTGTCCTTCTGCGCTTGCGTGCGGCCGTGGCGGATGCGGTTGATCTCGGCTTGCTTCGCCTTCTCTTCGCGCGCCTTCTTCTTCCGGAAGCGGTTCAGGTTGACGACGTTGCCCACGCGGAGACCTTGCCACGCCGCGCGGACGTTGTCGCGCGCCCCACCCGTGGAGGGTAGAGGACCAGGAGGTCGAACCGACGTGGCGCGCCGGACAACAGCGCATTCGCCGTGCGCGGAACACACGCGAAACGGCCCGCGCCGTGCTTCGCCGCCACGCATCATGTCGCGCTCTTCCGCTTGGAAATTCATGTTCGCGCTGCCCCTTCTCGCCCTCATCGCGTGCGGGAACGCAACTGCCGACGCGACCGACGAGGACGGCCAGGCCTCCGCGATCGTCGGCGGCGGAGCGACGACCGACCTCCCGCCGTCGGCTACCTCGCCGTGCGCATGAAGGTAGAGGGCCAGGAGGTCGACACCGAGCCCTTCTGCACGGGCACCCTCATCGCGCCCGACATCGTGCTGACGGCGGCGCACTGCATCGTCGGCCTCGAGGAGCAGGTCGCCACCGCGGGCGGGAAGCTGATGCACCTCGCGTTCGGGATCGGGGGATCCGAAGCGTCGAGGACAATCCCGGTGCGCTCGAGGAAGGTCTCCCCCGACTACGTGGCGGAAACCGCCGGAGCCGAACCGCCGAGGGGACGCGACCTCGCGTACCTCGTGCTCGAAGAGCCGGTCGCCGGCGTCGCGCCTGTTCCGGTGCGCCGGGCGGCGCACGAGGAGTCGTGCACGTACCGCACGATCGGGTACGGCATGACGCGCGATCCCAGCGACCCTGCCAATGCGACGCAACCGGATCCACACGGTCGCAAGGCCGTCGACCAGCTCTGCGCCAACGGCGGCTACGCCGCCGAGGACGGCTCGATCCGCACGGTCTCCTGGCTCGGCTCCGGCTGCCACGGCGACAGCGGCGGTCCGTTGCTCGTCGGCAGCCCTGCGACGCTCGTAGGCGTCACGAGCGGCGGTGATGGCCGCTGCGGAGCGGGCGAGCCCGGCTACTACGCGCCGATCGCGTCGAACCTCGCCTTCGTCGACGAAGCCCTCGCCACGAGCGCGCATCGCCCGTGATCTCACGCGGCAACGCGTCACTGCCTTCGCGAACGGACGCGCGCTAGCTTCACGAACCGTCATGACGACCTTCCTCCTCGTTCCCGGTGGCGGCGGTACCGCGTGGATGTGGCATCGCGTCGAGGCGCTCCTCGAAGCGGCGGGGCACGAGGTCGTTGCGGTCGACCTTCCCGGCGAGGACGACACGAAAGGGATCGACGCCTACGCCGATCTCGTCGTCGCCGCGTCCCGCGACGCGCGGGACATCGTCCTCGTCGCGCAGTCGCTCGGCGGGTTCACCGCCGCCGTCGTCGCGCCACGGCTCGGCGATCGCCTCCGGCGCATCGTCCTCGTCAACGCGATGATCCCGCTCCCGGGCGAGACCGCGAGCGATTGGGGGGAAACCACCGGCGCCGCCGCGGCAGGGATCGAAGCGGCACGCAAGGGCGGCTACTCGGCGGAGGTCGATCTCGACACGACCTTCCTCCACGACGTGCCAGCCGATCTCGCGCGCGAGATGAAGGAGCACGATCGCAACGAATCGCCTGCGGCCTTCCGCGAGCCGGCGCGGTTCGAACGGTGGCCCGCGGTTCCGATCGAGATCGTCATCGGGAAGGACGATCGCTTGTTCCCGCCCGACTTCCAGACGCGCGTCGCGCGCGAGCGCCTCGGGCGCGACGTCCACATCACCGAGGTGCCGGGCGGCCATCTCGGCGCTCTCCTCGCGCACCCGCGCGAGCTCGTCGACGTTCTCCTCCGCCCAACGCGATGAGACGCGCGAGCCGGGCTGGGTCGTCGCCCGCCGCGATCACACGTGAGCCGACGCGCTACCAGATCCCCGGCACCAGCCGATAGCGCGTCGCCTCTCGGTACGCCCGATACCCTTCGAGCTCCTCCGCGAGCACGTCGTCCTCGCGCTTCGTCCGGACGACGAGGAGGACGACGAAGAGCAGCGCGGGGATCGCGCTCCACGCCGAGAGGAGGAGGAACGGCAGGCCGAGCGTGCCGACGATCATGCCTGCGTTCCCGGGGTGACGAACGACGCGGTACGGTCCGGTGCTGCAGACGGTGTGACCGCGATCGCGCTGGACGCGGACGACCGAGCTGAAGAAGCGGTTCTCCTTCATCGCACGGAGGAAGAGCCCACTGCCCGCGACGCTCACCACGAATCCAGCGACGGACCACGGCCACGTGAGCCGCGGCGGCCAGCCGAAGCGCGCATCGAGCCCGGCGACGACCAACATCGCGAGCGTGAGGAGGAAGCCGACCCCGAGGAGCTTCTTGTCCCAATCCTCGCCGGCGCTCGGCGCCGCGCGCTCCTTCGCGAGGTCGGCATCCTGTCCCGCGACGCGGCGCCGGACGATCGTCATCGCGATCCCGAGCGCCGTGTACACCCACGCGGGCCAGTAGCTCAGGCGCCCGGCGCTTCCGAGGAGGATCGCGAGGAAGACCAGGTTGGTCACGAAGCCCGCCATCGCGCCCTCCTTGCCGGCACCGTAGGTCTCGGCCGGGGGACGTCAAGCCGCCTAGAGCTCGCAGTACCCCACGCCCTCGAGCCGCCCGGACGAGACCGTCTTCGGCGTGCTCCACGTCCGGCCGTCCGTGCTCCACGCCGCGGTGCCGTAAGCCCCGACGACGACGAAGGTCCCGTTGCCGAACGCGATGTACGTTCCGACGCCGGCGATGTTCGTGTCCGCCGTCCACGTGAGGCCGTCCGTCGAGGTCGCGGTCTGGGAGGTGACGAAGAGACCGTTTCCGAAGGTCACGCCCGCGTAGTTGTAGCTCTGGTCCGAGACCGGAGCCCACGTCCACGTGACGCCGTCGACCGACATGGCGCGACGGCCCCGAGGGCCCACGCCGACGAAGCGGCCGTTGCCGTAGGCGACGCCGGCGAGCCCGGCGTCCCCGATCGGCGACGGCGTCCACGTCGTGCCGTCCGTGCTGATGGAGGCCCCGCCGCCGGCCGCCGTCGCGCCGACGGCGACGAAGCGTCCACCGCCCCATGCGATGGCGTCGACGCGGTCGAGCCCCGCGCTCGCGATCGTCCACGTCTCGCCGTCCGTGCTGGTCGCGACGCCGTTGCGGTGGGCGGCGAAGAACTTGCCGGCGACGAACACGACCCGGCCGAGCCCGCCGCCCTGCGGGTCGATCGTCTCCTTCCACGTCGTGAGGTCCGTCGTGGTGTCGACACGCCTGACGACCTTGAACGGCTCACCGACGACGACGACCTTCCCGTTTCCGCACGCGACGCCGACGAGGGTGAGGCCGCCGTCGGTCGCGTCGCTCACTTCGGGCTTCCACGTCCGGCCGTCGTCTTCGGAGTACGTGCGCAAACCGTTGTGGCCGACAGCGACGAAGATGCGCCGCTTCGAAGCGGCGTCGACGACCTCACCGTCACTCGTGGTCGTGGTCGAACCCGCGTCGCTGGGCTGCGCGGCGTCGCCGCCGCCGGGCGCTGCGGTACCGCCGCTCAGGCCGTCGAGCTCGAGGCACGCGGCGGCCCCCAGCAGCGACGCCGCGAAGACGATGAAGACGCGAGCAATCCTGCTCGCGCGCTTCCGGGACCGCATGCTCGCGAGCTTACCCGCTCTGCGAAGAGCGGCATAGCGAGCTCGCGGTACATCCCTTGCACCGCGTCGCTGCGATGGAACGTTCCGACGAACCGGCACGCCGCGCGCTGCTCGTGATGCTGCTCGGCGCGCTCGCGCTCGTGCTCGTCGTACTGCGGCCGCTCGGCTCCGCGATCTTCCTCGCCGCCGTCCTCGCGATGGTGCTCTGGCCCGTCCACGAATGGCTGAGCCGCCGCTTCCGTGGGCGTCGCTCGCTCGCGGCGGTCGTCGTCGTCACCCTGTTCGGTCTGGCGATCGTCGGGCCGCTCGCATGGCTGTCCGCCCTCGTCGTCGGCGAGACGATCGGCGCCGTTCGGTTCATCGCCGACACGGTCAAGAGCGACGGTGTCCACGGCCTCGTCGCCGCACTGCCGCAGCCGCTCTCCGACGCGGCGACCTATCTCCTCGCGCGGGTCGAGCTCGACTCCGCCGACGTCTCACACGCGATCCAGCAGCGCGTCGGCGCGGCCGGCGGGAGCGCCGCGGTCGCGCTCGGGGCGGCGATCTCCGCGACCGGCTCGCTCCTCTTCCAGGGCGCGATGATGGTCATCGCGCTGTTCTTGTTCCTCACCCAGAAGGACGCCGTCGTCCACTGGCTCGACGACGCGTCGCCGCTGCGGCGCGGCCAGACCCGCGAGCTCGGCGCCGAGTTCGTCCGCGTCTGCAAGTCGGTCATCGTCTCGACCGCAGCAACTGCGCTCGTGCAGGCAATCGCTGCGCTCGTCGGGTACCTGATCGCGAAGGTCCCGCACCCGATGTTCTTCTTCGCGCTCACGTTCGTGATCGCGTTCATCCCGGCAGCGGGCGCGGCGTCCGCCTGTCTCGCCGCTGCCGCGCTCGTGCTCGCGACGGGCCACCCGTGGGCGGCGCTCTTCCTCGCGATCTGGGGCATCGTCGTCGTCGGGCTCGTCGACAACGTCGTGAAGCCGCTCCTCATGAAGGACGGGATCCGGATGCACGGCGCCGTCGTCCTCTTCGCGCTCCTCGGCGGCCTCGCCGCCTTCGGCGCGATGGGTCTCCTCATCGGACCGCTCGCCGTCGCGCTCTTCCTCGCGATGCTCCGGATGTACAAACGCGACTACTCGACGGATCCGGACCAACGCCGTGCGCTCCGCGAGCAGAGTGTGGGTTCCCACGATGGACCGAGCTCGCGCGTCCCGCCGGATGCGCCGGCCCATGCTTGAATCGAAGTTTCGCGATCGCCGAAAGCACGGCTCGATCCAGAGCGGCTGGCGTCGCGTCGACGGCGTGCTACGCCAGCGGGCGATGACGCCCGCCGCAACCGCGCCTCCGACGACGAAGCACGATGCCGAACGCGTCGTTCGCGACGTCCTCGCTCGCGGCGCGAATCGGACCGCAGCTCTCTGGCTGCTCTCCGGGCTCTTCGTCCTCGTGATCGGCGGGCTCTGCCTGGCGCGGGTCGTCGAGCGACTCATGTGGCCGGGATATCTCGGGGACAGCGGCGAGCAGTGCCTCCTCGCCGGTGTTCCCCTCTTCCTCGTCGGCGCTTACCTCACGATCGTGCGCGGCATCCGCTCGCTCGGCGTCCGCGGCACGCGTGCGGCGCGCATCGTCCTCGATTTCCCCGAGCGCGCGTCGATCCAGCCGGTCGTCCGGGAGATCCGCGTCAACGGCGTGCCGGTCCGCACGGCCCACTTCGTCTCGATCACCGTCGACGGCGGCGATGCGCTCGAGGTCGAGCTCTCGCCGCACGAGATGGGACGCGCGCTCGACGCGTTCGCGACGTGGTGCGGGAGGGCGGCGGTCGACGACCGCATTCTCGATCTCCGCGGGGCGTGAGGAGCGAGCATCGGTCGCGCGGGCATGGCATCCTCCCGCCGTGCCGAACGACCTCGTCCTCCAGCAGCGTCACGGAAGTGCAGTCCTCCTCACCCTGAACCGCGGCGAGCGACGGAACGTCCTCTCCGCGGACCTCGTCGACGCGATCGGCGAGGCCTACGACGCGATCGAGGCCGACCCCGGCGTGAACGCCGTCGTCCTCACCGGTGCCGGACCCGCCTTCTGCGCGGGCGCCGAGCTCTCGGTCCTCCGCGCCGCCGCCGACGGGAAGTTCGATCTCGTCCGCAAGGTGTACGACGGCTTCTTGCGCGTCCTCCGGTCGCCGCTTCCGACGATCGCGGCGGTGAACGGGCCTGCCGTCGGCGCGGGCTTCAACCTCACGCTCGCGTGCGACGTCCGTCTCGCCGGACGAAAGGCGGTCTTCGACACGCGCTTCGCGAAGCTCCGCCTCCATCCCGGCGGCGGTCACGCGTGGCTCCTCTCGCGCGCGGTGGGCGAGCAGCGCGCGATGCTCGCGACCGCGTTCGGCGAGGTCTGGGACGCCGAGCAGGCCGAGAAGGCGGGTCTCGTCGCGTCGGTGCACGACGACGATCGGCTCGTCGAAGCGGCGATCGCGATCGCGAGACGGATGGACGGTCTCGAGTCGACGTTCACGCGCCGGCTCGTCGACACGGTCCGCCGTTCGCTGGTGACGGCGACGCACGACGAAGCGCTCGCGGACGAAACGGACGCGCAAGCGTGGTCGACGACGCAGCCGGCGTTCCTCGAAGGGCTCGCGGAGATGGAAAAGAAGATCGCGCGCGCGAAGTGAGAGAGGTCAGCCCGCCGGGTAGCTCACACGCGTGCCTTCGACACGGGCATGCGGCGTCAACGTCGCCGGGTCCGCACGCTCCGCATCGAAGATGTGGAGGACCGGAACGCCGCGCGCGAGGAGATGGTCGGCGATGATTCGGCGATGACAGCGCCACCACACCATCTCGGCGCACATGATCGCGATGCGGCCATGACGGGTCGCGGCGGCGTCGGCGGCCTCGAGCAGCTTCTCGAGACCGCGCTCGAACGTCGGTGACGTGGCGTGGTCGGCGTAGTTGCGGAAGCTCGTGTTCTCCCAGCCGCCGTTGTCGACGGGCACCGGGGCCTTCGCCTTGCCGCGGAGCCCACCGAGCTCGGCGATGCGCTGATAGCCGATGCCGTGCGGCTCGAGCGACGCGGCGATGACGTCTTCGTTGAACTGCGGATTCGTCCGCGACCGCGGGATGGTGCGGACGTCGACGAGGTGGACGACGTCGTGTGCGCGGAGCGCTGCCGCGAGCTCGTCGATCGAGCGCTTGGCGTGACCGATCGTGCAGATCGTGTGCGAGTGTCGCGCCACGAGGGGTGGATAGCATGGGGAAAACGACTAAGCTCCACACGTGCGCTTCGTCGTCTTCCCCTTGCTCTCACTCCTCGCTCTCGGTCTGCCCGTCGCATGCAGCTCGTCGGACAGCACGCCTCCCGCGGCGACGCCCGGGACGGTGGATCCGGGAACACCAGAGGAGGAGGTCGACAACGGCACCGACTCCGGCACGCCGGCGCCGCCCCCCGGCGAGACCTCCTTCGTCACGACGACGACCGAGACGATGCAGCACGAAGGCGCCTCGCGGAAGTACATCCTCTCCGTGCCGCGCGACTACGACGCGAATCGCGCGTACCCCGTCTACTTCTGGCTCCACGGCAACCCGGGGAGCGCCGAGGCTGCCGCCTCGTTCCGGCTCGACCGCGTGACGAAGAACGAGGCGATCATCGTCTACCCGGGCGGTCTCGGCGTCGACTGGGACCACGGCGCGTCGGTCGCCGACAACCCCGACGTGACGTTCCTCGTCGCGCTCGTCGACGTGCTTGCCGGAAAGCTCTCGATCGATCGGCGCCGCATCCTCCTCAGCGGGTGGAGCGGCGGCGGCTTCATGTCGAGCGCCGTCGCATGCCGCTACGCTGGCACGTTCCGCGCAATCGGGATCCATGCCGGCGGCGCGCCGTACGACCCGAACGGCGGTCCGAACCCGACCTGCCCCGGCGCTTCGATCGCGACGCTCGTGACCCACGGCGACCCCGACCCCGCGGTGCCGTTCTCGAGCGGCGAGTACGCCGCGCAGTTCTGGGCCCAGAAGAACGGCTGCGGCGACGCGACCTCGCCCACCACGCCCGCGCCGTGCATGACGTACGACGGCTGTCCGGCGACCAAACCGGTCGAAGCGTGCTTCATCAAGGGCCTCGGCCATCCGCTCTGGGATCAGGCGATCGCCGTCGAATGGGCGTGGTTCAAGGCGCTCCCCTGACGTAGCCTGCGCGCGCTTGCGCATCCTCTTCCTCTCCCCCGGCTATCCGCCGGAGATGCACCAGTTCACGCGCGGCCTCGCCGAGGTGGGCGCGACCGTCCTCGGCGTCGGGGACACGCCCGCGCGCGCGCTCCCGGCAGGCGTGCGGGCCGCGCTCGACGACTACCTCACCGTGCCGAGCTCGCTCGACGAGGCGGACGTCACCGCGAGGCTCGAGGAGTGGCTCCGCGACCGGCCCGTCGATCGGGTCGAGACGAACTGGGAGCCGATGACGCTCCTCGCGGCCGATCTCCGAGAGCGCTGGGGCCTCCCCGGGATGCGCCGCGACGTGGTGCTCGGGTTCCGCGACAAGATCACGATGCGCGAGCGCGTCGCCGCTGCGGGCGTCCGCGTTCCGACATCGGTGCGGGTTCGCTCGCCGCGCGAGGCCTGGGAGGCGGCCGAGCAGATCGGCTTCCCGCTCGTCGTGAAGCCGGTCGCCGGCGCGGGATCGGCCGACACGTGGCGCGCGTCGTCGAAGGCGGAGCTCGAAGAGGTCCTCGCGAAGACGGCGCATGTCGCCGAGTCGAGCGTCGAGGCGCTGATCGACGGCGACGAGCTCACCTACGAGACGATCTGCGTCGACGGCGCGCCCGTCCTCGAGAGCTGCACGCGCTACTACCCGAACGTGCTCGACGCGCGGAAGAACGAGTGGATCAGCCCCATCATCATGACCCTGCGCGACCGCACGCGTCCCGAGGTGGCAGAAGGCGTCGCGATGGGTCGCAAGGTGCTCGCCGCGCTCGGGATGACGACCGGCTTCACGCACATGGAGTGGTTCCGCGCACGGAACGGCGAGGCCGTCTTCGGGGAGATCGCCGCGCGCTCACCGGGCGCGAGCATGGTCGACCTGATGAACTACGCCGCCGACGCCGACCTCTTCGTCGAGTGGGCGCGCGCCGTCGTCGAACGCCGCGTCCTCGCGCCGCCCGACCAGCGCTACCACGCGGCGATCGTCTTCAAGCGGGCGAAGGGACGCGGCCGCATCGTCCGATACGAAGGGCTCGAGCCCTTCCTCGCGAAGTACGGGGACCACGTCGCGCGCGTCGACTTCCTCCCAATCGGCGCGCCGCGCCGGGACTGGACGCAGACCTTCCTCGCCGACGGCAACCTCGTCGTGCGGCATCCCGATCACGACACGACCCTCGCGATGGCACGCGAAGCCGCGGCGACGATCCACCTCCACGCGCGGCCCTGATCCCGAGCGGCAGAGCTGGGGCTGGCGCGCCGTTCGCAACCGTTTCGCGTCATGGAACCGCGGGACGTGGTCGTGATCGGAGCTGGGCTGGCAGGACTGATCGCCGCGCGAAACCTGCGGCGCGCAGGGCTCGACGTGCTCGTGCTCGAAGCGCGCGAGCGCCTCGGCGGGCGCGTGTGCACGGTCGCGGACGGCGGACTCCCCGTTCCGGTCGAGCTCGGTGCGTCCTTCGTCCACGCCGAGGCGCCGGCGACGCTCGCGCTCGCGCGCGAGTACCGGCTCGCGCTCGAGGAGGTCGCGCCGGACTTCGCGGTCCTCCGCCGGGGTGGGCTCGAGGAAGACCACGCGTTCGGACCGAAGATCGAGCACGCGCTCGAAGGCGCGTTCCGCGGTGTCCGCGCCGCGAACGACGTTCCGCTCGCGCGCGCGCTCGGACGCGCGAAGATCCCCGAGGACGAGCGCGTCCTCGCGCGGTCGTTCGTCGAGGGATTCCACGCACTCCGCCCCGCCGAGGCGAGCACGCGAGCGCTCGCGCGCGGCGGCGCGGAGGGACCGGGCCGGATGCTGCGGCTCGTCGAGGGGTACGGTCGCCTCGTCGACGCGGTCGGGCGCGATCTGCTGCCGGAGACGCGGCTCGGCCGCGAGGTCTTCGCGGTCGCGTGGCGTCCGCGCGAAGTCGTCGTGCAGGCGTTCGGGCCGACCGGCCGCGTCGAGGAGCACCGCGCAAAGGGGGCCGTCATCGCGCTGCCGCTCGCCGTCGTCCGCGACTCCGTACGCTTCGCGCCGGTCCTCCCGGACGAGGTCGCGGGCGCGCTCGGGCAGATGACGATGGGCCACGTCGCGATGGTCACGCTCGTCTTCCGCGACGCGTTCTGGATCGATCCGAAGCGCGCGCGCGCCGCCGACGTAATCAAGAACGCATCCATCCTCCAGGCGCCCGGCAGCCTCTTCCCGACCTTCTGGACGACGCGTCCGCGCCTCGCGCCCGTCGTCGTCGCGTGGGCAGGCGGCCCCGCGGCAGAGCGTCTCCTCACGCGTTCGGCAGAGGAGCGCGCCGCGATCGCGGTCGACATCTTCGCCGAGCTCGCAGGCGTGGCGCCCAAGGAGGCCCACGAGGCGCTCGCCGTCCATCACCAGCACGACTGGGCGTCGGATCGGTTCGCACGCGGCGCGTACTCGTGGGTGCGCGTCGGCGGAGAGCGCGCGCCCGACGTGCTCGGGCGTCCGCTCGCGCCGAACGTCGTCTTCGCCGGCGAGCACACGATGGCCCCGCCCGCCGACGCGACGGTCGAGGGCGCGATCCGGAGCGGCGAGCGTGCGGCGAAGCGCATCCTCGCCGCGACGAGCTCACGCCGCGCGGCGTGACGCTCAGTACCCGGCCGGGAGCACGACGTGGAGGGGGTGAGGTGGGTCGCGCCGCGTCACCTGACGACGAGCGGGCGCGCGTCGTAGCTCGGGCCGATCGGCCAGATCGTGGGCGCGCCGGTCCGTCGGTCGACGTTCTCGTAGCGCGTGCGCCCAGGGCCCCACACGAGCGTGATGTCATCCATGTCGGCCTCGGCGTTCACGCCCTCCGACTGGGCGCAGCCGAACACCGCCTTCGTGTTCCGGACGCGGTACGCCTTGCACATGGTCCCGAACCCGAGCGGACCGGCCGACACGGCGTCGCTCTCGTAGTGCGCGTACGGCGAGAACGCCGGATAGCGCTCGCCGTTCACGTCGTACGTCTCGCCGCCGAGCACCGCCGCGCGCGCGAGGCAGTCCCGCCGCGACTGCGGCGACCCGAGCGGCGCCTCCGCGACGAGCGCGCCGTTCGCGTAGATCCGCAGCGTGCCCTGCCCTTCCTGTCGCTGGAACGTCGTCGGCAGCGCGCGGCGGAGGCCCGTCGCGAGGATGAGCGCGCGTCCGTAGCGATCGATGTCACTCGAGAGCGAAGGGCTCTCGCGCGAGGCCATGTTCACGACCGGGAGGTCCCACGTGAACGCGAGGTGCGTCCACTTCCCCTTCGCGAGGGCCGCGTCGCCGACGCGGACGGAGGCCTGGTAGCCGATGCCTTCGTACGTCGCGGAGAAGAGGAGCGTGCCGTCCTCGACGTACGCCTGCGGCATGAGCTCGTCGTGACTGCCCGCGCATCCGCCGTACGCGAACACGCCTCGCGTCCCGCGCGCGGCGGGATCGAACTGCGGGCGGTAGTAGAGCTCGACGCCGCCCGCGGAGGTCCTCCTGGTCGAACGTCCGGAGCTCGATCGGCTCCGCTCCGGGCGCCGCGAACGTCACCGCACGGCCGGCCGCCTTCTCCGGATGGCGCACGCCGTCCGTCGTCGGCACCGGCACCGTGCGCGGGATCCCGATCCGGTCGTGGGAGCGGTTCTCCGCGTGCGCGAGGTACCCGGTCCGCGCCTCGCACGGACCGCTCGCGGGGCAGTCGTCGAAGTCGACGCGTCCGGCGTTGTCGTGGACGACGCCGACCTCCGCGTTGTCTCTCACGTCGGGTGACTCGAGGAACGCATCGAGCGCGCGCACGAACGAGCCGTCGACGAAGAGCGGCATCGAATAGTCGTGTCCGTAGTGGTTGTAGTCGGCGAGGAGGAGATCGCCGAAGCCGCGGAGGTAGACGTCGTCCGCGTTCGCGGTCGGATCCATCCGGCGGTTGAACGCCTTCATCTTCCCGTTGAAGCGATGGTCCGCGATGCGGACGAGACCTCCGTTCCGGTACTGGACGAACGCAGCAGGGTCGCGGCGGGACACGCCCTGTCCGTCGATCTCGTTGTAGCGCTGCTCGGCTTCCGACCAGCCCGGGAGGCCGAGGCCGAGCGCCCACTTCACCTTCCGGAGGTGCGCGACGGTGCAGGCGTCGCCGCCGTCGTCGCACTGGCCGCGGCGCGTCCAGTGGAAGCCGCTTCCGTCACCGGCGAAGTCCTGGACGAGGAGCTGGGACGCGGCGTGCGCGCCCATCGAGTAGCCGACGAAGCGGATGTCACCGAGCCGTCCGCCGTCGTCCGCGACGAGGAGCTGGTCGACGAGGAGCGCCGCGAGCTGCATCGAGTGGGAGAGCGCCGTGTTGTAGCCCTCCTGGTTGTCGCGCACCTTCTTGATCATCTGGTCGACGAGGAGCGACGTCACCGTCCCGAGCGAGCGGGTCGTGGTCGTGAGGTAGCGGTACTCGGGCGACGCGGAGCTCACTTCGAGCCGCGCCGCGTTCTCCTTGCAGAAGCCGTCGTGGGAGTCGGCGCAGCTCCAGTTGATCGAGAAGACGAGCGCCTTCGGATCGCGCTGGTTGATCCAGCGGAGGATCGCGCCCTCGTCGACGAGGCTGTTGTTCTGCGAAGGACCCGCGTAGCCCGTGAAGTAGACGTAGACGTTCGGCTTCCGCGTCTCGAGGTGCTGCTTCACGCGCGGGGCGCAGTCGCCGAAGCGCGACGCGAGGTTCGCGCGCGCGTCCTCCGGATCCTGGCGGGCGCGGACGATGCCGGGGTCGTACTTCGCGCTCGCAGACGTCACGTCGTACGTCGGCCATGCCGTCGCGTTCGCGATGACGGGATCGTCGTGCGCGTAGAGCTCGTTCTGCGCGCCGGACGCGCGGAGGATGTCGGCGAGAGGACGATTCGGGAGCGCGACGGGATGCGTGCACACTGTCCCTTCGCCGAGCGCGCCCTCCGCTTCGGCGACGTCGTCGTCTGCGGTCGTCGCGCACGCGGCGGAGAGAGCAGCGAGGCAGGCGACGGCGGAGAGGGTGAGACGAGCGGCGCGCATGGCTCGAGCGCGATGCACGCCGTGAACCATCGCGATTCGGCGCGCATTCTCGACGGTGTGTGGACGAAGCCCGTGGATCGGCGTCCGCCCACGGGGCCGGTGACGTCCGAGGTTGCGGAGTCAGGGCAGCGGAGACTCGAGGCTGATGCGACCGAGCGCTCCCGAGCGGAAGTCGTGGAGGAGGACGTTGCCCGCCTTCTGCCGATCGATGACGCCGCCGGTCCGGAGCGCGCCGCGCCGGCGGCCGACCTCGTCGAGCAGCCCGTCGGCCGACGCGGGCACCGCTTCGAGGCGATACCGCGCGACGACCTGCTTCGGGTAGTGCGCGAGGAGGAACTGCGCGCCCCAGAGCCCGACGTCCTCGTAGTCGATCGCCGCGTCCGGGATCGAGCCGCCGAACGCGAGCCGGTAGGCTGCGTCGTCGTCCTCGAACTTCGGCCACGTGATCCCGGGATTGTCGGTGAGGACGATCCCGCTCCGGAGCACGCAGACCTGCGCCGCCTTCGTGACGGCCGGCTCGTTCCCCGTCTTCGCCACTTTCCGCTCCATCAGCGTGTTCACGAGCGTCGATTTGCCGACGTTGGGGACGCCGACGATCATCGCGCGGACCGGCTTGCCGGGGCCGTCGCGATTCGGCGCGAGCTGCTTGCAGAGCTCGGGGATCTTCGTCGTCGCCTCGGCAGGGCGGTTCATCGTGAGCGCGATCGCGACGACCTTCCCCGGCGGGAGGCCGTCTCCCGGGCTCGGCCGCACCTCGTCCTCGAACGCGCGGATCCACGCCTCGGTCACGGTCGGGTCGGCGAGGTCGCTCTTCGCGAGGACCTTGATGCAAGGCCGGTGACGCCTCACCTCGGTGACGACCGGATTCTCGCTCGCACGCGGGAAGCGCGCGTCGAGCACTTCGATGACGACGTCCTGCGCGGGCATCGCGTCGGCGATGATCCGCCGCGCCTTCGTCATGTGTCCGGGGTACCACTGGATCGGCATCGCGCTTCCTCACGCCTCGGGGAGGACGACCTTCCCGCGGCGGACGACGTTCGTGCAGACGACGAACCCGTCCTTCTCGAACGCTGCGACGACGTCGGCGAGCTTCGCGTCGCCGTGGAAGCCGTAGACGAGGCTCTCGGCCGGACCGAGGAGCCGCTGGAGATCGTCGCTGCTCGCGTCGGTGAAGCCGCGGAGCGCCTTCAAGAGCTCGTGCGCGCGGCCCTTCGGCATCGGGTCCTCCGGGAGGTGGTCGAAGATCTCGACGAGCTCCTGGTCCTCTTCGCGGAGGAACCACGCGGGCCGCTCGCCGAACGACATGACGAGCGACGCCGGCAGGTACTGCCCGAGATCGGCGAGCGTCGCGACCACGACCGAGGGGACCTCGTCCACTTCTTCCATGCGCGAGACCCTAGCCCAGCGCGGCCGCGTCTGCTCGTGAGTCTCGCGCGGGGGAGGCGCGTCCGGCATCATCGTCGGGACACGGATGCTCTCCTCCCCTCCCCGCGACGCCCTCGTCGGCGTGATCCCGGTCCGAACGTATCGGCCCTCGCCCGCCGTGCCGCAGCCGGGCGGCGCCGTGCTGCTGTTCCACGGCCTCCGGAGCTCGATGGATTCGCTCGCGCGCGAGGCCGAGATCCTCTCCGGCGCAGGTCTCACCGTCGTCGTCGTCGATGCGCCGCACCACGGCCGGCGCCACAGCGAGGTCGTCGGGGCGATGCCGAACGCGCTCGAGATGCCGGGCTTCGCGACCGTGCTCCGCCTCGTCCGCGAAGCGCGCGACGAGATCCCGCTCCTCGTCGACCACCTCACGCGCGAAGGTCATCGCGCGGTCGCCGTCGCGGGCGTGTCCTTCGGCGGCTTCATCGCACTCGCGGCGGCGACGGTCGAGCCGCGCCTCGCTGCGATCGCGTCCGTGCTCGGGACGCCCGACTGGACGCCGCGCTCGGGTGTCGCGCCGAGCGAGCTCGAAGCCGTCGTCGCCGAGTCACCGCTCGCGCGGTACGAGACCTTCGCGCCTCGGCCCGTGCTCCTCCTGAACGGCGCGCTCGACGAGAACGTGCCCCCGCACGGCGCGCGCGCGCTCGCGGCGAAGCTGGGCCCGCTCTACGCAACGAGCGGTGCAGGCCCGCTCGTCCACCACGAGTATCCGCACACGACGCACTTCCCGAGCCCGGAGGTGTGGCGCGACATGTGGTTGAAAACGGCCCGGTTCCTCGTGGACGCGCTCGCCGAACGCGCATGACCGCATCGTTCGTTGCGACGCACGCGGTCCCTCGATACGTTCGATCCGATGGGGGATCAGCGGCGGCGGCTCGGCACGACGGCGACGGTGGTCGCGCTCGTCACGGCGCCGCTCGGCTGCTCGCTCTTCACGTCGTTCGACGATCTCGACGGTGACGAGCCCCCCGCACCCGCAACCGACGGTGGAGTGGCGACGCCTTCGGACGGAACGGCGGGCGACGTCGCGGTCGGAATCGACGGCGGCTCGCCGCCCGGCGTCGGAAACGCGGAACAGATCGCCAAGGACGCGCCAGGAGCGTTCGGCGTGGCGGTCGACTCCACGAACGTCTACTGGACGAATCCCGAGACGGGGGTGGTGTGGCGCGCGCCGAAGTCAGGGGCGGCTCCGCCAGCGGCCGTGCCGATCGACGCCTTCACCGAGCCTTCCCACATCGCCGTGTTCGGCGGACGGGTCTTCATCGGATCGCGCGCGAACAACGGGCTCGTCTCCGTCCTCCCCGACGGCGCGAGCCCGAAACGGTTCGCGGGCGCGTTCCGCATCAACGCGATCGCCGCGGCGGATGCGCTCTACTACGCACGCGTCCGACCGGCCTACTACGACTTCGACGTGTCACGGATCGATCTGGCGGGGACGGAGACGATCCTCCTCTCCGACACGACCGCTCGTACCGTGACCTTCGACGGGGCCTCGACCTACATCACCTCGACAGCCGCACCGCGAGAGATCAGGCGGATCCAGCCGGATAGAACGACGACGACGATCGCGACGGTGGACGAGGTCGTCGATCTGCAAGCGACCTTGTCGACCGTGTTCGCCCTCACGCTCTCGGGCAAGGAGCTCAGCGTCTCGACCGCCGCCGAGCCCGTGCCGAAGGAGCTCGCAACGGGCCTCGCCGGAGCGCGCCGCTTCGTCTTCGACGGCGACGCGCTCTTCGTCACGAGCGCGGGTCTCTCGCCGACGTCGGGCCGCGTCGTGCGCGTCGCGCTCGATGGAAGCGGAGCGACCGACGTCGCGACAGGTCAGAACGGCCCGTCGTACATCACCGCGGACGCCTCCGGCCTGTACTGGGTGAACGCTGGCGACAGCACGATCATGCGCGCACGACGACGCTAGCGTCGGTCGCCGATACGGGTCACTGACACGGGATCGGGAAGACGTCCGTCGTCTCGTACGTGTCCTGCTCGGTGAGGACGCGCGCGGTGCCGGTCGTCGCGTTCTCGGGGACGATGACGTCGAGCGCGCAGTAACCCTCGGCGTTCAGGCCGACCGCGGTGATCACGGTCTTGATCTGACCGAAGCGAACGCGGAAGTCCTCGAGGCGGAGGCAGGACGGGATCCGCCCGTCGCTCGTCTTGCCGAGGCGGAGGACCACGCGCGAGCCCGGCGAAGCGCAGGACGGCGACGCGGTGAGCGGCGCATGCGTATCTCCCGGCGGAACGGGGTCGGTCGGCTCGACGGCCTGGACCGGCGCGGGCCCGACCGGCGCATCGGCCGTCCCGGAGCAGCCGACGGCGGCGAGGACGGAGACAATCGCGAGCGTGAGGGGAGGACGTGCGGACATCACGCGCCTGTCCTAGAAGACGTTTGCGCGCGGCGCGACCCGGCCCGTGTCCTGAGACGCTTCGGCAACTGACCACTGGTCGCCGGAGTGACCAAGGCGCCGCGCGCAAGTGCGCGATTGCCGGTCAGCGCGGCGAGGTCGTCGGAGCGCAGGTCGACGAGCCGGCGCCGACGATGAGCATCCCGGTGTTGTCGATGACGACCTTCGACTCGTCGGTGTCCGGCGAGTAGCGGGTGACCTTCGACTTCGTCTGCCCGGTGAAGATCCAGAAGTCGCCGCCCCAGTGCGCGAAGGCGAAGCCCGCCCATTCCTCGATCGCCGACGTGCGATACGACTTCTGGGTCGCGGCCGACGACTTGTCGAGCTTCGCGACGACGCCCGAGCCGACGCTGAACGCGTAGAGCTCCTTGTCACGCCCCGTGAGCTCGGTACGGCCGAGCGCGAGCGAGCCGACGATCGAGAGCGCGAACGTGCTCGTGTCGAGCTTCGCGAGACCGGCGCCGGCGAGATAGAGCGTCTCGCCGGCGTCGTCGTCGTTCTTCGCATAGCCCATCCCGAACGTGGTGAAGCCGTACTGCGCCGGCTGGAACGCCGTCGGCTTGCACGCGGCGGTGCGGGTGTCGACGCTGAAGATGCGCCCGTCGGTGTACTCGACATAGGCCGTGCCCCGGCGGTCGACCGCCATCGAGAACGTCCCTGCCGCGCTCGGGCAGTCGAGCATCCCGACCCGCACGAACTCGAGCTTCGCCGGGTTGAACCGGTAGAGCCCCTTGTCGGTTGCGACGACGTAGATCTGACGGACCTCCTCGGCGCACTCCTCGAACGGCGGAGGAGCAGCGGGCGCCGCGTCGGTCTGGAAGCCGAGCGGCGGAGACGCATCGTCGGGCGCTTGCTCCGGCGCGCCCGAATCGGGGAGGACGGCCGGCGCGTCGACGACGTCGCTCGCGCAGCCGACCGCGGCGCCGACGGCGAGCAGCGCTCCGAGTGCGAGGACGA
>JBDHVE010000054.1:0-52289 GCA_039809485.1 Polyangiaceae bacterium | reverse complement strand
GTCGCCTTCGGCGTGGGCCTGGCCGGGATCGGCGTCGGCACCTACCTCCTCGTCACCGGGAAGTCGTCCGAGGCGAAACGGACCGGCGTCCGCGCGGCGCCGCAGGTCGGCGCCGGGACGGCGGGCATCTCGCTCGGCGGGACGTTCTAGAGCATCCGCGCGAGCAGCATCGAGCCGACGCCGCTCAGGCCGGCGGCGACGATGCTCTGCGCTTCGGAAGGGGAGATCCCGAGCCGGCGCGTGAGATCCTCGAGCGTGCTCGCGACGAGCTTCGAGCGTGCGGACGCGATCCAGCGCGCGGCCGTCGCGCGGTGCACGCCGTAGATCGCGCCGACCTCGTCGACGTTGCGTCCGTCGACGAACGCGTGGCGGAGAAGGGCGCGCTCGCGGTCGTCGAGGCCCCGCATCGCCGAGCCGAGCGCGGCCTCGAGCTCGCTCCGGCACGCGAGCTTGACGTAGGCCGCCTCCGCGCCCGAGTCGGCGCCGATGACGACCTCGAAGAGCTCCGCATCGGTCGGCTCCTCGCGCGTCTCGCGTTGCACGACGTTGAGGAGGAGATTCAGGACCGAAGCGCGCACCCACCCGCGGAGCGCACCGATCCCCGCGTATGCCGCGATCGCAGGCGGTGAGGAGAAGAACAGCTTCTCGCGCATGCGCTGGACGAGGTCGTCGAGCTGCATGTTCGCGTTCTGGAAGCGGCGATGCGCGGCGGCGATCTCGCCGAACGTCTCGCGCTCGACGTGCGCGATCGCGGCCGGATCGCGCCGGAGGCACCCGACCGCGAGGAAGAGGTCGTTCGCGCGGAGCGACTCGAGGTTCGCCCCCGCCTCGAGCTTGCTCGCGACGTGGGCGACGTACTCGTGGTCCGGCGCGAGCACGTCGGGGTACGCCGCGCGAGCCTGCGAGAGGCGCGCGAGGATGGCCGAGACGACCTGAGGGGGCGGGGGCGCGTTCACGCGATGTCTCCAGTAGCCGAACTCGGGATCCGGCGAAAGAGCGCCCCTCGTGCGACGCCCGCTCCGGTCCCGTGTCGACAGGATACCGCCATGGACAGCGAACCCAAGATCGCACCCGGACGCGTGCTCAACGGGAGATGGACGCTCGGTCCGCTGCTCGGTCGCGGCGCGAGCGGGCTCGTCTTCGAAGCCTTCCACCGTAACGGCATCCGCGCCGCCGCGAAGGTGCTGCATCCACATCTCGCGGCGGACGCCGACCAGGTCGCGCGCTTCCTCCGCGAGGCGGCGATCGCGAGCCGCCTCGATCACGTCGGGGCCGTCGCCGCGCTCGACGACGATCGAACGGAGGACGGCATCGTCTATGTCGTCTACGAGCGCGTCGACGGGATGGCGCTCGCCGACCTGCTCGCCGAGCGCGCGCCGCTCGAGGTCGGGCCCGCCCTCGGGATCGCCGACAAGATCCTCGTCGTGCTCGCGGCCGCGCACGGAAAGGGGATCGTCCACCGGGACCTGAAGCCGGAGAACGTCTTCCTCCTCCCGAACGGGGAGGTGAAGCTCCTCGACTTCGGCCTCGCACGGCTCGAAGGCGGCCTCGCGACCGCGCTCTGCCCGGCGCCGACTGCCGACGGCACCGTGCTCGGCACGCCGGGGTTCATGCCGCCGGAGCAGGCGCTCGGGCGCGTCGATCTCGTCGATGCGCGGAGCGATCTCTGGGCCGCGTCGGCGCTCCTCTTCGTGATGCTCACCGGCGTCCGCCTCCACGACGCACCGACGATGGCCGATCGCCTGCTCCGGTGCGCATCCGAGCCGGCACCCCCGCTCCGGAGCATCCGTCCTGATCTCCCCGAAGCGATCGCGGAGGTCGTCGACCGCGGTCTCGCCCCGCGCCCGGAGGAGCGCTTCACGAGCGCCGAGCACATGCGCTCCGCGCTCGCCGCCGCGCGGACCGCCCGTCCTAGTCCGCAGGTCGCGGTCGAACGGCCGACGACACCGGCCGAGCCGTTCCGTCCCGGGTTCCGCCGGCAGCCGCTCCGCCCTTCGGCCCTCCTGCTCGCCGGGGTCGGCGTGGTCGGGCTCGCCGTGCTCGGGTGGATCGCCGCCGACGCCGGCGCGTCGGCGCCTCCGGCGTCCGTTCCGCACGCCTCCGGGGCGGCGCGCGCGCCGTAGCTGCCCGTGCTGCGGCGTCTGCTACTGTCGGGGAAACGCGTGGCCTGCCTGACCGAGAACCAGCTGATGATGTTGTTCTCGCCCGAGCGCACGCCTGCGCTCGTCGCCGAGGCCGACGCGCACACGGCGACTTGCGCGAAGTGCCGCGAGCTCGTCGCGCAGTTCGCGCAGATGTCGTCCGACAACGGGACGGCGCACACGCGCAGGCACGACTCGTCCGTGGGGAGCGCCGTCGCGCCGAGCCTCACGCCGGGCTTCGGCGAGCACGGCACCGTGCCCGAGCAGCCGCCGATCGCTCCGCCGCACGCGCTGAAGCTGGTCGGCACCGTGCTGAAGGGGAAGTGGCGGATCGAGCGGCTCCTCGGCTACGGCGGCATGGCCTACGTCTTCGCCGCCGTGCACCGCAACGGACGCCGGGTCGCGATCAAGTGCATGCGGCCGGACCTCGTCACCGAGCCCTCGCTCGTCGAGCGCTTCCTCCGCGAGGGCTACGTCGCGAACAAGGTCGAGCACCCCGGCACCGTCGCGATCCTCGACGACGACGTGATGGACGACGGGACGCCGTTCCTCGTCATGGAGCTGCTCACGGGGCGGAGCCTCCGCCAGCGTCTCGCGAACGGCCGCCTGCCGCTCCCCGAGGCGCTCGACGTGACCGCCGCGGTCCTCGACGTCCTCGCCGTCGCGCACGACAAGGGGATCGTCCATCGCGACCTCAAGCCCGACAACCTGTTCCAGACCGAGGACGGCGCGATCAAGGTGCTCGACTTCGGCATCGCGCGCCTCCGCGAGCGGACGCGCTCGCAGTTCGAGACCCAGACCGGCACGACGATGGGCACCGTCGGCTTCATGCCGCCGGAGCAGGCGCGCGGCCTGACGAACGACATCGACGCGCGCTCGGACGTCTGGGCGATCGGCGCGACGCTCTACTCGCTCCTCACCGGACGCTCCCTCCACGAAGCAACGACGGCGAACGAGGCGCTGCTCCTCGCGATGACGACCCCGGTGCCGCCGATGCGTCAGCTCCTGCCGGGGATCGCGCCCGGTGTGCAGGACGTGATGGACCGCGCGCTCGCGTTCAAGAAGGAGGACCGCTATCCGAGCGCACGCGCGATGAAGGAGGCGCTCGAAGCGGCGCGCGGCCAGCTCGCGGCCTCGGCGCCCGCGCCGCCGCCGGCGACGGTCGTGCTCGGCGCATTCGGCTCGCAGCCTCCGCCGCCGATGCCGATCGGCGCCGCGGTGACGCCGGTGCCGAACGCGACGTTCCCCGCGATCGCGCCGGCGGAGCCGACGCCGTCGATGCTCGCGCGGGCGATGGCGCGGCGAGGACCGGGCTCGATCCCTCCGCAGCCGGAGCCGGCGCGTGCCGATCACAAGGCGTGGCTCGTCGTCGGCGGGGCGGCGGTCGTCGCAGCGTTCCTCGGAGTCGGCGTGGTCGCGCTCGTGCGTGGAGACGCGCCGGCGCGCAGCGGTGCGCGAGGCAGTGACAGTGCGGGGACGGAGCCGGCTGCGGTCGTCGCGAGCGCGGCGCCGACCGTGACCGCGAGCGTGAGCGCGATGGCCGATCCCGCGCCGGCCGCGTCCGCCTCGGCGGTGGCGGCGCGATCGGCCGTGCCGTCGGTCGCGACGCCGCCGGCGAAGAGCAGGTCGACGCCGAAGCCGGCCGCGAGCGCAGCGCAGCCGGTCGCCGCGACGCCGACCGCGCAGCCGACGGCGCGACCAGAGCCGCTGCCGACGGCGACCACGCCGCCGCCGCCCGCGACGCGGGATCCGCTCGGCTCGCGGCGCTGAACGATCAGCGCTTCGGGGCGCGCTTGCGAGGCGCGGGAGCGGAGGCGGACGCGGACGCCACGACAGGCTCGGGTGCGGGTGCGGGGCCCGACGCGGAGGCTGATGCGAGATCGGGCGACGATCCGCTCGCGCGTGGGAGGTCGATGCGACGGACGCCGGAGCGGCGCACGCCGAGCGCGACGCCGACCATCGCGAACGTCGTCGCGACACCCGTGACGAGCCAGGCGCGCCGCGACTTCTTCGGGGAGATGGCCGGTGCGGTCTCTCGCGGCCCCGGCGGCGGAGGCGTCGCGTTCTCCGCCTCGATCGGGATGGGCTGCATCTCCATCGGGAGCGTCTCCATCGTCTCGAGCGCGCTCGCGGCGCGGAGCTCCGGCTCCGCTTCGGCGAGCGCCTTCGCGATCGCGTTCGCGTCGGCGAAGCGGGCGTCGGGTTCCTTCGCGAGACATCGCGCGATCACGCGCGCGAGACGTTCGGGAACGTCAGCGCGCCTCACCTGCACCGGGACGGGATCCTGGGTCATGATCCGCGTGAGCACGCCGAAGGTGGTGGTGGAGGGAAACGGCAGCTCGCCCGTGAGCAGCTCGTAGAGCGTGACACCGAACGACCAGACGTCCGCGCGGGCGTCCACGGTCTTCGCCGACCGGATCTGTTCGGGCGCCATGTACGCGGGCGTGCCGAGGCCGTCGCCCGTTCGCGTGAGCGCTTCGCCGCCTTCTTCCGTCCGGACGAGGCCGAAGTCGAGCACCTTGAGGACCTCCTCGTCGCCCTGGCGATGGAGGAAGAGGTTCTCGGGTTTCACGTCGCGGTGCACGAGACCGCGGCGGTGCGCTTCGCCGAGCGCTTCGAGCGTGCCGCGCGCGATGGTGAGCACTTCGTCGACCGACAGCCGGCGTCGCTTGGCGAGGCGTTCGTCCAGCGTCTCGCCCGAGAGGCGCTCCATCACCATGTAGGCGCCGCCGTCGACCATCGTGCCCGCTTCGAAGATGCGCGCGACGTGCGGGCTCTCGAGCGCAGCGCACGCGCGCGCTTCACGGAGGAGGCGCTCGCGATCGATCTCCGTCGTGCTCTCCGGGAAGAGCACCTTCACGGCGACGACACGCGCGAGCGACGCGTCGTAGGCCTCGAGGACGACGCCCATGTTCCCGCGGCCGATCTCGCCGCGGAGGCGGAGCTTCGACGGAAGGAGCTCGACTCGCAGGCGATCCAGCGGCGTCGTCACGCCCCATCAGGCTAGCAGGGTCCCGCGCCATCGTCGCATTGCAGGGCCGGTCGCGCGTGAGCAGGCTCGCGTCTGGAGGTCGTTCGATGAAACGCAAGTCTGTGGTCGAGCTCGGCCTTGCTCTCTTCACGATCGCGGCGTGCAGCACGGAACCGAGCGAAGCGGTCACGACGCGCGTCTCGCCGCCGCCCGACGAGCCCGCCCTGCAACCGCCGGCGCCGGCCGACGACGCGCCGCCGTCCTCCGCCCCGGCTCCCGCGGCGCCGCCGCCCGATCTCGGACCACCGGCCGTCCAGTTCATCGGCCGCTTCGACACGCGTGACGCGGCCGGTCCCGTGTGCGGCTGGCCCGGCTGCCGAATCGTGGCGCGCTTCGACGGAACGGCGGTGAGCGCCAAGCTCGCCGAGACGCCGCTCCTCGCTGGACCGAGCGAGTGGGACGTCTCGGTCGACGGCCAGCGGCTCTCGAAGCTCGTCCTCGCCGACGGCCCGCACGACTACGTGCTCGCGTCGAACCTGCCGAAGGGGCCGCATCTCGTCGAGCTCTACAAGCGGACCGAGGCGCAGAACGGCACGACGCAGTTCCTCGGCTTCGATTTCCACGGCGGCGCACTGCTCGCTCCGCCGCCGCGGCGGACGCGCCGGATCGAGATCATCGGCGACTCCGACGTGTCCGGGTTCGGCTACGAAGGCACGGCGTACGACGGCGTCCGCTGTCCGGGAGACGCATGGGCCGCGCACTGGGAGAACTTCCGCGGGGCGTGGGGCGCGCGCGTCGCGGAGAAGCTCGACGCCGAGCTCTACGCGGCGGTCTACAGCGGCAAGGGCTTCTACTTCAACATCTGGCGGCCCGACACCGAGACGATCGGGGTGCTCTATCCCCTCGCGAATCCGGTCGACACGACGAGCACGTGGGACTTCACGTCGTGGATCCCCGACGTCGTCGTCGTCGCGATCGGCGGCAACGACTACAACCTCGGGATGCCGGAGGACACCGGCCCGGCGCCGCTCGCGGGCGTGACGGACCGGGCGCGCGAGCTGACGGCGACCGTGCGTGGGCACTACCCGCAGGCGCACATCTTTCTGATGGCGTACGCGGTCCTCACCGACGAGTACCCGCCCGGCCGCGGCAGGCGCACGAACATCGAGACTGCGCTGACGACCGTGAAGAACGAGCGCAACGCGGCCGGCGACATGCGCGTCTACTTCACCGCGCCGGCGCAGTACGACCCGGCCGAGCTCACCGGCTGTGACGGTCACGGCGGGCCCGCGTATCACGAGCGGATCGCGACGTTCCTCGCGGGGGAGATCGGGACGCGGACCGGCTGGTGAAGCGCTGCCGCGGCGACCCTCGTGGCGTGTTCCAGCCGCGACTCCTCCGTCGAGCATTGGCCGGGGTCGGTCGTTCAGGCAACATCGGGGGGTGCACGGTGCCGAAGAGCCGGTGGCGTCGCGGGGCAAGGACCTCGCGCAGCGCCTCGTCGAAGCGTTCGGCGTCGGCGCCGTCGTCTCGCTGCTGCTCGAGGTGCTCGCCCTCCTCGCCCACGGTCGGATGCCCGGTTCGCTCGCGGCGTTCGGAGAGCCGACGGCGGTGCTCGTCGCATTCGTCGCGCCGCTCGCGGCCGCACTCGTCATGGCGCACGCGGTCCTCGAGCGCCTGCTCGCGAGCGCTCCGCGGTGGGCGACGGACACCGCGCTCGCGTTCGGTGTCGGCCTCGTCGTGGCCGCACCCGTTCGCGGATTCGTCCCGGGCTCGGTGGCGCGGGCGTTCCTGCCGAGCGCGGCGTTCGCGGTCGCCGTCGTCGCCGTCGGTGTCATGGCCGCCGGGCTCGTCCTCCGCCGCATCCTCGCGGGCGCGCACCGGGCCGTCCGCGTCGTGGTGCTCGGAACGCTCGGCAGCGCCGTGCTCGTCGCGGACGGCCGCGTGCTCGTCGGCACGTACGGGAGCCTGCACTTCGCCGCGGAGGTCGCGGGCGCGGTTCTGCTCGTCGCTGCCGTCCGCTCCGCCGTCGTCGCCGGAGCGGCGCGCACACGCGCGACGACCACCGCCGTCGGCGTCGTGGCGCTCGGATGGATGGGCTTCTTCTTCACCGTCCCGGACGTACGCGAGCAGCGGGTCGATGCGCTCGCCCGCTTCGCCCAAGACCCGTCACCGCTCGGAAGGCTGTATCGCCGCGTTGCGCTGCCGGCGATCCCGAGCTCGCGTCCGGACGAAGAGGACGGCTGGGGCAACGGCGAGGACGAGCCCGACGAGGAGGCCGCGGCGGTGGCGGCGCTGCGGGGCGCGTGCATGGAGTGCAACATCCTCGTCTACTTCGTCGACACCCTCCGTGCCGACACGGCGAACGATCCGGAGGTGATGCCGAACGTCGCGGCCTTCGCGCGGGACGCGCTCCACTTCCGCAATGCGTATTCGACGGCGTCGGACACACTCCAGGTCCTCCCGACGCTGCTGGCCGGTCGCTACGACCAGAAGGGCTCGAGGTCGATCCTCGATCACGTGCGCGAGCGGGGGCTCGACAACGCGCTGTTCGCGTCGGAGTCCGCGCACCGGTTCGTCAGCAGCCAGATCCCTTCGTTCCGGTTCGACGAGGTCACGACGATCCCGGACAGCGCCGCAGGCGCGGAGGTCTGGGGCTACGGCGCCGACACGCCGACCGGCACGGCAGTCGGCGACCGTTTCCTCGCGTGGGCGCGTGCGCGTGAGGGGCGCCGCTTCTTCGCGTGGATCTACAACTTCGACCTCCACGCCTGGCGTCAACTCCGGGACGAGCACGTCCCCGAGTCGGCTCGTCACCTCGCTCCGGATGCGCACCCGGACGCGCGGTATGCAGCGGTCGCAAAGCTCGTCGACGAGAGCTTCGGAGCGGTCGTCGACGGGCTCCGCGCGGCCGGCATCGCCGAACGAACCATCGTCGTGCTCGTGTCCGATCACGGAGAAGCGCTCGGCTATCGAGGGCTCTCGACGCACTCTTCGTTCTTGTGGCAGCCGCTGGTGCGTGTGCCGGTCGTCCTCCGCGTTCCCACCCTCGATGCGCGCATCGTCGACCGTGACGTGTCGCTCGTCGACGTGGCGCCGACGTTGGTGCGCTTCCTCGACACCTCGATCCCCGCGCGGGACTTCCACGGCATGGACCTCCTCCGCTTCCACGTCGCGCCGGAGACGCCGCGTGCGCTCCCGATCCTCATGCGCGCGTCGAGTGAAGGGCGGCCGAGCTACCTCGGGCTCGTCACGCCCGCGCGGAAGCTCGTCGTGCCCGCACGTGGAGGCCGACCCCAGCTCCATGATCTCGGGGTGGACGACCCCGACGCCACCGATCTGGCGGCGCGTGAGCCGGAGGAGGTCGCGAGCCTGGTCCGCAGGCTGCTGCGTTCGCCGCTGACGCGCGCCGACTGACGCGCTCGCGTGCTCAGGGCAGCCGGTGGTGGAGGGGGAGGTTCGCCGGTGCCGGATAGATCGCGAGCGAGCCGGCCGAGCCGATGTCGCTGCTCGTGATCACGCGCTCGGGCACCGTGGGCGCGGCGTAGGTCGAAGGCGTCGCGAGCTGCGCTTCGGCGAGGCGTGCGAACTTGCCGGCGGAGGTCGCGACCCACAGGCCGCCCGACTCGTCGAAGGCGATGCCGTTCGGGAGCGCGCCCACGCCGAGGCTGATCGCGACGGCGGGGACCACGTCGCGCGTGCCCGGCGCAGCGAGATCCGCCTTTGCGATCCGCGCGAGGTTCGTCTGCGAGCCGCCGACGCTCCACAGGTCGCCGTTGCGGTCGAAGGCGAGCGCTTCCGAGTCCGCGTCGGGGACGGTGAGCGACGCGCTCGGCGTCGTCGGTGAGGTCGCGAGCGCCGCGGCGTCGAAGCGGCGGACCGCCTCGTCGGCGACCCAGAGGTTTCCGCCTTCGTCGAACGCGATTCCCTTCGGGGCGGTGAGGCCCGAGGCCGATGCCGCCGGCGTCTTCTCGCCGTCGGTCGTGAGGTCGGCCCGCGCGAGGCGGACGACCTTCTTCTCGCAGAGGACGCTCAGCCAGAGGTCTCCGTTCGGGTCGAACGCGATCGCGCGCGCGGCGGGGCTGCACCCCGTGCCCTTCACCTCGATCTTCCGGTCCGGCGTCTTGTCGCCGGACGCGCCGAGGCTCGCGGCGGGGTAGCGGACGAGGGTCGGGTCCGTGGTCGTCGCGCCGACCGCCCAGAGGTTGCCCTCGTGGTCGAATGCGATGCCGCCGCCGCCCTGCGTCTTCGCGACGACGGTCGCGGGCTGGGTCGAGGTCGAGGCGAGGCTCGAGGACGCGTAGCCGAGGACGTAGGCCGAGCCGTTCGCGTTGCTCGTCCACACCTTGCCGCTCGAGGGCACGGGCGCGTAGGTGATCGTCTCCGTTCGTTTGTCACCCGAGCAGAACTTGAACCCACCTGCCGGCGCGCGGAGGACGGTGCGCGCGATCGGATCGGAGAGGACGATGTCCGTGGCAACGATCGTGTACTGCGATTCGGGGAGCTCGACGACGCTCGGGCCCTGCACCCTCCGGGTTTCGCGCGCGCTCGTGAGGGTGACCTCCGGTGTGACGCCCGCCGGGACGCCCTCGAAGCGGAAGTCGACCGTCACCGGGCCGGGTGGGCACGTGTCTACGAAGTCCGGCGGGCCGCCGCCGTCGGGCGTGGTCGCCGGCGGCGTCGCGCTTCCTCCACCGTCGTCGCTGCACGCGACGACGGCAGGCGCGAGGAGTGCGGAAGCGAGGAGGAAGAGAGCGCGGCGGTTTCGCATCACGGATGGACGTATCATCGACCGCGCGTGGTTGTCGCCCGGTCGGACGTCACCCGATCGAAGAGCGAGGCATCCTGCCGCGCGCTCGTGGTGTCACGAACTGCCCGCGATCACGCCTCGTGGCGCACGTACTCGAAGTCGACGGGGCGGCCCTTGATGCCCTGCTTCGGGGCGGCGATCCAGTTCGCCATCTGCTTCGGGTCGTAGACCGGCTTCGTCATCAGGCTCTTCACGTAGGCCTTGTCGGCGTCGCTCGGGAGCCACGCGTCCTTCTTCGCCTCGAACTGCTCCTTCGTGAGGAGGTTGCCCTGCGGGTCGGCGTAGCAGTTCGCGTAGATGCCGATGTGGCGGTGGAAGCGGCGGCTCGGGAGCGTGAGCTGGAAGTCGATCCCGTGCGACGCGATCGTGCGGTTCCACTTGTCGACGCCGCGCTGGCAGTCCTCGACGTACGCGTCACGGAGCACTTCGTTCATCGCGTTCCGCATCGCGACTTCTTCGCGGACGATCTTCCCGTCCTTCGGGACGTCCATCGCGTACGCGCCGGTGAGCGCGAGGTGGTCCTCGAACTGCTCCTCCTTGGCGCGGCCCTTCATGCCGGTCGCGAAGTAGGTCGCCGCGTTCGAGCTGATCTCGCCGCCGAAGAGGTCGAGCGAGAGCGTGTACCAGAGGTTCAGGTACTTCTGCATCGTCGGCAGGTCGACGAGACCGAGCTTGCGCACGGCTTCGATGTCCTGCGGATCCTTGATCCCGTTCGCCGCCATCTGCCCCGCGGTGCGGTCGCAGACGCGGAGGACGCCGGTCTCGCCGACGAACATGTGATGCGCTTCCTCCGTGAGCATGAAGCGCGTCGTGCGCGAGAGCGGATCGAAGGCGCTCTCCGAGAGCGCGAGCAGCTGAAACTTCCCGTCGCGGTCCGTGAAGAACGTGAACATGAAGAACGAGAGCCAGTCGGTGCACGGCTCGTTGAACGCGCCGAGGATGCGCGGCTTGTCCTGGTCGCCCGAGCGGCGCTCGAGGAGGGCCTCGGCCTCCTCGCGGCCGTCACGGCCGAAGTACGAGTGGAGCAGGTAGACCATCGCCCAGAGGTGTCGGCCCTCCTCGACGTTCACCTGGAAGAGGTTCCGGAGGTCGTAGACGCTCGGGCAGGTCTGGCCGAGGAGGCGCTGCTGCTCGACGCTCGCCGGCTCCGTGTCCGCCTGCGTGACGATGATGCGGCGGAGCGCGTTGCGGTGCTCACCGGGGACCTCCTGCCAGACCGGCTGCCCCATGTGGTCGCCGAAGCCGATCTTCCGATCCGGCACCGCGTCGGCGAGGAAGATGCCCCAGCGGTACTCGGGCATCTTCACGTAGTCGAAGTGAGCCCAGCCGTCGGAGGTGACGCTGATCGCGGTGCGGAGATAGACGTCGTCCTGCTGGAACCCTTCCGGGCCCATCTCGTTCCACCACTTGATGTAGTTCGGCTGCCACGCCTCGAGCGCGCGCTGGAGGCGCTTGTCGTCGCTGAGGTGGACGTTGTTCGGGATCCGCTCGTTGTTGACGCTGGACATCGTGGGCTCCTCGTGACGACTCAGGTACGCGTGAAGTTGAACTCGGGGCGCTCCGGCTTCCCGTAGAGCGTGAGCGCGCCCTTCTCGCCGACGGCGTTCGGGCGCTGGAAGATCCAGTTCTGCCAGGCGGAGAGGCGCGCGAAGATCTTCGTCTCGAGGGTCTCGGGGCCGGCGAAGCGCAGGTTCGCCTCCATGCCGGTCATCGCGTCGGGCGACATCGCCGCGCGCTCCTCGAACGCGATCCGGATCTCGTCGTCCCAATCGATGTCGTCGGGGGCGAAGGTGACGAGGCCGAGCTTCTGCGCGTCCGCCGTCTCGATCGGGCCCGTCTGCTCGAGCACGCGCGAGACCAGCTGCGGATCCTTCAGGAACCGCGTCTGGAGGCGCGAGAGGCCGTTGCCCATCGGGAAGGCGCCGCCGTTCATCGCCGAGACGCGGACGCTGACGCCGTCCTCGTCCTTCATGTAGATGCGGTCGGCCGCGAGCGCGAGCTCGAAGAGGCTGCCGGCGAAGCACGCGCCGGCATCGACGAGCGCGAAGAACGACTTCGCGGTCATGTCGAGGCGCTTCAAGACGCGCTTCATCAGGAGCGTGACCTCGCGGACGAGACCATCGTCCTTGTTCTTCGCGAGCATCGCGTCGACGGCGAGGACCTTCTCGGGATCGCCCGCCGTGCGGAGCGCGACGACGCCGATCTCGGGCTGGTTGAAGCGGAGCTCGAGGAGCGCGTCGTCGAGCTCGCGGAAGGCCTGGATGCACCAGGCGGAGGAGCCGGCCTTCGCGAGCTCGGCGGGCGTCGTCGGCTCGCTGCCGTACGGCGCGCGCACGGTCAGCGTCGCGGTGCGGGTCTTCTTGTCGAGCGCGAGCGAGACGTACTTGTATTCTGCACCGGCCTCGGAGCGCTTCGCCTCGAGCGGAGCGAGCTTCACGGCGGGGAACTCCTTCCGCTTCGACTTCGCGACGAGCGCCTCGGTCCGGCGCTTCACGACCTCGTCGAACTTCGCCTTCGGCGGCGCCTCGTCGACGAGACCCCACTCGACCGAGCGCTTGCCGCGGACGCCTTCGGCGATCGTCGAGAACGCGTCGGCGAGGTCGCGGCGGATCTTGCGCTTGTCGACGAGGCGGGTGAGACCGCCGGTGCCGGGGAGCACCGCGAGGAGCGGCGCCTCGGGGAAGGAGACGGCGGAGGATCCGTCGTCGGCGAGCACGATGTCGTCGCACGCGATCGCGAGCTCGTAGCCGCCGCCCGACGCGGTGCCGTTCAGCGCCGCGAGGCTCGGGATGCCGCTCTCCGCGCTCATCTCCTCGAGGTAGAGGCGCGTCTCGTTCGTGAACTTGCAGAAGTTCACCTTGAACCCGTGGGTCGAGCTGCCGAGCATGTAGATGTTCGCGCCCGAGCAGAAGATGCGGTCCTTCGTGCTCGTCACGACGACGGCCTTCACCTCCGGGTGCTCGAAGCGGATGCGCTGGAACGCGTCGGCGAGCTCGATGTCGACGCCGAGGTCGTACGAGTTCAGCTTGAGCGGGTAGCCGGGGCGGAGACCACGCTCCTCCTTCACGTCCATCACGAGGCGGGCGACCTTGCCGCCGTGCTCGCTCGGGAAGTCGAGGCGCCAGTGGACGTAGCGATCGGGGTGGGTCTCGAAGCGGACGGGCTCGTGCGTGACGTTGTCGGGAGCGGCCATGGTCGAGGGAAGGGGTGTAGAGCAGGACAGGAGGCTCGGCAAGTAGTATAGTGCGTACGGGTCCGTTAGGTATGAACTATAGTGCAGGTCGGCGCCCACGCTCCGCGTCACGCGACGCGCTCCTCCGGGAGCTCGGCGTGGTCGTGCGCGCACGCCGGAACGAGCTCGGCCTCACGATGCGCGTCCTCGCCGCACGCGCGGGCGTGAGTGAGCGGTTCCTCGCCCAGCTCGAGGTCGGCGAGGGGAACATCTCGGTCGCTCGCCTCGAGGACGTCGCCGAAGCGCTGGGCACGAGCGGCGCCCAGCTCCTCCTCGAAGCCTCGCACGCGCAGCGCACGGCCGCGTCCGCCTCGCGGCCGGTCGTGGCGCTCGTCGGGCTCCGCGGGGCGGGCAAGAGCACCGTCGGGGCGAACGTCGCCTCCGCGCTCGGCGTCCCGTTCGTCGAGCTCGACGAGCTCATCGTGCGCGAGGCGCAGATGACGCTCCCGTCGATCTTCGAGATCCACGGCGAGAAGTACTACCGCGGCGTCGAACGCGAAGTGCTCCGGCGCCTCCTCGATCAGGACGAGCCGCTCGTCGTCGCGACCGGAGGCTCGATCGTCACCGACGAACAGACCTGGGCCCTCCTCCGCGACCGCGCGCGCACCGTGTGGCTCAAAGCGCGGCCGGAGGACCACTGGGACCGCGTCGTCGCGCAGGGCGACGTCCGCCCGATGCGCGGCCGCCCGCGCGCGATGAACGAGCTCCGCCAGCTCCTCGGCGCCCGCGAGCCGCTCTACGAGCAGGCCGACGTCGTCGTCGACACGTCGTCGCGGAGCGTGGAGGGCGTCGTGTCGGAAGTCCTGGCGACGGCGCAGCAGCGCGGCGCCGCGTAGAGGGGAACGGATTCGGGACGTCGGAAGATCCGAGCGCGGTCAACCCGCGCGTCGTCGCGTCTCTTCTTCGGCTTCGTGCTGCTCCTCGAACGTCGCGAGCGTGGTCGACTGCTCGATCGCGACGCGCACCCGCTGCTCGGCGTCCGGCTCGGGCGCGATCGTCCCGAGCGTCTCGATCGCCACGCGGAGGCTCGGCGCTGCCGTCCGGGCCGCGACGGCCGCGAGGCGCGCACGGGTGTCCGGATCTCGCGACGCGGCATGGAGCGCGATCGCCGCGCCCGCGCGCGCCGAAGGCTCGTTCGTCGGATCCTCGAGGATCTCCCACAAGCGCTCGCGCGGGATCGCCGCCGACCGATAGCCGCCTGCATCGGTCGCCCCGAGCGCGCGCATCGCCGCGACCCACTCGCCGACGGACCGTCCGCCGCGCGCGAGGAGCGCGTCCTCCGCGCTGCGCTGCGCGTCCTTGTGACGACGCACGCCGGCTTCGATCCGTGCGAGGAGCGCGTCGCGCTCGACGTCGCGTCCGCCGTCGGTCTGGGTGAGACGGATGTCGTGCGCGCGACCGTCGGCCGTCTTCAGCACGACGCCGACGGTCGACGCGGACGCCTCCTCGATCGCGCGGAACGGCAGGAAGCGCGAGTGTCCGAGCCACGAGACGAGGACGCCGTCCGCCGCGACCTCGACGTGCTGCGGGAGCACGAGCGGCAGCGCGATGAGCCCGTAGAGGCCCGCGAGCACGAGCACACCCCACGGCGGGACGAATCGGACGACGTTGAAGAGGAACCACGGCGACGTCGTGAGCAGGACCGTGAGCCAGCGGATGTGGCGCGCCCAAGGCGGCAGCGCGCGGAGACGCACGAGGTCGTCCGGATGTCCGAGCCCGAGGCCGAGCACGATCGCGTCCGCCTCCTCGCGCGAGCGCGTGAAGACCGAACATGCACGCCAGGCGTGGCGCGCCTCGACGTGGACGACGGCGCCTTCTTCGACGTCGGCTTCGGAGACGATCGCCCCGCGGATGTCGCGCCTCCGGAGGACGAGCGCGCCGTCGACGTGGAGGCCGCCCGCGTCGGCGCGGACGCGCCTCGGGCGGCCGCCGCGCGACGGCCGCCGGAGCGAGGACGCGATCCCCATCCCACCGAAGAGCACGAAGACGGCGAGGATGCCTGGCGCCTGGAAGGCGCCGCTCGCGATGGCCCATCCGATCGCGGCCGCAGCGAGCAGCGCAACGGCGAACGCGCGGGCCTTTCGCGGGCGCCCGATCGCATGCACCCCTTCGTACGGCATGGTCGTGAACGTAGCGCGCGCGCACCGATCATGTCGGGCTCGGAGCCGAGCGCGAGCGTGGCGTACGGCCGAGCTACGACCGCGACATCGTCAGTCGTCTTCCTTCTTCGGGTAGCGGAACGGGTCGCGCCACTCGACCACCATCCCGTCGTCCGTGATCACTTTCGCGCCGGCGCGGAGCGTGCGCGCTACGACGGTGTCCCGGTATTCGATGTCGTTGTAGCCGAGGAGCGCGTCGTAGATGACCTGGTGCCGTGGGAGCGACCGATCGAGTACCTTCGTGCCGTCGATCGTCATCGTGTCGAGCACCGTCTTCCAGCGCGCGCGATCGAAGACGAGCGACGCGTCGTCGCTCACGAGCGCGAAGTTCGCGACGCGGACGAAGCCCTTGAACGCGTTCGCCGCCGTGAGCTGCACGTCGTACGAATCGGTCGTGTTGAAGTAGAAGATGCCGCCCGGCCGGAGGTGCCGCCGCGCGATGTCCATGAACTCCGTCGAGAGGAGGTTCGTCGCGTGGCCCCGCCAGTGGAGGGTCGTGTTCATCACGAGGACGTCGAAGCGCTCGTCGTGGCGCTGCATCCAGCGGCGCCCGTCGTCGAACACGAGCTCCACCTTCGGGTTGCGGAGGAGCCCGGCGACCTCCGGGTGACGCGCGATCACCTCGAGGTAGCCCGGATTGATCTCGATGATCGTCATACGCTCGACGCCGGGCAGGTTCGCGACCACCTGCGCCCAGGAGCCGGACGCGAGCCCTACCATCAGGACGTGGCGCGGCGCGGGATGGAAGCCGCCGAGGACGTAGGCGCGCAGGATCCCGTTCTTGTCGTTCTCGTCGAGGCGCGTGTTCACGACGCCGTCGTAGGCGCCGCCGCCGTAGACCGTGCCGTCCTGCGCGACGAGGATGACGCCGGACTTGTTCTCGACGACCTGCTGGAAGCGCTTGCCGTCGTCGTAATCCCACTTGTAGACGATGCGCTCCCAGATGCGATCGTAGAGGCGCGGTACGGCGACGAGCGCAGAGGCCGCGAGCGCGGCGAAGGCGAGGTGATGGCGCGCGGCTACCGCCCGGGGGATGCCGCTCGCGACGACGAGGGCGGCCGCGAGCCCGAGCCCGAGGACGGCGAGGAGCGTGCAGATCGACGCGAGCGGGAGCACGTCGAGGAGGAGGAATCCGGTGAGGAGGCTCCCCGTCGTCGAGCCGATGATATTTGCAAGGTACACGTACGAGAGCTGCTGGCCGGAGCGGCTGCCGGACGTGACGCCGAAGTGGCTCACGAGCGGGAGCACGGCGCCGAGGAACGCCGCCGCGAGCGCGACGGCGAAGAGGCCGGCGCGGTAGTCGGTGAAGCGCGCGGTCCACCCGCAGACCGGCGCGACCAGTGCGGCGAGCACGTTCGCGACGGTGACGAACCACGCGAGGCGGGAGAGCGTGCGCGGATCACCGCCCGCGTCGTCCCGGCACGCCCGGCCCGCGCCCCACGACCCGAACGCGAGCCCGAACAGGTAGGCGGCGAGGAGGAGGCCGAACGTCGGCGCCGTCCCGCGCGTCATCACCGAGAGGACGCGGTACCAGACGATCTCGTACGAGAGCGCGATGAACCCGGATGCGGCCGCGATCGCCACGGCGAGGCGGAGCTTCGTCGAGGTCGTCGTCGCGGGCATCGCGGCGCGCAGCATCTTCGGGATGGCGCGTCGGGTCAAACGGCAGCGGCCTGCGATCTTGGAGCCCGTGTCGACGTGACCAGACCCCCGTGATAGGAGCGTTTTCCCGAAGGACGCGAGGAGAAGCGCGATGAACGAGCTCGGCAGCTACGTCTCTGGCAAGTGGGCCCTGGGCAAGGGGAAGGGCGCGGAGCTCGTGAACCCCGCGACCGAGGAAGTTCTCGCGACGGCGTCCACCGAGGGGCTCGACTTCGGAGCCGCGCTCGCGTTCGCGCGCGAGAAGGGCGGCCCGGCCCTCCGCGCGATGACCTTCGTGCAGCGCGGCGAGATGCTCCGCGCGATGTCGAAGGCGATCCACGCGAAGCGCGACGAGCTGCTCGCGATGGCGATGGCGAACGGCGGCAACACGCGCGGCGACGCGAAGTTCGACGTCGACGGCGCGATCGGGACCCTCGCCGCCTACGCCGACCTCGCGCCCGAGCTCGGCGAGTCGCATGTGATCGTCGACGGCGACGGCGTCCAGCTCGGTCGGAGCGCGCGTCTCTTCGGTCAGCACGTGTGGACCTCGCGCGAAGGCGTCGCGGTGCACGTCAATGCGTTCAACTTCCCGGCGTGGGGCCTCGCGGAGAAGGCGGCGACGGCGCTCCTCGCCGGGATGCCGGTCGTCTCGAAGCCGGCGACGAGCACCGCGCTCGTCGCGCACCGGATGATGGAGATCCTCGTCGAGGCCAACGTGATGCCGGAAGGCGTCCTGTCGTTCGTCTGCGGGAGCGCCGGCGACATGCTCGACCGCCTCGGCGGACAGGACGTCATCGCGTTCACGGGCTCGAGCATCACGGCGGCGAAGCTGCGCGCGGGTGTCAGCGTCGTGTCGCACTCGACGAAGATCAACGTCGAGGCCGACAGCCTGAACGGCGCGGTGCTCGGACCCGACGTCGAAGCGGGCTCCGAGGTGCTGAACCTGTTCGCCTCTGACGTCGTCCGCGAGATGACGCAGAAGACCGGCCAGAAGTGCACCGCGATCCGCCGCATCTACGTGCCGCGCGCGCAGGTGCAGACGGTGCTCGATCTCCTCGGCGAGCGCCTCGCCGCGGTGAAGGTCGGCGATCCGACGAACGACGGCGTCACGATGGGACCGGTCGCGACGGCGCAGCAGCTCCGCGACGTCAGCGCCGGGATCGAGAAGCTCGCGACGTGCGCGAAGATCGTCGTCGGCTCCGCGACGCGGATCGACGGCCTCGGCGTCGGGGCAGGGAAGGGTTACTTCGTCGCGCCCACGTTGCTCCACGCGGCCGAGCCGCGCCCGGGCGACGCGGTCCACGAGCACGAGGTCTTCGGGCCGGTCGCGACCGTGATGCCGTACGACGACGTCGCCTCGCTCGTGCGCCTCGTCGCGGCCGGAGGCGGCGGCCTCGTCACGAGCCTCTACTCCGACGACAAGGAGTTCCTCCGCAGCGTCGTGCTCGGGCTCGCGCCGCATCACGGGCGCCTCGTCCTCGGCTCGAGCAAGGTCGCCGGTCAGTCGCTCCCGCCGGGCATGGCGCTCCCGCAGCTGCTCCACGGCGGTCCGGGGCGCGCGGGCGGCGGCGAAGAGCTCGGCGGCCGCCGCGGGATGGCGCTCTACATGCAGCGGACCGCGCTCCAGGGCGACCGCGCGCTCTTGGAGATGCTGGCGGGCAAGAAGTAGGGGAGGAGGCCGGAGAGGCGAGCTCCCGTGACCGCACGCCCCGCGCGCCCCTCCCTCGTCGACCCTCGGCCGCTGCCGGTCGGGCTGGCTGCCCTCACGCGCTCCACGATCCGCGGTCTCCTCGCGCCGCGCCGCGCGATTCCGATCTCGCTCGTGGTCGTGCCGCTCACGATCATCCAGGATGCCTACAGCCGCGACGCGTTCGCCGTGCCGCTCGCGCTCCTCATGTGTGGGAGCTTCCTCCTCGTCGGCCCGCTCCTCTGGCGGTTCCTCTTCCCGATGGACGCGCCGCGGACGCAGCCGATCCTCCGCGCGTTCGTCTATGCGCTCGTCGGCGCGGTCGTCGTGATCGGGCTCGGGCGCGTGCTGCCCACCCTCGTCGGCGCGCGACCGACGTTCCTCACGTCGACGCCGAGCCTCGGCGTCTCGGTCGCGCTCTTCTGGGTCGGTGGCTGGGGACTGGCTCGCGACATCGAGCTCGAAGAGCATCTCACGCGCGAGCGCGCCCGCGCCGAGGCGCTCGCGCGCGAGGCCGATCACGCGCAGCTCCTCGCCCTCCGTAGTCACCTCGATCCGCACTTCCTCTTCAACACGCTGAACGCGATCGCGGAGTGGTGTCGGGAGGACGGCATCGTCGCGGAGAAGGCGATCCTCCAGCTCTCCTCGATGCTGCGCACGATGATGACGGGCATCCAGTCGACGACCTGGCCGCTCGCGCAGGAGCTCGAGCTCGCCTCCGCCCTCTTCGCTCTCCATGCCGTCCGCGACCCGTCGCTCTTCACCGTCCGGCGCGACCTCCCCGATCCCCTCCCGGACGTAGAGGTCCCTCCGATGCTCCTCCTCCCGATCGCGGAGAACGCGATGAAGCACGGTCCGCTCGCCGGCCACCGCGGCGAGGTGCTGCTCTCGGTGCGGCGCGACGGAGGCCAGCTCGTCGTCACGATCGGGAACCCCGGGCCGTACCGCGGACCGCGCGAAGGCGGGAGCGGGCTCCCGATCGTGGAGAAGCGGCTCGCGCTCGCCTACGGCAAGCGCGCCACCTTCCGGATGACGGCCGACGGCGACGCGACGCGCGCGACCGTCACCCTCCCCGAGCACGCCTGAGCTACGCTCGTCCTCCGATGGCGTCGATTCCGCTCCGCGTGCTCGTCTGCGACGACGAGCTGATGGCTCGAAAACGCGCGGCACGCCTCGCGACCGAGACCGAAGGCGTCGAGACGGTCCTCGAATGCGAGAGCGGCGCGCAGGTGCTCGAGACGCTCGCGCGCGAGGACGTCGACGTCGCCGTCCTCGACATCGACATGCCGGGGATGACCGGGATCGAGACTGTCCTCCAGATGCCCGAGGATCGCCCGTACGTCGTGTTCCTGACCGCCCATCCCGAGCACGCGGTCGCCGCCTTCGACGTCGGCGCGGTCGACTACCTCCTCAAGCCCGTCGACGAAGCTCGTCTGGCGAAGGCGCTCGCCCGCGCGCGACACTTCCTCGACACCGGCGGGGCGAGCACGAGCGCGACCGCGTCCCCCGCCGACGCGAAGCTCGCCAAGCTCGCGATCGCGACCCACGGAGGCGCCGCGCTCGTTCATCCAACCGACATCACGCACGCGACCTTCGACGGCGCGCTCGTGACGGTGCACACGAGCGCACGGGCGATCCTGACCGACGACACGCTCCAGGAGCTCGAGGCGAAGCTCCCACCGGGACCGTTCGAGCGCGTCCATCGCCGGGCGATCGTCAACCTCGACCACGTCGACCGCCTCGAGTCGGTCGACTCGGGCGGGTACGTCGCGTGCCTCTCCACCGGCAAGCGCGTGGACGTCTCGCGTCAGAGCGCGCGAAGGCTGCGAAGGCGCCTCGGGTTGCGATAGGCTTCCGATCGCCGGGCGCAGGACTCTCCGAACGTGAACGACGACAAGGACAGACGCGAGGACGACGAGGCGTTCTGGGAGGACGAAGGCGGGGATCGGACGATCACGTCGCCGTTCGAGCTCCCCGAAGGTGCGCCGTCGCCCGTCTCGGAGCCTCCCGAAGAGGAAGCGACGAAGGTCGGCGACCAGGACCCGATGGTCCTCCGCGCGCTCGCGCAGCCGGCGACCGCTCCGGTCGCGTTCGGAGTGCTCGGCAACCTCCTTCCGAGCACGTATCCGTCGTCCGTCCCCCCTCCGCAGCCGGCCGCGAGCGGCGCAGGCGAGATCCCCGGCTTCGGTGTGGTCTCCGCCGACATCCCGAGCGCCTCCGAGCCCCCGGCCGCGCCCCACCACGTCGTCGTCGGCTCCGACGCGGTCGGTGACGAAGCGACCGTGGCCGTACCTGCTCCGTCGCACGGCTCGAAGGACATCGCGGCAGCGCTCGCGGCGACGCTCGGCGTCGGCTCGGGTTGGACCCCGCCGGAGCCGCCGCCGTTCGCGCCGCCGTCCTCCCAGCGGAGCCCGGTCTCGTCGACCTTCGGCGGTGCCCCCCCTTCCCACGGCGCTCATCCGTTCGCTCCTCCGAGCCCCGGCCCGATCCCGGCGCTTCCTCATTCGCCCGGCCCGATGCCGGTCCAGCCGCCGTGGTCGGCGGCGAGCGCGACCGGCCCGGCCTACCCGCCGTACCCCTACGATCCGCAGGCGGGGCCAGGCACGTCGCCGGGCCGGCCTGCGGTTCCAGGGCCGATGCCGCCGATGTACGCGCCGCAAGCGCCGCGGCAGCCGACTCGCGGAAGGTCCCAGATGGTCCTCCTGGTCGTGGTCGGCGTCGTCTGCCTGACCATCTTCGTGGTCGGCGTCGTGCTGTTCCTCCGAACGAATTTCTGAGGCGACGAGACCTCTGATACGTTGGCGAGGATCGGGTGATGGCGCGCCCAGCCGAACCTCCTCGGAGGACACGTGGTTGACGAGTCGGCGGGTCGGAACCGCTGGGTCGGTCGCGTGCTGCGCGATCGCTGGCGGATCGACACGCGCCTCGCGCGTGGCGGCGTCGGCACCGTGTTCGCGGCGACGCACAAGAACAACGGCAACCGCGTCGCGATCAAGCTCCTCCATCCCGAGTTCTCGCGCGACCAGGACACGCGCAGCCGCTTCCTCCAGGAAGGCTATGCGGCGAACCAGGTGAACCATCCCGGCGTCGTCCGCATCCTCGACGACGACACGACAGAAGAAGGCCTCGCGTTCCTCGTGATGGAGCTGCTCGAGGGCGAGCTGCTCGAGCGCAGGCGCTTGCGCCTCGGTGGCCGGCTCCCGCTCCGCGAGGTCTACGAGATCGCCGATCAGCTGCTCGACGTCCTCTCCGCCGCGCACGAGAAGGGGATCGTCCACCGCGACATCAAGCCCGACAACCTGTTCCTCACGACCGAGGGACGGCTGAAGGTCCTCGACTTCGGCTTCGCGCAGATGAAGACCGGCTTCCGCAAGGAGCAGACCGCGACCGGATTCCTGCTCGGCACGCCCGGCTTCATGTCGCCGGAGCAGGCCGTCGGCGCGCGCGGGCAGGTCGACGCGAAGACGGACATCTGGGCCGTCGGCGCGACGCTCTTCACGCTGCTCTCCGGGCTCCCCGTGCATGCGGGCGAGAGCGCGGCGGAGATGCTCGTCGCGGCGGCGAACTATCCTGCGCGCTCGCTCGCGACGGTCGCGCCGGGGCTGCCGCCGAAGCTCGTCCAGATCGTCGACCGCGCGCTCGCCTTCGACAAGCGCGCGCGGTGGCCGAGTGCGAAGGCGATGAAGAACGCGCTGCTCGACGTCCCCGGCCGCTCCTCGGGGGAGCCGCACAGCGAGCAGCCGACGGAGGCGAACGGGCCGAGCTCGGACGGGCGTACGCTCTTCGAGGCGCCGATCGAGGTCGAGGAGCTCGACGCCGACGCGCTCGAGGACGCGAAACCGTCCTGGCCGGATCAGAAGACGATGGTCGCGTCGCAGCACGTCGACCCGGGGTTGCTCGCGAACGTGCCGTCGCCGGTCACGCGTCCGCCGCCGCGGGCGTCGGCGCACTCGGTCCATCCGGCGGACGACGACGGCGCGACCGTCGCACGACCGACGCCGTTCGAGGCGATCGTTCCCGTCGGCGCGCCGCCGCGTGCTTCGTATGCGAGCATGCCCCCTCCGCCGCCGAGCGACTATCCGCCCTCGGGCGACGGCGGCACGAAGATCATGGACAACGCGCCCGCGTTCGCGGCGGCCGGGATGAGCCCGCACGCGAAGATGGGCGTTCCGCCTCCGGCTCCGTCGAGCGCGCCTCGTACGCAGCCGTTCGGTGCCGGCCAGCGTCCGAGCATGCCCGGCACCTCTCCTCAGCCGTTCCCTCCCGCGGGGAACATGCGGACCAGCCAGCCGGACGACATGATGTTCGTCGCCGGTCCTGCCCGGCCTGCTCCGCACGATCCGGCCGCGGGGCGTCGTGTCCTCGTGCTCGTCGGCATCGTCGTGTTCTCGATGGTGGTCGTCATCATCACCGGCCTGCTCGTCCTCGCCGCGACCGACTGAACCCGCGCGCGACGCCTCGCCCGGTAGATCTTTCCCGCGGCCGGCCCGTAGCCCTCCGGCCACGTGTAAGCTCCGGCCTCCGGGTGACCTCATGCGTCGACTTCCAGCGCTGCGCGCGCCTTTCTTCGTCCTTCTCCTCGTCGCGTCGATCCTCGCGGGCTGTCCCGGTTCGCGTCCGCCGCAGACGACGACCGCGCCGCCGCGAGGGGCCGCGGACGAGCCGCTCACGATCCGGCTGTCGAAGTCCGGTCTCGGCTTCCGTCTCTCGAACGCCGACGCCGAAGCCGACGCGCCTCCGGCGCGCAACGTCGCGCCCGCGACCGCGCTCGCTGCCGCGGACGCGAAGAAGATCGCGGCGCGGATGCCTCCGCTTCCCCGCGATCCCGACGACGAGAAGGCGTTCTCGATGCGCGACCGGTCGATCCCCGCGCCGCGTGCGGGCAAGACGGTGAGCGAAGCGTTCCCGCCGCCCGATGCGCCGCCGAAGGCGACGCCGGCGGCGCCCGGCCCGCTCACGATCGAGCGGCATGCGCCGGAAGGTCCCGTCGAGCTCGCGCCGCACCTCTCGATCACGTTCAGCCAGCCGATGGTGCCGGTCGGGTCGATCTCGGACATCCTCGAGAGCAAGCCGCCCGTCCAGCTCTCGCCGCAGCCGCCCGGCAAGTGGCGCTGGCTCGGCACGCGCACGCTGCTCTTCCAGCCGGAGAAGCGCTTCCCGATGGCGACCGAGTTCGCCGTCGACATCCCGGCCGGAACGCGTTCGCAGACGGGAGGAACCCTGGCGCGCGCCGAGCACTTCACGTTCACGACGCCGCCGCCGAAGGTGAAGCGGTCTCATCCGACGGGCTCGTCCGTCGTCCTCGAGCCGCTCGTCTACGTCGAGCTCGATCAAGCGATCGAGCCGGCGCAGATCGTCGGGAGCATCGAGCTCTCGAGCGGCGGTACGCCCGTGCCGATCCGGCTCGCGAGCGCCGACGAGGTCGAAGCGAACGACGACGTGCGCCGCCTGTCGCAGCAGGCGGAGAAGGGCCGCTGGGTCGCGTTCCGCCCGACGCAGAAGCTCGCGACCGCGCGTCCCTACCAGGTGAAGCTGAAGGCCGGTGCGCCGAGCGCGGAGGGCCCGCGGAGGACGACCGGCGAACAGGCCTTCGGCTTCGTCACGTTCGGACCGCTGAAGGTCCGCGAGAAGTACTGCGGCTGGGAACGCGGCAGCGCGCACTGCCGCCCGCTCGACGACTTCGGCATCGACCTCACGAACCCGATCGACCTCGCGAAGTTCGACAAGAGCATAGTCTCGATCTCGCCCGAGGTCGCCGGTTCGAAGATCGAGGTGAGCGGGCACCGCATCACGCTCCGCGGGCGGACGAAGGGCCGCACGCACTACACGATCACGCTGAAGGGCACGCTCACCGACGTGCACGGCCAGACGCTCGGGAGCGACACGAACGTCGAGCTCGACGTCGGCTCCGCGGAGCCGATGCTGTTCGGCGCCGAGCGCGACATGATCGTGCTCGATCCCGCGTCACCTCGCGCCTACACGCTCTGGTCGGTGAACGAGCCCGGGCTCCGCACGCGTGTCTATGCGGTGGAGCCGCGCGACTGGGCGAGGTACCGGGCCTACGCGGAGGAGTGGGAGCGCCCGCGCAAGATCGCGGCCCCCGGCCGCCTCGTCTACGACCGCGTGCTCGTGCCGAAGAAGCTGCCCGACGAGCTCGTCGGCACCACCGTCGACCTCGCGCCGGCGCTGAAGAACGGGCGCGGACAGGTCCTCGTCGTCGTCGAATCGACGCGCACGATCCCGAAGGACTGGTCGCGACCCGAGCTCGCGGTGTGGGTGCAGTCGACCGAGCTCGGCGTCCAGGCCTTCCTCGAGAGCGACCAGCTCACGGGCTGGGTGACGCGTCTCGGGAACGGCGCCGCGGTGCAGGGGGCGGATCTGTCGATCCTCGAGGCGCCGTCCGCCGCCGTGAAGACGGACTCGGGCGGCCTCGGCCGCGTGATGACCGGCGCGGCCGGCTCGCTCGTGGTCGCGAAGAACGGCGACGACGTCGCGATTCTCCCGCATCCGTGGGACAGGTCCGCCCCGTTCGCACGGCAGACGACGCAGGACCAGCTGCGCTGGCTCGTCTACGACGATCGCGGGATGTACAAGCCGGGCGAGGACGTCCGGGTCAAGGGCTGGCTCCGCAGCTCCGGGAGCGCGCGCGGCGGTGACGTCGGCGCCGTGCCTCGCGTCGCCGGCAAGACGCTGACGTGGCGCGTCCGCGACCCGCGCTGGGCCGAGATCGTGAAGGGCGAGGCGAAGGCGGACGAGGCAGGCAGCTTCGACTTCCTCTTCAAGCTGCCCGGCAACGCGAACCTCGGACGCGGCGTCGTCGAGATCACGCTGACGGACCCGGGGCCGCTCGGCACCGCGACGTTCCAGCACCCCTTCGCGATCGAGGAGTTCCGCCGGCCCGAGTTCGAGGTGAGCGCGCGCGCGTCGGAAGGGCCGCATCTCGTCGGCAAGCACGCCGTCGCGACCGTGACCGCGTCCTACTACGCCGGCGGCGGTCTCCCGTCCGCGCCCGTGACGTGGAACGTGGCGCAGGACTTCGTCCCGTTCACGCCGCCGAACCGGAGCGAGTTCCACTTCGGCCCTGCGCCCGAGCCCTATGGGTTCTGGTGGCGCACGCCGAACCCGAACAAGGCGAAGCCTTCGTCCGAGACGTGGAGCGCGAAGACGGACTCGTCCGGCGCGCATCGTCTCCGGATCGACTTCGACGCCGTCGAGCCCGCCTACCCGATGAAGCTCGATCTCACAGCGCAGGTGGAGGACGTGAACCGGCAGCAGTGGGCCGGCCGGACGAGCTTCCTCGTGCATCCCGGAGACCGGACCGTCGGTGTCCGCGTCGCGAAGAGTATCGTGCGCTCGGGCGAGAACGTCGACGTCGACCTCGTCACGACCGACCTCGAGGGCAAGGCGGCCGGCGGTCGACCCGTCGCCGTGAAGCTGGTGCGGCTCGACACCGAGCAGCGCGGTGCGACGTGGGAGCAGACCGAGACGGTCGTCTCCACGTGCGAGGTCCAGAGCAAGGCGGCGCCGCAGGAGATCGTCCGCTGCTCGCTGAAGAGCGGCGAGGGCGGCTCCTACAAGGTCGTCGCGGTCGTCACCGACGAAGCGGGCCGCAAGAGCCAGAGCGACGCGCGCATGTGGGTGATCGGCAACGATCGCCCGAAGGATCGCGGCCTCCAGAAGGCGAGCGTCCAGGTCGTCGCCGACAAGAAGGACTACGCGCCGAACGACATCGCCGAGCTCCTCGTCGTCGCGCCCTTCGCGCCGGCGGAAGGCGTCCTCACCCTGCGCCGGCAGGGGATCGTCCACCTCGAGCGGTTCTCGATGACGACGGCGACGCAGGTGCTGAAGGTGAAGGTCGACGATTCGATGCTGCCGGGCGTGCACGCGCGCGTCGATCTCGTCGGCGCCGACGTTCGCGAGAACGACAAGGGCGAGCCCGACGCGGCGCTGCCGAAGCGGCCCGCGTTCGCGTCCGGGGAGGTCCGGCTCGGTGTCCTGCCGAAGGAGCGGAAGCTCGCCGTGACGGCGCAGGCGCAGGCGCAGGCGATCGAGCCCGGCGCGAACACCGAGGTCGCGGTCGAGGTGAAGGACCCGGCCGGGCGCGCCGTCCCGAACGCGACGGTCGCCGTCACCGTCGTCGACGAGGCCGTCCTCGCGCTGAGCGGCTACGAGACGCCGGACCCGATCGCCGCGTTCTATCCGGAGCGGCCCGCCGGCGTGACCGACATCGCGTCGCGCGAACGCGTCGTCCTGCCGGAGCCGGACCTCGCCGCGCTGAAGAACCGCGCGCAGAGCGGGGCAGGGGGAGGCGCGCCCGGGCGGGGCGGAGTCCGGATGGAGAGCAACGCGCTCCAGTTCGGCGCGAAGCCCGCGATGGCGCCGGCGCCGTCGGCGAGCGCGGCGCCGCCCGCGGAGGCGAAGAAGGAGCGGAGTCGCAACGCGGACAAGGGCGACCGCGATTCCGACGGCATCGCCGACGCCAAGGACGTCAGCGACGCCACGACCCCGATCAAGGTGCGCACGAGCTTCGCGGCGCTCGCCATCTTCGCGCCTCGCGTGACGACCGACGCCTCCGGACGCGCGAAGGTCCCGCTGAAGCTGCCCGACAACCTCACGCGCTACCGGATCATGGCCGTCGCATCCGCGGGCGAGAAGCTGTTCGGCTCGGGCGAGTCCACGATCACCGCGCGACTCCCGGTCATGGCGCGACCCTCCGCGCCGCGGTTCCTGAACTTCGGCGACAAGTTCGAGCTGCCGGTCGTCGTCCAGAACCAGACCGACGCGCCCGTCGACGTCGGCGTCGTCGTCCGCGCGACGAACGCGACGCTGACCGAGCCGACCGCGAAGCGGATCCGGATCGCGCCGAACGACCGTGTCGAGGTCCGCTTCGACGCCGCCGCCGAGAAGGCGGGCAAGGCCCGCTTCCAGATCGGGATCGCATCGGGCGCCTTCAGCGACGCGAGCCAGGTCGAGGTGCCGGTCTACACCCCCGCGACGACGGAGGCGTTCGCGACCTACGGCGAGATCGACGAAGGCGCGCTCGCGCAGCCCGTGAAGCCGCCGGCGAACGTGTTCCCGCAGTTCGGCGGGCTCGAGATCACGACGAGCTCGACGCAGCTCCAGGCGCTCACCGACGCGTTCCTCTACCTCGTGCGGTACCCGTTCGAGTGCAACGAGCAGCTCGCGTCGCGCCTCGTCTCGATCGTCGCGCTCCGCGACGTGCTCACCGCGTTCAAGGCGGAGGGGCTCCCGAAGCCCGACGAGATCACCGCCTTCGCGAAGGAGGACCTCGCGCGTCTCAAGCGGCACCAGAAGTGGGACGGCGGCTGGGGGTTCTGGCAGGAGGAGCCCTGGCCGTTCCTCACCGTCCACGTGACCCACGCCCTCGTCCGCGCGAAGGAGAAGGGCTACGCACCGGACGAGGCCATGCTGCAGCGCGCGCAGGGCTACCTCCGCGCGATCGAGACGAAGTACCCCTACTGGTACACGCCCGAGACCAGGCGCGCGATCACCGCCTACGCCCTCTACGTACGCAAGCGGATGGGGGACGCCGACCCGGCGCGCGCACGGAGGCTGATCGCCGAGGCCGGCGGCGTCGAGAAGCTGCCGCTCGAGGCGGTCGGCTGGATCTGGCCGACGATCTCCGCCGACAAGGCTTCGGCCGCAGAGAACGAGGCGATCCGTCGTCACGTCGCGAACCGCGCCGAGGAGACGGCCGGCGGCGCGCACTTCACGACGAGCTACAAGGACGGCGGCGGCAACGACGGCGGCTGGGTGCTCCTCCACTCCGATCGCCGCGTCGACGGAATCCTGCTCGAAGGGCTGATGGGGGACCAGCCCTCCTCGACGCTCGTGCCGAAGATCGTGAAGGACCTCCTCGCCCACCGGAAGAAGGGCCGCTGGACCAACACGCAGGAGAACGCGTTCGTGCTCCTCGCGCTCGACAAGTACTTCGCGACCTACGAGAAGGTCACGCCCGACTTCGTCGCGCGGGTCTGGCTCGGCGATCGCTTCGCCGGCGCGCACACGTTCAAGGGGCGCACGACGGAGTACTCCGAGGTCAAGGTCCCGATGGCGTGGATGGCGACCGAGGTGAAGGGCACCCAGAACCTCGTGCTCGGCAAGGACGGTCCCGGCCGCCTCTACTACCGGATCGGGATGCAGTACGCGCCGACCGATCTGAAGCTCCCGCCGATGGATCAGGGGTTCGTCGTCAGCCGCATCTACGAGGCGATCGACAAGCCGGAGGACGTGCGCCGCGACCCCGACGGGACGTGGCGGATGAAGGCGGGCACGCGTGTCCGTGCGCGCGTCACGATGGTGGCGCCGACGCGAAGGCACCACGTCGCGCTCGTCGACCCGCTCCCGGCCGGGCTCGAGCCGATGAACGCCGCGCTCGCCGTCACGGGTGAGATCCCGAAGGACCCCAAGTCCGAGGCGCAGGGCGGCAAGTACGGGTACTGGACCCGGACCTGGTACGAGCACCAGAACATGCGCGACGAGCGGGTCGAGGCGTTCGCCTCGCTCCTCTGGGACGGCGTCTGGGACTACGCGTACGTCGCGCGGGCGACGACGCCCGGCACGTTCGTCGTCCCGCCCGCGAAGGCGGAGGAGATGTACAGCCCGGAGGTCTTCGGCCGCAGCGCGGGCGATCGCGTGATCGTCGAGTGACGGGCCTCGCCCGTGCGTCCTCCAGCCCGCAGGAAGGCACGTCCAAGACCGTCCCTAAGTCGCCGGAATCGTTGTAGAGCGCATTGGTTCAGCGCCGGCGCGACGCACATGAACATGGACGTTTCCTCCCGAACCGATTTACCGTTCTCCCAAAATCCCGATTGGATGAGGAGGCTTCCTGCCTCGTCCATGAAGGCGGACAGGCTGCTCGTGGCTGCCCAAGTCCTTTCCCCGAACTAGAAGAGGTTCGATCGATGGCTTCTCACCGCTTCCTGCCGCACCTCGCCGTGGCATCGATGCTCGTGGCCCTTGTCGGCTGCGGTGGCGTCACCGCGTTCCAGGGCGGCCCGACCGCAATCGCGGGCAATCCGCCGCCGCCGCCGCCGCCGCCGCCTCCGCCGCCGAAGGAGGAGCCGAAGCCGCCGCCGCGCGTCGAGCTGAAGGACAACAAGATCGAGTTCAAGGAGAAGATCCAGTTCGAGGTCAACAAGGCGGTCATCAAGGAGGCGTCGTTCGGCCTCCTCAAGGACATCGCCAAGGTGATCAAGGACAACCCTCAGGTGAAGAAGATCTCCATCGAGGGTCACGCCAGCGCCGAGGGTGACGCGAAGGCGAACAAGAAGCTCTCCGACGATCGCGCGAAGGCGGTCATGGACCACCTCGTGAAGAAGGAGCAGGTCGACGCCGCGCGCCTCACCGCGAAGGGCTGGGGCAGCGAGAAGCCGATCGCCTCGAACGACAACGAGGAAGGCCGCGAGAAGAACCGCCGCGTCGAGTTCCTCGTCGTCGAGCAGGACGTCACGCAGAAGAAGGTCGAGATCGACCCGACGACGGGCAAGGAGCGCGTCATCGAAGAAAAGAAGGAGACCGTGAAGGCTCCTGGCGAGCAGACCGTCGGCGCCACGCCGGCCAAGCCCGCCACTCCGGCGAAGCCGGGCACGACGCCCGCGCCCGCCACCTCGGCCAAGCCGGCCACGCCCGCGCCCGCCACGTCGGCGCCCGCAGGAGGCAAGAAGTGATGAAGACCTCGATGCTGATCGCCACCGGGCTCGTCGCCGTCTCGTCCTTCGTGACGGGCTGCGCGTACCGTGACGCCAAGATGTTCGTCGACGACACCGGCAAGGTGCTCGCGACCCGGAACAACGAGATCAAGGCCTGCTACGACGGCGTCCTCAAGACGAACCCGACCGCCGGCGGCCGCGTGACCGTGAAGTTCGAGGTCGAGACGGACGAGGGCAAGATCGTGAACGTGCAAGTCGACCAGGCCGGCACGACGGCGCCGGCCCCCGTCGCCGACTGCGTGAAGAACAACCTCAACGGCCTCGCGATCTCGCCGCCCGACAAGAAGAAGGGCGACGCGACGTGGGTCTACGAGTTCAGCGCGGCCGGTGGCGCGACGGCGGCTCCGAAGTCCTGAGCGACACCTGAAGCTCGCCGAGAGGCGAGACGCGAAGGCGGGAAGGCGCTATGCCTCTCCCGCCTTCGCGCATTTCGGCGCGCGGAGAACTGCGGAGACCTCAGCCATGACCCGAACTGCTCTCTCGACGACCCTCGCCCTCGCTGTGCTCGGCCTCGCTGCGTGCGGCGGCGGGAAGGACGCGACGCCCGCGCCTGCGACGCCTGCGACGCCTGCCGGCGATCACGCGGCGCCTGCCGCGGATGCGAAAGGACCGCTCGTGAAGCCCGGCGACGCGAAGCCGGGTGACAAGACGACGTGCCCGATCTCGGGCGAGGAGTTCGTCGTCGACGCGAGCTCCCCGCACACCGAGTACAACGGCAAGACGTATTACTTCTGCTGCGCCGGCTGCAAGAAGAAGTTCGAGAGCGATCCGGCGAAGTACTCGGCTCCGAAGAGCTGAGCGCAGGTCAGCTCGTCAGCTCGCGGGTGGAGGCGTCGTCGGCGGATTCGCCGGCGGCGCCACCGAAGGACGCGCGTTCGCGATCGCCTGCCAGGCCGCGGCGGTACGCGCCGCGCGCGCCGTCTCCGCGACCTCGAGGAGCGGAAGATCGCGCGTGAGCCGCTCGCCGAACGGCTCCGGGACGCCGCGGAGCTCGCTGCCGTAGACCACCAGCATCGAGCGCACGTTCGCGAAGACGCCGGCGAGCGCCACGTGCGCGTGCGCCGATCCTTCGGGCGCGGCGGCGATCGACGCGAGCGCGTGGAGCTGCGCGACGACGGCCTCCTGCAGCGTCTTGGGGAGGTCGTGCGTCTTCGCGACCGAGGCGAGCCACGCGAGGGTCGCGGCGAGGACGTGCATGTCCTCGAGCGTCCGGAACGGCTTGATGTACTTCGCGTAGCCGTCACCGGGGAGGACGTCGAGCGGCGAGACGGCGACGTTCTCGAGCTTCACGCGCGCGTGCGGTACCTCCGGCGCGAACGGCGTCGGGTCGCGCGGCTCGATCGTGACGCCGCTCGCGCGAGCGCCGACGCGGACGAGGCGGAGCTTCGGCCGACCGTCGTCTCCCGTACCCTCCGTCGCGGCGACGAGGAGCACGTCGGCGACGGTGCCGAGCGTCGCGAAGGTCTTCTCGCCGTCGAGGCGGAGCATGTCCTCGCGCTTCGGGTCGGGCGAGAGCTTGGTCGTGATCGCGCGCGGGTGGAGCCCACCTGTCTCCGTGACCGCGAGCGACGCGCGGACCGGCATCACGCGTTTCGATCCCGACTGCGCGGCGAGGCAGACGAGCGCGGCGTGGTAGCCGGCGACGAACGCGAAGCCGAGGCGGTCGGCGACGGGGCCGAGCCGGATCGCGCGCGCGAGCGTGCGGACCGGGATCGGGGTCGACTCCGGCATCGCGTCGGCGGTGTCCGCGTCGGCGAGCGCCTCCAGAAAGGGCTCGATGCCCTCGAAGCTGCGCGCGCGGGGAGGAGTCCGGAGCAGGCGTCCGATCGCTTCCATCGCGGAGCATGCTACACGGAGGCGCCATGCCGATGGACGAAGCCTTCGAGCCCGGCCGGACGCTCCCGGCGCGCTCGCTCGAGCTCTGGTTCGACTACACGTGCCCCTTCGCGTACCTCGCCTCGACGCAGGCGGAGGCGGTCGCGGCCCGGATGGGCGTCGCGCTCACGTGGCAGCCGATGCTGCTCGGCGGCGTCTTCAAGGCCCGGAACACTCCGCAGAAGCTGTTCGAGACGCTCGGCCCCGCGAAGGCCGCGCACAACGCGAAGGACATGGCGCGCTGGGCCGAGAAGCTAAGCGTCGAGCTCCGGATGCCGGCGAGCCACCCGATGCGTTCGGTCGATGCGCTCCGCGCGACGCTCGCGGCCGGGATCGACCCGAAGGTCATCGCCGGTTTCTACCGGGCCTACTGGGTCCTGAACGCCGACATCGCGGATCGCGCCGTGATCGCGCGCGTGCTCCGTGAGGCGGGGCACGACGCCGAGGCCGTCCTCGCGAAGGCGTCGAGCGACGAGGTGAAGCAGGATCTGCGGGCGCGCACCGATCGGGCCGTCGCGAAGGGGATCTTCGGCGTGCCGACGTGGATCGTCGACGGAGAGCACCTCTACTGGGGTCAGGATCGGATCGCGTTCGTCGAAGGCAAACGGCCGGCGCCGCGCGCGCCGAGGCGCGGGACGAAGACGCACACGCTGGAGGTCTTCTGGGACTTCAGCTCGCCGTTCGCCTACCTCGGCACGACGCAGCTCGCCGCCCTCGTCGAGCGCACGGGCGTGCGCCTCGTCGAGAAGCCGATCCTCGTCGGCGGTCTCTTCAAGGCCATCGGCACACCTTCGGTCCCGCTCGCCACGTTCTCCGCCGAGAAGCAGGCCCACGTCGCGAAGGACCTCGACCGGTGGGCCGCATACTGGGGCGTGCCGTTCCGCTTCCCGACGCGCTTTCCGGTGAGCTCCGTCCTCGCGCTCCGCATGTGGCTCGCGCTGCCGGAAGCGCACCGTCAGGCATTTCGCGACCGCACCTTCCGCGCGTACTGGGCCGAGGACCGCGACATCCAGGATGCCGAGGTCCTCGCGTCGCTCGTCGGCGACGAGGCCGTCGCGCGGGAAGCGCTGGCGCGCACGGGATCGGACGACGTCAAGGCCGCGCTCCGGGCCAACACGGAGGAGGCCGCCGCGCGCGGCGTCTTCGGCGTTCCGACCTTCATCGTCGACGGCGGCACGCCGACCTGGGGCCAGGATCGCCTCGGTCTCGTCGAGGACGAGCTCGCCGTGTGATACCCAGGAAGGGCCCATGGATGACACGGACCTCCTCGCGGAAGCGGAACGCGCCGTCGCAGCCTGGGCCGTGGGAGACGCCGACGCGGCCGTCGCGCTCGGGCAGATGTGCAGTGCGCTCGAGAGCGTGACGGGCGTCGCGTGCGTGCTCGTCGGCGGTGAAGAGGGCCGCGACGACGTCGTGAGCTCGGAATCGCTCCTCCCGGCGACCGTCGCGCGGATCGCGGCGGCGAGCCGCCCGAACCGTGCGCTCTACACGCATCACGACGCGAGATGGCCGAGCCTCTTCGCGTCGGGAGAAATGGACGGCGCGGGCGCGGCGGGGTGGGAGTGGGTCGCCTGCGAGCCGGCTCTCGACCGCGACGGGACGCTCCATGGGATGATCGTCGCGGCCGGCCGGCGCGGCTCGGACCGCGATCGCGTCCTCGTCGTCCTCCCCGACGTCGCGCGCCTCTGCGCGTCCGTCCTCGGCCTCGAGCGCATCACCGCCGTCGCCGCGAAGGTCACGCACCGGTTGAACAACCTCCTCGCCGGCGTCCTCGCCAACGTGGAGTACGCGTCGCTCCAGCTCGAAGGGGCGAGCGGGGACGAACCGCTTCTCGCGAGCGCGACGCCCGCGCACCGTCGCGAGTTCGTGACGGCGCTCGAGAACGCCGCCTCCGCGGCGCGTCAGCTCGGGGTCCAGGTCGCCGAGATCGGCCGGCTCGTGCGGCCCCGCACCTGAAGCCTCAGGCGCGGTTGCCTGCGGCGTTCATCCGGATCTTCGACGGATGGATCCCGTACTCCTTGATGCGCTGGTAGAGCGTGCTCCGCGGGATCCCGAGCCGGCGCGCAGCCGCTTCGACGCGTCCGTTCTCGGCGACGAGCGCCGCGAAGATGTGCTCGCGCTCGACCTCGGAGAGCGTCCGCGAGGAGCTCCGCGTCGACGGTTCGGCAGCGAGCCTTCCCTGCGAGGGCGTGTCGAAGCGGAGATCATGCCCCTCGATCACGTGCCCGGTCCGATGGAGGAGCGCGCGCTCGAGGACGTTCTTCAGCTCGCGGAGATTGCCCGGCCAGTCGTGCTCGAGCAGGAGCCGCTCGGCGTCCGGTGCGAGCTCGACGTCGGGGCTGCCGAGGCCGGCGAGCAGCTCGTAGGCGAGGCCGACGAGGTCCTCGCGGCGGTCGCGCAGGGCGGGGATCGTGATCGTGACGGTGCTGATCCGGTAGTAGAGATCGGCGCGGAACTCCTTGCGTGCGACGGCGGTGAGGAGATCGCGGTGCGTCGCAGCGACGAGGCGGACGTCGACCGAGCGCTCGCGGACATCGCCCATCCGGCGGAACCGCTTCTCCTCGACGACCTTGAGGACCTTCGGCTGGACCTGGAGGTCGATGTCGCCGATCTCGTCGAGGAACAGCGTTCCTCCGTTGGCCGCGTCGAGGAGCCCCTGCTTCGAAGCGAGCGCGCCGGTGAAGGCGCCGCGCTCGTGACCGAACAGCTCGCTCTCGACGAACTCCTTCGTGAGACCGGCGCAGTTGACGTCGACGAACGGAGCGCCGGCCCGCGCGCCGAGCGCGTGGATCCTCCGCGCGAGCATGCTCTTGCCGGTCCCCGTCTCGCCGAGGAGCAGCACCGAGCAGTCGGCGTCGCGGAGGCGCTCGATTTGCTCCTCGACCCGCTGCATCGCGGCCGATCGGAGCGGTGAGGGCCGACCGACGACGGCGTGGCTCGCGCCCTTCCTCCGCGCCTCACGCCGTTCGATCGACGAGCGCACGAAGCTCGCGAGCGCCCGCATGTCGACCGGCTTCGTGAGGAAGTCCTCGGCGCCCTGTTTCACCGCCCGGACCGCGAGGTCGATGCTGCCGTAGCCCGTCACGATGAACACCGGGACGGTCGGATCGATCGCGCGGAGCCGCGGCAACAAGTCGAGGGCCTCCCCGTCGGGGAGTCGCAGGTCGGTCACGACGACGTCGGGGCGTGCCGTCACGAAGGCGTCCTTCGCGCTCTCGCACGAATCCGCCTCGACGACGTGGAGCCCGAGGGCGCGGAGCGCGTTCGAGATGCCGAAGCGCACCGCGGCCTCGTCTTCGACGACGAGCACGGACGCGCGTGACGCTTCGGCAGCGGCGAGGGTCGCCATCGGGGAAACCAAGCCCCATCATAATGGGTCCGCCGATGGAGAGAAGCTCGGCGCAAACGCTCGGGCGAGCGGTCGGGCGAGGAGGCCGCACGGCGTCACGCGGACAGACGTGCGACCTCGAGCTCGAAGATCCGGCGCACGATCGCGATCGCGCACGCATACGTCGCGTCGACGCCGAAGAAGCTGAGGCTCTTCGAGAGGAGCGACTGACGGCGGGAGTACGGCGTGTCCGAGGCGTAGTGGACGATCCCGACGTCGAACGGCGTGTGTGCCGACAAGTGCACGACTTCGTCGGTCGGCACGCGCTTCGGGTTCACGAGCTCGTAGACGGCGCCGAGGAACGGCCCTGCCTCCATCTCGAGGACCGTGTAGCCGCTCCGATAGAACGCATCCATGTACTCCTTGCTCTGGAGGAACGCGCTCCGGACGGTGACGGCCTTCTGGTTGTCGAACACGCTGCCGTAGCGGAGGTGCGCTGCGATGTGGCGCGCCTCGAACGTGTTCCGGAAGAGGAACGTGTTCTTCGAGTGCTCGTCGTAGACGCTGCCGCTCAGCATGACGTCGCCGACGCGTCCGTTCAGGGTCGCCGCCTTGCCCATCACGTAGATGCCGCGCACTTCGCCGACGCCCTGCCCGAGACGCGAGAGCAGGTGGTACGCCGCCATCCCGAGCGGGTAGTCGATGTTCAGGACGACGGCGTCGCTCTGCGCGAGCTTCTCGATTCCGGGCATCTCCAGGCGCGGATCGATGAGCTCCGGATCGAGCTCGGAGAGCCGTGCGATCTGCGCGTCGACGTCGATGTGCCCCGGCTCGCTGAGGTGGACGAGCCCCTTCGTCGCCTCGAAGGCGCGGACCTCGTGCATCTTCGAGGAGCCCGGCTGCGCGTGGATGTAGCCGCGGAGCAAGTAGTAGAGGAGGGGACCGAGCTGCGACGGGTCGGAGGACTCTGCCGCCTTCGCGACGTCGTCGGCGAGCCCTTCCGGATTCGCCTTCTTCGCCCACGCGACGATCTCGTCGGCGTGCGACCGAGCGTAGCCGCCGACGAGGTTCGCGATCGCGTGGGTGTTCGAGGAGATGAAGTAGACGGGCGGCCGGCGCGGCGCCGTCTTCTTCACGTAGGCCGGCTCGATCCCGCTCCACCACCGCTGCGCGGCGCGCTGGTACTGCGAGTGCGAAGGAGCGAGCATGCGGACGCGGAGATCGATCGGCCGCTCCCAAAGCGCGCGCCCGCCCTTCTCGAGACGCGACGTGCCGAACGCGTCGATCAGCTTCTGCGCTTCCTCCGCCGACACGCCGAGCGCGGTGCCGAGCGCGACCGGATCGCGCGTCGCCTCCCGGAGCTGCTCGGGCGAGGTCGCGACGCGGCGGAGCCGCGCGTGCATCTTGTTCCACTCGATCTGGTACGCGGTGACGATCGGGACGAGGTCGTCGATGTCGCTCGCGCTCGCGATGAACACGGCGAGCTTGCCGTTGCCGTCGTAACGGAGCGGGCGCCGTCGGCCGCGCGTCTTCACGATCGCCCACTTCTGGACGTCGTAGCCGGCCGCCTCGAAGAGCTCGTGCGACTGACCGAGGATGACGAGCTCGGCGTCGATCATCTCGTCGGGCAGGCGCGCGGCGGCATAGGCGAACGCGGAGAGGTCCGGCACGTCGGACAGGGCGCCGGCGTGGAGGCTCGACCCGCTGTACGCGTGGGCCTCCTCGAAGGCGCGCACGCGGACCTCGCCCGTCGACCTGAGCAGCGAGTAGTAGGTCGTGACGTAGAGCTGGATTTCCTCGGCTTCGGGCTCGGGCGGTCGGCGGTCCATCGGTTCGCGCGAGCATACCCCAGAGCAGATCTCAGTCGTGCAGCGTCATGCGTCCGAGGGCGCGTTCGAGGTCGCCCTCCTCGCGCGCCGCGGCGATCTCGGCGAGAGCCTGGCGGAGGCGCGGGTCGATCGTCGTCGCGAGGACGCGTTCGAGCCGCGCGCGGGCCTCCTCGTCGTCCCGCGACGCGAGCGCCACGGCCGCGGCCGCGCGAAGCTCCGGCTCCACGGCCGGGTTCTCGACGATGGCGCCGAGCCGCTCCCGCGGTACGAGCCCCTGGCGGTACGCGCTCCCGGCCGCGAGGGCGCACAGCGCACGGATCCAAGCTCGTGGCCGGCGGTCACCGCGGGAGAGGGCGGCGGCCTCGTTCGCGCGGACGCCCTGCTCGGCGCCCGCCGCGAGCGACGTCCACATCCGGTCGAGCACCTCGCGCGGGTCGGCGTCCTCGCGGCTCGCGCGCTCGAGCACGAGCTCCTCTCCGGTCGCGAACGTGAGCACGACCGAGCTCGCCTCGGGGCGAGCACGTCGCACGTCGCGGAACGGGACGACGCGCCGCCGCAGGACGCCGACGATCTCGAATCCCTCCGGACCCGCGAACACGCGCCGCGGCGCTCGGAGGGCGAGCAGGAGCACGAGCCCGACGGCGAGAGGGAGCGTCGTCTGCTCCGCGGGCCACGCGTCCATGGCGTGGGCGCCGATCGCGACCGCGAGCAGACCCGCGAGGATCGAGATCGGCGTGAACGGGAGACCGGGCGGCGCCGTGAGAACGAGTCTCTCTGCTCCGCCCTCGCTCATGCGTCAGGGCTCTTGCAAAGCTTCTTCCACGAGCGCCTTCGTCTCGGCGATGCGGCGGCGCTCCTCCTCGCTCTTGGAGGACCGCGGCGCGACGCTCACCGGCGCCTCCTCGAGAAGGTCCTTCGGGCGGCGGTCGAAGAGCTTCGCGAAGAGGCCTTTCTTCTGCTCGAGGACGAAGACGCCGTCGGTGAGCGTCTCGGGATGCTCGCGGAGCTGCGCCACGAGCTTCGGCTGACCGTCGACCCATGCGAGCGCCTCGTCGAACGCTTCGCGCTGCGTCACTTCGAGATGGCGCCGCACCTTCGAGGGCTTCTCCTCGTTCAGGCGGACGAAGAGGGCGGTCGCGAGCGCCACGTCGTGCACGCCGAGCACGGTGCCCTGGTGCATCCGCATCCCGCCGCAGCCCTTTTTGTAGACGCAGGAGCCGTTCAGCATCAGCACGCCGAGCCCGCACGCCACGGCGGTCAGCTCCGCGAGGGCGGCCTCGTCGCGCTCGTCGACGTCCTCGCCGCACTCGTAGAGCACGAGGCGGCCCATCGAGCGCGCGAGCGACGCGGTGAGGAGCGTCGGGTCACCGACATCGGCCGTCGCGACGGCGACGGCGTACCCGTCCTCGGTCTCGACCGCCCCGCCACGGACGACCGATCGTCCGCCGCCGTGTTCTCGTTTGTCGGCGCCGGTGCCGCACGCGCCCGAGCCGCAGCCTCCGCCGCCGGTCGACGCTTCCTCCGGCTCGACGAAGGCCAGAGCGACCTCGAGGTCCGCCGCGAGAGGCGCGTACGTCATCATCCGGCGCATCAGGCGATCGATGCTCGAAGGCTCGAGGGCGAACGGGTCGGGGAAGTACTCGCCCGTCGGCTCGACGAGGTCGGCTTCGGCGAGCACCTCGCCCCAGCCCTCACGGAGACGTGCGAAATGCGCCACGATCGATCGCAGCGCGTCCTCGCTCAGGTTCATGAAGGTCAGGATAGCGCAGCCCTGGCCGCCGGCTACCATGCGCCCATGCCCGGCCAGGCTCTCCGCATCGCGACGTTCAATCTGAAGGACTTCTTCAAGGCGCGGGGGCCCGACGAGGAGGCGGTCGTGACGGAGAAGGTCGCGAACGTCGCACAGGAGATCCGGCGCTCGCGGGCGGACGTCGTCGCGCTCCAGGAGGTCGGGTCGACCGAGCTCTTGAGCCACATGCTCGGCGGCGAGCTCGCCGCGATGGGTTACGGCGCGCCGGTCCTCGGCACGGTCGACCGACGGGGGATCCGGAACGCGATCCTCGCGCGCGTCCCGATCCTCTGGTCACAAGTGCACACGGCGACGGCGCTCCCGTTCCCTCGCCTCCGCGCGACGGACCCGGAGCCGTTCGCAGGCCGGATCCCGCTCCGCCGCGGGATCGTCCACGTGCGGGTCGACGCGGGCGAGCTCGGCGAGGTCGACGTCCTCACCGCCCACTTCAAGTCGAACCTGCCGACCGCGCTCAAGGACGCGAACGGCAACGACGTCGTCGACGAGTCGCCGCGCGGCCGAGGTGAGGGCGCGCTCCGGAGCCTCGTCCAGCGCGCGGCGGAAGCGCTCTTCGTCCGCGGCCTCGTCGACGACGTCCTGAAAGCGCTGCCGGACCACGCGATCTGCGTGCTCGGCGACCTCAACGACACGATCGAGTCGATGCCCGTCCGGATCGTGCGTGGCGTCTTCGAGCCGGCCACGGGCGTCCTCTTCCCTTGTGCGGATCGACTTCCGCTCGACAAGCGTTTCTCGTGCTTCCACGGCGGAGGTCCGACGCTCATCGATCACGTGCTGCTCTCCGAGCGGCTCTTCCGTGCGGTGCGCTCGTTCGAGATCCAGAACGAGGCGCTCCGCTGGCACGGTCCGCACGTCGGCGAGCCCCCGCTGACTGCGGACAGCGATCACGCGCTCTGTGTGGTGGAGCTCGGGCTCGACTGAACGGCTGCGTGCGACGCGGGATCGCTCGCGAACGCGCGTCGCGTGCACTAGACCGGCCTCATGCCGTTGGGGGCGGAGGCACTGGTCGCGAGCGTGCCGTACGGTGTGGCTCGGCTCGTTCCTGTTCGTGAAACGACGACGGGGGCGCTCGTCGCCGTCGCGTGGACGTTCGCGAACGCGGAGGCGCGGAGGCTCCTCGCGCGGGAAGAGGCGGAGGGGACCACCCTCCGGACCGGCCATGCGCACGACGACGAAGCGCTCTTCGCGCTTTGTGCGCGGGTGCTCGCGACGGGCGAGCCGGAGACCCTCGAGCTCCCGCCCGCGGGGACCGATCGCGCTTCCTACCTCGAGGTGAAGGCGGCGAAGGCGGGCGAAGCCGTGCTCCTCGCGATCGGCGACGTCACCGCGCTCGTCGAGTCGCGTCGCCGTGCCGAGCTGCTCGAGCAGCGCTTCCGGTCACTCGCCTTCGCGGTCTCGGAGATCGTCTGGGAAGTGGATCCCCGCGGCGAAGCCGACCACCCGGTGCCCTCGTGGCAGGCGTACACGGGACAGACGTTCGAACAGACCCGCGGCTTCGGCTGGCTCGAGGCGATCCATCCCGAGGACCGCGCGCACGTCCGGGGCGCGTGGACGCGCGCTTCGTCCGGGAGCGACACGTACCACGTCGAGTACCGACTCCGTCGTCACGACGGCGTCTATCGACTCATGCTCGCGCGCGGTGTGCCCGCGCGGAGCACGGACGGACGGATCACCGGGTGGATGGGCGTGAACGTCGACATGACGGATGCCCGCGGCCTCGAAGCCGACCACGGGAGGCTCGTCGAGGAGCTCGCGCGGGCGAACGCGTTCCTCGCGAAGGTGATCGACTCGGTCCCGGTCGGGATCGCGCTCTTCGACCCCGAGCTCCGCATCACCCACGTGAACCGTGCGCTCGCGGAGCAGAACCGGGTCGAGCCGGAGCACCTCCTCGGCCGCGGAGCGCGCGAGATCTTCCACTCCGACCCCGCGAGCGCGACGATGGCCGCTCACCTCCGCCGCGTGCGTGACACCGGCCACGCGATGCGTGACGTCGAGGTGTCGTGGGTGACGTCCGGCGTGCGCGCGCAGGAGCGGTTCGGGCTCGCGAGCTACTTCCCGGTCACCGCCGCGGACGAGACCACCGGCGTCGGCATGGTCGTCGTCGACCTGACCGAGCGCCGGCGCTCGGAGCGCGGGCTCGACTTCCTCGGCCGCGCGGGCTCGCTGCTCGGGTCGGCCCTCGACATCGACGCGATGCTCGACGAGGTCGCCGCGCTCGCGCTCCCGGAGTTCGCCGACTGGTGCGTCATCCTCGTCGCGCGCGACGGCGAGGAGCGCCCCGTCGTCGCGTCGGCCGCCCACGTCGATCCGTCGCTCGCCCCCGACGTACGCAAGCTCTTCGGCGAGTACGCGCTCCCGCCCGACGCTCCGATCGGCTGGGCGCGCGTGTTCGAGACGCACGCGCCGATCCTCGTCGAGCACGTCGACCACGACGCCATCGCGAAGTACACGTCGGGCGACGTGCACCGCGAGCTCGCCTCCCGGATCGGGATGGAGTCTCTCCTCTACGTGCCCGTCGAGGAGCGCGGTCGGCCGTGCGGGGTGATGGTGCTCGGTCGGCGCGATCCTTCGCGCGCGTTCGCGGAAGGCGACCTCCGGATCGCGCAGCAGGTCGCGCACCACGTCGGCGCGGCGCTCGCGAACGCGCGCCTGTTCAGGAAGGTCGAGGCGAGCCGCGCGCGCACCGAGCGCGTGCAGTCCTTCACCGCCGCGCTCTCCTCGGCGCGGACGCTCGAGGAGATCGTCGACGTCGTCGCCGAGTCGGGCTGCGCCGCGTTCGGCGCCGCGCGGGCGGCGATCTTCCAGCGTCCCGACGGCGCGATGCACCTCCGCCTCCTCCGCACCCACGGCGTCCCGTCCGAGCTCGCGCGGAGCTGGGAGGCGCTGCCGCTCGAAGGCGCGTCGCCTGCCGCGATGTTCCTCCGGAGCGACAGCGAGCTCACGGCGTTCCCCGATCCGGAGAGCTTCCTCGCGCAGTTCCCCGGCGCGCCGCGCCCGAGCTGGATGTCGGCCGGCGCCGTCGTCCTGCTCGCGATCACGCTCGGGGGCCGTCGGATCGGCGTCCTCGGCCTCGGCTTCGACGGGCCGAAGGTGCTGACGGAGGACGATCGCGCCGATCTCCTCGGCTTCGCGCGGCTCTGCTCGCAGGCGATGGATCGCGGCCTGCTCTTCGACATGGCGCAGCGCGAGCGACGCCGTGCGGAGGAAGCGAGCCAAGCGAAGGACCAGTTCCTCGCGATGGTCAGCCACGAGCTCCGGACTCCGCTCAACGCGGTGCTCGGCTGGGTCGCGCTCCTCCGCGACGGGCAGCTCGCGTCGGCGCAGCAGGCGAAGGCGCTCGAGACGATCGAGCGCAACGCGCGGACGCAGACGCAGCTGATCGAGGACCTCCTCGACGTCACGCGCGCGAACGCCGGCAAGCTCCGGATCTCGACGACGCCGACCGATCCCGTCCGCGTGCTCGACGCGGCGATCGAGGCGGTGCTCCCCGCCGCCGAGGCGAAGCTCGTGCGGGTCGAGCGGCGTGTCGAGTGGGACGACGCGCTCGTCTCGATCGATCCTGCGCGCTTCCAGCAGGTCGTGGGCAACCTCCTCTCGAACGCCGTCAAGTTCAGCAGCCGCGGCGGCGACGTGTGCGTGACGCTCTCGGCACGCGGCGGCTATCTCGTCGTCGAGGTCGTCGACGGCGGCAAGGGCATCTCGGCCGAGTTCCTCCCCCACGTCTTCGACGCGTTCCGGCAGGCCGACGCGAGCTCGACGCGGCGCCACCAGGGCCTCGGGCTCGGGCTCACGATCGTGCGCCAGATCGCGGAGCTCCACGGCGGTGACGTCTCCGCCGAGAGCGAGGGGGAAGGGAAGGGCGCACGCTTCCGCGTTCGCTTCCCGCTCCTCGACGACGCCGAGGCGGCGACCGAGCTCCGTGCGCTCCGCGCCGAGGGCAACGTCGCGCTGCCCTCGCCGCCCGATCTCGCCGGCGTCCGGGTGCTCGTCGTCGACGACGATCAGGAGGCCCGCGCGCTCATGAGCTCCGTGCTGTCGTCGTGCAAGCTCCACGTCCGATGTGTGTCCTCGGCGGAGGAGGCCGTCGACGAAGTGCGCCGCGAGGTTCCCGACGTCCTCATCTCCGACATCGCGATGCCGGGCGAGGACGGCTACAGCCTCATCGGACGCCTCCGTTCCCTGCCGAACGAGCGCGGCGCACGGCTCCCCGCCGTCGCGCTCACCGCGCACGCGCGGATGGAGGACCGCATGCGTGCGATCCTCGCCGGATTCGACACGCACGTCGCGAAGCCGGTCGAGCCGGCCGAGCTCGTGGTCGTGCTCGCGTCGCTGCTCTCGCGTTCGCACGGCCAGCGCGTTCGCGTCTGAGGTAACCTCGTTCTCGATGAGCGAACCCGAGAACGAGTCCCAGGGCGAGCAGCCGGCGGCGCATGCGCTGGTGCCGGAGCCTCCGCCTTCGCTCGTGCCGCCGAAGGACGTCATGATCCCGCCGGCGCCGCCTTCGCTCGTGCCGCCGCCGGACGTGCTCGAGATGCCGCTCGAGATGCCGGTCATCCCGCCCGCGCGCCCGTCGCGCTCGCGGATCCCGGCGGCGCCGACGTCGCGGTCGCTCCCGCCGCTACCCGCGGTCGAGCCGATCCTCGATCTCGCCGCCGAAGCGCGCGCGAAGGGCGACTGGGACGCTGCGCTCGAGGCCTACAAGAAGGCGCTCTTCGTCCTCGACACGACGGAGAGCAGCGACAAGGCCTCGTTCGCGTCGATCTACGCGTCCGTCGCCGAGGTGAAGGCCGCGCAGGGGAAGCCGCGCGAGGCGGAGGCCACGTTCGAGAAGGCGCTCGCCCTCCTGCCCGGGCACATGCGCTCGATCGACGGGCTCGTCGCGATCGCGGAGACCGCCGGCGAGTGGCGTCGCGTCGTCACGTTCCGGACGAAGCGCGCCGAGCACCTCGAGGACGCCGACGAGGTCTGCGCCGAGCTCTGCCTCCTCGCGGACGTGCTCGAGACGAAGGCGTCCGACACGAAGCGTGCGGTCGCGACGCTCGAGCGCGCGCTCGTCGCGCTGCCGGGCGACACGCGTGCGCTTCGTCGCCTCGAGCCGCTCTACACGAAGCTCCGTGCCTGGCCGAAGGTCGTCGAGACGCACGACGCGCTCTGCCGGGCGTCGAACGACGCGAAGACGCGCGGCGCGCATCGCTTCGCGCAGGCCGACGTCGAGCTCGGACGGCTCCGCGACGAGCCGAAGGGGCTCGCCTTCCTCGAGCTCGCGCTCGACGAGGACCCGCAGAGCGACCGCGCGCTCTCGGCGCTCATCGCCGTGCGCACGCGCCGGGAGGAGTGGGCCGAGCTCGCCGCGGTCTACGAACGCCTGCTCGATCGCCTCGCCGGGCTGAAGGATCGCGAGCGCGCATGGGAAGTGTGCCGCAAGCTCGCGACGCTCCGTCGCGACCGCCTCCTCGACGGCCCCGGCGCGCTCGAAGCGTTCCGTGGTGCGTGCGAGCTCGTGCCGGACGACGTCGAGTCGCGTGCGGCGCTCGCCGAGCTCTACGCGAACAAGGGCGATCGCACCGCAGCGGTCCGCGAGCTCGAGATCGCCGCGACGCATGCGCCGACGCGCGCGCAGACCTATCGCCGCCTCTACGACCTCCACTCGCGCGCGCAGCGTCCCGACCGGACGTGGCTCGTGGCGACGTGCCTCGAGGAGCTCGGTGTCGCCGACGTCTCGCACGAGCTCGTGATCGAGCAGTTCCGGCCCGACGGCCCGATCCGGCCGACGACGGCCGCCTCCGACGCGTGGTGGGACGAGAACCTGCGCGCTCCGGGCTCCGATCCGATCGTCTGCGACGTGCTGCGCGCGGTCTCGCGCGCGGCGATCGAGCTCCGCGTCCAGGAGCTCGCGGAGAAGAAGGCGCTTCCCGCGCTCGACCCCTCCGCGAAGCAGGACAAGGCGAGCACCGCATCGGTCGTGCGCACGTTCGTGTGGTCGTCGCGCGCGCTCGGCATCACCGCGCCGGACCTCTACCTGCTCGAGGACGTGCCGAGCGGGATTGCGGCCGTGCCCGCGCGCGAGCCAGCGACGGCGCTCGGCCCCGACGTCCGGAGCGGCAAGTCGGTCCAGCAGCTCGCCTTCCTCGCGGGCCGGCATCTGACGTACTATCGGCCGGAGCACTATGCGCTCGTGTTCTTCCCGACGCTCGCCGAGCTCTCGTCGCTCGTTCTCGCGGCCGTGCGCTTGTGCATCCCGGGTCTGTCGTCGCCGCCCTCGGTCAGCAGCACGAGCAAGGTGATCGGCGCGCTCGGCTCGGCGCTCACGGACGAGGAGAAGGAGAAGCTCGAGGCGGCGGTCGCCGCGCTCGATGCGCGCGGCGGCAAGCTCGATCTGCTCTCCTGGATCCGGAGCGTCGAGCTCACCGCGACGCGCGCAGGCCTCCTCCTCGCCGGCGACCTCCGCGTCGCGACCCGCATCCTGAAGGAAGAGGAGCGCGCGATCGGCGAGCTCTCGCTCGAGGCCAAGCGAGGCGACCTCCTCGCGTTCGTCGCGTCCGAGGAGTACGGCCGCCTCCGCGAGCGGATGGGCGTGGCGATCCTGCCGGCCTGAGCCTTCAGCCTTCAGTCTTCAGCTCGAGAGAGACCACGACGGCGCAGCAGGTCGAAGGCGGCAGCGCGCGGCCCCTCAGCCTGTAGCCTCTCTCAGGCGTGCCGTTCGATCGGCAGCGTCATCAGCTCGGAGAGGATCGAGTCGGCGCGGCGGCCCTGCACGCCGGCGGAGAGAGCACGGAAGATCGGCGCGCGGACGCCGTTCTGCTCGGCCCAGTCCGCGACGCGCGGCACGAGGTCGACCGCCTCGACGCGGAGCTGCGTCGCCTTCGTCGCCTCGTCGCGCGACTGGCCGCGTGCGAGCGCGGTGCCGACGATGACCTCGGGCCGCTCGCTCTGCGTGATCGAGGCGAGGAGGTCGCCGTAGCCGGCGAGACCGAGGAGCGTGCGCTCTTCGCCTCCGGCCGCGGCCGCGAGCCGTGACGCCTCGCCGATCGCGCGCGAGATGAGCGCCGCGACGAGGCCGGGGCTCGTCTTCATCGCCTGCGCGTAGCCGACGGCGATCGTGAGGCAGCCGACGAGCGCGCTCGCCCATTCGAGACCGCGGATGTCCGCGGTCGGGTAGATGCGGAGCGTCGACGAGCCGAACGCCGTCGTCACCGCCTCGACGACCTCGGGGAAACGCGAGCCGACGACGAGCACGGAGGGGGTGCCGGCGAGCAGATCCTGGGCGAGCGCGGGGCCGCCCAGCGCACCGGTGCGCCGGACGGGCGACTCGGCGCGGATGACGTCGGAGATCGTCGCGAGCTCGTCCCCTTCGAGGCCGCGGACCCCGTGCACGACGTAGTGGCTGCCGTCGACGTGATCGCCCAAGTCGCGCGCCACGGCACGGCACGCGCTCGACGGGACCGCGAGCACGAGGAGCCGCGCATGCTCCGCGGCTGCGCTCATCTCGCGCACGACGCGAACGCCCCGGGGAAGCTTGCCGTCGAGGTCGCGCCGCGTGAGCACGACGACGTCGGACTCCGCGCGCGCGGCTGCCGAAGCGAGCGCGAGGCCCCAGGTACCACCGCCGATGATCGCCACGTTGCGCGGAGAGCTCATGACGGGAGCCAGGATACGCGCGATCCGGCCGCGTTGTCGCCGCCGGCGTCCGTGCGCGCGGACGCAGCCGTTGCGCCGCACGGCGGTCGCGAATCCGCCCGATCGGCGTGGATCCGCACGGAACGGGAGTTGCTGCCACGACAGCCATGGCGCTCCTCGACACCGTCCTTCCGGCGGCACGCTTCCGCGAGATCGACGAGGTGGTGCTCGCGCTCCCGCCGTCCGAGGCATGGGAGCTGATGCGCCACGCCGACCTCGGAGCCCTCCCGATCGCGCGGGCGCTCTTCACGATCCGCACGCTCCCCGACCGCGTCGAGGGCAAGGCGACGGGGCCCGTGCACCTCCGGATCGACGACATCGTCTCGACGCCGGAGCAGCCCGGCTTCTCCGTCCTCGCGGAAGATCCCGGCCACGAGCTCGTCGTCGGCGCGATCGGCAAGGTCTGGCAGCTCGAGATCCCGTTCGTCCACGTCCGCGGTGCAGCGGCGTACGCACGGTTCGCCGAGCCGGGCTGGGTGAAGGTCGCCTGGGCGGTGCGCGTCGAGCCCCACGGCGCCGGACATGCGAAGGTCGGGGTCGAGGTCCGCGTCGACGCGACCGACGATGCGTCCTTCGAGCGATTTCGCTCCTACTTCCGCCTGATCGGACCGGGCTCGCGGTACATCCGTAGAGCCATGCTCGGATCGCTCGCGCGTGCGTACGGCGAAGGGCGGAGCCGCGGCTCCGAGGTGCTCGAAGGGATCGCGGGAGCCGGGATCATGGCGGCGGCCTTCGCGACGCCGTTCCTCCGCCGCGCGCGGGCACATTGGGGGCTCGAGGAGGGAGACCTCGACCGGACGTTCCCGGGGGACGCGCTCGTTTCCTCACCGCGATGGGCGTGGACGCACGGGATCCCGATCGAGGCTCCGGCCGAGGCCGTCTGGCCGTGGGTTGCGCAGATCGGCGCCGACCGTGGCGGGTTCTACAGCTACGAAGCGCTCGAGAACCTCGCCGGATGCGCGCTCCGGAACGCCGATGTCGTGCGCCCGAGCTGGGAAGTGCACGAGGGCGAGCGCCTCGTCCTCCATCCGAAGATGCCGCCGCTCCGGATCGTCGAGGTCGAGCCCGGCCGTCACTTCGTCGCGTACGGGCCTCCGGACGAGGACGCGAAGAAGGCGGGGCGACCGTGGGTCGCGGTGACCTGGACCTTCCTCGTCGAGCCGCTCGGAGCGAGGCGGTGCCGGTTCATCAGCCGCTACCGATGTGCCACGTCCGACGACCTCGCGACCCGCGTCCAGTTCGGCGAGGCGGCGATCGAGCCCGTCGGCTTCGCGATGGACCGGCGAATGCTGCTCGGCGTTCGGGACCGCGCCGAGGAGGCGTACCTCCGCGCGGCGGACGCCCGCGACGCAAAAAGTGCGAAGCATCCTCCGTAGAGTCTGGCGTACGCCCCGTCCCGGCACCGCCTGGGTTACAATGGGGTCGTCTCTTCCTTCCGGCGTCTCCGCGTGAGCGAACTCCAACCCGGCACCCTCGTCACGAAGGCCGTGCGCCTGCTCAGGCCGCTCGGTCAGGGCGGCATGGGCAAGGTGTGGGTTGCAGACCACCTCGGCCTCCGCACGCAGGTCGTCGTGAAGTTCATCGCAAAGGAGACCGCGGCCAAGGCGGAGGCGATCGAGCGCTTCGAGCGCGAGGCCGCCGCGGCCGCGGCGGTGAAGAGCCCACACGTCGTCCAGGTCTTCGACCACGGCGTCACCGACGACGGCGTGCCCTACATCGTGATGGAGCTCCTCGAGGGGCGCGACCTCGCCGCCCACCTCGAGGCGCACGGGAAGATGGCGCCCGCCGACGTCGCGGCGATCGTCGCGCAGGTCGCGAAGGCGCTCGGCAAGGCGCACCAGGTCGGCGTCATCCACCGGGACATCAAGCCGGAGAACGTCTTCCTCTGCGACGGCGAGGGCGGCGAGCTGTTCGTGAAGCTCCTCGATTTCGGCATCGCGAAGAGCGAGCAGCGCGCGACGGCGGCGACGACGACGGGCCAGGTCGTCGGCACGCCCTTCTACATGAGCCCCGAGCAGATCGTCGGGAAGAAGATCGACGCGCGGACCGACATCTGGTCGCTCGGCGTCGTCGCGTTCGAGGCGCTGACGGGCAAGCGGCCGTTCGAGGGCGAGACGATCGGCGCCGTGACGCTCGCGATCCACACGACGTCGCCGAAGCCGAGCACGCTCGCCCCCGAGCTGCCACCCGAGGTCGATGCGTGGTTCGAGAAGGCGTGCGCGCGCGAGCCCAGCGCGCGGTTCGCGACGGCACGCGAAGCGGCGAGTGCCCTGCTCGCCGCGGTGGGCGCGCCGCAGGGCCCGACGCTCGTGCGCGCGCCGCTCCCTTCGATCGTGGGCGACGGAAGCGATCCGGCGCTCGCTGCGACGCATTCGAGCTCGCCGGCGATCGAGCCTCGTGCGCGCGCATCGACCAACCTCTCCTCGACGTTCCCGATCGCCCCGAAGGAGCGCAAGCCTTCCGGGGCGCTCCTCGGGGCGAGCATCGCGGCGGTGCTCGTCCTCGGCGGCGCGGCGTTCTTCGCGCTCCGGAGCGGCGGGACCGATGCGCCCCACGGCGCGGCGTCCGCGACGAGCGCGCCGCTGCCGCCGCCGAGCGCGCCGTCGAGGCCGGCGGCGGAGCCCGTGACGTCGGCGGCGCCCGCGACGACCGCATCGGCGGAGCCGGTGGCGTCCGCCTCTGCCGCGCCGATCGTCTCGGCCGCCGTTCCGCATGCGCCGAAGCCGACTCCGCGTCCAGCGGGCACGACCACGACCAAGCCGAGGCCTCGGAGGCCGACCGATGACGACATCAAGTGAACGTCGCGCCCGCGTCGTCGCGACGCTCGCATCCCTCGTGATGCTCCATGCGGGCAGCGCGCTGGCGCAAGGGGGCCAGCCTTCCGCCGCCGACCTCGAGTCCGCTCGTGAGCTCTACAAGGAGGCGCGCGAGCTCCGTCAGAAGGGCGATCTCCGCCGCGCGCTCGAGCGCTTCAAGGCCGCGCACGCGTACGGGCAGACGCCGGTGACCGGTCTCGAGCTCGGTCGCGCGCACATGGATCTCGGCGAGCTCATCGAAGCGCGCGAGGCGTTCCTCGGTGTCGCGCGGATCAAGGTCGCCGCCGACGAGACCGAGAAGAGCGCGGCGGCCCGCACCGAGGCGGCGGAGCTCGCGGAGAAGGTCCGTCCGCGGATCCCGACCCTGACGGTGAAGGTGACCGGCCTCGCGCCGGACGCGCAGCCGCAGATCTTCGTCGACGGCGCGGCGCTGCCGGTCGTCTCGCAGGGCTCGATCCGGAAGGTGAACCCCGGCCAGCACGTCGTCGTCGCGAAGCTCGGGATGCGCGAGGAGAAGCGCGAGGCGCAGCTCGCGGAAGGCGAGACGAAGGAGGTCGTCCTCGATCTCACCGGCGCGGTCGCGGAGCCCGCGGGTGGCGCTACGTCGGGGTCGACCGGTGGCGGCACGAACGCGAGCGGAGGACGCGCGATCAGCCCCGTCACCTGGATCGGGGCCGGCCTCGCCGTCGCCGGCCTCGGCACCGGCGCCGTGACCGGGATCCTCGCCCTCGGCAAGGCGGGGGACGTCTCCGATGCCTGCGTGGGAACGCGTTGCCCGCCGTCGGCCAAGAGCACCGTCGACAGCGGCCGCACGCTCGCGACGATCTCGACGGTCGGCTTCGCGGTGGGCATCGCGGGCGCCGGGCTCGCGGCGGTCGGGTACTTCGTGCTCTCGGGCGAGAAGACGCCGAAGCCCACGGCGCGCGTCGTCCCCGTGATCGGGCCGGCGAGCGTCGGCGTGGTGGGGAGGTTCTGACGATGACGCCGTTTCGCTCGCTGCTCGTCGCGTCGAGCACGTCCCTCGTCGTCGCGCTCCTCGCCGGAGGGTGCGGACAGATCACGGGGCTGTCCGACGACTACACCTTCGACCTCGAGGACGCTGCGGCCGACGGCGGACGGGACGCAGGCGGCGACGCCGCGGCGTCGCAGGACGCGGGGCCCGGCTGCAAGGTCGCGGCGACGAACTACTTGAACGGCGAGGGGACGGGCTCTCCGCTCTGCCGGACGTGCGTCGCGACGAGCTGTTGCGTCGCAGTCAACGCGTGCTCGCAGTCGTCCGAGTGCCGGAGCGATCTGAAGTGCGTGATCGCCTGCTCGTCGAGCGACGGCGCGCGTCAATCGTGCGTCGCGAAGTGCGAAGGCAACACGCACAACGCGTTCGCGCCGCTCCTCCAGTGCATGCAGCAGAACTGCACCGCGCAGTGTTTCTGACGTCGACTTCCTCTTCGGCGCTGCGCGCCTACGCGAAGTCGACGTCAGAAACTCCTTCTTCTCGTGGGGACTTCGTCCCGTTCAGGCGCTCGTTCCCCCTCCGGCGCTTCGCGCCTTCGGGAAACGAGCGCCCGAACATCTTGTCTCGTGGGGACTCCGTCCCCCTCAGGACCTTCGCTCGCTTCGCTCGCTCTCGGTCCCGAGCCTCCCCCCACTCGCCTTCGGCGAAGCGCGCTCCGCGCGCCATGAGAAGAGAAAGACACGAAGCGCGCCCTCTCTCGTTCTCGGACGGAAGACGGAAGACGGAAGACGAAGGCCACCAGGAGAACGGGAGGACGAAGGGCTGACGAGCGCCTGAAGGCGGCGGGGCCCGACCAGAGACTTGGCAGGACACGGTTCGTCCGAGTAGCGTCGCCCGGGCCGCGCCAGTCTGCGTGCGGCGTCGGAGGATCCGGATGCTCTCGAGCCGTAAGGTCTTCTTCTCGTCGTTCGTCGTCGTCGCTGTCGCTCTCGTGGGTTGCGACAAGTTCAAGAAGCAGGGCGACGCGGGAGATGCCGCGGCCGAGGCGGCGGCTCCCGTCCTCGCCGACACCGCCGCGGTCGACGTCGACGCCGGTGTCCTCCCCACCGTGGCGGCCCCGACGACGACCACCGTGGTGAGGACGGTCGTGAAGAGCGACGGCGGCGTGAGCGATGCGGGCGTCACCGTGGTCGACGCCGGCGCCGTCCAGGAGTGCTGCTGCGAGGCGACGGGCTGGGCGCTCGAGAACGTCGGGATGAGCGAGTGCAACAAGACCCGCAAGGGCCTCTGCGTGAAGAAGGACCGCTGCGCGGCGGCCGTCGTCGACGCCGGCACGCAGCCGACGACGCCGACCACCCCGACGACGCCGACCACCCCGACGACCCCGACGACCCCGACGAGCGACAGCTGCTGCTGTGAAGCGGGCGGGGCGAAGTCGATCATCCTCCAGAAGGACTGCTCGGCGAAGAAGGGCCAGTGCGTCCTCATGAAGAACTGCGTCGCGTTCAAGCGCCCGAAGTGAGCGACCTCTAGGGCGTGTCCCTGAACTCTCTCCGTCTCTCCCACGTGCCCGTGCCCGTGCCCGTGCCCGTGCCCGATGGAGGCAACGAGGCCGCTGAGCGGCCGATGCGA
>JBDHVE010000053.1:0-53548 GCA_039809485.1 Polyangiaceae bacterium | reverse complement strand
GCCGCGCGCCGAGCGCGCCTGCGCCCGCACCGGCCGATGACTTCGGCGACTACGGCGGCGGCGGGGACGACGAGATTCCGTTCTGAGTCGCTGCGCGACTCGTCTTGTTCCGAGGGGGCTTCGCCCCCCTCCGCGCTCCGCGCGGAGTCCTCCCCTGATTCGCTTCGCGAAGCTTCTGAGTCGCTTCGCGACTCGGTCTTGTTCCGTGGGGGCTTCGCCCCCCTCCGCGCTCCGCGCGGAGTCCTCCCCTGATTCGCTTCGCGAAGCGCCGTCCTCAGAAGGACGTCGCAGGGGCGACCTGCGACGTCGCTTCGAGTCTGCAGCGTCGCGACCGGCGAGGTCGTAGGAGCTCGCGTGCGTGCGCGAGCGTCGCGTCGGCGTTCGCGTTCCGCGCCTCGTCCGCCTTCGAGCGGAAACCGCGCGGGGGTCTCTCGGGGACGGAAGACGGAAGACGGAAGACGCGCTGCCGCAAAAACCGCAGGCAAGCTGGACAGCTAGAGCCTCGGCGAACGCCCGACGAGCTTGCACGCCCTGCCGGGAGCGGCTAAAGACGCGGGCTCCCTCCTATCGGCAATCGCGCCGCTCGTCGGAGGAGAAGAAGGAAGCCATGAAGGAAGGCATTCACCCCGACTACCCGCCGAGCGCCGTCAACTGCGCGTGCGGAAACACGTTCACGACGCGTTCGACGCGCGGCGACATGCAGGTCGACGTCTGCTCGAACTGCCACCCGTTCTACACCGGGACGCAGAAGCTCATCGACGCCGCAGGCCGCGTCGACCGCTTCCGCAAGCGCTACGCCGACAAGGGCGCCGCGAAGGCTCCTGCGAAGAGCGAGTAGCCGAGACGCGCCCTCGGGCGTAGATCATCGGAACAGCATGTCCGATCCGTATCGCGAGGCGTCTGCGCCCGAGGCCCCGAAGCGTCCCTACATCGGCGGCCAGGCCGTCCTCGAGGGCGTGATGATGCGTTCGCCGACGTCCTTCGCGGTCGTCGTGCGGCGCCACGACGGATCGCTCCACGTGCGCGAGCGGAGCATGCCAGATGCCCGTCAGGGCTTCGCCAAGCTCCCGCTCGTGCGCGGTGTCGCCTCGCTGGTCGAGAGCCTCAAGCTCGGCAGCGAGGCGCTTCGTTTTTCGGGCGAGCTCATGGAGCGCGATCTCGAAGCGAAGGAAGTGGAGGAGAAGGCGAAGTCCGCAAAGGCGAAGGCCGGTGCGGTCTCGTCGATGCTGAGTGTCCTCCGCGCGATCGGCTACACGCTCTTCCTCCTCACGGCCGCGGACGGTGACGGCGCGCAGGCGACCGGCGTCGCGACCGAGAAGAAGCAGGGCTCGAAGGCCGGCATGACCCTCATGCTCGTCTTCATGGTCGGCTTCCTCGTCGCGCTCCCGCAGGCCGCTGCCGCCGGCGCGAACAAGATCCTGAAGCTCGATCTCGACATCCAGTCGCCCGCGTTCCAGGCGATGACGGGCGCGTTCAAGCTCGCGATCGTCGTCGGCTACATGCTCCTGATCCGCCGGATCAAGGACATCCGCCGCGTGTTCCAGTACCACGGCGCCGAGCACAAGACGATCAGCACCTACGAAGCGGGCGAGGAGCTCACGGTCGAGAACGCGCGCCGGCACACGACGCTGCACCCGCGATGCGGAACGACGTTCCTCATCATGATCGTGCTCGTGTCGGTCCTCGTGTTCACCGCTGTCGGCGGCTTCCTCCCGCGGATCCAGACCGGCAAGGCGGTCCTCGACAACTTGATCTTCTTCGTCGAGAAGCTCCCCTTCGTCCCGCTCATCGCGGCGGTGACGTTCGAGCTGCAGCGCTTCTTCGCCCGGTTCTGCACGACGGGCCCGCTGCGGGTCCTGCTCTGGCCGGGATTCATGTGCCAGAAGATCACGACGATCGAGCCGGACGACAAGCAGCTCGAAGTCGCCCTCGCGTCGCTCCGCGTGACCCTCTTCCGCGAGAACGGCGAGGAGAACGGCGAAGGCGGCGAGCGCGCCGATGTGCGTTACGCCAGCTTCGAGGCGCTCATGAAGTCGCCGAAGCTCCGTCGCGCGGCCTGAGCCGCGCGCCACGCGCGCGTGGTAGGCTGCGAGAGAAGGATGCTTCCCGTCGACAAGCTCGACCAGCTCTCGAAGCGGTACGCGGAGCTCGACGAGCTCATGTGCCGACCCGACGTGCTCGGCGATCGGAACCAGCTCTCGAAGCTCACGAAGGAGCGGAGCGACCTCGAGCCGCTCGTGCACGCGTTCGCGCGCTATCGCGAGCTCGAGAAGAAGCTCCGTGAGGACGAGGAAGCGCTCGGCGACCCCGACCTGCGCGAGCTCGCGGAGCTCGAGATCCCGGAGCTCTCGGCCGAGAAGGGCGAGCTCGAGAAGCAGATCCAGGTCCTGCTCCTCCCGCCGGATCCGAACGAGAAGAAGAACGTCATCCTCGAGATCCGAGGTGGTGAGGGCGGCGAGGAAGCGACGCTCTTCGCGGCCGACCTGTTCCGGATGTACGCCCGTTACGCCGAGACGAAGGGCTGGAGCATCGAGGTCCTCTCCCTCAGCGAGAGCGCCAGCGGCGGCTACAAGGAGTGCATCGCGCTCGTCACCGGCAAGGACGTGTACTCGCAGCTCCGGTTCGAAGGCGGCGTGCATCGCGTCCAGCGCGTCCCGGCGACGGAGACGCAGGGGCGCATCCACACGTCGACGGCGACCGTGGCGGTCCTGCCCGAGGCCGACGACGTCGACGTGCAGGTCGACGACAAGGACCTCGAGATCTCGATCGCGGCGAGCGGCGGCCCCGGAGGGCAGGGCGTCAACACGACGAACAGCGCGGTTCAGATCCTGCACAAGCCGACCGGCATCATCGTGAAGTGCCAGGACGAGCGATCGCAGCTGAAGAACAAGGCGAAGGCCCTCAAGGTCCTCAAGAGCCGCCTCCTCGACATCGAGCGCGAGAAGCAGGAGGCCGCGATGTCGGCCGAGCGTCGCGGGATGGTCGGCACCGGCGAGCGGAGCCAGAAGATCCGCACCTACAACTTCCCGCAGAACCGCGTGAGCGATCACCGGATCAAGCTCACGCTCAACAAGCTCGATCGCATCATCGAGGGCGACCTCGACGAGATCGTCACGGCGCTCCGCACGCACCGGCAGGCTGCGCTGCTCGGCGAGGTGACCGGCACCGGCGTCGGCCCGATCGGGGGCGACGAGGACGACGCGTGAACGAGCCCTTGCGTCCGCCGCCGCCGGACCTCGTTGCGCTCGACGAGCGCCGGATCGAGGCCCTCACCGTCGCGATGGCGGTCGCGCCCGGCGTCTACGTCCGCAACCGCATGTTCGAGCTCTTCAAGCACCCGGGGATGCAGCGGGCGCGGACGCGGGCCTCGCTCCTCCGCGGCGTGGTCCGGCAGCTCGGGCTCGCGGCCGACATCAGCGTCGAGTGCGAGATGCGCTCGGCCGAGCCCTCGTTCGTGCTCCGCTACCGGATCGCCTCGATGCGGATGTCCCGCGTCGTCGACCTCTCGCGCGCCGAGCTCTCGGTCCTCAAGGTCCTCGGCGCGCGCGCCGGGCTCCCGTGTCTCCCGCCGGACGACGAGGACCGCGCGCGCGTCGACGCCGCGCTCGCGCACCTGCTCGACGGCGCCGCGCCGGCGCCCACCGCCTCACCGCGCGCGTAGCGGCTCGTTCAGCCCGGGGGCCAGGAGAACCCACGTCCGCCGAGGACGTGGACGTGGATGTGGTGCACGGTCTGCCCGGCGCCGTCGCCGTCGTTCACGACGAGGCGATAGCCCGCCGCCGTCAGCCCGAGCTGGTCGGCGACCTTGCGCGCGCTGACGAGCGCGCGGCCGACCGTCTCGGCGTCGCCGGGCTCGAGGTCGTGGATCGCCGCGATGTGCTTCTTCGGGATGACGAGCACGTGCGTCGGGGCGACGGGCCGGATGTCCCGGAACGCGAGCGTGTGCTCGTCCTCGTACACGACGTCCGCGGGAATCTTCTTCTCGAGGATGTTGCAGAACAGGCAGCCCATGGTGCGCAGAAGCCTCACGCCCGTGCGGACCGGTGTCAAGCACGCCGGGCGCGGTCGACGATCGCCGTCGCGAACCGATCGAGCGCCGGCGCGTGCTGGAGCAGGAAGAGCGACGGCTCGATCAGCTCGAGCTCCATCACGCGGAGCGCGCCGTTCGCATCCCGGATCACGTCGACGCGCGCGTAGAGGAGGTCGCTCGCGAAGCCGCTCGCCTCGAGCACGCGTGCGGCGAACACGCGCTCGTCGTCTGCGATCGGGATCGCCGCGGCCGAGACCGACTCGTGACCGGTCGAGAAGCGCGGCTCCTTCCGGACCGCGTGCGTGAGCTCGCCGGCGATCCACACGAGCGAGCGCTCGCCGGTCGTCTCGACCGCCGCCATCCACGGCTGCACGAGCACGTCGCGCTCGGCCGCGAGGGCGCGCAGGAACGTCTCGCCCTCCGGGAGCGAAGCCGGGGTGAAGCGCTCGGTGCGGAACGAGCCCGCCGACACGAGCGGCTTCACGACGACGCTCTCCCAGCCGCGCTTCGCCGTGATCGCGCCGAGCGAGGTCGGCTCGCCGCGGCGCACGACCTCCGTCGGAACGACGGGCACCCCACGCGCCTCGAGGTCGAGGAGGTACGTCTTCTTCGCGTTGGCCGCGACGACGTGGGCAGGATTCGCGAGGCGCGTCCGCTGCGCGGTCGTGGTCGTCCACGCGAGGAAGCGCTCCACGTCGCGGTGGTAGTTCCACGTCGAGCGAAGGACGACGAGATCTTGTCCCGCGAAGTCGGCGGCCGGGTCGTCCCACGCGAGGAGGGACGGCACCGCGCCGCGGGCGCGGAGGGCCTCGAGCAGGAGCGGCTCGTCGGGATCGACTTCCGGCAGCGTCTGGCACGTGGCGAGCGCGATGCGCATGGGGGCGATCACTTTCGCCGGCCGAGCGGCCGGCGCCAACGAGAAAGGCCCGCGGCCGCCGAGGCGGCACGCGGGCCTTGCTCGCCGCCGGGAACGGTTCCCGGCGCGTTCGGGTCAGTGCGCGGTCGACGAGCCCGCGGGCGCCGCAGCGCTGCCCGAGCCGGCCGGAGCCGACGTGTCCGTCGTGCCGGTGCCACCCGAGGTCGTCGACGGGTCGTTGGCGGGCTTGTTGTCGCCGCCGCCGCAAGCAATGGCCGCCGCAACCGACGCGAGGGCGAAAAGAACAATCAGCTTCTTCATGATGAGATGCCTCCCAGGGCCGCTTTTTTCCGCTTTCTTGGGACTGCGCGTCAAGAAAAACCACCTTCGGGCGAACGTTTCCGTTCCTCACGCCTGCCCTCCGAACCACACGATCCCCTTGTTTTCCAGGCCTCTCGTCGCGTCCTGGCGACCATGGCGCTGCGGTGCGGCATGATGGTAGGTTCACACCATGGAGCGAGCTCGCGGAGCGCTTGCGGTGGGGATCACGCTCGTCGCCTGCGGAGGGGGGCGGCCCGCCTCGACGCCGGCCCACCACCCGCACGAGCACGAGCACGAGGGGCACGCGGGGGCCTCGACGCCGCCCGGCCACCACCACCGTTTCGAGGACGCTGCCTCGTGGTCCAAGGTCTTCGACGACCCGGCGCGGGACGCCTGGCAGAAGCCTGCCGTCGTCGTTGCGGCGCTCTCGCTCGCGCCGGGGATGGCCGTCGCCGACGTCGGCGCCGGAACCGGGTACTTCGAGCCGCATCTCTCGCGCGCCGTCGGGAAGGACGGCACCGTGCTCGCGGTCGACATCGAGCCCGACATGGTGCGCCACCTCGGCGAGCGCGCGCAGCGCGAGGGGCTCGGAAATGTCCAGCCGCGCCTCGCGAAGCCCGACGATCCCGGGCTCGCCGACGGGAGCGTCGATCGGATCCTCGTCGTCGACACCTGGCACCACGTCGACGACCGCGTCGCGTACGCCCGGCGGCTCGCGAGGGCGCTCCGTCCGAAGGGCTTCGTCGCGATCGTCGACTTCACGAAGACGTCACCGGAAGGACCGCCACCGGCGATGCGCCTCGCACCCGAGGAGGTCGAGCGCGAGCTCACGGCGGCGGGGCTCCGCGCGCGGACGCGGGCGATCGATCTCCCGTACCAGTACCTCGTCGTCGGCGAGCGCGCTGAATGAACCCGCGCGCCGCGCCGTCTCTCCGTGGTCCTGCCCCCGGCGCACCGAAACCGTGAGCTCCAAGCCCTTCGCCGTCCTCCGCTGGATCCTGCTCGGCAAGGCCGCCGTCGGGGCTGCGCTCGTCGTCGGTCTCGGCGCCGGCTTCTGGCTGCGTGCGCACGGGCTCACCGCGATCGATTTCGCGAACGAGATGCGCCGCGAGCAGCCGCGGTTCGAGTGGCGCTCGATCGAGAAGAAGCACTGGCAGGCGATCGCGCCCGGCACCGGCGGCGGCGAGGCCCCGGAGCTCACCGAAGCGCGGGAGAAGACCGGCGCGGGGTGCCCGGTCGGGATGGTCCGCGTGAAGGGCGACTACCGCCTCGAGTCGTTCGGTGACGCGACCGGCGAGATCGAGCGCCTCCAAGACGCCGCCTGCACCGACTGGATCAGCCGCGACTTCCCTGCGCGCTGCCGCACCTTCGATCGCGAGAAGATCGCTTCGGAGATCGCGAAGCTGCCGAAGAAGGCGCTCGATTTCTGCATCGACCGCTTCGAGTACCCGAACCGCGCCGGCGAAAATCCGATGATCGTGGCCACCTTCCGCGAGGCGGAGGCCACCTGCAAGGCGTCGGAGAAGCGCCTCTGCACCGAGTCGGAGTGGACGTTCGCGTGCGAGGGCGAGGACGTGCAGCCGTACCCTTACGGCTACGAGCGCGACACGCAGGCGTGCGTGATGGACCGGTCGTGGCGGCCGTTCAAGGAAGGCGCGCTCCAGCCGCGCGACGGACAGCAGGCGAGGGAAGAGCTCGATCGCCTCTGGCAGGGCGAGCCGTCGGGGTCACGGGCCGGCTGCCGGAGCCCGTTCGGCGTCTACGACATGACCGGGAACGTCGACGAGTGGACGCGCACGGTGCGCACGACGGGCTACGCGTCCGTGCTGAAAGGCGGCTACTGGGGCCCTGTCCGCGCGCGCTGCCGTCCCGCGACGCGCGCGCACAACGAGGACTTCGTCGCCTACCAGCAGGGCTTCCGCTGTTGCGCCGAGAGCGACCGGCAGGTCCCCGCGCCGGCGCCCACGCCGGTCGCGCGCGCTTCGCGGATCGACGCGGGCGCGCTCGCGGTCGCGCCGCCGCCGCGGCCGGCCGCGGATCGCCTCCGCGAAGCCGATCAGCAGCTCTGGCAGACGGAGGAGCTCCGCGACGAGGTCGACGCGATCGCGCGGGCTCGAGCGTCGATCGCGTGCGAGGTCTCGTTCGGCTCATCGTCGTCGGGCGCGTGCGCGGTGCTGCTCGGCGCGTGCGCCGTGCTCGTCACGCGGCGTCGTTCGCGGCGCCCTTCGTGACGGTGCCGGAGGGCGAGGCCGCCGGAGCGCGCACCGCTTCGGCGTCGCCGTCCCGCGTCGGCGCGCGCGGCGCGGTGATCGTGTCCAGCGCCGTGAGCACGCGCGCGATCTCGGTCGCCGTCACCTCCGTCGCCGCTTCGGCGGCTGCTCGCGCGAGGCGCTTCAGCGCGGCCGCGTCGACCGCCTGCGGCGCCTCGGCGGGCGCGTCCTGAGCAGGCGGCGTGGCGAGCGCCGCACCGGCATAGGCCTTCAGGACCGTGCTCGCCTGCTTTGCGCTCTCCTGCACGACGCCCGCGGCGATGCGGGCGAAGCTGCGTGCGACGCGCGCGTGCGCGACGACGCGCATCGCGAGACGCAGCGCTTCCGCGTCGGGGTCGAACGATGCGGACGTCGGATCGACGGAATCGTGGTGCGTCGTCATGCGCTCCGGCTCAGCACGCCGCATGCCGCGCGCGTCACCGCCCGTCGTTCCGCGTGGACGAGCTTCGCGTGCGTTCGAGCAGGCGTGGCGGCCGTGCGTGCTGGGTCACTTCGCGCCGGTCCGCCCTCGACGCAAAAAGAGTGCGTGCTACTCTTTGCCCGATGACAGCTCGTTCCCACCACCTCACCCTTCCGTGGGCAGAGCGCGGCCCTTCGCGCGCCGTCGCCGCCCAGCAAGGGCGCGAGGCCGCCGACATCGCGGCGCGCGGCACCTACGTCGCGCGCTCCGGCCGCTCCGTCGACATCTCCGCCGACGTCGCGCGCGCGGTGGCCGCCACGCGCGACGTCCGCCCCGAGGACGTCGTCATCCCGCCCTCCGGCAAGGCGACGGCGTCGCCGCGCATCCGGGTCGTCGACGGGACCAGCCTCGCGAGCGCGCGCGCGTTCGCTCAGGAGGGGGTCGTGCCGCTCGTCCTGAACTTCGCGTCCGCGAAGAACCCCGGCGGAGGCTTCCTCTCCGGCGCCCGGGCGCAGGAGGAGTCGCTCGCGCGCTCCTCCGCGCTCTACCCCTGCCTCCTCCGAAGCGCCATGTACCGGCACCACCGTGAGACCGGTGATCCCATGTACACGGCCTGGGTCGTCAGCTCGCCCGCCGTTCCGGTGTTCCGGGACGACGTCTCGGGCGCGCTCCTCGAAGAGCCCTACGCCGTGAGCTTCCTCACGTCACCGGCTCCGAACGCGGGCGTCGTCCTCGCGCGCGACCCCGGCCGCCGGGAGGAGGTCGACGCCGTCATGCGCGAGCGGGTCGCCCGCGTCCTCGCCGTCGCCGCGGAGGAAGGGCACCGCCATCTCGTGCTCGGCGCGTGGGGGTGCGGCGTGTTCCGCAACGACCCTGCCGTCGTCGCGGAGGCATTCCGCGCCGAGCTCGAGGGCGCACGTCAGGGCGCGTTCGAGGCGGTCACCTTCGCCGTCCTCGACGGATCCGAGGCGGGCACCTTCCGCCGGCCGGTTCGCGCGGGCGTTCGGCTGAGGTTCGCGCGAGGCGAGGCGAGGCCAGACGAGAAAAGCCGAGTCCGTCGTGCGGGCTCGGCCTTCGTTCTGAGGCGCGGATCGGATTCGAACCGACGTGTGGCTGATTTGCAATCAGCTGCCTAACCACTTGGCTACCGCGCCGTGGGGTCACATCGAATACCGGTCCCTCGCGTCCGGGTCAACGGCGTTTTCGTTCGGGCTTTCCGAGCGCGGCTCGCCGCGAGCGCGCGGATGAGCCGTACCAGGTACTCCGCGACCGGACCACGTCGTCGCGACCCCTGGAAAGTCACCAACCTGGGCTTCGCCGCCGGTGACCGGTACACTGCTCGCTGTGGTGCCGGTCGACGACGACGACGCCGACACGACTGCGGCGCAGACGGCGCCAGCGGTCGGGCCAGGTGGTCGCAACGCAGACGCCGAGCCGCACGGCGCCGACGCGGACGACTCGACGGTGCAGAAGCTGCCCGACGCGGTGCAGGACGAGCTCTCGCGCGAGACCTCGCCGACGGCGAAGCCGGCGTTGTCGGTGGGCCGCATGCCGACGGCACGTCGGCCGATGATGACGCTCCTCGGCACGGGGCCCGCGCGAGGGGAGGACGACGACGAGTTCGACACCGAGCGCGCGAAGCTCGGGGTACGCCTGCCGCTCCGGCCACCTTCCGACGTCGCGATCGTCCGCGTCCCGCCGCCGACACCCCCTCCGCCGCCGCGCGCGAAGGCGCCGTCCGCACCGGAGACGAAGCCAGGGGACGTGCTCGCCGAGACGGCCGACGGCGAGGACGACGACAACCTCGACGAGACCGAAGTGCGCACCGTCGTCAGCAGCGTCGAGCTGCCGGCCGCGGCCCAGGTCGCGCTGCCGACGCGGGCGTCCGGTCCGGACGGTGAAACCGACAGCGTGACGACGCGTGCGCCTGCGATCCGCCTCCCGACGCTCGACTCGATCCCGGTCGTCACCGAGAAGAAGTCGGACGCGCCGCGTTCGCCGTCGCCGAGCGTCCTCGATCCGCCGACGTCGCCTCGGCTCGACCCTCCGACCGCTCCCGTCCCGAAGCCCAACCTGCCGCCCACGCCCGCCGCCGAGGACGATCCGTACGACCACGACGAGAGCGTGACGACGCGCGGTCCCGCCGTCCTCGACGAAGTGCTCGACGGGACGGAAGGCACGACGAAGAAGATCAAGGGGGCGCCGACGCTCCCGGCCGAGGACGAGCCGGAGAGCGTCACGACGCAGGCGCCGGGACACCTCACGAACATGCTCCGCGTGATCGCCGCGGAGGTGCCGTCGCCGATCGGCGACGACGAGGACGAGGACGCGCGGCCGGAGAACAAGACGGCCGTGATGCCGAACCGGCCCTACAGCGCGCAGGTCGCGGCCGCATCGCCGGTGCAGCGTCCGTCCGGCCCGTCGCCGATCGCGCCGAACATCGCGCTCGGGCGCGACCACGGCTCCGAGAGCGCGCTCCGGGTCGGCGACCCGATCCCGCCGCGCCCGATGGACCACGCGAGCCTCGGCGTGCTCGCGGTGCCCGGCCCGCGTCCGCACGAGGCGGCGCCGCCGCCGTTCCCGATGGCGCCGCCGTCGGTCGCGCAGCCGCCGCAGAAGCCGCCACGCTACGGAACGCTGGTCGCGTTCATGGCGCTCGTCTCGATCGCGCTGCCGGTCTCCGTGTTCTACATCCTGCGCGGTCGCGTCGAGGAGCCGCCGGGACCGCGCGAGGTCCGCACGCCCTCGTCGGAGGTCGTGAGGCTCGGCGATCCTCCGCGCACGAAGGCATCCGCGAAGCCGACGGCGCCGAAGCGCCGTTGATCAGATCGGTCGCAGGACTTCGACGCCGTTCATGTACGGGACGAGGGCCTTCGGCAGCGTGACCGAGCCGTCGGCGTTCTGGTGGTTCTCGAGCAGCGGGATCAGGATGCGCGGGCTCGCGACGGCCGTGTTGTTGAGCGTGTACGGGTACGTCATCGACCCGTCCTGCATCCGCAGGCGGATGTTCGAGCGGCGCGCCTGGAAGTCGCCGAGCGTCGAGCACGAGTGCGTCTCGTTGTAGGCGCCCTTGCCGTCGTTTCGCCCCGGCATCCACGACTCGACCTCGTGCTTGCGGGTCTGGCCGAGGCCGATCTCGCCCGTGCACGCGATCGCGACGCGGTACGGGATCTCGAGCTTCTCGAGGATCGCTTCGGCGTTGCCGAGGAGGAAGTAGTGCTCCTTCTCCGCGAGCGCCTCGTCGGGCAGGCAGAAGATGACCTGCTCCACCTTCGTGAACTGGTGGACGCGGTAGAGGCCCTTCGTGTCCTTGCCGTGCGCACCGGCCTCGCGACGGAAGCAGTTCGAGATCCCGGCGTAACGGATCGGGAGCGACGCGGCATCGAGGACCTCGTCGCAGTGGAGCGAGACGAGCGGCACCTCGCTCGTGCCGACGAGATAGAGCTCGTCGGCCGTGATCGCGTAGGCCTCCTCGCGGGAGAGCGGGAAGAAGCCGGTGCCCTGCATCGCGCGCTCCTTCACCATCACGGGCGGGATGACCGGGGTGAGGCCGCGCTGCACGAGGGTGTCGATCGCGAGGCGCGTGACGGCGAGCTCGAGGATCGCGCCCATGCCCTTCAGCGCGTACGAGCGCGCGCCCGCGAACTTGCGCGGACCGTCCCAGTCGACGAGGCCGAGGCCCTGCATCAGCGCGACGTGGTCCTTCGGCGTGAAGTCGAACGAGCGCGGCGTACCGACCTTGCGGATCTCGACGTTGTCGTCCTCGCCGGCGCCGATCGGCACCTCCGGACGCGGGATGCTCGGGATGCGGAGCATCAGGTCGTCGAAGCGCTTCTGCACCTCGGAGAGCTTCGGCTCGAGCTCCTCGATCTCGCCCTTCACCGCCTTGCCCTCGTCGATGAGCTTCGGCCGCTCTTCTTTCGTCGCCTTCGGGATCAGGGCGGCGACCTCGTTCTTGCGCGCGCGCTTCTGCTCGAGCTTCGCGAGGATCTCGCGACGGTCCTTGTCGGCGGAGAGGAGCGCGTCGAGGTCGGTGTCGAGCCGCTTGTTCTTGATGGCGGTCCGGACGAGCTCAGCGTTCTGGCGGATGAAGGCGATGTCGAGCATGGGAATCGGAGGTCACGAGGTAGCAGAGCCACGCGAGCACTGGAAGGGGCGAGGGGACCGGCACGCCGCATGCTGCTCGTTGGCGTGGAGGCTTCGCAATGCCGCACACGCACGACACGGACATGCTGCTCAACGAGCTCATCGCTCGCGGATGGGGCCTCGTCTTCATGGTGCTCGTCGTCGCGCTCTGCGTCGGGATGATCGCCGTCGGAGCGTTCGGCTTGTACAAGACGCGCGGGCGCCACCATCGCCTCGCGTGACGACAAAGCACGAACGGCGCGGCCCGGAGGCCACGCCGTTCGACGCAACGACGGTCAGCTCACTTCGAGTAGAGCTGCGCCGCCGCGAGCCCCGTGCCCTTCGCGGCGCGGAGGATGAACTTCGCCGGCGCCGCGACGGGCGCGAGCGGACGGAGGCAGTTGGCCTTCCCGCCGACCGAGACCTGCGTGCCCGCGTTCGACTTGCCGACGCTCGGGTTGAACCCGGGGAGCGGCGTCACGTACTGGATCTCGATCTGCACCTGGAGCGGCGGGACCGCCTGGGCGACGACGGTGTAGCACTTGCCGGGAACGAACTGGAACTGCTGCTCCAGCATCTGGCCCTCGGCCGAGAAGTTCCCGGCGACGACGTTGCCTTCCTTCGCCATGCCCGGCGCTTCGCTCGACGCGTACATGCCCATCAGGCCGGTCGCGGCCGCGGCGAGGTTCGGGTCGATCGCCTGCGCCGTACCCGTCGCGCCGCCGCCGCCGCCTGCAGGCTGCTGGCCGGGCATGCCGGGGAGGCCGGGGATCGCGCCGGGCTGACCGGGCTGCGTGGGCTGGCCAGGCTGCGTGGGCTGACCGGGCTGCGTGGGCTGACCGGGCTGCGGGCCCCAACCACCCTGCTGGGGCTGCTGGCCGGGCTGCTGCTGCCAGCCACCCTGCTGGGGCTGACCAGGCTGCTGCTGCCAGCCACCCTGCTGGGGCTGGCCGGGCTGCTGCTGCCAGCCGCCCTGCGCGCCGGTGTTCATCGCCTGCGGGTTCTGCGGCGGCGGCTCGTCCTTACCGCAAGCCGCGGTTCCGAGCGCGGAGACGGCGACGACGGCGAAAGCTGCAAACGAAAGGCCCGTACGGTTCACGGCAAGGCTCCTTGTTGTCGGTCCCGAGGCGGGGCTAGGCCCGCACGCGGAGCGCGAGCATAGCCTCAAAACGCGGACCGACGGGAAGTGGATTGTCGCCCCGTTGGACGGACGACGCGGCAGAACCACGCTCCCGCTCTCTCGCGAAGCGCGCAGACGCTCAGGGAAGCTTCGCGTTCACGACCGCGATCGCATCGAGATCGAAGCCGTAGTTCGTCGGGCGCGGCGGTTTGTCCGGGCACGTCGTGCGGAACATGTCGCGGATGCGCACGAACTTCGCCTCGCGGATGCCGATCGTGGAGAGATCGTACGGATCCCCGCCTGCCGCGGGATCGAACGGCGAGATGCCGCTCTTCGTCGAGGAGAGCACCGGCCGCCAACCGGCGCATGCGCCGTAGGGAGGGGAAGCGCCGGGCGTGCACGGAAAGGGCGTCCACGTCTGACCGTCCTCGCTCACGCTCACTTCACCGAGGTCGGCGGCGATCTGCGAGGGATCGCCGTTCGCGTAGAACGCGTTCTCGAAGACGACGAAGTCGACGCCGGGCCCGTCGACGATCGCGTTCTCCCCGAAGGCGAGGACGATCTCGCCGCCGGTGCCGAGCGACACGACGTCGAAGCTGCCTTGGAGCGTGCCCGCTCCTTCCGGCGGTCCCTCGACGATGCCCGGCATCGAAGGGGCGCCGAAGCCCGCGCAAGGACCGGGCATGAACGAGACGACCTGCGTGACGAAGCGATCCTCGCGCACGACGCCGCCTTCCGGAGACGCGAAGCCGCCGTCGACGCGGGGCTTTTCGCCGGAGGGCGCGGCGGCGTCGGGATACGTCGGATCACCGAGCGGGATCGACGCGTCGGCGCCTCCCGCGGGCGACGCCCCGTCGTCGTCGCTGCACGCGACGAGGACGAACGAGAGCACGGACAGAGAGCCCGCGACGAAGCGGGCGAACGACGATCGAGGAAGAGACATCCACGCCACCCCCGCCGCGTGGTCCGCGCGGCACTCGAGAAGGGAACGTCGCGCGAGAGGTCTTCTGGCTCCCGGATCGTCCTCTCGGCGGACCTTCCCCTCGCGTCGCCGCGAGAGTGGTGTCGTTCCGTCTCGAGTCCCCGGTTACAGCGGCGGCACCGCGTCGGATTCTCACCGACTTCCCGCCTCGTGCGATGGCCGGGGTCTTACTCGCGGGAGGACGCCCGCGCAAGGCGCACGTGTCCTCCGAGCCACTGCACGACCCGATCGAACGGATCGAAGCCGAAGTGCTGCGCGATGGCCGGGCGCAGGTTCGAGTTCGCGTTCACGTCGTAGAAGACGCGCTCGCCTCGCGACTCGAGCCACTCGATGCCGCCGACGTCGATCCCCGCGGCGGCGACGATCCGCTTCCCCGCCTCCACCGCCTCCGGCGGCACCTCGGGGTAGGGGTAGAACTCGACCGGCTTCGCGGGCGTCTCCGGGATCGCGCAGTGCGCGTCGCCGTTCGGGTCCGACGGGTTGCACACCTCGGAAGGGCAGAGGTTGTAGCGGCCGTGCGAAACGACGCGCATCGCGTAGAGGAGCTCGCCGCCGAGGAGCTCCATCCGGACGATCCCGTGCTCGTGATCGTGCTCGAAGTACTCCTGGAGGAGGAGGAGACCGTCCGGCTGCCAGATCGACGGGGTCGCTTCGACGTGCGCGCGGAGCTCGTCGTAGGAGCCGAGCTTCGCGATCCGCGCGCCGCTGCCGCCTTGTTCGGGCTTGAGGAGCGCCGGCCACTTCCACGCGTGCTCCTCGTCGAGGCGGGCGCGGAGCGCGTCGAGATCGTTGAACGCGATCGAGCGCGGCGTGCGGAGGCCGAGCCTCCCGATCATCGCGGCCTGCGTCGTCTTCGACAGCTCGAGCGCGAATGCGCGGGCGCCGTTCAGGACCTTCACGCCGGAGCCCTCGAGGGACTGGAGGTAGGCGAGCGCGAGCGGCACCGCACGCGCGTTGCCGCGCACGTACGCGCTCGGGCTCGCCTGGTTGAAGACGACCGGCGCGGGCGCCGGATCCCCGGGGACGAACGCGGCCTGCTTCAGATCGAGCGTGGTGAAGGTGAGACCGTGCTTCTCGAGCGCGGCGAAGAGCGGCTTCTGCCACTCGGGGTGCTCGTAGACGACGAGCAGGTCGGGCTTCGTGGCCATGCGACCAGCTTCGATGCTGCAATGCGTCGGGACGGTTTCGCCGTCCCGGTTCTTCCGATGCCGATCGTCTTCAGCGCGGGACGATCTTCATCACGCGGCCCCCGACGCGGTCGGCGAACCAGATGTGGCCGTCGGGACCGAAGACGAAGCCGCCGAGCGAGCCCGCGGGGAGCTCGGTCGCGAGGCGGTGGAGCTCCTTGCCGGTCTTGTCGAACGCGTAGAAGGTGCTCGTCGCCGCGTCGGTGACGAAGATCACGTCGTCCTTCACCTCGAGCCCGCTCGGCTTCTCGAGCACGCCCGGCGCGATCACTTCCTCGACCGCGGTGCCTTCCATCACGGCCTGATCCTTCAGCGGCTCGTTCTGGCGCGGGAGCTCGCCGCCCTTCGTGCCCTTCGCCGTGTCGAGCTTCACGATGCGCTGGTTGCCCGTGTCCGCGACGTAGAGGAACGAGTCGGTCGCGTCGTAGAAGACATGGCTCGACGTGTCGTCGGGGGCCTGCTTCACCTGGCCGGCGGCGTAGCGGTAGATCTCGCCGTCGGAGTGGTCGTCGTTGCCCGGCCCGTGGTCCTTGTTGAACTTGTAGCGATCGAGCGAGCCGTCCTGGCCGTTGAAGACCCAGTACTCGTTGTTGCTGTTGCCCGGCACGAACGCGATCCCGCGGCAGAACGGCGAGTTGTGGAGCATGTCGTAGTGCGAGCCGAGCCCGTCCGGCGTGCGCACCGCGAAGACCTCGAGGTTCGTCGAGAAGAGCGCCGGGCCCATGAACAGGTTCGGCGTCCGCGCCGCCTGCGAGTTGTCGTTGTTCCCGCAGGTGCCCCAGAAGCCGTTGTCGCCCATCGCGATCGCCGGCGGCTTGTGCATGAAGTGGACGGCGGCGGGGTCCTTCTTCTTCATCCACTTCGGGTCGGCGCCGTCGAGGCCCTGGCCGATGTAGACGTTGCTGTCGTAGCCGACGACCCAGGCCTCGCCCGGGACGAGCGGGTTGAACGCGAGGTCGACGAGCTTCGCGGCGGCGCCCGCGTTGTAGACCTCCACGAGCTCGACGGACGCCACCGTCCCGTCCTTGCCGAGCGCCTGTGCCGCGGGCGGGATCTGCTCCGCCGGCTTCGCCTCCTCCGGTCCGCCGTTCGAGGTGGACGAGGACGTGGTCTCGACGCTGCAGGCGACGGCGCCGAGCGCGATCACGAAGGAGAGGAGCTTTACCGAGCGCATGGGGTCGGTCTAGTGCCGAACCGACCCCGCGGCAAACGGAGGGGCGTTCGTCGCCGCTCTAGCTGCAACTTTCCGTGCAGGCCGGTCTCACTGACACGTATCCGTCGCCTTGCCGCCCGCGTCGCACGTTCCGGCATCGCAGCAGATGCCGTTCTCGCAGCCGGTGCCGGTGCAACGTACGTTGCACGTCGACCCCGAGCACGAGATCCCGCCCGAGCACGACTTCTTCTCGCACGTCACGAGCGACGTGTTCGCGTTGACGATCACGCCGTCGTCGCACGACGAGTCCTCGGTGCAGAGGATCGTGCACGAGCCCGCGTCACACGCGATCGGCCGGCACGTGTTGCCCGCGGTGCAGGCGACGTTGCAGCTCCCGCCCGAGCACGTGAGCGATCCACTGCATGCGCCTCCCGCCGTGCAGCCGACCTGACACGAGCCCCCGGCGCAGTCGAGCGTCCCGCAGGTCCGGTCGCCGCCACACGTGACCGCGCAGGAGCCCGCGTCGCAGCGGACGGTGCCGCACGAGTCGTTCTTCGGACAGCTCGTCGTGCAGGCGGTGCCGCTGCAGGCCACGTTGGTGCAGGCGCGGTCGCCGTTGCAGGTGATCGCGCAGCTCGACGCCTGGGTGCAGTCGATGTCGCCCTTGCACGAGTCGTTGCCCTTGCAGTCGACCACGCACGCGACGCCGGGCGGACACGCGACGGCCGCGCACGAGCCGTTGCCGTTGCAGGTGAAGACGCACTTGCCCGCGTCGCAGCCGCCTCCTGCGTCGCCGCAGACCTGCTCGCACTTGGTCTGCTCGACGCGGACGTCCTCCTCGCCGCCGGGGCCCGCGTCGTAGTCGACCTTCGCGCCGTCGGGCAGCGAGACCGGCGGGATCTCGTCCCCCGCCTCGATGCCGCCACCGTCGACCGTCCCGAGGATGTCGAGGCCGCAGCCCTCGATGATCGCGAGCACGGTGAAAGCGGACGCTGCAGCGAACACGGCGACGCGAAGCGGTCTCGAGCTCGGGCTGCGCATTCCAGCAGGATCCTACAGCACCCGCCGCGGTCCGCCCAAGGGACTCACGACGGTCCGAGCGGGCCGCCTGGTTTCTTCGCGGGCACCTCGGCACGCACGCGGTCCGTGCGGGCCATGCGCTCGAGCACCTCGAACCGCTTGTTCGTCTCCGCCCGGAGGGCGCCCACCTCGCGGAGGAGCGTCTCGATCCCGACTTCGTTCTTCAGGTTCACGCGGAAGTCGGTCTCCGCCTGCGCGCGGTCCTTCACCGACTGCCGGTTCTGGCTCATGACGATGAGCGGTCCCTGGAGCGCGACGAGGATCGCGAGGAACAGGTTGTAGAACTGGAACGGGTACTCATCGAACGCGTTCGGGAGCAGCTTGTTCGCGCCGGCCCACCCGAACGTGAGCGCGATGAGGAAGAGGATGAACGCCCAGCTGCCGTTCAGCTCCGCGACCCTGTCCGCGAGGCGCTGACCCCAGGTCAGGTTCTCCTCGAGCTCCTTCACGACGTCGCGGGCGGCGCGCTGCGAGAGGAGCGCGTTCGTCTCGCGGAGACGTTCCGCCATCTCGGCGAGGATGGCCATCGCCGCGTTCTTCGACTTCGAGAGGTGCTCGCCGAACTCCTCGCGTGTGAGCTCGAGGAGCGTCGTGTCGACGACGGACTCGACGCTCGCCGAGCGAGGCTTGTCGTCGAAGAGCGAGAGCTCGCCGAAGTACTCGCCGGTGCGCGCGTCCTTGAGGACGACGCGCGGCTCTTCGGGGCCGCTGCCGGGCAGGAAGATCTGCACGGCGCCCGAGAGGACGACGTACATGCTCGAGCCCTTGTCGCCCTGGTTGAAGACGACCTCGCCCGCCTTGAACGTGCGCTCGGTCATGCGCTTCGCGAGCGCCTCGAGGTCCTCCGCCGCGAGCGTGTCGAAGAGCGGGATCTGGGCGAGGAGCTCGGAGTGCAGCATGCGCGCCTGGAGGCTCGATGCATCGTCGCGCGCCCCTCGGCCGTGCGCAAGCGACATGGAAACGGCTCGGCCGCACACACGCGTCGCGTGGTGCGGCCGAGGATCTTGTGCGCTTGCTACGTGCGCCGCGAGGGGCTCACTTCAGCGCGGGCGGGTTACCGGTCTGGCTGCTGCACGCGCAGTCGCCGTAGTCGATCACCTCGTCCACGCAGCCCTGCTGGCCGCTGCAGCCGCCGCAGTTCGGGCCGCTGCAGTTCGCGGTGTCGGGCTCCGTCGGGCAGATCTCCTCGCCCGGGCACTTGTCCGCCGGCGGCGACGTGCCGGTCGCGGACCCGTTCGGGACGTCGGGGTTCGTGTCGGAGCCGTCCGCGATGCCGTCGCCGTCGCGATCGCCGGGCTTGCCTGCCGTCTTCGGGAGGGTGTCCTGGCCGTCGGCGATGCCGTCGCCGTCCGCGTCGCCCGGCTTGCCGGGGAACGCGGGCGCCGCGTCGTTCGCGTCGACGATGCCGTCGCCGTCGCTGTCGTCCTGCGTGTCGGGGATGCCGTCGCCGTCCATGTCGCCGGGCTTGCCGGGCTTGGTCGGGAAGGGGTCCTGCGCGTCGGGGACGCCGTCGCCGTCCGCGTCGCCGGGCTTGCCCGGGATCGTCGGGAGCGGGTCCTGGCCGTTCGGGATGCCGTCGCCGTCGATGTCGTCGTCGGTGCTGTTCGGCTTCCCGTCGCCGTCGAGATCGCCGTCCTGGCCCGGCTCGCCGAAGCTGCCCGTGATCGCGCACTCGCTGCCGATGCACTCGGGCGGAGGCGGGCACGCGCCCGGCGCGTTGGTGAGGCTGCCGCCCGAACCGTCGCCCGGCGTGCCGGACGTGCCGTCGGGGGGGAGCGTGGAGGAGCCGGACTCCTGGCCGCCCGGAAGCGGCGCGAGGGTGCCCGCGTCGATCGAGCCGCCGGTGCCGCCGTAGCCGCCGAACACGCCGCCCTGCCACCAGCCGGGCGTGCCGCCGCCCTGGCTGCCGCCGCCGCCCCAGGGGTCACCGCCCCAGCCCTTGATGTTCAGGTCCTCGGCGCAGCTCTGCGAATTCGAGATCCACTTCGCGAAGAGATCGACGCGCGTGACGTAGAGGAGCCCGCTCGTCTTGCCGCGGCCGGAGACGACGCCGACGATCTTCCCGTCCTCGTTGACGACCGCGCCGCCCGTGTCGAGGAAGCCCGTCTCGGCCTTGCCCGCGGTGTACGTGAGACGGAAGCCCTTCGACTTGCCCGGCTCGAGCTCCACGTCGGACGGCTGCGGCTCGCCGCTCGCGGCACCCCGCGCGAACTTGAGCGCCTGCGTCCCGCTCTTCATCTGGCTCGAGGAGATCTTCGGGTAGCTGTCGAGCCGGATCGCCTTGTCGAGGCGGAGGAGCGCGATGTCCGCGTTGTTCGGGTGCGAGAAGCTCGACTTGTAGTTCTTCCAGGGCGAGACGGCGATCGTGCTCGTCGACGTCTTGTTCACCGCCTTGGCCGTGATCGCGAACTTCTTCGCGGCGACGACGCAGTGGCCTGCCGTGAGCACCAGCTCGGGCGAGACGAGCGTGCCCGAGCACGACCCGATCTTCCCGCCGCTCGCATCCTGCAGCTCGATCGAGACCGACGAGGCCTCGGTGGTCTTGTGGACGTCCTCTTCTCCATTGCCGAGATCCGGCGGAGTCCCTCCACACGCCATCAAGGCGAAGGTTCCGGAGGTCACGAAGCCGAGGCTCAGGACTGCGAGGCGCGCTCTCATCATTGCGATCTCTCCGAGGGGGGCTAGGAGCCGGGGGGCAGGGGCCGAGGAGGGCTCGTGCACGGCCCAGGCCAGCGATCGGCGCTGTCTGCTCATGGCGGCGCCTGGTCACCGGAGAGGCCGCTCGCACGCGAAGATTCTGGGAGCGCCGTGGGCAACTAGTGCATGATGCAACTAAAAATACCTACATGGTACGCATCGTAACGTGCGCGTTACTCGTCCTGGATCGTCCGTCCGGCGATGACTCTGATCACCCCGGTCCGCTGCGCAGGGAGATCCGCACAGAACGCAGCTTTCCCGCGAGAGGCGCTCTCCGAGGGCCTCGGCACCGGGTTTGCTGATGACCTCCTCCGAGATGATCCGGAACCACCTCGCTCTCGGCGTTGCGCTCGTGTCCGCTGCTCTCGCGTCTGCCTGCTCCGACGGCTTCGGCCTCGGCGTGTTCGGAGGCGGAGAGGAGCAGGACCCGGCGAAGGGCGGCGCCGCCGCGGACGGGAAGCCTTCCGAAGACCCGATCTACGATCCCGCCGACCTGCGGAAGGAGGCCCACCCGGATCTCTTCGCCGGGCTGAACAGCGGTCCGGAGCAGACGGCGGCCGTCTGCGCGCGCGGCCAGGACAACCGCGTGACGCGCGGCCTCTGCAACGGCGCGTCGATCACCGGCGTGCGGGACGTGCTCCGCGCCCTCCAGATCGACTTCAAGAACCCGAACGGGCGCAACGCCTTCGACGGCAACCCCGGCTTCGCGCTCCTCGCGAACTCGAGCTCGCTCATCGCGCGCAACGTCTCGGCGGTGAACCCGCGCGCGATCGTGTTCACGCCGGTCCCCGGTCTCCCGCAGCGCCTCCGCGGCTACACCGTCGCGAGCTACACGCGCGGCGAGACGTTCGTCGAGATGGCGTCCGAGGACGCGCGCACCGGCCAGCTCACGTTCTACCTCCTCAAGTTCGAGCTCGGCTGCGAGAAGAACGAAGGCGGCTGCACGAACGGCGACCTCTTCTCACCGGACGTCGAGTCGAACTGGAAGGGCTTCACGCTCTACGACGACAGCGATCTGAAGAACTCGATCCTCGACTGCCTCTCCTGCCACCAGCCGAACCGGAAGGCCGCAAAGGCGCTCCTCATGCGCGAGCTCCGGGATCCGTGGACCCACTGGTTCCGCAACGACCGCCCCGGCGGCATCCAGCTCCTCATCGATTACAAGCGCGTGCACGGCGGCGAGGAGTACGGCGGCATCCCCGCGCAGATGATCGACAAGAGCGATGCGCGCGCCCTCGAGGACATGATCGTCGGCCAGGGCCTCGTCCCGCGCGACGAGGTCGTCTTCCAGTCGAAGACGATCGAGACCGAGGTCCAGAGCTCCGCGCCGCAGCAGCCGGCGATCAACACGCCGCCCGGCACGAGCCGGACGTGGGAGACGCTCTTCCAGAAGTCGCTCGCCGGTCAGGAGCTCCCGCCGCCGTACCACGACGTGAAGGTGACCGATCCGGACAAGCTCCTCTTCGTCTCGAACAAGTACGTCCAGATGATGAACGGCCAGATCGAGAAATCGCAGCTCCCCGACATGCGCCGCGTCTTCCTCGAGGACGCCCTCTCGGACCTCTCGTTCGTCCCCCGCAAGGACGCCACCGGCAAGGAGATCCTCCTCCACATGTGCGCGCAGTGCCACCAGCCGGATCTCGACCAGAGCATCTCGCGCGCGAAGTTCGACATGAAGCAGTTCGTCGACGGCACGATGCCGAAGGCGGAGCGGGTGCTCGCCGTGGCCCGCATGCGGATGTCGTCCAGCGACGTCCTCAAGATGCCGCCGCTCTTCATGCGTGAGCTGCCGCCTGAGGCCATCGACAAGGCAGAAGAGGCGCTGAACGATCCGCGGTTCGGGGACAAGTGACGCCGAGCTGATCCTTCCCGAGGGCCCGGTCGGCGTGCCATTCTCCGCGCGCCCATGCCCAACTGGCTCCGTGAGCTCCTGCCGATCGTCGCGCTCCTCGCGCTGATCATCGTCATCGTCCGGCGGCTCCCGAGGATCGATCTCGGCCATTCGCAGGCCTTCCTCCACCGCCGCTTCCAGAACTGGTTCCCGGTCGGGATGACGTACGCGTTCCTCTACATGGGGCGCTACAACCTCAACGCCTGCATCGGGTACGTCTTCGACAAGGCGCAGTTCTCGAACATCTACTTCTGGGGGACGCTGACCTACGGCATCTCCTTCCTGATCAACGGGCCGCTGACGGACAAGCTCGGCGGCAAGAAGACGATCATGATCGCCGCCGTCGGCGCGCTCCTCGCGAACGTCGCGATGGGGCTCGTCGTGCGGAACGCGCTCCACGGCATGTCGGTGCCGGAGGCGGAGCAGGCCGGGCTCGTCCCGATCCTGAGCTTCCTCTACGCCGTGAACATGTACTTCCAGTCGTTCGGCGCCGTGTCGATCGTGAAGGTGAACGCGGCGTGGTTCCACCTGCGCGAGCGCGGCACGTTCGGCGGCATCTTCGGGATCCTCATCTCGCTCGGCCTCTACTTCGCCTACGACTGGTGCACGTTCATCCTGAAGGCGTCGTCGCCGGCGTGGGCGTTCTTCGTCCCGGCGATGATCCTCGGCGTGTTCGCGATCGCCGACGCCGTCCTCGTGAAGGACACGCCGGGCGAGGCCGGCCACGCCGACTTCGACCTCGGCGACGCGACCGGCGCGGACGGCGGAGAACGTCTCCCGCTCGGCAAGGTCGTGAAGATGATGCTGGCGAACAGCGCGATCGTCACGATCGCGTTGATCGAGTTCTGCAGCGGCTTCCTCCGCAACGCGATCCTCCAGTACTACAAGACCTTCGCGGAGGAGACCGGGCGCGCCGCGTCCTCCACGCTCGTGAAGGCGGCAGCCGCGGCGGTGAAGGAGGGGAAGGTCCCGCCCGTCCTCCCCGCCGAGTTCGTCCACGACCACTGGGGCATGCTGAACTGCATGGCCGGGATCTCGGGCGGCGTCGTCGCCGGGCTCATCTCGGACCGCGTGTTCGGCTCGCGCCGCGGACCCGTCGCCGGCGTCCTCTACCTCGTCATGATCGCCGGCGCGCTCCTCATGTTCGTCACGATCCCGACCTACGCGATCGGCTGGGTCGTCGTCCTGATGACGCTCGCGATCATCGGCGTGCACGGGATGCTCTCCGGCACCGCGAGCATGGACTTCGGCGGGAAGAAGAACGTCGGCATCGTCGTCGGCGTGATCGACGGCATGGTCTACCTCGGCACCGCGGTCGAAGCGCTCGTCCTCGGGCGCGTCCTGCCGAAGAAGCCGCTCAACGCGGACCCCTCGAACTGGTGGACTTGGCCCGCCGTCATCCTGCCGGCCGCGATCGTCGGTTTCGCGCTCGCGACGCGCGTCTGGCACGCGCGGCCGGCATCGAGGTCGGCCGCCGCGCACTGAGTCGCGTCAGCGCTTCGGCTCGAGCTCGCGCGCGATCGCGGCGAGGAGGCGCGACTCCGCCTCGCTCACCGGCGCGTCGAGCTCGAACGCCGGCAAGGGAAGGGCAGGCCGAAGGGCGTCGCGCCGGTGGACGCGGAGGAACGCGCGCGTGACCCGCACGAAGCGATCGGTCCCGAGCGCGAGCGCGACGAGATCGGGGCCGACCGCGCGGCGCGGCTCGGGGCGGACGACGAGGAGCGAGCCGTCCGGCAACGTGCCCTCGAGCCCGGCGAGGAGGTGGTCGGCCGGATCGGCGAACGTGGATCGCGCGCCCGGCGCGCCGCGCGCGAGCCAGGTCGCGACCGTGAGCGCGCCGTGCTCCGGGGCGACGTCGAGGGTCAGCCCCGACGACGCGAGCACCTGCTCGATCGCGCCGAGCGTCTCCTCGCCCGACGCCTCGACGAGGAGATCGACGGGATGCAGCGTGATCACGCGCGCACCTCGGTCGGGAACGCGTCCGGCACGTAGGGCGAGGCGACGTCGGGGCGGAGCGCACCGGGGTTCAGGATCCCGTGCGGATCGAACGCGCGCATGAGCGCGTAGATCGCGTTCGTGCCCGCGGCGCCGTGCTCGACGCCGAGCCGCGGCGCCTTCGAGCGTCCCGCGCCGTGGTGGTGGGCGAGGGTGCCGCCCGCCTCGTGCGCCGCGTCGAGCGCCGCGCGCCATGCGCGGTCGTAGGTCGCCTCGCAGCGCGCATCCCAACCCGCGTCGGTCGGCACGCCGGCTTCCCCCGTGCGCGCGGCGGTTCCGGCGAAGGAGAAGTAGATGCAGCACCCGTCGGGGTACGCGTGGCTCAGGTGCGCCATGACGAACACGTGCTCGCCGAGGGCGCGCCGGACGCCTTCGTAGAGCGCTTCGAGCTTCGACCACGGCGCGGCGACCTCCATCGTGTCCGAGAAGAGGCCGGAGGCGAACACGGGGGCCTGGCGGTAGCTGACGGAGTACCGGTGCGCGAGCCACTTGCGCGCCGGACCCTCGCCGAGATCCTCTGCGCCCATCCGGAGCGCGATCGCGCGTGCACGTTCGAGGTCGTGCTCGGGCTGGTCGTCGCCGCCTTCGAAGATGACGACGAGGAGCGCGCCGCCGAAGAGCGCGCCGCCCACTTTGCCCTCGAGCAGCTCGTTGATCGCGCCCGGGCTCCGGAGGAGGCTCCGGAGCGCGGACGCGCCGAGGCCCGGGGCGCCCTTCGTGACGTTGCCGTCCTTCCTCGCGCTGCCTCGGCGCGCGAGCATCGCGTCGAACGGGTCGTAGAGGCGCGAGACGGCGGGACGGAGGCCGGCCTGGAACATCTCCCGCATCGCCTCCCATCCGCGTTTCGTGGTCGGGAACGAGAAGCCACGGAACGCGCGCACGCGCGGCGCGGAGTGGAGGCGGAGCGTCGCGCTCGTCACGACCGCGAGCGTCCCCTCGCTGCCGACGACGAGGGGGAGGAGGTTCGGCCCGCTCGTGCGATGGCGGAGCGTCACGATCTCGCCCGTCCCCGTCACGCACTCGAGGGCGAGGACCATGTCCTCGATCTTGCCGTACATGCCCGAGCACTGACCGGCGCTCCGCGCCGCGACCCATCCGCCGACGGTGCTGCACAAGATCGAGGACGGGAAGTGACCGAGCGTGAGCCCCCGCCGTTCGAGATCCTCTTCGAGCGGCAGGCCCATGTGACCGGCTTCGACCTCGAGGACACGCGCATCCGCATCGAGGCGCCTCACGCGCGCCATCCGCTTCAGGTCGAGCACGACCGTACGAGCGTCCGGGAGGACCCCGGCGCAGACGCCGCTGCCGGCCCCGAACGGCACGACGGGCGTACGCGTCTCGTGTGCCCAGCGCACGATCCGCGCGACCTCTTCGGTCGACGTCGGCCACACGATCCCCGCCGGGCGATGGCCTTCCACGTTGCCGGCGCGGACCGCGAGGTGGTGCCTCGGCCAGAGGTCGCGCGCATAGGCGATCCGGTCGGCGGGGTCCTCGCTCGCACGCACTTCCGGGATCGACTCGGCGAGGGAGCGGATCGTCATCGCGGCTCTCGCGAGCCTAACGCAAGCGCGCGCTCGTGGCCGAGCCTCCTTGCAGAAGCGTGGCTTCCCGCGCTAATCGAAGCGGCCATATGTCCTCGTCTCTGCCCGGGCCGACGTTCCTCGATGCGCTCGCGAGCGGTCCGCTCGTCGTCGACGGGGCGATGGGCACGCAGCTCTACGAGCGCGGCGTCCTCTTCAGCGCGTGCTTCGAGGAGCTCAACCTCTCGAAGCCCGAGCTCGTCCGCAAGGTCCACGAGGACTACCTCCGCGCCGGCGCGCAGGTGATCGAGACGAACACGTTCGGCGCGAACGCGATGCGCCTCGAGAAGCACGGCCTCGCCGGCAAGGTGCACGAGATCAACTTCGCGGCGGTGAAGCTCGCGCGCGAGGCCGCGAACGGTCGCGCCTACGTGGTCGGCGCGATCGGTCCGTCCGGCTACTTCCTCGGTGACGCGCTCCCCGAGGACCTCGCGAAGGTGAAGAAGGCGCTCTCCGAGCAGGCGAAGGCGCTCGTCGAGGCCGGCGTCGACGCGCTCCTCGTCGAGACGCTCCGCCAGACGAACGAGCTCCGCACCGCGATCGAGAGCGCGGTCGCCGCGTCCGGCGGCAAGGTCCCCGTCATCGCGAGCGCGTCGGTCGACGAGCACAACCGGATGTCGGACGGCACGACGTCGGCCGAGATCGCGCGCTTGATGAAGGAGTGGGGCGCGAGCGTCGTCGGCGTGAACTGCTGCGACGGTCCGATGAACGTGCTCGAGGCCGTCGAGCCGATGCTCGCGGTGGGGCTCCCGGTCTGGGCGGTGCCGAACGCGGGTCTCCCGCGCCGTGTCGACGAGCGGCTCGTCTACGTGTCGACCGCCGAGTACTTCGGCGTCTACGCGCGCCGCATGTTCAAGATGGGCGTGAAGATGGTGGGCGGCTGCTGCGGCACGACCCCCGATCACGTCAAGCGCATCGCCGCCTCCGCGCGGATGGTCGGCTCCTCGGACGCGGCCGCGATGGGCGGTCCCGGCGACTCCGACGTCGTCCGCACGAGCGAGACGTTCCAGGCGTGGACCGCCGATCCGGTCGAGGCGCCCCATGCCGAAGCGACCGTCCCGTTCGTCGAACGGAGCAGCCTCGCGGCGAAGATCGCGGCGAAGAAGTTCGTCGTCTCCGTCGAGGTGAACCCGCCCGTCGGCCTCGATCTCCGGAAGGCGATCGAAGCGGCGCGGATGCTGCGCGACGGCGGCGTCGACGTCGTCAACATCGCGGACGGCGCCCGCGCCCAGGCGCGGATGGGCAACCTCGCGATGGCGATGCGCGTGCAGGAGCTCGTCGGCATCGAGACGATCCTCCACGTCTGCGGTCGTGACCGGAACCTCCTCGGCACGCTCGCCCACCTCCTCGCCGCCCACGAGCTCGGGGTGAAGAACCTCGTCATCGTCACCGGCGATCCGCCGAAGATGGGCGACTTCCCCGATGCGAGCGCGGTCTACGACCTCGACTCGATCGGCATCCTCAAGCTCGCGGCGCGCCTGAACCACGGCGTCGATCCGGGCGGCAAGCCGCTCGGAGCGCCCACGCGCTTCGTCCTCGCGACCGGCGCCGAGCCGGCCGCGCTCAACTACGACCGCGAGCTCTCGCGGCTCCGGCAGAAGAAGGCGGCCGGCGCCGAGATCGTGATGACCCAACCGGTCTACGACGTGACGGTGCTCGATCGCTTCCTCCGGGACATCGAGCCCCTCGGGCTTCCGGTGCTCGTCGGGCTCCTGCCGCTCGCGAGCTACCGCAACGCCGAGTTCCTCCACAACGAGGTCCCCGGGATGCAGGTCCCCGAGGCCGTCCGCGAGCGGATGCGCAAGGCGGGCACCGGCGCGCAGGCGCGCAAGGAAGGCGTCGCGATCGCGCGCGAGATGCTCGCCGCCGTGCGCGAGCGCGTCGCGGGCGCCTACGTGATGCCGCCGCTCGAGCGCTACGAGCTCGCGCTCGAGGTGATCGACGGGTTCGTCGAGCGCGATCCGGCCGGGATCGCCGCGGGGATCTAGATGCGCGTCCTGCTCCTCGCGCTCGTCACGGCGTCGCTCGGCGTCGCGTGCAAGCGCGCGAGCGAGCCCGCGCCGGACGCCTCCGCGCCGGCACCGTCGGCCGTGCCCGTCGTCGCCGAGACCGTCCCGCGTTGCCGGCCCGAAGGCGCGGGCCTCCCGCTCCCGGGCGAAGACGTCGTCGTCGGCGACGTCGCGCTCGCGCCGGACGCGCTCCTCGTCGGGCTCACGCGGAGGGAAGGGGGCAAGCGCGTCGCGTCGATCGCGAAGGTGCCGCTCGACGTGAAGAGCCTGAAGGTCGTCGACGTCGGGCCCGCGCTCGGAGACGACCCGCCGCCGTCGCCGCGCGCGAGCGGCGGCGTCGCGTACGCCGTCTGGTACGCGCGGCCGAGCGGGCAGAGCACGACGCTCCAGCGCGAGCTGCGCGTCGCGAAGCTCGACGCGCTGGCGTCGCCGCTCGGCACGGTCGTGCAGCAGGCGGACGAGTCGTTCGCGTTCGACCTCGCGTGGCCCGACGACAAGAGCGCGCCGATCGTGGCGTGGGACGAGGACGCACCGCGCAAGCCCGGCGCCCTCCTCGCCGATCGCGGCGTCGTGAAGGTGCAGGCGCTCGGCGCTCCTGCCGCGAGCGCGAAGGTCGCGTCGCCGGAGACGTCGGACGCCGAGGACCCGCGGCTCGTCCCGCGCAAGGCAGGAGGCTTCTTCCTCGCGTGGCTCGCGCGTCGTGCGGAAGTCGTCGATGCGGGCGAGGTCGCCGAGGGCCCCGGCGAGCGACGTGCGTTCCGCTGGATCGAGGTCGTCGCGCTCGACGCGAAGGGCGAGCCGCAGGGCGCCCCGCGCCGACTGACGCCGGAGCGCGGTCGCGTCGCGTCGTTCGATCTCGTGGCGGGGCAGGAGAAGGACGACGCGCTCGTCGCCCTCGTCGTCGACGAGGCCGCCCACACCGAAGGCGCAGGCGCGCGCTTGCTCCGCGTCGCGCTCGAGGGCGACCGCGTCGAGACGACGGAGCTCGTCGACGGCGGCGTCGCGCGCTCGGCGGCGGCGATCCTCGCCGCGTCCGCCGATTCGACGTCGCGCTGGGTCGCGTGGACCGACACCCTCGAGCGCACCGTGGTCGCGCCGGCGAGCCGTGCTCTCCTCGTGAAGGCCTCCGCGTCGACCGAGACCGCGCTCGCGAGCGCGCGGCCCCTGGCCGCGGTTCCGGGCGGCCTCGTCGCCGTCTCGCTCCCGACCGGGACGGCCCCGGCTCCCGTCGAGCTCCGGCGATTCGCCTGCCCCTGAGCCGGTTCCGCCGCGTGATCCGCGACGTGGCCGACCCTGGGCACGTCGTCGGGCACGCGGCGTGCTCTGGGCCTTCCCCCGCGCACCTTGTTGGACTAGCGTTCGTCCTGCGTGACAGGGGCCCATAGCTCAATCGGTCAGAGCCCCCGGCTCATAACCGGGCCGTTCCTGGTTCGAACCCAGGTGGGCCTACGCAATCGAGCGCTCGCGCGACGTAGGCGAGCCCGAGGCCATCGAGGTGAGCTCGGCGTCCTGCCGAGAGCTGCCTCTGCCTCGTTCAGCGATCTTTGCATGGAAGGAGACTGCGGTTGAGCAATCCGGAGCAGATCCGCGCGCTGGAGGAGCTGGCGTCGATGGACGCCGACGTGAAGGCCCTCGAAGAGCAGCTGGCAGAAGGGCGCGGCGTCCTGTCGGCCCTCACGGAAGGCCTGAAGAAGCTCGGTGACGAGCTCGCCGCGAAGCGCACGCAGCTCGCCGCGTCGGAGAAGCAGCGCGGCGAGGTCCAGATCGACATCCGAACGATGCAGCAGCAGATCGAGCACTCCCGCGAGAAGCTCAATCGCTCCCGGACGGAGCGCGAGTCGCAGGCGGCGCAGCGTGAGCTCGAGGAGCTCCGGAAGCTCGTTCGCGATCGCGAAGAGGAGCTCACGAAGGTCGAAGGCGAGTGCGCCCAGATCCGCGGCGGCATCGAAGCCGTCGAAGGCGAGCACAAGCGCGTCGAAGAGGAGCTCGCCGCGAAGAAGGACGACCTCGAGTCGAAGGTCTCGCAGCTCGAAGCGGATCGGAACTCGAAGGGCGGCGGTCGCGACGCGATCGTGAAGCGTCTGCCCGCGCAGGTCTATCGCCGCTACGAGATGATCCGCGCGAAGCGGGGCACCGCCATCGCGCAGACGACGGACGGAACGTGCAAGGCCTGCAACATGGCGCTGCCGCCCCAGATGTTCCACCGGTTGCGTCGCGAGCCGGTGCTCGAGCAGTGCCCGTCCTGCAACCGCATCATCTACTTCGCGCCCCCTGAAGCGGCACAGAAGGTCGACTGACCTCTCCGGCGACGCTCGGACCGACCCATGAAGAGCTGCCCCAAGTGCATGCGCGTCTTCCCCGACGACGCCGGTTTCTGCCCGGCGGACGGCAGCCCTCTGCAGTTCGCCAGCATGGTGCCGGTCGCCAATTCGGGAGAGGACCCGCGGCTCGGCACGCGGCTCTGCAACCGGTACGAGCTCCGTCGCGTCGTCGCGGACGGCGGCATGGGCCGCGTCTACGAGGGGATCGACAAGCAGACGAACACGCGCATCGCGGTGAAGGTCCTCCACGCCGACGTCGCGAAGGACGAGGTCGCGCTCGAGCGCTTCAAGCGCGAATACGAGATCTCGAGCCAGCTCCCCCACGACCACATCGTCAAGGTCCTCGACTTCCAGCGCGACGAGGCCGCCGGCGTATGGCTGCTCGTGATGGAGTTCCTCGACGGCGAAGAGCTCCGCTTCATCCTGAAGCGCGAGAAGACGCTCGCGCCCGAGCGCATCGTCCGCATGCTCTCGCAGGTCGCGATCGGCCTCGACGAGGCGCACGGCCGCCAGTTCGTCCACCGCGACCTCAAGCCGGACAACTTGTTCCTCTGCGGGACGCGCGAAGGCGACGACGTCAAGATCCTCGACTTCGGGTCGGTGAAGGACAAGAACAAGGACGCGAAGAAGCTGACCGTGCTCGGCACGACGATCGGCTCGCCGTTCTACATGGCGCCCGAGCAGGCGCAGGGCCTCGAGACGCTCGACGCGCGCGCGGACGTCTTCGCGCTCGCGGCGATCACGTACGAGTGCGTGACCGGCACGGTGCCGTTCACGGGCAACAACGGGCCCTCGATCCTCCTCGCGATCCTGACGAAGGATCCCGACCCGCCGAGCCAGAAGGCGGGCCCGTCGCCCAAGTATCCGGTGCCCACCGCGCTCGACGACGTGCTCGAAGTCGCGCTGGCGAAGAACCCGAACATCCGCACGAAGACCGTGGGCGAGCTCGCGCTGGCGGTCGGTCGCGCGTACGGCCTCGAAGGCGACTTCCGCGCGTGGGCGCAGATGCCCCAGCCGGACCTCGCGCGGCGCGTCGCCGAAGGGCTCGCACGTGGTCCGATCGCGGCACCCCGCGCGGTCGACGTCGCGGCCGATCCGTTCGCGGCGCCGCCGCCGCAGGCGGCGCCCGCCACGCCCGTCACGCAGGCAATGGCGCAGGGGTATCCGGCGCCTGCTCCGTATCCGCAGCCGCCGCCCTCGGCGCCGATGCCGCCCTACGCGCAGCCGTCGACTCACGACCTCGGTGGTGACGTGCCGATGGGCGTCCCCGGCGCGGGCCGGCCCTCGTGGCTCGTGCCCGTCGCGGTGGGGCTCGCCGCTCTCGTCGTCGGCGGCGGCATCGCGCTCGTCGCGCTCGCGCGCTGAAGGAACGAATCCCGCGCGCCGCGCCGGGCGAGGTGCGCCCGCACGCCTTCGAGCCGCCACGCGACCTCCTCGGCCGACTGCGGCCGCTCGCGAGGGTCCTTCGCGAGCAGCTCGCGGACGAGGTCCGCGAGCTCGTCGGGGACGCCCTCGCGGAGGTCCCGCGGGTCCGGCACGCGTGTGGAGACGTGCTTCGCGAGCGTCGCCTCGATCGTCTCGGAGGCGTACGGCGCCACGCTCGTGAGGAGCTCGAACGTCATCGCGCCGAGCGCATAGAGATCGACGAGCGGTCCCTCGCCCCGCGCGACCTCGCTGAAGAGCACTTCGGGCGCGATGTAATCGGCGGAGCCGGACGGCACGTTCTCGGGACCGACGAGCACTTCGGGCACGAACAGACCGAGGTCGAGGACGACGACGCGCGAGCGCACGACGACGACGTTCTCCGGCTTGAGATCGCGATGCGCGAAGCCCGCCTCGTGGGCGGCAGAGAGAGCGTCGGCGACGGCGTGCGCGCGCGAGAGCACGTCGCCGATCGCCATGTGCTCGCCGCCGGCGCGGAGGTCCGCGAGCTGATCCGCGAGCGACTGGCCGTAGAGGCGCTCCATGACGAGGAGATCGAGGTCGCCTTCGCGCGCGAGGTGGTGGAGCGTGACGAAGCCGTGGTGCCGGATCGCCGCGAGCGCCTCGGCCTCGCGCCGCAACGCTTGCGCGAAGGCGGCAAAACGCGGTGCCTTGATCGCGACCCGCCGCGGCAGCGCTTCGTCGACCGCTTCGTAGACGACGCCCATCGCGCCTCCGCCGATCTCGTGCACGATCCGGTACGTGCCGGCGACGCGCTGGCCCTCTTCGAGCGGTCCTGTCGGCGAGGTGGTCATCGCGTCCCGATGCCTCTCGAGCAACCCGCGGGCCAGGAGGGGGATCATCCCTCGCAGTCGCGGTGGTGTCTCAACGGGCCGCCGGGGTGGTGGATCGACGGACCACCCGGGCAGGATCCACGACCATGCTGGCGGCGTGTGTACGGGTGGGTCCCACAGAACTGAATCGCTCCCGTTTTGGCGACGTTGGAAGCCCGATATAGTGAACGTGCGGACGGCGTCTCTTGGCGTGACGTTCGCAGTGCTCGGGGGACTGACTGCGGAGGACCATGCTGCCCTTCACGAAACGTCCGGGTCGTTCGGAAGAATCCGGAGAAGTGGTCACGAAGGAGAGCCTCGCGAGCGACGAGGGATCGCGTGACAACGCGAGTGACCGGCCGCGTCCTTTCGCGAAGTCGATCTCCGACGAAGAGCTCACGACGCTCATGCCGTCGAAGAACGTCCCGGTGATCTCGCGTCCGAGCCCCGCGTCGGTTCCTCCGCCGCCGCTCTCGTCGCGACCCGCGTCGGTTCCTCCTCCTCCGATGTCGCGCAGCGCTCCTCCTGGACCCGTGTCGCGGAGCGTTCCTCCGCCGCGCGGCAAGTTCATGCGGGAAGAGGACGAAGGACGGACTGCCGTCCGTGGCGCGCCGAAGATCGTCAAGAAGAAGACCGGCAACCTGATGGGGATGCCGACGAGCGTGCCGACGACGGTGTCGCCGGCGGCCGTCATCAAGGCGACCCTCGACTCGGCGCGTCCGAGCGGCAAGCGGAACGACCTCATGTCGCCGCCGCCGAAGGAGCTCCTCGAGGAGCTCGCGGACATGCACCCCGGCGAGGAGAACCCGCGCACGGTCCAGATGGCGAGCCCGCGCAGCGTGCCGCCGCAGGGCCTCGCGCAGCCGTCGACGGCGAACATGGGACCGACCGCGTTCGCGCCGGTCGGGGTCCCTTCCGCGCCGCCTTCGCGGAGCGTGCCGCCGGCGCCGAACTCGCGCAGCGTGCCTCCCGCGCCGATCTCGCACAGCGCTCCGCCGTCGAGCATGGGCGGTCACCCCTACGCGCCGTACGGCGTGCCGGTCCCGCCGGGCAGCGTGAGCGTGCCGGGCGTCGTGATGGCCGCGAACGCGTCGCCGTCGATGCCGGCCCACTTCATGGTGCCGCAGGCGCCGTACTCGGACGCGCGGATGGATCCGCCGGGCACGGTCGTGCCGGCGAACGCGAAGTCGGGCGGTCGCTCCGCCGCGTCGTGGGCGATGGCGCTCCTCGTCCTCGGTCTCGGCGTCGGCATCGGCGGCATCGCGCTGATGCGCGGTAACGCCGACGGGCTCCTCGACACGACGGCTGCCTTCATCGACCCGTCGCGTGCGGCGGCTCCGAGGGCGGCAGGTGCAGGTGCACCGGTTGCCGATCCCGCGCCCGTCGCGGCGCCGGTGGCCGAGGCTCCGAAGGTCGCCGTCCCCGCGGTCGCCCCGCAGGGCGCGCCGCCGGTCGGCACCGAAGCCGTTCCCGCCGTCGCGCCGGCGACCCCGGCCGCGCCGGCCGTCGTTCCGGTCGTCGCTGCCGCTCCGGTTGCGCAGGCTCCCCAGGCCCCGCAGCTCGGCGCCGTCGCGGCGACCCAGCCCGCCGCTCCGGCTCCGAAGCCGGTCGTCGCGGCCGCTCCTCCTCCGCAGCCGGTCGCGCGTCCGGCCGCTCCTCCTCCGCAGCCGGTCGCGGCCGCGCCGGCGCCGAAGCCGGTCACGCCGAAGCCCGTCGCGGTCGCGTCGAGCGACGACACCCCTCCGCCCGCGAAGCCCGCGAAGGGCGGCAAGGGCGGCAAGGGCGGCGCGAGCGGCGGCGGCTCGGAGATCGACGAAGAGACGAAGAAGGCGCTCGAGGCCCTGCAGAAGTCGCAGCTCGAGTCCTCGTTCTGATCGCTCACGTCTGACGAACGAACGAGCGACGGCGCCGGATCGCCGTCGCTCGTCTGTTTTGTCGTCTCACTTCGGGGGTGCGCACGCGGCGCCGACGACCGACGCCGCGCAAGCGCCGAGGCCGAGCGCAGTGCAGTCGACTTCGACGCGCTGCCCGCGACGGCACGAGAGGAGCTTGCCGCCGGCGCACGAGTCCTCGGGATCGTCGCAGAGGAGGCCGGCGTCCGGAGCCGCCGAGCACCAGGAAGCGATGTCCCACGCTCCACGTCGCGCGCGCTCGACGCACGTGAGACCGAGCCTCCCGCAGTCGAGGGCGAGGAGCTTGCCGTTCACGCACGCGCGCACGCGATCGCCGTCGCACTCGAGTCGGCCTTCGAGGCTCGTGCACGACGGCGCCTCGCTGCCCGGAACGCACGTCGGGCCCTGCGTCCCGTAGTCCTTGCAGACGCCGGCGCCATACGAAGCGCAGTCGAGCCCGACGTCCTGGAGAGGACCGCCGGCGACCTTCTCACACGCGACCGCGGACGTGTTCAGACACCGGGGGACGCCGGTGCAACCAGCCTGGAGCACGCCGGAGCACTCGCCACGTTTGCTCTCGGGGTCGACCGTCGCGCACGTCTGCCCGCCGAGCGAGCACGGCTCGACCGCGACCGGGGTCGTGGACGAGCCGCACTGGACGCGCGTGCTCGTGTTCGCGCCGAGGCCGCACGCGATGTACGTGCCGGCGCCGGTCGGCCGGCAGGTCTGGACGCCGGAGGGGAAGACGCACGCGCTGATCTCCTCGCACGTCTTCGCGCGCGCGAGGCAGTCCCACTGGCGCGCGACGGCCGAGCGCGGCCGGAGGGCGGTGTTCGCCTGACAGTCGTACGCGAGGCGCGCGCGGAAGGAACATTCGCCGAAGCGCGTGAATCCGACCGGACCGAGACAGGCGCCGAGCCGTGCGCAGACCGACTCGGCCAGGTCCCCCGGGGTCGTGTCGCACAGGTCCGGCGTGACGTCGCCGGCCTCCGGGACGCTCGCGTCGACGACCGGAGCTGCCGCGTCACACGCCTCCGCGTCGCGGTCGCAGAGCGTCTGGAAGTCGGTCGCATGAAAGAGGTCCACGCACGCGAGCACCGACGCGCCACCGAGGAGCGCAAACATCACGATCACGCGCTTCACAGCGCGCCCTCGACGAAGACGCCGGCCGGACCCACGCGGACGCGCGCGGATCGAGGCTCCGCCGCGGGACGGGAGACCCAGAGCACGACGGAGAGCGCACCGAGCGCCGCGCCGGAGACGAAGCCGGCGAGCGCGAGCGCGTCGAACGTGCGGACGCGCGAGCGCTCGTCGTCGCACGACAGCTTCGTCGGGCACGTCGTCTGCGCTTCGTTCGCTGCGTTCCCGGCGACGACGAACGAGATCACGCCGGCGGTGACGAGCGCAACCGCGCCGGCCGACGTCGCGATCGGGAGCACGACGGACTGCTTCGGCCGAAGCGCCGCGGGCGGTTCGTCCGTCGCGAACGCGGCGGGCGCCGGCGTAGCCTCGTGCTTCGGCGCCGGGGCGGGCGGCGGCGCCGTCGGGGCGACCGCCGCGCGCTCGAGCGTGATCTCGACCGTGCTCGACGCGCTCTCCGCGAGCGTCACCTTCTGCGTCTTCGTCGTGTGCTCGGGCGCACGCGCGACGAGCTGGTGCTCGCCCGGATCGACGCGGAACTTCGTGCCGTTCGCGACGAGCGGCGCGGCGAGGACGACGCCGTCGAGGAGCACTTCGCCGTTCGCCGGCGAGACGAGCTTCACCGCGAGCTGCGGGACGCGGGCGCGGAGCGTCTCGAGCCGCGCTCGCGCGTTCTTCAGCGTCTCCGCCTTGTTCTGATCGCGGGCGGAGCGCTCGGCCGCCTCGTACTCGTCGAGGGCGGCGGCGAGCTTGCCGAGGTTCTCGAGACAGAACGCCTTGTGGAACCGGAGCGCAGGCGTCGCTCGGATCTGCTCGGCCTCGCGGAACTTCGCGAGCGCGGCGTCGAAGCGCTTCTGCCCCTCGAGCTCGACGCCTTCGTCGAAGAGCTGGCGCGCGACCTCCTGGCCCGGAACGCCCTGCGCGGCAGCGCCCTGCGGCACGGCGAGCGTCGCCGCGAAGAGGACACCGAGCAGCGCGAACCGGAGGGCGGACCTCACGCCCCGTGTGTCTCAGAGCAGCGGGCGATCGTCAACCGGAGATCAAGGGGCCGCGTCGGACGTTCGCCCGGCATCTCGCCGGCCGCCGCCACCGCCACCGCCACCGCCACCACCGCCACCGAGGCCGCCGAGGCTGCCGAGCAGATCGCCGAGCGTACCGGTGCAGTCGGTGCCGCACGTGTCCGTCACGCACTGGAAGATCGCGAGCGCGCCGAGCGCGCCCTGCGGATTGCCCTGCCCGCACTTGACCATGCATGCGAGGTCGGGCGCGCCGTTCGCGAGGCAGGTCGTCGCGATGCACTGCACCGTCGTCCGGCACGCCGGCTCCTGGATGCACGCGAGGACGGACTGCCCGCACTGCGAGACGACGCACTGTCCGCACTCGACGAGGCCAGGTGCGCGCGCGTCGACCGACGCTTCGACGATCTCCGGCGGAGCTGCGTCGACCGGCGCGACGCTCGCCTCCCATCCTGCGTCCCACGGCGTGTCGTCGAGCGGACCGCGCGCCCCGCAACCGGGAGCGGAAGCGAGGACCGACACGAACAGCGCCGGGAGGGACGCCACGAGCCCCACGACGCGGACGACCCGCATGCTCGACTCGAATGCCATGTCCCGCTTCCTTTCGACGCGCGAAGTTCTACCATGCCCGGCGCGATGTCCATGCCTGTCCTCGTACGGACCACCTCCGAGACCCGCGCGGCCTGCGACGCGGCGCGTGCGGGGGGCCGGTCCGTCGCGTTCGTCCCGACGATGGGTGCGCTCCACGAAGGGCATCTCGCGCTCGCGCGCGAAGCGCGGAAGCGTGCGGGCTTCGTCGTCTGCTCGATCTTCGTGAACCCGACCCAGTTCGGCCCGAACGAGGACTTCGCGCGCTACCCGCGCGACCTCGAAGGCGACGTGGCGAAGCTCGGAGAGCTCGTCGATGCGGTGTTCGCGCCGCAGGTCGACGAGATCTACCCGGCCGGGGAGCGCACGCGCGTCCGCGTCAGCGGCCTCACCGATCACCTCTGCGGGCCGCACCGGCCGGGGCACTTCGAGGGCGTCACGACCGTCGTGACGAAGCTCTTCGCCGTCGTCGGGCCGTGCACCGCGATCTTCGGCAAGAAGGACTACCAGCAACTCGCCGTCCTCCGCCGGATGACACGCGATCTCCTGCTCCCGGTCGAGGTCGTCGGCCATCCGATCATCCGCGAGCACGACGGGCTCGCGATGAGCTCGCGCAACGTCTACCTCTCCGCCGAGGAGCGCGCACGTGCGCTCGCGCTCTCGCGCGGGCTCGCGACGGCCCAGCGCGCGTTCGGGGCAGGGGAGCGGAGCGCGGGCGTGCTCCGGCGTCTCGCCGAGGACCTCGTCGGCCCCGCGTCGACGTCGGTCGACTACGTGACGATCGCCGATGCGGATGCGCTCGAGCCGTTCCCGGACGAGGCGCGCGTCCCCGACCGCACCCTGCTCGCCGTCGCGTGCCGGATCGGCAAGACGCGGCTGATCGACAACGTCGTGCTCGGAGAGGATCCGCCGCTCTCCGGTGTGTCGTTCGTGTAGTGACGCGGAGCGCGAGCCGCGGTACGACGTCGGCCATGGCTGAGGGGCGCTCGGGGAAGTTCGTGGTGCTCGAGGGGATCGACGGCGCGGGGACGACCACGCAGGTCGGCCGCCTCGTCGATCGCCTGAAGAAGGAGGGCACGCTCGCCGTGCGCGCGACGCGCGAGCCGAGCGACGGGCCGATCGGCTCGCTCGTCCGTCAGGTCCTCACCGGCCGCATCGTCTCGCCGGGCGGTCGCGCGCCGGGGTGGGCGACGATGGCGCTCCTCTTCGCCGCCGATCGGATGGACCACGTCGAGTCGGAGATCGAGCCCGTCCTCGCCGGCGGTGGCGTCGTCGTCTCCGACCGCTACGACGCCTCGAGCCTCGCGTATCAGAGCGTCTCGAGCGGCAGCGGCGGCGCGAAGGCGGTCGACTGGATCCGGCAGCTGAATCGGTTCGCGCTCCGTCCCGATCTCACGATCGTCCTCGACCTCTCGCCCGACATGGCGGCAGTGCGTCGTGAGGAGCGCGGCGAGCCCGCACAGCTCTACGAGCAGAACGAGACGCAGCGCGCGCTCGCCCTGTTCTATCGCGATCTCGGCAAGCACCTGCCCGAGGACCGGATCGTCGTCGTCGACGGCGCCGGGACGATGGACGAGGTCCACGAGCGCGTGTACGCCGCCTACGAGAAGCTCGGCTGATCAGTCGACGATCGGGAGCTCGAGGACCTCGGGCTTGCCGTCGCGATCGTAGTCGACGCGGACCGCCTGCACCTTCGCGAGCGCTTCGAGCGCGTCCTGCGCGTCGAACGGCGTCTCGATCCGGATGCCGTTCACCTTCGTGATCACGTCGCCGGGACGGAGGCCGACGTCCCAGTCGGGCCGGAACGAGACGAGACGCAGCCCGTGGAAGCGGCCGTTCTTCCTGACCGGGTTCGGATCGAGGTCGATCTTCCCGTCGTAGAGGAAGCGACCGACGCCCGTCTTCATCCGCTCGGCGACCTCGGCGCGGCGGACCTTCGTGATCTTCTCGTAACGGATCTCGGCCGCCGGCGTCACCGGGGCTGGCGCTGCCGTCGTCGCCGGGGCGGCGGGCTCCTTCGGCATTGCGCCTTCGCCGCATCCGAGCGCGACGAACGCGATGGCGACGACGACGGACGAGCGCGCGGCGGAACGACGGAACATGAGGGAATCCTCTACGTCGGCGGACCCGGCCGCAAGTTTTCCGGCGTGCTCAGCAGAGGCGTGCGAGCGCGAGATGGTCGAGGTCGGGCGTCGACGTCGGCGGCGGGGAAAGGGAGAACGCGAGGACCACCTCGCCGGCTGCGTCGACGAAGACGTGCTCGGCGTCGACCGCGCCGTGGGCTTCACCGGCGGCGTGGAGGCGGTCGAGCGCTTCACGCAACGCGCGCGCCTGGTCGGGCTGCAACTTGCCGGCGAGCCTCGCGCCCGCGGGGACCGCGAGCCAGATCGCGCCCGTCTCCCGGTCGACGCGCAGCACCGTCTGCAGCGCGCCGTGGTCGGCGCGTGCGAACGCTGCCGCGCGTGCGAGGGATCGGGCTTCGAGCGGGAGGAGCGTCACCTTCCGATCGAGCCACACATCGGTCCAGACGCCCTCGATCTCCGTCGTGACGAGGCGGCTCGCCGTCGGCCGGATGCTCTTCGGCCGCTCCGGCGCGATCGCAGCGCGCTCGATCGTGTCGGGCCACGGGAGCGCGCCGAGCAGGCGGCGCGCGGTGAACGCGTCTTCGGGTCGGTCGTCGGCTTCGCGCGCGAGCATCCGGAGGACGAGCGCGTCGTGCCGCGCGTCGAGATCGCGGTGGACCGCGCTCGGCCTCACGCGGAGTGTCTCGTCGCCCGTGACCTGGGGTTTCTCGCCGGTCAGCATCTCCCAGAGCATCGCGCCGACGCCGTAGATGTCGCTCCGAACGCTCGCCGGTCTCCCTTCGCGCTGTTCGGGGCTCATGTATCCGAGGGTGCCGATCACGCCTGCCGTCGCGGTCGCGGAGAGGTCGCCGAGGTGCGCGACGCCGAAGTCGCCGAGGCGCGTCACGCCGGCGTCGTCGAAGAGGACGTTCGCCGGCTTCACGTCACGATGGATGATGCCGAGTCGATGCGCTTCGCCGAGCGCGCCGAGGACGGCGCGCGCGATCTCCACCGCGCGCGCCGGTGTGACTGGCTCCTTCGCGATCCGCTGCTCGAGCGTACCGCCGCTCATCCAGGCGAGCACGAGGGCGGGGCCCTCCGCGACGTAGTCACGGAGCGGCACGATGTTCGGGTGATCGAGGGTGCCGAGCACCTGCACCTCGCGCTCGAAGCGTGCGAACGCGTCGCGACCGCTTCCGCGGGTGTCATGGCCCGCGAAGATCTTGACCGCCACGCGCTCGTTCCGCACGCCGTCGAAGCACTCGAGGACACGTGCGCTCGGCGACGACGCGACCTCGCGGACGACCTCGTAGCGACCGAACACGCGCGAACGGACGGCGACCGCGCGCGGGCTCGGCGTGCCGACTTCGACCGGACCGCCGAGCGCATCGAGCTCGCGTGCGGCTTCGACGCGGGCCGACGAGAGGCCGAGCCGATCGAAGGCGGGTAAGAGCAGGGTCAGCGCAGCACGTCGCTCGGGGGCGGAGGCCGGAACGCGCTGGAGCGAGCGGACCGCGGCGTCCGTCTTGCCGTACCGGAAGAGGAGCGCACCGAGCGCGACGTGCACCGGCGCGCGCGTTGGCTCCCGCCGCGCCTGCGCCTCGAGCACGCGCGCAGCGCCGACGACGTCGCCCTCCGCCTCGAGGAGCGCCGACGCGCGGAGCCCGTCGCCGCCCTTTTCGTAGGCGCGCGCCGCAGCCGTCTTCTTCCCGACGCCCTCGAGCAGGCGCGCGGCCCAGAGATGATCGCCGCGGCGCTCGAGATGGAAGGCGAGACGCTCCGCCTCGTGCGCGTCGCCGACGAGGCGGGGGAGGGCTTCCTCCGCGAGCGCCTCGTCTTTTCCCTCCAGCGCGAGAGGCAGCGCGCGTGACGCGTCGCCAGCCTCGAGCGCCAGGCGCGCCGCACGTTTGAAGTCGCATGCGCGCTCGAAGAGCTGGCTCGCCGTCCGTGCGTCACCGCGTGAAGCCGCGAGCTCCGCGGCCTGCACGAGTCGCTGTTCGCGGACGAGGCGCTCGACGTCGGCGTCCATCGCGGACAAGCGTAGTCCTAGTCGGAGACCGTCGCTCCGTCTTCGTCGTCGTCGTCCGACGCGGCGCTGCTGGGTGCGGCGCTCGCGGTCGCGTGGGCCGCGAGGAGCGCGTCCACGTCGCGTCCGACGAAGAACGGCGCGATCGGCTTCTCGCCGCGACGGAGCGCTTCGGCGTCCGCACGCGCCGCGACGTCGCCGAGGATGCCGCGGACGCGGCTCTTCTTGCCGGGGCCGCTCGTGTCGACCCAGAAGTAGGAGCGGTCGCGGATGTCGACGTGCACGAAGCCGCTCACCGGGTAGACGCCGCAGCCGGTGAAGCCCTGCTCACGGACGAACTTGGCGACCTCTTCGTCGGTCGTGCCGGGGACGACGATGTCCATCGCGCGGCCCTTGCCGTGGTTCGACGTCGTGCCGTTCCGCGGCGTGCGGTAGCCGGAGATGATCCGGATCTCGGGCGCGGCGAAGTGGGTCTGGATCCGGTAGACGAGGTCGAGGAGGCGCGGATCGACGGGGTGCTCGTTCCCGGTCGAGGGCTCGCGGAGGACGCGGGCGGCGCGATCGAGGTCGTCGGCCGAGAAGCCGCCGCGGTCGCCACGCGCCGGGATCGCGACGTGGTCGGGCATGTTGAGCGCCTGGAGAGCGAGCATCGGGCGGCCGCCTGCATCACGCGGCGCATCGGCGCCGGGCGCCTTCGAGTGCCACGTCTTCGACGCCGCGATCGGACCCGTCGGCGCACGCTTCGGCGCGGAGGCCGGTGCGCGCGCGGCGGTGCGCGGTGCGGGCGTGCGATGCGCGGGCGACGGATCTCCGGACGCCTCGCCGGCGACGGTGGCGCCCGCGAGGAGCGCCGCACCGAGGACGGCGTGGCGGGCGATGCGACGACCGAGCATGGCCACGTGTGTAAACGCTTACGCGCCGCGAGCCAAGATCATTGACGTCTCGCGACCGCGCTCGCCCTCGGAGCAGGATGCGCGCGGATCAGCGACGGAACGGGACGACGCGGGCGACGTCGAAGCGGACCTCGCCCGGATCGACGCCCTTCGCGCGGAAGGCTTCGCGGTGGACACGGTGCACGGCGAGCTGCCCCTCTTCGATGCTGCCGAGCACGCTCGACGGCACGGCGAAGCGACCCTCGTTGCGTCCGTCGACCGTGCAGCGCGCGACGACGTGCGGTGCGGGCGCGAGGACGTCGAGATAGACGATGTCCTTCGCCTCGCTCGGTCCTTCCCACGTCACGTCGAGAGCGTTCGCGCCCGGCGTCACGCGCACGTCGGTGAAGTCGAACGGCGCGTTCACCGTCACGGCGAACGGTTCGAGATCGGCGCTGCCGGTCGCGCGGAGCGAGAGGCGCGCACCCGGCGCCATCGCCTCGGCCGAACGCGACGAATAGAAGACGCCCGAGACCACGTTCGCCGGATCCGGCATCGTCCGCGGCAAGAGCACGGCTCGGCTCTGCGGTCCCTCGAAGCTGAGCGCGCCGACGCCGAGCAGCTCGAGCGAGCGCGGGGAGGCGACGGGCACGCTGTCGTCCGTCGTCGTGCACGTCCCCGGCTGCGGGAGATCGAGGACGAGCCCGGCGATGCGGAGCGCCTGCTCGTCGAGCACGCCGAGGCGCGCTCGGACGAAGCGCGCCACCACGGCTTCACGCGCGACGTCACCAGGGCCGTTCGATCGCTCGACCAGGACGAGAGCGGTCGCCGACTGCGAGGTCGCGTCGGCATCCGGCGTGTCGTTGGTCGGCGTCACGGCGCAGCCCGTCGCGAGCAGGGAGCCGAGCAGGAGCAGCGAAGAACGCATGAACAAGAGTAGAGTAGTCGGCGCCCAGGACCCCGGCAAGGCACCTCGAGGGTGGTTCCGCCGTGATCCGGACGACGTCGGCTCTTCATTAAATCTACGCTGGGACGCGGATGAACCTTCTCGTCGTCGCGGCCTGGGAACCCGAGCTCGAACGATTCCGTGAGCTTGCGCCGGGTCAGGTCGGCGGTGCGGTCGGGGTCGGCGTGGTCGAGTCGGCGATCGGGACCACGCGGCTCCTCGCCGCGCACTCCGCCGCTCCGGTCGCGGTGGTCTTCGTCGGCACCTGCGGAGCGCTGCCGGGATCCGGGCTCGCGCCGGGGGACGTCGTCGTCGTCGCGCGCGCGCGTCTCGTCGATGCCGCGACCCTCGACGGCCGCGCCGCGCCGCCGGGACCGATGCCGTGCGAGACGCCGTGCGACCCCGAGCTCGTCGCGCGTGCGACGGGCGCGGGCCTCCGCGCCGTCTCCGCGCTGACGACGCTCGGCATCACGACGAGCGACGCGCTCGCGACCTCGCTCGCGTCACACGGCGAGGTCGAGCACCTCGAAGCGTTCGCCGTCGCGCGCGCGTGCGCATCGTCGAGCGTTGCGTTCGTCGCGATCCTCGCGGTCGCCAACCCGGTCGGGGCGGACGGCCGGAGCGCCTGGCTCGCGAATCACGTGCAAGCGAGCGCGCGTGCCGCCGAAGCCGCGCATCGGGTGTTCGGTTGAGGAGGCTACAGGCTCCGCGCTGCCCTTCGGCCAGCTCTTGCTGAAGCCTGTAGCCTTCGCTGAGCGAGCTCAGAACGTGAACCAGATCGCGCTCGCAGGCGTGAGCGTCAGGCCGCGCACCGTCACGTCGGTCTCGTTGTAGCTGCCGCTCACGATCTGGTACGCGAGCCCGAGCTCGAGCGCGACGTGCACGTGACGGAAGCCCGTCGCGAACCCGAGCACGCCTCCGGCGTGGAACCGGTTCACGTCGAGCCCGAGCGGCGCGCCGCCGAGCACGACGGCCTTCGGCTCGCTCGTACGCGTCTCGATCGACACGTGCTCGAAGCCGCCGCGCGGCCCTGCGTAGAGCGTGTAGATCCCGCCTGCGCTCTCCCAGCCGAAGAGCACGGGCACGTCCGCGCCGTAGCCTCGCAGCGCCTGGAGGTCGACGTTCGGCAGCGGCGTTCCGGTCTCGCGGCCCGTGAGCGCCGCCGACAGGCCGAGGCCGACGGAGAGCGACCACGGACCGTCGTCGAACGAGCGGCGCATGTCGACCCGCACCGCGCGTCCCGTGTACGTGAGCCCGCCCTCGAACCGTGCTCCGACGCCGACGCGTCCCGCGACGACGGGGGAGAGCCCCGGCGCGATCGCCGCCGCGACGAGCGCGCCCTTCGCGTACTCGGGGCTCGTGCCGGGCGCGCCGGGCGCGGAAGGTTCGCGGACGGCGATCTCCTTCGCGCGCGCGAGGTCGTCACCGAGCGGGCCGGTCGCGACGTTCGCAGCGACGCCCGTCGTCAGCCGCACGTCGCCCGACGCGAGCGTTCGGGCGGGATGGAGCAGCGGAGCCCCGCCGGCACATCCCGTGAGGAGGCCGACGAGGCTCGCGAGAAGGCCTGCGGTTCCCAGGCCCGAGGTGCTGCGCGCTCGCGTGTCGCGAGCTCGGATCACTTGCGGAAGCGCGATGGATAGTTGTTCGCGTCGACGCGGGTCTTCAACTCTTCGTCGTCCGGGTGGAGGCGCAGCGCGCGCTCGACGAGGTTCTTCTCGTCTTCCACGTGGTTCGGATCGGGCAGGCAGCACTCGACCGGGCACACCGCCTGGCAAGCCTCGTGGTCGTAGAAGCCGACGCACTCCGTGCACAGCTCGGGATCGATCACGTAGATCTCGTCGCCCTCGCTGATGGCCTCGTTGGGACACTCGGGCTCGCAAGCGCCGCAGTTGATGCAGTCTGCGGTGATGTGGGTCGCCATGGCTCTCCTATTAAGGGGCGAAACGCTTGATGTCAAACAGCGAATGAGGCTAGATGCCGGCCACTTTCGTGAAGCCCTTCCCCTCGCTTCCTTTCCTCTCGTCGCGCGCCGTGGCGATGCTCCTCGCGCTGACGCTCGGGGCGTTCGGGGCGGGGTGCACGCCGGAGATCGGCGACGGCTGCTTCTCGTCGACGGACTGCTCGCAGCGCGGCGATCGCCTCTGCGACATCGCCCAGCCCGGCGGCTACTGCACGCTCTTCAACTGCCGCCCCAACCTCTGCCCCGACGACGCCTCGTGCGTGCTCTTCGACCCGCAGGTCCCGGGGTGCGGGTTCGAGGATCGGAACGGAGCCGGCGGCTCGCGTGTGGCGCGGAGCGCGTGCATGAAGGCGTGCGAGACGGATGCGGACTGCCGAGGCGGCTACGTCTGCGCCGATCCGCGCCAGCCGCCGTGGAACGCCTTCATCCTCGACGAGAACCAGAACAAGCGCTCCTGCCTCGTCGCGGCGAGCGGCGGCCCTGCCGTGAAGGCCTCGGCCGCTCCGCCCGTCTGCAGCGCGGCCGGTCCCGATGCCGGTCTCGGGATCGACGCGTCCGCGCCTCTCCGCGCCGATGCAGGGGTGACCGATGCCGGCGCCCCGCCCGACGCGGGCTCGTCCGACGCCGGTGACGCCGGCGACGCCGGGCTCTGACCACGAGGCCCGAGCGGTGGAGGGGGTGCGCCGGGTCCTCACGACGCTCGCGTCGAGGATGCTCGAGGCGCTCCTCGTCGTCCTCGCCCTCGCGACGCTCGTGTTCCTCGCGCTCCGTCTCCTCCCCGGGGATCCGGCCGCGCTCGTCCTCGGTGACCAGGCGAGCGAGGCCGAACGCGCGCTGCTGCGTCACAAGCTCCACCTCGACGAGCCCTTGTGGATGCAATATGCACGTTTCGTCGCGGGGCTCGCGAGTCTCGACCTCGGTGAGTCCATCCGGAGGCCGGGGACGCGCGCGATCGCGCGGATCCTCGAAGCGCTCGGTCCGACCGCGTCGCTCGCCGGGCTCGCCGTGCTCCTCGGCGCGCTCCTCGGGATCGCGTTCGCGGTGCTCGGGGCCGGGCCGTGGCTCGGCGCGAGGCGGCGCTGGGTCGAGCGCGTCGCGACCGCGGTCGCGGCGACGCCGCTCCTCGCGTTCGCGCCCGTGTTGACGTTCGCGCTCGCGGCGCGCCTCCGCGTCGTTCCGCTCCCGGGCGACCCCGAGGCGGGCGCCGCCGGCCTGTTCTTCGCGAGCGGCCTCCTCGCGCTGCCGCTCGCCGCGCAGGTCGCGCGCGTCTCTCGGGCCGCGCTCGCCGAGGTCGCGCGGGCGCAGTTCCTCTCCGTCGCGCGGGCGAAGGGCGGGAGCTTCGCGCGCGTCTACTGGCTCCATGCGCTCCCGGCGTCGGTCGGTCCGATCGTCACCGTCGTCGGGACGCAGCTCGGGGCGCTCCTCGGCGGCGCCGTCGTCCTCGAGCGGCTCTTCGAGCGTCGTGGTCTCGGCACGCTCGTGCTCGAAGCGTACGCGTCGCGCGATCTCCCCGTCCTCGAAGGGGCCGTCGTCTTCTCCGGCGCGCTCTTCGTCCTCGCCCAACAGCTCGCGGCCGCGGTGCACGCCGCCCTCGACCCGCGCGTGAGGTCCTGACGTGACCGCCGCGGCGCGAGGTGCCGAGCTCCGCGAGGTCCGGCGGAAGGCCGGACGTCGGCTCCTCGTCGCGCGTGTGCTGCCCGTCCTCCTCGTGACGATCGGCTCGCTCGTCGTCGCGCTCGGGACGCGGTCACCGACGCGCCTCGTGCCGGAGCGCTCGTGGGCATCGCCGTCTGCCGCGTTCCCGTTCGGCTGCGGAGAGGCGGGCGTGGACCTCCTCGCGCTCGTCGCGCACGCCACCGTGCGCGCCGTCGCGCTCGCGCTCGCGGTCGCCTTCGTGGGCTTCGTCCTCGGCTGCCCGGCCGGAGCGCTCGCCGCGCTCGCGCGCGGGCGGGCCGAGCGCGGCCTCGCGCGCGCGTGCGATCTCGTCCAGTCGTTCCCCACCTTCCTCCTCGCGCTCGTCGTGCTCTCGGCGGTGCGCGCGCCGACGCGCGTTCATCTCGCGTTCGTCTTCGCGCTCACGGCGTGGGCGCCGTTCGCGCGTCTCTCGCTCGCGCAGACGCGCGTCCTCCGCGACGCGGCGTTCGTCGAGGCGGCGCGCGCGCTGGGGGGGGGCACCGCCCGTGTCGTGCTCGTGCACCTCGTCCCGAACCTGCTCGGCGTCGTCGCGGTCCAGATCGGCGCGACGGCGGCCGCGGTCGTCGTCAGCGAGGCGGCGCTCTCGTTCGTCGGCTTCGGCGTGCAGGGCGGTGTGTCGCTCGGAAGCGTCCTCGATCAGGGCGTCTCGGCGATGCTCCGCGCGCCCCATGTCCTCTTCGTCGGCGCGCTCGGCGTGTTCGCCACGAGCGTCTCCTTGATGGTCGCGGGGCGTGCGTTCGACCCACGCGCGATTGCAGACACCGGCGCGCCACACTAAGGAAGCGGGGCCATGTTCGCGCCGCCGCCGCTTCCCCGTACGCTCGAGGCCAGCGTCCGCGACCTCGAGAGCACGAAGCCGGAGGTCCGCGCGTCGGCGGTCGCGGACCTCGTGCGTCACGTCGACGACGAGGTGAGGACGCGCGCGCTGCCGCTCCTCGAAGCGCGGCTCGGCGATGCGCATCCCGCGGTCCGGGCGGCGGCTGCGGTCGCGCTCGGCGACATCCACGCGCACGAGGCGCTTCCGGCGCTGCTCCTCCGGGTCGAGGACGAGGACGCGCACGTCCGTCAGATGGCGATCAACGCGCTCGGCGAGATCGGCGATCCGCGCGCGGTTCCTCGCCTCCGCCGTGCGCTCGGGGACGAGCGCCCCGAGGTCCGCTACCAGGCCGTCATCGCGTTCGCGCGTGCTTCGAAGGACGCGGGGGAGATCGACGTCGCGCTCGCGGAAGCGTCCGAGGACGAGGACGAAGCGATCGCCCACATCGCGCTCCGCGTCGCGGAGGAGCGCGTCGACGCCGGGACGCCGCTCTCGCGCGCGCTCCGCGATCGCGCGCGGAAGCTCGTCACCGAAGGCTCGCCGCCGCTCGCCCTCGTCGCGGCGATCCTGCTCGGGAAGGCGGGCGACGAAGCGGGGAACGCCGTCCTCCTCCGTGTCGTCCGCGGCGCTCTGCCGGTGAAGCCGGACGCGGAGGACGAGCGCGCCGCCGTGGAGCTCGTCGGCGCCCTCGATCTGCGCGAAGCGATCCCGGCGCTCGAGCGACGCGTCTGGGGCCTCGCGCGGTTCGTGAAGGACACGAGCAAGTTCCACGCGCGGATCGCGCTCGCGCGGATGGGCCATCCGCGTGCGCGCGCGGAGATCCTCGAGGAGCTCTCGGCCTCGAAGCCGGAGGTGGCCTCCGCCGCCGTCGTCGCCGCAGGGCGCGCTCACCTCGGCGAAGCACGCGAGCGCATCGCCGCGCTCTCGCGCAGCGCGGCCGATCCCGCGCTCGTCACCGAGGCGCTCGCGCTGCTCGACCGCGCGAAGGCCGGTTCGTGACCGACCTCCGGGCGCTCTCGGGCGTCCGCTACCGCGGGCGCGGCGGGCACGTCGAGAGCTGGTTCGTCCAGGCGCGCGACCCTTCGGGGCGGAGAGCGGTGTGGATCCGCCACGTCGTCTTCGCGCAGGCCGCGCCGGAGGATACGCGTCGTGAGGCGGTGCCGCCGGTCGCGGAGGTGTGGGCGGTCGCATTCGACCGCGACGCCGGCCATGTCGCGGTGAAGTGCACGGTGCCGTTCGATCGCGCGCGATTCTCCGAGCGCGCGCTCGACGTCGAGGTGGACGGCTGCGCGCTCGATCCGCGTCGCGCGAAGGGGCGGGCGGCCTCCGGCGGACGCGCCGTCGCCTGGGAGCTCGCGATCGGCGACGGCCGTGTCGCGCCCGTCGTGCACTATCCCCGCGCGCTCTACGAAGCGCGATGGCCGAGCTCGAAGCTCGTCACGCCCGTCGCCGATGCGGGCTGCACAGGCACGGTCCGCGTCGTGCGAGGGCCGGGCGAGGCCGAGGAGGTCTGGGACCTCACGGGGTGGTCGGCCGTCGTCGGTCACAACTGGGGGAGCGGACAACCCGAGCTCTATGCGTGGGCGCACGCGAGCGCGTGGGACGTGCCCGACCTCGTCGTCGAGGCCGTGGCCGGTCGCGTGCGTCTCGGCCGGCTGCCGCTCCTCTCGCCCGTGCTCGCCGCCGCGTTCGTCCGCTTCCGTGGCGAGCGGTTCGACTTCGGCGCCTTCGAGGGCTTCGCCCGGAACCGCGCCGTCATCTCGACGCGCCGTCTCGACTTCGAGGCGGAGGGCCGCGGCGTCTCGCTCCGGTTCGAAGCCTTCGCCGAGACCGACGAGCTCGTCGGCCTCCACTATCCCGATCCGGCCGGGGAGGTGCGAAGCGTTCTCGCCAGTGCGGTCGCCCGGGCCCGCCTCGAGCTGCGGCTACCGGGCGCGCGTGTCGTCACCGCGAACGCACGATCGGCCTCCATCGAGATCGGGACCCGGGAGTCCGACGCGCTCGGCGCGACCGGCACCGAGCGCGCGGAGCGACATGGAGTCCGGATGTACGTCTGACGGCACGACGGTTGCAGAACGCGAAACCGTGCCCCGACGAACCCGGTCCGCCCCGTGCGCACCGGGCCGTCGCGGCGCAGAGTCTCGCGGGATCGCGATCGTTGCAAACCGCATCGTTCGCCCCCGCAGCTGCTCGAAACCGCGTGAATCGCTCGATTCTCTCGGGCGTCTCACGTACTCCGCGCGCGCTCACGACATCGCTGGGCACGTTGAGCAGTCGTTAGAAAAGTATCGGTCTGAATCAATTGTCATAGCTCGGCACTAACGCTTGACGGGTAGGAAACAGGCGGGTAGCTTGCGCGCGCCTTTCGCCCACCCCCTCCTGGTCGAGTGTCGCGCGAAGGTAATCGAGCAAGAAAAACGTAGCTTGGCGGCGCTCCTCGAGGGTCCCGCGAACGCAGTAGGAGGCGAGGCACATGCTGAAGAAGTTGTTTGCTCTGGCGACGATGACGGCCATCACCGGCCTCGGCGCATCGGTTGCGATCTCGGGCTGCACGTCGACGACGGAAGAAGTCACGACGTCGGACGCGGCCACGGACGCGAAGACGGATGCGAAGCCGAAGGTCGACGCGTCGGAGGAGCCGGCGGACACGGGTCCGGAAGTCTGCCCGAAGCCGGGCGACGTGACGGAAGCCGACGTGCAGCAGGCGTTCGATGGTCCCTGGAAGGGCCCGGGCGCGCCGAAGAACGTCTGCACCCAGCAGGACATCGACAAGGTGAAGGCGCTCTTCGCCGGCTCGCAGCAGGTGAAGTTCACGGACATCCAGGGCGCGCTGAGCCAGACCTGCGCGGCGTGCGTCTTCACGCCGAACTCGGCGGCGAACTGGGGCCCGCTCGTCCAGTTCTCGGACGGCTACTACCAGAACTACGCGGCCTGCTACGCGATCGCGTCGAACGACAACTGCGGCAAGAACCTCGCGTACTTCGACATCTGCACCAACGCAGTCTGCGACGAGACCGAGTGCGGCTCGCAGCAGGCGGTGTCGGCGTGCGTGAAGAAGGCCGTCAGCGGTGGTTGCAAGACCTTCGCGGCCGGCATCCAGTCGGGCTGCGGCTCGGCCCTCGATACGCTCGACGCCCAGTGCGGCAACCTCTTCCAGCTGATGGGAGCGGTTTGCGGCGGCGGCCTCGATGGCGGCATCGATGCGGCTGCTCCGAAGTGAGCATCTGATCTTCGCCCTCGCCGTCGGTCTCGCGGGGTGCGGTTCGTGCGGTAAGGGCTCGGAGCCGGAGAACGCTCCTCCTCCGAGCCCCCCCACGAGCGCAGGTAAGCTCGGGTCGAAGATGCTGCACCAGGAGACGACGGAGCAGGGCGTTCCGAGCCCGATCCAGCGGCTTCGGGCAGCAGACGACGCGGGGCCGTGAACCGACGACGTGAAGAAGGAGAGAGCAGGGTGACTCGCAGGAGTCGCCCTGCTTTCGTTTTGTCGGCGTTCGTCGTGAGCTCGCTCGCGGCCGCCGCGTTCGCCGCGGCGTGCAGCAGCGGCGGCGACGCGGCGATCGTGGTCGACGCGGGCCCTGCGACGTGCCCCGCGTTCCCCGTCCAGGTCCAGACCTGGAAGCCGCCGCCTTCTGCGGGCCCGTTCCCGTGCGACACCGCCGCGCTGGCGCTGCTCGGCGCGCAGCTCGCTGCACCGGCACCTGCAACCTACACGCAAATCGAAAGTGCGCTCCGCGCGATCAGCGACGGCGGCGCGGGCTCTTGTGCCGATTGCGTGTTCACGCGCTCGCAGGCGGACACGTGGGGACCGATAGTCTACGTCGACGGCGGCGAGGCGTTCGTGAACTACGGCGCGTGCCACGCGCTCGTCTCCGGCTCGGAAGCGTGCGGGCGCGCGGTCCAGGAGCAGATCGCGTGCGTCGACGAGGTCTGCACCCTCGCCGGGTGTCCCGCCGAGGGCCTGCGTTCCTGCGCGCAGGCGGCGCTGCAGCAGGAGCAAGGCTGCGGGCGCTACGACGTCGCGACCGCGTGCGCGGGACAGGTCGCTCCGCTCGCGACGGCGTGCCGGACGGCACTCGACGTGGTGACCCGAGTCTGCGGCGCGCCTGTCACGGTGACGGTCGACGGCGGGACGTGAAGGTGCGCGCGCCGCGCGCGGTGGTAAGGTTCGCGCATGAACGGCCTCGCGCGGCGGCTCCCGCTCGGCCTCGTGCTCGCGATCGCGAACGCGTTCGCGATCAGCGCGGTCGTCCTCGTCGCATGCAAGAGCGACGTCGAGGGAGAGCCCGTCGATGCCGGCACGGAGGCGGAGGCGCGGGACGGCGGGCGCGAAGGCGGTACGCCGGGCGTCGACTCGGGGCCCGCCGGCGGCAACTGCACGCCCGTGAAGGGCGCCTGCGATCTCGTCCGCCAGGACTGCCCGCGCGACGAGAAGGGCCAGGAGCAGGAGTGCATCGTGACCGGCTCGGGCACGTCGTATGCGACCGCGTGCACGCCGGTGCAGCCGAGCCAGCAGCTCTCGACCGGACGCGCCTGCTGCTCGAACGCGCCGAGCAATCCGTGCCTGCCGGGCCTCACGTGCGTCGGGCGTCCGTGCGAGGACGGCGGCCCTCCGACGGGGCGCTGCTCTCCGGCGTGCTGCGAGGGCGACGATCAGAAGTGCAAGCGGAGCGAGCCGGAGGGCATCGCCGGCAAGTGCGATCTCGTCCTCGTCGGGAGCAACGACACCGAGCTCCATCGCGTGTGCTCGTATCGCGAGCGGTGCGCGCCGTTCGGTGAGGAGCCGTGCCGGCCGGGCCAGATGTGCCTCGTCGAGGACCAGGTCGGGACCGCGAGCTGCCTCTCGAGCTTCGACAAGGCGCTCGGGCGGCCGTGCACCTTCGCGAACGAGTGCGCCGACGGCCTCTACTGCCTCCGCCTCCAGGGCGCGGACGCGGGGGTCTGTCGCATGATGTGCCTGACGCCCGGCGCGACCCACCCGTTCGATGCGTCCGTCGACAACGGCGGCCCCTACCGCGGCGGTTGTCCGGCAGGCGCGATCTGCAACGTCGGCCCGTTCCAGGATCTCCCGTCCTGGCTCTCGTTCTGCACCGTCGACGGCGGCTGAGCGGTGCTAGAGTCCGCGCCGCGATGATCCAGGAGCCCAGCGAGCGCCTCCGCGACACGGACCCCGACGTCGGACTCTTCACCGTCCTCCGCGAGGACGGCTCGGCCGATCCAGAGACGGATCCGAAGATCGCGCCCGAGGTCCTCCTCTCGGCGTACCGGCACATGCGCCGGCTCCGCGCGCTCGACGCGCGCATGATCCTCCTCCAGCGACAGGGCCGCGTCGGCTTCTACGGCGCGTGCACCGGCCAGGAGGCGGTGCCGATCGCGACCGGCCTCGTCCTCGAGAAGGACGACTGGGTGTTCCCCGCGCTCCGCGAGCAGAGCGTGATGCTCGTCCGCGGCTTCCCGCTCGTCCAATTCGTCGCGCAGGTCTTCGGCAACAGCGGTGACGTCCAGAAGGGCCGTCAGATGCCGAGCCACCAGGCCGGCAAGGCCGTTCACCAGGTGAGCTGGTCTTCGTGCATCGGCCCGCAGATCCCGCAGGCGGTCGGCGCCGCGATGGCGATGAAGACGCGGAAGGCGCGGAGCGTCGCGGTCGGGTTCACCGGCGACGGCGCGACGAGCCAGCCGGACTTCCACGCGGCGATGAACTTCGCGGCGGTGTTCCAGGCTCCGGCGATCATCGTCTGCCAGAACAACCACTGGTCGATCAGCGTGCCTACGGCGCGCCAGACCGCGTCCCGCACGATCGCCGTGAAGGGCCGCGCCTACGGCGTCCCGTCCGTGCGTGTGGACGGCAATGACGTCCTCGCCGTCTACAAGGTGCTCGCCGATGCGGCCGCGCGCGCGCGCTCCGGTGGCGGCCCCACGTTCGTCGAGGCGCTGACGTACCGCATCGGCGCGCACTCGACGAGCGACGACCCGACCCGCTACCGCTCCGACGCCGAGGTCGAGGCGTGGAAGAAGAAGGACCCGGTCGACCGCCTCGCGCGGCACGTCCGCCTCCTCGGCCTCGTCGACGACGCGTTCGAGAGCCGTCTCGACGAGGAGCTCGCGGCGGAGATCGGCGACGTCATCAAGGCGGTGGAGGCGATGCCGCCGCCGGAGCGGACGTCGCTGTTCGAGGACGTGTACGCGGAGCTGCCGTGGCATCTCCGCGCGCAGAAGGCGGAGCTGGAAGCGCTGCCGCCCGCGCCGTCTCACGGATAGGAGCCC
>JBDHVE010000052.1:0-53876 GCA_039809485.1 Polyangiaceae bacterium | reverse complement strand
GCTCATCGACCGAGACCTCTTCATGGTCTCTTCTCCCGACCCGCGCCCCGTGTCCACTCCTCGTGTCCGAGGTGTCAGCGTTCACGAGGGAACGCTCTAGGCGATCTACACCGGGCTGCGAGCCGGAGAACTTGCAGGGCTAAGGCGTTCGGACATCGACGTCACGCGCCGACTCATCGCCGTGCAGCGCAGTTACGACGGACCGACGAAGGCTGGAGACGTCCGGTACCTCCCGATCCTGGACGCGCTGCTTCCGGTGCTCCACGAGGTCGTCGGTGCACTCGACCCTATGGCGATCGTCTTCCCGAACGAGTCGGGCGAGATGCTTGGCAGGTCCGCGCGTGCCTTTCAGGAGATCCTTCATCGCGTGTTGCGTGACGCGGGATTCACGCGCACACGCCTCGTCCCGTGGCTGCGTCGCGGCGACGTCGTCATCATGGACAACCTCAACATGCACAAGATGGTTGCGGTGCGAGCTGCCATCACGGCGGCAGGGGCAACGCCGATCTACCTCCCGACGTACAGCCCCGAGCTGAACCCCATCGAGTTGCTGTGGGCCGACATCAAGCGCGCGCTCCGCTCGCTCGCGCTCAACCTCGAGAGCGAGCTGCTCGACGCTGTCCGCCGCCTGCGGCGGCGGGTGGCGCTCACGAAGATCGCCGGGTGGTTCCGCCGCGCGTTCTCAGAGGCTCAACTCAACGGATCACGGCGTTAGCTCTGGCGTGCCCGCGGCCAAGTGCACGTCCCTAAGCCTGAATCAGCGCCGCGCCGGGGGGGGCTGCCAAAATGTCCCAAGTTGACAGATCCAAACGATGGGACATATTGATCTTGTTCGATGTTCTGCTGTACCCACAGCCATGGCCTTCTCGCTTCCGCTCGCCCCGCCGCTACCAGCGCAAGGGTGGAAGGTGAAGATCCGCGACAGAGAGCGGAACGAGCCACCACACGTCACGATTCTGCATCGGACGCGAGCGTGGCGCTTCGACCTCCGGTCGGGAGGCTTTCTCGACCAGGAGCCCGATCCGAAGGACGTGCCCGGCGAGGTCCTCGCGGAAATCGGGAAGCACAAAGAGTTGCTACGGCAGAAGTGGGACGAGATGTATCCGGAGAACCCGATCGAGTCGAAGGAGGAAGGCGATGAGTGACCCGCTGTTCCTGCTCGGCAAGCGCCACAACGGTCCGTTCGATCGTCTTTCGCGCGACGTACTCGGGAACGTCGAGGCGGTACGCAACGCCTACGCGCAGCACAGCCGTGCGCGCTGGGTTGCCCTCGATTCCGAGGCGCTCGTGCTCCTCGCCAGCGCGGTGCGTGCACACGATCGCTGGCATCGCCTGCTCCTGCTCGAACGAGCGACCACGGCAAGGCGTGAGCTTCTGCACGCCTTGTTCCGCGTCGTCGTGGCTCCTGACGACGGCGTTCGACTTCTTGCGGCTGATGAACTCGCGGAGGTCATGTCCGACGAACGTGCCGACGACCTCTTCATCGGCGGGGTGGTCGACTACGACGACAAGGCGCTACTGCTCTATCGGGGGAACCTCGATCGACTAGTCATCCCGCTTCCGTGGTTCGAGCCTCGTCCGAAGGCGGCTCGCCCCGACTTCGCGGCGTTCGCCGTGACGGACTTCGGCCAGACCATCCAGTTCGGCGAATACGAAGCCGCCGCGGATGCCATCCTGTACGAGTTCGACCCGGAAGCACGGCGTCGAATGAAGATGCGCGAGATCAAGCAAGACACGTCATTTGGTGGAGCCCTTCGGCGGCTCCGTCTTTCACGAGGTCTCTCGCGCTCCGATTTCCAGCCGCTTGCCGCGAAGACCATCGCTCGGATCGAGCGGGGCGAGGTCGAGGAACCCCATGGAGACACGCTTACCGCCATCGCGAAGCGGCTGGGCGTCCGGCCGGACAAGATCAAGTCGTACTGAACCGGACAGCAGGCTACGGCGCGATGAGGCTTGCTCGATCGGCCGAACAACGGCTGTATACAGCCCGCGAATCGCCCCCGCGCAACCAACTCATTCGAGGGGCTTCGCCCCTCGAGCTCCCGAAGAAGGCCTCGGCGAGTTCGCCGGGGCCTTTCGCTTTTCGGGATCCCCGTCGAGGGGGGCGTGCGCTTCACCGCACGGGTGCCGTCGAATCGGGCATCACCGGTGCCGGGTCGGGATCAAGGGTTCCCTCGATCAGCATCGGGAGGAACGTGAAGGCGTTCCGCCCCATTCGGTCCGCCGGTTCGCGGAGCGGCACGCGCCAGCCGGGTAGCGCGCGGCGAAACGCCTCCCTCGTCGCGACGAACGGGAGAGCCCTGCCCGGTGCTGAACCTGCTCGACATGATCCTCGTCTGGTGGAGGCGTCTTCTCGAAGAAGATGCTCCACTCTACGGTCGAGCCCGCGTGCGAATCGAGCCGGTCGCGCTTCGACCGCTCCGCCGGTTCGACGCTCTCCGCAGGGCGAGCTACGTTGACCTCTGGACCGGCATCGCGGGGCGGGAAAGGTCGTTCGACATGTTCAAGCTACCCAACGAGAAGGCGCTGCTCGCCATGTTCCGCCCGATCGACCGGCGGCTCGTCGAGATCACGCGTGAAGTGCCTCTGCCGATGCGTGTGAACGACTACGTCACGTGGTCCTTCGGCCGTCGCACGTTCGTGGTGTTCGAAGCGCCCGGTTGCGCGCCGCGAGGGATCGTGTTCGAGGCGGACGTCAGCGGCGCGCCGGTGCCGCACATGTGCGCGTGGTGCGAGGCGGTGGCGCCCGGAACGCGCGTGGCGATGATGACGGCGCGGCGCGATCGCAAGCGCATGGCGGGCATCATGGTCTGCGCGGACCTCGGCTGCCGGGAACGCCTGGAAGATCGGGCCGACCGTGCAGGCGTCGACGCGGCCCCGGCGATGACGAAGCTCCTCTCGCGGATGCAGCGCTTCGCGGAGAGCCTGGACGTGGAGTCCCGCGACGACCCCGAGCGCCTCCTCGAACCCTGAGCCGCCGCGCACGAGGACGACGGCGACGACGGCGGCCGCCGCAGCGCGAGCACCATGCTCTCACGCAGCATGGTGGTTCGACTACGCATCGGCCGGCAGACTGCAACCCGCGGAATTTTGCAGGAAAGCGCGAGAGCGGCGTTGGCCGCCGATCTGCAGAAGCGTGTTGCTCATGAACGCGCACTCCTCTCTCCTCGTCGCTCTCGTGCTCGCCACCTCGCTCGGCGCTGCCGCCTGTCAGGCAGCCCCGTCCGACGACACCGGCGGAGGCGAAGCAGCGATGACCGGCAACGACGCGCTGAGCGCGAGCGTCCGTCAGAACATCGCCCGCGCGCGCGACCTCGCACGTGCGCGCCTCGACGGACGGCTCTGCAGCCTGACGGACGAAGGCGTCGATGCCATCCTCGTGCCGCTCGTCAACGCGGTTCACGAGGGGGGCGACGCCGCCCGCGACGCGATCGTCGCGGACGCCACGATCGAGGAAGCGCTCGCCGACAGCCTCTACTTCCGCGTCATCACGGGACGGCTCGACGGGTTCGAGGGGCTCGCCGCGGCCCTCCCGGGTACGAAGCTCGTCGTTCCAGGCGGCGCCGGCGGCCCCGTCTCGATCCTCACGTTCGGGGCCTCGGGAACGCTCGCGTTGGAGTCGGCGAACGAAGACCACCAGTACACCGCTCGGCCGGGCACGTACCGACTCGGCGCCGTCCGCGGCGCGGGCGTCGACGGCGAGCAGGAGATCACCCTGTCGCTGCCCGACCGTGCGCCAGCGCTCTACCGCTTGCGGTATTCGGTCGACTACCCGCGCCTCTTCGTCCTCGCGCCCGCGTCGGGCGAGAGCGTCGGCTTCGAGTCGAACCACTTCGAGTGCGACGGCTGAACGAGCTAGCCGGGCCAGCTGCTCTGCTCGGCAGCCGACCGTCTTGCGCAGGTCCTCACTTCACGAGCTGCACTTCGACGCGGCGGTCGAGGGGCCAGTTCTCCGGGTTGTCGCTCGCCTGCGCTTCGCCGGCCGACTCGACCTGCAAGCGATCGGCGGTGACGCCGTGCGTGAGGAGGTAGCTCTTCACGCGCTCGGCCCGCTGCACGCCGAGCTTCTCGTTGTACTCGGTCGTGCCCCGGGGGTCGGTGCGCCCGATGAGCTTGATCGACTTTCCGACGAGCGCGCCCTTCGTCATGCAGTCCGCGAGGACCTGCATCGAGGGCTGGTCGGAGTCACGCGTCTCCGCCGAGTCGAACTCGAAGAAGGGCACCGTCCCCGAGCACACCTGTCTCACCGGCGGAGCGACGATCACGTTGTACGCGTCCCCCGTCTTCACGCGGGGGGCGCCCGTTCCGAGCGGCGGCGGCTGCGGCGCGTTCACGGACGTGATGGTGGTGTCCGGGGACTTCGGCTCCGAGGCGCGGCAGGCGCCGAGCGCGAAGACGGCGAGGACGAGGAGGGAACCCGGGAGGAGTCGTGTGCGCATGGTGCTTGCGGTCGGAGCATCAACCGGGCCACCGGCGAAACCGAGCCATCTTCGGACGATGGCGTGAGCCTCGGGGCAGGCGTTGCGCGCAGGCGCGCAGGCCGTGCGCGCGCCTCGGAATGCCGGTCGCGCGCCGTGCTTTCTCGCGTTGCTCGCGGAAGAGTCGTATCCGAAGATGATGCGGCGTGTGGCTCTCGTCGTCGTCGGTTTCGTCTCGCTCGCAGGATGCCGAAGGGATCCGGCGAGCGCGCGGCAGAAGCTCGCGTCTCCCGATCCCGCGGAGCGTGCGAAGGCGGCCGAGGCGCTGAGGTCTGCGTACGCGAAGGATCCGGTCGCGCTCGGCGATCACGGTGCGAGCCATTGGGCGGAGCGTTTGAAGCGCGTTCCCGGCAAGACCGACGACGAGGTCCGTGACATCCTCGCGGGCGCGACGATCCTGCCCGGCAGCGAGGGCGGAGGCGGCGGACGCAGCGTGACGTTCCGGCTCGACGACTTCTGGCTCGCGACCATGGGGCAGAGCGATCGTGGCGACGGTCGCTACTTCTCCGCCGGACCTGCGCGCCGCTTCGTCGTCCACGTCGACGTGCAACCGCCGGCTGGATTCACCGGTACGTGGACGACCTACTACGTGAACGGCGCCGTCTACGCGTCGACGGAGATCGATCATGGCCGCGTGATGCGCGCGCGCCAGCAGCACGACAACGGACAGGTGCGCGTGGAGAGCGTCTACGTCGACGGAGCGCGCGAAGGGCACGTCGTCACCTACTTCGCCGACGGAAAGCCCGAGTGGGACCAGAACTATGCGAAGGGCGAGCTCGTCGGCGAAGAGCGCTGGTACTGGGAGAACGGCAAGCTCCGCGAGGCGCGCCGCTGGAAGAACGGCAAGCAGGACGGACGCATGAAGGTCTACGGCGAGGACGGCTCGCTGCGCCACTGCATCGAGCACCGTGACGGCGTCGAGGTGGGCCGCTCGTGTGACGACGTCGAGAAGTGAGGCCCGCGCGGAACGACCGTCACCGCACCTTCGCGGCCGCCGCCTTCTTCGTCACCTCGAGCAGCGCGGCGTGCTCCTTCTCGCGCTTGTCGGCGATGCCGACCACGAGCTTCTCGAAGGCGTCCATGAGGCCGCGGCACTGCGTGTACGCCGCGTCGCCGTAGCGGTCGAAGACCTGGTCGCGCCGGCGCGCGCGCACGTCGGCGCGGATGTCCGCGGCGTCGATCGCGTCGAGCTCGCGCTTCGAAGGGGCCCAGACGCGGTCGCGGCAGGCTTCCCACTTCGCGTTCGAGGCCTTCACGTCGGCGCCGGTCTTGTCGGCGAGCCCGCCGGCCTTCACCGTCTCCTCGATCGCGTGCGGATCGACGAGCCCCAGCGCGGGCAGCGTCGGCCACGCGGCGGGATCGCCGGCGCCGTCCTCGAGCTGGCTGCATCGGCCCTGGAAGCGATGGCCGTCGAGGGCGACGAACGCGCAGATCGCGTGCTCCGCGTCGACGACGTTCCACACGAGGCCGGGCGTCCCCGCCGGCGCGTACCAGGGATAGTCGTCGTAGGTCCCGACGACGAGCGCTCCGGTTCGCTCGCCCGCGACCGCGAAGCCGTAGTTCGCGGCGCCGCCGAACTTCTTCTTCCCTTCGGCCCAGCCCGTGTATCCCTTGAGCTGACCGGCATAGGTGCCGCCGTAGCCTTGGCGAACGGGCGAGAACCAGAAGCCGTCCTTGTTCGTGCGCTCGCCCGAGAGCTTGGTCCGCACGTACATCGAGGCGTCGGCCTTCTCGAAGGCGGTCCTCACCTTGGCGAGGACGAGGGCGTCGTTCGGGCCGAGGTCGGGAAAGCGCTTCACGACCGAGCGCGCTTCGGCCTTCGCGAGCGCCTGTTCGGCGGGCGTGGGCGCCTTGCCTCCGGCGCGTGCCCCGCTGCGCGGCGCATCGCGCTTCGCGGTGGACGCGTCGTCCGCGGAGGTGGTCCGCGCCTTTCCGCTCGGTGTGTTGTCGAGGCCGCGGATCTGCACGGCGCCCTGGCAGGCGGGGAGGAGGAAGGCGAACGCGAGGGAGCAGGCGGAAGCGGAGGTGACGGAGAGACTGCGCATGTCGACCGAGTACGGTCGAATCGCGTGCATCTTCCTCGCACTCAGCACGCACGCGCACGTGCGGACACGCGTCAGCAGCCGCGCACGCCGTCGGTCGCGCGACGACGTCAGCGGTCGCAGACGATCGGCACGTTGCGCCTCGCGAGGTAGTACGGCGTGCCGTCCGCGGTCCGCACCAGGCGCACGACGACGTCGGCGTCGGTGCCGAGACGCGGCAGGCCCTTCGCGCGGCCTTCGAGCTGCCGTCCGCTGCCTGCCGCCGGAACCAGCGTCTCCGACCACGCTCCGCCCCCTCGAACGACGTAGCCGCGTTCGAGGCGCCAGTGATCGCCGAGCTGCTCGTAGACCGGCCCGTCGTCGCTCGCCGCTTGCTTCACGGTTGCATGTAGGATGCAGGCGTCGCCGTCGCGCTCCATCGAGGTGTCGAGCGTGAGCGAGATGGCGCCGACCGCGATCCTCTCCGCCGCGACCGTCACCTGGTCGCGTTCGGGAAGTGCGTCGCTCGGGGGAAGCGGATCCTCCGCGGTCGTCGCGCACCCGAGGAAGGCAAGAGGAAGAAGGAGTCGCTTCATGGCGCGCCCGACAGCAAGGCCTGCGCCACGTCCGGAATCTGCGTGTTCGGCGGACGCCCTACGCGCGCGACCGTGATCCTCGCGTCACGGTGCGGGTCGTTCAGCGACGTCGCGGTACCGACTCAGCCACGTGTGTTGCGACCGACGCGCGGCGCGGTACGCTCCCTCACCACGGAACGTCGTCGTCCTCGGGCACCGCTTCGGGGTGGCCGACGGTGATGATTGGCCCGCGGGGCTCACCCGGAAACGCGTCGCCGGCCTCCCACGCGCGACGTGCCGGAACGACCTCGATCCCGAGGTCCCTCGCTGCGGCGCGCGCCCGGGCCGACGCGATGGCGTCCAGCTCGCGCGGCGCGTCGTCGACGCGCGCCGTCCACCGGTCGTCTCCGCAGACGACCCATGCCTCGCGGGTGGGCGCGACGCCTTCGCCGTAGACCCGCCGCCCTTCGCACCAGAGCCCGAGCTCGCAGGCGTCGACGACGGAGTCGACGAGCTCGGTCCAGAACGGCCACGCAGCGAGGAGGGCGAGCGTCGGTCCCGCTCCGGGCGCCAGGAGGATGCGCGTCCCACCCGAGGTCGGAAGCAGGTGCCACATGACCCCGGGAGGCCACGCCGCCGCCGTGCACACGTTCGCGACCTCGGCGATCGAGACACCGGGCACGAGCACCTCGAGGTGACGTTCGGACACTCGCAGCTCCGACGCTTCTACGAGCGTCGCTCTCGCGACCTTCCTCCGTTGCTGCCGACGAGGTGGTCGAGCTTCGTGTCCGACATTCGCACGAGCGGGTCTATGCTCGCTCGCGATGAAGCCCGGACAGGCGAGCCAGACCGCGACCCTCGTTTGTGCTGCGCGCGCGATCGCGCACGAAGCCAGCCTCCTCCGTGAGTTCTCCGACCCGACGGCGCTCGCCTTGCTGCCAGAGGAGTCGCGGAAGATGGTCGAGGCACACCGTCGCGGCCCCCCGAAGGGCGTCCGGGCGCGGTTCGGCTACGAGTTCATGGTGGCGCGCGCGGCGATGATGGCGGTGCGAACGGTCCTCGTCGACGAAGCGGTCCGCACCGCGGCCTCGCGGCAGGTGGTCATCCTCGGGGCCGGGCTCGATGGACGCGCGTGGCGGATGCCGGAGCTACGTGACGCCGTGGTGTTCGAAGTCGATCATCCCGACACCCAGCGCGTGAAGCGCGCGCGCGTCGGCGCGCTCGAACGAGCGGCCCGCCAGGTGGAGCTCGTGCCGGTCGACTTCACGCGCGACGATCTCGCCGAGCGGCTCGCAGCCGCCGGCCACGATTCGACCAAGCCGACGACGTGGATCTGGGAAGGCGTCGTCATGTACCTGACGCCGGCGGAGGTCGAAGCCACGCTCCGCATCGTCGCGGCGCGATCGGCACCGAAGAGTCGACTCGTGATCGTCTACATCGCGCCGGGCAGCTGGATCGTCCCGATCGTGGGGCTCGTCGTCCGCCGGCTCGGCGAACCGTTCCGGTCGCGCTTCACCGCGGACGAGATGAAGGCGCTCCTCGCGCGTCATGGCTTCGAGGTCGCGAGCGACGAGAGCCTGCCGGACGCCGCGAAGCGAATGGCGCCGAGCATCGCGGAGAAGGCGCGCCGCGTGCGTCACATGCGAACGGTCGTCGCCGACAGGGGGTGACCCGAGCCCGCGTCACCCGAGCGGGGGGCTGCCGCGCCCTCGCCGTCGGCCGTAAAGAACACGCCCATGAACGTCGAACGCGCGCTCCCCCTCTCGCTCCAGCTCTCGGCTCTCCTCGGCGTCGCCCTCCTCGCGGCGGCATGTGCGGCTCCGAGCGACAGCGACGAGGCGACCGAGCCGACCGAGACCACGACCGCAGAGCTCCGCCGCTTCGGCAGCCTCGGTGCGGACGGGGACTCCTGCACCGTTCGCACGAACCCGGACGGGACCAGCGTGCCGGGGACGGAGAAGGGCCTCGACTGCTGCAGCAACGCCGACCCGAACGACTGCGTCATGATCCTGAAGCCGTTCCCGGGCAAGTTCACGTTCACGATCCAGTGAAGCCTACGCGCCCGCCGCCATCGCGTCCGCGAGCCGTGGGAACGTGGGCGCGAAGCCGAGATCGTCGCGCAGGCGGCGGCCGTCCATCAGCGAGTCGAACGCGCGGGCGCGTTCCGGATTCGAGCCGTCGGGCGGCGGCTCTCCGACGGACGCGAACAGGGTCGCGAGATCGGGCGCTTCGTCGTCCACCACGTTGTAGACGCGATGCGCGGGGGAACGCGCGTCGAGCACGCGCATGACGGCCTGCGCGACGTCGACGTGGTGCCCGATCGACATGCGCTGCGCCGGCGGGAACGCGCGCATGAACGAGACGGCCTCCGCGATGTGCGGGTCGCCGTCGCCGTAGACGAACGGCAGCCGCAGGACGCGCACGTCGAGCCCCTCGACCCCGAGGAGGAAGCGCTCCGCGGCGAGCTTGCTCACGGGGTACGCGTCGATCGGCGCGCAGGGGGCGTCCTCCGCGAGCGCCAGCCCTCCGCTCGGCCCGTAGACGAGGCCGGTGCTCGTGAAGACGAACCGCTTCACCTCCGCGCGGCGGGCCGCCTCCGCGAGATGCTGCGTGCCGAGGTCGTTGACGGCGTGCGCTTGCTCGGGTGTCGCGCCCCGGAAGAAGGCCGCGCAGTGCACGACGGCGTCGACGCCGCGCACGGCGGCGGCGAGCGAGCCCACGTCGAGCAGATCTCCCTTCGCGAGCTCGATGCCCGCCGCGTGCAGGTCGGCAGCGCGCCCCGTGTCGCGGACGAGGGCACGAACGTGATCGCCGCGCCCTGCGAGGCGCTTCGCAAGTCGGCTTCCGACCTTTCCAGTCGCTCCGGTGACGAGAATCTTCATGCGCCGAAACCTACGGACCGGCGCTCGCCGAGGATTGGAAGAATCGGACAAGCGTGCAGCGGAGCTTGTCGCTGCGCGTCGGCGCGGTCAGAATCGTCTCGTGCTCGCGAGCTCGGCTCATCGTCGTCACGAGGTCGCGCCGAGCGCGCCGGGCGTGACCGGGCTCCTCGTGGTCGAGTGCGACCACGACATGGCCGCGATGGCGCTACCGCGCCCGGAGGTCAACCTCGTCGCGCGCTTCGGACCGTCGTCACCACGCGGTCTCGACGTGCACGCGTTCGGGATCGGACAGCGCGTGCGCCGGAAGACGCTCCGGAAGGGGATGCGCACCGTGACGGCGCGCCTCCGGCTCGGGACGGCCGAGGCGGTGCTCGGGGTTTCCGCGTCCGCGCTCGCGGGACGCATCGTCTCGCTCGAAGAGCTGTGGGGGGACGCGGCTGCACGACGGCTCTACGAGCGTCTCGCCGCCACGCGCGCCACGCGCGAAGCAGGCGCCGTCCTCGAGCGCGCGATCGCCGAGCGGCTCTCCGGCGGGAAGAGCCCTCGCGCGGCGCTCGCCCTCGCGGCGGCCGACCGGCTCGCGAGCGCGAACGTCGCCGCGGTGGCGGACGACCTCGGGGTGAGCGAGCGGCACCTGCGGCGGGCGTTCCGCGAAGCGGTCGGCGTGAGTCCGAAGGCGTTCGCGAAGCTCACGCGGTTTCATCGCGCGCTCCGCGCGGCCCGTGCCGACGTCGACGTGAGCTGGGCGACCATCGCGGCGGGCGCCGGCTATTGCGATCAGGCGCATCTCATCGCGGAGTTCCGCGCGATCGCCGGCGTGACGCCGCGCGCGCTCCTCGGTGAGCTCCGCGCGACGCCGTCGCTCGGGTGACGTCCTCTCGTCGAGATGGGCCTGGCAGCTCATCCGTGTCGTGCTACGCACTCGCATGCGATTCGCGGTCGTGATGACGCTGGCGGCTCTCGCGGCGTCGGTGGGGTGCGCGACGTCCTCGGACGAGGACGTATCGCGCGGCGAAAAGGCAACCAGCGTCGCCGCCCTCGAAATCGAGAAGCCGGAGCTTCCGTATCCCGCCGGACCGTACGGTCTGGGAGAGGGCGCCGTCATCGCGAACCTCGCGTTCGCCGGCAAGGTCGCGAACAAGAAGAAGCCGCTCTACGAGCAGAACTTCCGGACGATCCAGCTCAGCGACTACCACGATCGCGAGAAGGTCAAAGTCCTCCTCCTCACGTCGTGCGCCGCGTGGTGCCGGCCCTGTCAGCTCGAAGAGCCGCTCCTCCAGGACCTCTATCGCTACTACCAGGCCGTCGCCCCGGGTCAGGTCGAGGTCCTGACCGTGATCGGCGAGGGCCCCGCGTTCGAGCCCGCTGACGAGACGGACTTCGACAACTGGGCGAAGACGTACGGCGCGGTGTTCCCCCTCGCGCTCGACTCCGGCTTCGCGCTCCTCGGCAAGTACAACGGCACGTACGGCTGGGTCGCGAATCCGGTGGGCCCCGGACCGACGCCGGGCTCGGTGCTCTGGGACTGGACGCTCGGCACGAGCGGCGGGACGTATCCGTTCCACATGATCATCCGCACGCACGACATGCGGATCGCGAAGAAGGTCATGGGCGTCACGCCGGAGGTCGGCGCGGCGATCAACGGGATCCTCGCGAACCCTGATGCGCCGCTCGCGGAGCCTCCTCCGGCCGATCCGGGACCGAAGCCGGAGCCCTACGTCGTCGAGCCTCCTCCGCCGCCGCCTCCGCCGCCCCCGGGGGTCTGCATGACCCCCGAGGATTGTGGCCCGTTCCCGCCGCCGCCGGCGCCATGCCCCGACGGGCACATCCCGGGCATCAGTTGCGCCTCGGTGAACAACACGTGCACGTGGGTGACGCTCTCGTGTGACCCGCCTCCGCCGCCGCCGACGGACTGCTCGGCGCCGGGGGCGTGCGGGCCGCTCCCGCCCTCGTCTCCGCCCTGTCCGGACGGCAGCCCCGCCACGCTCGCGTGCAAGTCGGTGAATAATACATGCATGTGGACGGCGCTCACGTGCGGGGACGGGCAGCCTCCGCCTCCGCCGCCTCCTCCGCCGCCGGTCGACTGCTCGGCACCCGACGCGTGCGGCCCGTCGCTAGACGACATCACGTGCCCGGACGGAACCGTCATCCCGGGCGCGAGCAGCTGCTCCGACCTCGGCGGCTATTGCGGTTGGGTGTCGAACGTCTGCAAGTGAGCGAAGGCCGCGGGGCTGGTCTCAGTCCAGCCCGGTCTTGCCTCGGACCCAGTACGTCTTCGTCTTGATGCGCGGGACCTGAGCCCGGCGGAGGGCGTCGCGCACGGCGACGACGAGCTCCGAGCCACCGGTCAGCGCGACGGAGGCGTCGGGGCCCACCTTCGCGAGGATGGCCTCGACCGTGGCGGCGGTGTCTCCGGCCGCCACGATCTCCGCCCGCGAGAGCTCGACCGAGTCGGCCGCCTCGCGAACATCCGCGACCGCACCTGCCTGGAGGACGGCGTGGAAACCGCTCGGCCTCGAGGCGGCGAACGCGGCAGCGACCGCGACGCTCGTCTCGTCGCCGACGAGGACCAGCGGTCCCGCCTCGATCTCGAGCGAGCGCTGCGGGCCGACGAACCGCACCTCGTCGCCCTCGCGTGCCTCGGCCATCCAGCGTGCGCCGGGCCCGCCCGCGTGCTTCCAGCCGAGGAGCAGCATGCCGCCCGGGGACGGAACGGGCGAGTACGTCCGCATGTCGTCGGTCGGCAGGAGGAGCTGGACCTTCGTGCCCGCCGTGACCCGGACGTCGCAACGCACGACGAGCCGCCGGAAGCCGCCGACGTCGCGCGCTTCGACGATCGTGCCGCGCGGGGCGACCAGGCTCGAGAAGAGCCGAACGACTCTGCCTTTCAGGGACGGCATGGCGGGGGCTCTCGGGCGCGACGCTAGCACGCGGAGCGTCGTGCCGGCCGTTCGCCTCGAGGCGCTAGGGCGAGGGCTCGGCGGCCTTTTCGTTCTTCGTGCAGGGGGCGATGCACGCCTGCCACTCGCGCTCGCACGTCTGCGAACAGGCGCGGTCGGCGGCCTCGAACTGCTCGGGCCGCACGCCGATCTGATGTGATCGGCAGAACCGACACATCGACTTCGTCTCGTCCCTCATCCGCGCGTTGCACTCGGCGAAGCAGCGGGGACTTCGTTCGGAGGGCGGAGCGTTCTCCGACGCCGCCGCGGGAGGAGCCACACGTCGCGGCGCGGCAGGCGGCGCCGGCGCCGAGGCCGGTGGCGCCGCACACGCCCAGGCTCCGATCGCCACCGAGAGGCCGAGCGGCGCGATTGCCAGAGCGGCCACGGCACGCGTCATCTCTTCCCGATAGCAGCTCCGCCCGGAGAAAGCCCCGGCCGCCGAAGCAACCACTCTTGACAATATTGCCGATAGGCAATATAGCGAATAAGCGATGAACGAAGCGACCCGCCTCGACGCCGTCTTCTCCGCTCTCGCCGACCCGACCCGGCGCGCGATGCTCGCACGGCTCGCGCTCGGCGAGGCGACCGTGTCCGAGCTCGCGGAGCCGTTCGGCTTGGCGCAGCCGACGATCTCGAAGCACCTCCGTGTCCTCGAGGAGGCCGGGCTCATCGAGCAAGGACGCGACGCGCAGCGGCGGCCGCGGAGGCTCGTCGTCGGGGGGCCGCTCGAGGACGTCGATCAGTGGCTCGAGCCATTTCGGAAGCAGTGGGAGCGTCGGTTCGACGCTCTCGATCGCATGCTCCTGGACAAGCAGAAGAAGCGCACGAAAGGAGAACGCCGATGAACCAGAACATGAAGACCACGATCGACCGCGAGACCTTCACGATCACGTTCCGCCGCTCGTTCGCGGCGCCGCGCGAGGACGTGTTCGACGCGTGGACCGATCCCGAGCAGATCAAGGTCTGGTGGGACCCGACGGGCGCACCGCTCCTCGACTGCTCCGTCGACCTGCGGCCGGGCGGCTCCTTCCGCTTCGTGATGGCGAGCGACCACGCGCACGCGTTCAGCGGCGTCTACAAGGACGTCGAGCGGCCCACGCGGATCGTTTTCGACGCATTGGGCGCGGTCGGGACCGTTCGCCTCGACGCCGAAGCAGGTACGACGCGGATGACGGTGACGATCCGCTGCGCTTCGGCAGAGCACCTCGAGCAGTTCGTCGCGCGCGGCGTCCACGAAGGGACCGATCGCACGCTCGACAACCTCGTCGCCTACCTCGCGCGGAAGCGGAACGCGAGCTCGGCTCTCACTGCTTGAAGAACGTCTCGACCGTCGGCGGGAAGGCGCCGTCGGTGACTTCGCCGAAGTCGAAGAGCGCGTGGATCATCGAGCAGCGCCGCCCCGTGTCGTCCTTCGCGCGGACGCACAGGTTGTGCAGCTCCTCGAGGTCCTCGAACGCGACGAACGTGCCCGGCTCCGGCTTGTAGGCGACCGACACGAACGCGTTCGGGATCGTCGGATGCCGCTCCTCCTCACGGTGACACGTCGCGCACACGGTGCGATCGGTGCCCTGGAGGACGCGCGTGAACGGCCCATCCGCCCCGAGCGGCGTCGTCACAGGGAGGGCGATCTCGCCCTTGAGGGTCTTCCTCGAGCCCGACCACTCGCCGAACTCGAGCAGCTTGCTGCCGTCGCCGTCCGGCACCGCGCTGATGACGACGTTCGGTAGCATGAAGAACAGACGCGGCGCCCCACGTCCGCCTGCGGGCTGGGCGCTCGTCACCCCCGTCGTCGCCACGACGGAGAGCGGGCGCTTGAGCGACGCGACGAAGCAGGGCCCGTCACCGCCCTTCTCGATCAGCGTGTTCAGGTGCGCGACGGCCTGCGCGATCGATCCGACCGACGCGGGGGACTCCGCGCAGCGACGGAGCGCTTCGTTCGGCGTGTGCGGACCGGCCGGCGCGCCGCCGTCCTTCGGCGCCGGCGCGGGCGTCGACCCGGTCGTCGTCGTCGGCGCCGTGCGCGGACCGATCGTTGCTACATCGCTCGACGCGTCGCTGCAGGCAGCGAGCACCAACAACCCGAGCAGCAGGGGCCGCATGCGAGAAATCAAGCACGTCAGGAGCGTTCGCGCAGGCGAAAGTTTCGCGCTCGGTGGCGCTGCTCACGCAATTCGTTCGGGGCCGGATCCTGGCCGTCTTACTTCGCCTTTCGCATGTCGGCGAGGATGCGCGTCGTCTCGTCGACCCATAGATCGCGCGCGAGCGCGTCCTTCCATTTGTTCTGCTGGCGCTGGAGGCGGGGATCCGAGGACGTCGCCTCCTGCGTGAGCGCGGTGACCTCCATCAGCGGCTTCTGCTCGCGCTTCTTCGGATCGAGCTTGTCGAGCGCATCGAGGGCGTCCTTCGCGCGCTTGTGCTCGGCCTGCCACGCAGCGCGCTCGAGCGGCTGCACCGTCTTGTCCTTCCGCTCGCGCATGAACGTCGCGAACTTGGTGACGGTCGCGAGATCGGCGTTCGCGCTCGTCCGCGCGGTGCTCGCGGCGGCGAGGTCCGTCGTCTTCCAGGCGTGCGGCGTCTTCGTGAAGGACGCGGGGGCGATTGTCGACCACGGAATGGCGTGGGGAAGCGTCCGCTCGCCCGACTCGACGAAAGCAGTCGGGTCGGGAAGAAGGATGTCCGGCACGATGCCCTTCAGCTGCGTGGAGCCGCCGCTCACGCGGAAGTACTCCTGGATCGTCACCTTGTAGAGCCCGAGCGGGTCCGCCTTCGTCCTCACCTTCGCCTGCCGATCGAGATCGATGACGGCCTGCACCGTGCCCTTGCCGTGCGTCGCGCTCGTCCCGACGACGACGGCGCGCTCGTAGTCCTGGAGCGCGCCGGCCACGATCTCCGCCGCCGACGCGCAGAACCGGTCGACGAGGACGACGACGTTGCCGCTGAAGGCGACGGACGGATCTTGGTCGCGGAGCACTTCCACCTTGCCCTTGCCGTCCTTCGTCTGGACGACGGGGCCCTCCTTCACGAAGAGCCCGGCGATGTCGCGCGCATGCGTGAGGAGCCCGCCACCGTTCCCGCGGAGGTCGAAGACGAGCGACGTGACGCCCTTCTTCGTGAGCTGGTTCAGGATCGTGCGCATGTCGCCGGTCGCGTTGCGTTCGCCTGGTTTGCCGGACTCGCCGTAGAACCCGGGAAGGTGCACGTAGCCGACCTCGCCGCCGCCGCTCGTCTTCAGGATCGCGCCGCGGGCGTAGGAGGCCTCGATCTGGACGAGGTCGCGCGTGATCGAGATCGTCTTGAGGGACCCGTCCGCCTTCTTCACCGTGAGGACGACGACGGTGCCCTTCGGCCCGCGGATCATGCTGACGACCTTGCCGATCGGCATGTCCATCACGTCGACGGGCTCCTTGTTCTCCTGGGCCACCGACAGGATGAGGTCGCCGACTTCGAGCTTGCCCTGCTGCCACGCAGCGCCGCCGGGCACGAGGTCGTTCACGAGGATGTAGTGCTCCTGCTCGCGGAGCGTCGCTCCGATGCCCTCGAGCCGACCGGTGAGCGCGATCCCGAGCTCCGCTTCCTCCGCGGGGGGCAGATAGGTCGTGTGCGGATCGAAGGCACCGTTCAGCGCGTTGATGAACGTCTGCGCCGGCTCGAGCTTGTCGACGGCGGCGAGGCGCGTGAACTGGGTCGCGTAGCGGGTCGCGAGCTCTTTCTGGACCTTGTCGCGGCGACCCTCGAACGTCGTCGGGATCTCGCCGAGCGCCTTCTCCGCGACCGCGTCTCGCTTCGCGTCGTCGGGGTCGACCGGCTTCGCGTCGGGCTTCGGATGCGTCCGCCGCTCGAGCGTGTCCTCGAGCTCCTGGGTCCGCTCGAGGACGCGCAGCTTGAGCACGCTCCGCCAGCGAGCGGCGAGCTCCTCCTCGGTCTTGCAGAACGCACGCTTCTTCGGGTCGGTCTCGACCGACTCGTTCGCGGTGAAGTCCAGCGGCGTCGCGAGGATCTTGGCGACGACGTCGGCGACGACGCGGCGGCGGCTCGCGAGGAGGACGGCGGCCTTGCGTCCGAGGACGAGGTCGCCGGCGTGGAGCTCGTCGTCCATCTCCGTGTCGAAGCGGGCGAGCTGCTGGACGTGGCTCTCGAGCAGGAAAAGCTTCCCGTCGTCGATCTCGTCGACGAGGCGGCGGAACGCTTCCTTCGAGACGCCGTCGTCGATCGGCCGCGCGAGGACGTGCTCGTGGCCGAGGAGCGCCTCGGCGGCGCTCGCGAGGACCACCTCGCGAGGGTCGGGCGGCATGTCCGCCAGCTCTCCCCCGACGGGGCGCCCCGCGTCGATCGCGGACGAGCCCGACGGAGACGATGCGATCCCCGCGTCGGTGCCGTGCGGCGAGCGACAGGAGAGGAGGAGCGCGAACAGGACGAGCGAACGACGCATCCGGCGAAGTTAGCATGCGTCGGCGAACGACCGGGCGGCGAGGCGCGACCGCGGACCGACGTCGCGCTCCGGGCCGATACAGGACGCCGCCTTCGTCGGATCGCCGGCGAGGGTGGTCGTGATCGATCGACAGGTTTCGTGTGAAGTACGAGGAGGGTGGCAGATGGAACGGTTCGTACCGCCGCTCGGAGACTGGAGGCGCCGCCGGTCGGGGTTCTTCGCGGGCGATTCGCTGGTACGCTCGCATCGTGGCCGAAAGAGTCGCAGACGAGGACGTGACCGCGCGGAGAGGCTTCTCGCCGCCGCGGGTCACGCGCTTCCGCATCACCGTCGTCAGCGGACCGGATCGGGGGAAGGTCGTCGACGTGGACGCCGCCGAGCCGTCGCGCGTCCTCATCGGACAGAGCCCCTCCTGCAAGCTCCAGCTGACGGACCGGGAAGTCTCACGGCGGCACGCCGCCGTCGACGTGACCGAGCGCGGTCTCCATCTCGTCGACCTCGGTTCGACGAACGGAACCTTCGTCGCCGACACGCGCGTGCGGGACGTCGAGCTCCGTGGCGGCACGACGATCGCGCTCGGCGCGTCCACCCTTCGTGTCGACGCGATCGCCGCCGGGACGCCCGACGTGCCCGTCGACGCATGGGGCGTCGCGGTCGCCTTCGGCAAGACGATCGGCGCGAGCCCCGCGATGCGTCGCATCTACCCGCTCTGCGAGCGGCTCGCGCAGTCGACGCTCCCGGTCCTGATCGAAGGCGAGACCGGGACGGGGAAGGAGGTCCTCGCCGAGGCGCTCCACGATCGCGGGCCCCGGGCGGACAAGCCGTTCGTCGTGTTCGACTGCACCGCCGTCCCGCCGAGCCTCGTCGAGTCGGCGCTCTTCGGGCACGAGCGCGGCGCGTTCACGGGCGCGACGTCGAGGCGGCTCGGCGTTTTCGAGCAGGCGAACGGTGGCACCCTCCTCATCGACGAGATCGGCGAGCTCGATCTGTCGGTCCAGCCCAAGCTGCTCCGCGCGCTCCAGCGGGGCGAGGTGCAACGGGTCGGCTCGAACGAGTGGCAGCGCGTCGACGTCCGCGTCCTCGCCGCGACCCGTCGCGATCTCGATCAGGAGGTCGCGGCCGGGCGCTTCCGCGACGACCTCTTCTTCCGGCTCGCGGTCGGCCGGCTCGAGCTCCCGCCGCTCCGCGAGCGGGAAGGGGACGTCGAGCTCCTCACCCATCACTTCTGGCGCGCGCTCGGCGCGACGACGCCCTTCCCACACGGCGTCGTCGATCGCTTCCGCGCGTATCGATGGCCCGGAAACGTGCGCGAGCTCCACAACGCGGTCGCCCGCGTGATCGCGGTCGGCGATGTGACGCTCTCGAAGGCGGGGCTCACGTCCGGCGACGACGACGCGCCCCTGTCGGCTCCCGCTCCCGGCGACGACGTCATCGCGCGCGCGATCGCGGCCGGAGCGCCGTTCCCACGCGCGAAGGAGATCGTCGTCGAGGAGTTCGAGCGCCGTTACGTCGAGCACATGCTCGCTGCGCACGGCGGCAACGTCGTCCGAGCTGCGGCGGCGTCCGGCGTCGCGCGTCGCTACTTCCAGATCGTGAAGAAGCGCTACGCGAAGTAGGGCGCCACGTGGCGGCTCCCGGTCGTTCGGATAGACTGGAACCTCGATGACCGAGCGCGACGAGGCAGCCCGCGCCGTCGGACGCTACCTCCTGTACGGCGAGATCGCGTCGGGCGGGATGGCCACGGTCCATTTCGGACGGCTGAACGGCCCGGCGGGCTTCGCGCGGACGGTGGCGGTGAAGCGGCTCCATCCGCACCTCGCGCGCGAAGCGGACCTCGTCGCCTCGTTCCTCGACGAGGCGCGGCTCGCCGCGCGCGTCCGCCATCCGAACGTCGCCTCGATCCTCGATGTCGTCGCGGCTTCCGGCGAGATCTTCCTCGTGATGGAGTACTTCGAAGGCGAGACGCTCGCGCGCCTCGTCCGATCCGTCCACGAGCGAGGCGGCCACGTTCCTCCACGCATCGCCTCGGCGGTCCTGTCGGGCGTGCTCCACGGGCTCCACGCCGCGCACGAGGCGGTCGACGAGCGCGGCACCCCGCTCGGCATCGTGCATCGGGACGTCTCCCCGCAGAACATCCTCGTCGGCACCGACGGCGTCGCGCGGGTCCTCGACTTCGGCGTCGCGAAGGCCGTCGCGCGGCTCCAGACGACGCGCGCGGGCGAGCTCAAGGGAAAGCTCGCGTACATGCCGCCCGAGCGCTTCCTCGATGCGCTGCCGACGCGACAGACCGACGTCTACGCAACCGCGGTCGTGATGTGGGAAGCGCTGACCGGCAAGCGGCTCTTCCGGAGCGCAGGGGACAGCGACGACGCCATCATCGCCGCGATCACGAGCGGCGTGGTGCAGCGGCCGAGCGAGATGGCGCCCGATGTCCTTCCCGCCTGCGACGACGTCGTGATGACGGGCCTCGCGCGCGATCTCGGCGTGCGGTACGCGACCGCGCTCGAGATGGCGCTCGCGCTCGAGCAGCGCGTCGGCGTCGCCTCCGCGCTCGAGGTCGGCGCATGGGTCGAGGACGTCGCGGCCGGAGCGCTCGCCGAGCGGCGCGACCGCGTGCGCGCGATCGAGCGCGCGCCGGAGCAGGGGCAGTCGGTCGACGAGATCCTCCGCGCCGTCCAGGGAGAGACGCCTGCTCGCGCCGCGGTCGCGTCGCCCGCGCCTGCTCCGAAGTGGTCGCGCGTGCTTCCGATCACCCTCGCTGCGGCGCTCGTGCTCGTGGCCGTGCTCGTCGTCGTGCGCCGGGAGCGGCCCGCCGAGCACGTCGCTCCGCCCGTCACGACCGCGCCGGAAACGGACACGTCGGAGGCTCCGCCGCTGCCCGACGAGGTCCCGCCGGTGACGCCGGAGCCGACATCCGTCGTCGCGCCACCACGCCGCTCGCATCCGAGACCCGTGACCGGGAGCACGCCGCGGAAGCCTTCTCCCGCGCCGGCGACGAGCGCGCCTCCGACCTCGGGTTGCGTCGCGACCTTCGACGAGAAGGGCAAGCACTGGCGCTGTCCGTGACGTCGCCATTGCTCCCGAAGGCGGCATCCGCCACGATGCGCCAGGTCCGTGTCCTCTCTCTTTCGCTCGTCTGTCGTCCTCGGTGCGCTCGTCGTCGGCCTCGCGAACGCTCCGCGTCCCGCCCACGCGCAGCCCGCGCGGGGGTGTGCCGAGGCCTTCGATCTGGCGCAGCAAGCCCGCGACGAAGGCAGGTACCGCCACGCCCGCATGCAGTTCGTCGCGTGCGCGCAGGACCGCTGCCCGCGCGAGATTGCGGCGGACTGCGTCGCCGGCCTGAGCGAGCTCGACAAGCTGGCGCCGACGGTCGTGGTCGGGGCGCGGGATGCGCGCGGGCGCGATCTCGTCACGGTGCGCGTCTCGATCGACGGCGTCGCCGTGCTCGAACGGCTCGACGGCTTGCCGACGATGGTCGACCCCGGCCCGCACACGTTCCGCTACGAGGTCCCGGGCGAGCGCGCGCAGGAAGAGCAGGTCGTCATCCGCGCGGGCGAGAAGAACCGCGTCCTCTCCGTGACGTTCGATGGAACGTCGCCGCAGGCTGCGACGTCGGCGGGCGTCCCGGTCGCGACGTGGGTGCTCGGCGGCGTCTCGGTCGCCGCGCTCGCGAGCTGGGGCATCTTCGGTGCGATGGCGGTCTCCGACTACCGCGATTGTGACGCGCGCTTCGCCACGCCGAGCGCATGCACGGATCGCGAGCTCGACGGGGTCGTGAGGAGCTCGGTCGTCGCGGATGTCTCGCTCGTCGCGGGCGTCGTGACCGCGGGGCTCGCGGCGTATTTCTTCTTCACGCGGCCCCACGGTACGGCGCCGCCGACCCAGCTCGGCCTCCGCTTCTGACGGCGTGGTATCGTCGCTCGCGATGTTCCGTGGAGCTTGCTGCGTCGCCGGCCTCGCCGCGATGGGCGTCGTGCTGACGGCCTGCACCGCCATCCTCGACGTCGACCGTCTGCGAGGCGATGCGCGCGCGATCGACGGGGCGGCGTCGGACGCCGACGGCGGAGTGTCGCCCGACGGCGGCGACGCGGCGGGGGCGACGGTCACGCGCGGCCTCGTCGGTCACTGGACCTTCGACGAGAACGACGGCGACGTCGCCGTCGACACGTCACCGGCGAAGAACGACGGCCTCCTCCGAGCCGGCACCGGAGCGAAGCCCGCGCGCACGGCTGGAAAGCGCGGAGGCGCGCTCTCGTTCAGCGGCGGCGCGTACGTCGAGACGAAGGCGCTCCTGCTCTCGACGCAGTTCACGCTCGCGTTCTGGACCAACGCACCGTCGGTCGCGACGATGGACCAGCCGCGGCTCTTCTCGAGTGACACGAATTGGCTCGTGAAGCTGAACGGCCGCGGGATGCAGCTCTCGGTCGGCAACGGCTACGCGATGGCCGACTACTCGCTGCCCGACGGAGAGTGGCATCACTACGCCGTCGTCTTCGACGGACGTGCGAAGTGGTACGTCGACGGCGCCGCGGTTGCGGCCGGCACCACGACGTTCTCCGGATCGGACCGCGTCCTGCCGGGCACCGGCTCCTTCCGGATGGCGGTCGCGACCAATCTCGGGTTCCCGTTCACCGGCCTGCTCGACGACGTGCGCGTCCACGACGTCGCGCTGACCGACGCCGAGGTCCGCGCGATCTTCGAAGGCCGCTGAACGCGCCTGGTGCCCGCGTGACCATGCGATGAGTCGATCCCTGCGATCGACCCGATCGCACCTCGCGCCTCGCTCACGGCGCGGGAAATGCCGGGGAAACCCGTGTGATCGTCGCGGGCACGACGGTTGCTCCCTGTCCGCTCCGCCAGCCCACGCTGGCAGAGGAGGACACTCATGAAAAGCGCTCGCGTGCTCGTCTGCATCGCCGGTCTCGCTCTCGTCGCCGTGGGCGAAGGGTGCGCTGCTCCGTACACGGAGGACGAGGAAGGCCGGGTGGACGATCAGGCCAGCGGTCTCAGCAGCCCGACGGCGAGCGCGGACGCGACGAGCGTCACCTATCGGATCCCGTTCAGCTCCGCCCCGCGCTGGGTCCGCGTCTTCCTCGACACGGATCGCGATGCGACGACCGGCTTCCGTGGATACGGGGTCGGCGCGCAGTTCCTCGTCGAGAACGGAACGCTCTATCGCTACTCCGGCGCCGGCGGCGCGTGGGGCTGGACCCGCGTCAAGAGCGTCACGTCCGTCCTCGGCCCGGACTCGGCGACCGTCACCGTGCTCCGCGCGGACATCGGCAACCCCGCGGCGCTCGACGTCGTCACGCAGACCGATCCGCCCCTCCAGACGTCAGGGAAGATCACGCAGATCCTCTCGGGCGGGACGCCGCCGCCGCCGCCGCCGCCGACGACGACCGACCCTGCTCCTACCGGCCCGGTCTTCTACGTGTCGCCCTCGGGCAACGACGCGAATCCGGGGACGCTCTCCGCGCCGTGGCGGACGATCCAGAAGGCGGCCGATACGCTCGTCGCCGGCGACACCGCGATCCTCCTCGACGGCGTCTACGAGGAGGGCTCGATCAACTTCCGCCGCTCCGGCGCCGCCGGAAAGCCGATCACGATCCGCGCGCAGAACAAGTGGGGCGCCGTCGTCAGCTCGACCTCGAGCTGCAACCCGGGCTTCAGCATCTACGCGAGCTACGTCACGGTGAAGAATCTCCGCTTCACGCTTTCGCCGCGGAACGTACAGTGCGGGATCTACACGTCGAGCAACGTGCACATCCGTGCGTGGAACTCCGTCGTCGCGAGCCCTTCGAACCCGACGACGGGCTACGTCGGCTTCGTCGCGGACGGCGTGAAGACGGAGGGCGGGCTCCAGCGCTCAGACGGCATCAAGTCGAACCAGGACTTCACCGTCATCCAGAACTGCGAGGCGGACAGCGATCTCGAGCTCTTCGCGACGAAGGACTCGATCATGCGCAACAACGTCGTGGTCGGCCAGAACAAGTTCGGGATCTCGCTTCTCGCGAAGGGTGGCGTCCGGAACGCACAGGTCTACGGCAACGTCGTCCGGGTGAAGTCGGCCGGTGGGTTCGGCGTCATCCTCGGAGGCTACTCGTGCGACACGTGCTTCTTCGACACGAGCACGAAGATCGAGGCATACAACGCCGTCGCGTACGACAACGTCGTCGTCAACGAGAGCGGCGGCAGCATCTCCGCGCTGATGTTCCAGGGCGCGAAGGACAGCGCGTTCCTCAACAACGTCGTCATCGGCGGTCAGCTCGCGATGGCACCCGGCGGTCACAACACCGGCTTCCAGTTCCCGACGACGAACCCGAGGTTCGAGAACAACATCGTCGTGTGCAACGGCCCGACCGCGCCGACCGCGATGTACTCCGGCACCGCCGTGTTCGACTACAACGACTTCTTCAACTGCAGCGGCGCTCCGGGACAGGCGCACCCCGTCGTCGGAGATCCGCGCTTCGTGAACCCGACCTCCGACTGGCACCTCCTCGCCGGGAGCCCCGCGCTGAACAGCGGAGCGCCGGTCACGATGCCTGCCTACGGCGGAGGGACGATCGACGTGTCGCGCGACAAGGACGGCGTCGTCAGAACCGTCCCGTGGGACCTGGGCGTCTACGCCCAGCCCTGAGCGCGTCCGTGCGAGACGAAGACGACGGCCCGCGTCCCCCCGCCGGGCCGTCGTCTTCGGATCGGCTCGTCTGCGCCCATTCCGGTCGCGGCCGCGGTCTAGCGCTCGAGCGGAAGCGACGCGATCGCCCTCGCATCGAGGACGTCGGCGAAGCGATCGGCGAGCGACGCGAGCGCCGTGCGATGCACGTCGCGCGCGTCGATCTGCGGGCCGCCGATCGGCGAGGGGAGGGCGCGCGTGGCGCAGGCGTCGGCGGCGACGATCACGCGGTAGCCGAGCACCATCGCGTCTCGCGCCGAGGTGTCGACGGCGAGATGGGTCATGATCCCGGCGACGATGACGGTCTCGATGCCCTGCGAACGCAGGCGGGCGTCGAGGTCGGTCCGCGAGAACGCGCCGGCCATCGACTTCGTCACGACGAGCTCCTCCGGGAGCGGTGCGAGCGCCGGCACGATCGCGACGTTCGGCGACGAGGCGTCGAAGAGGCGGCTGCCCGGCCGCGACGAGACGTTCCGCACGTGCGCGACGACGATCCCGCTCCGCCTCGCCCAGGCGAGGAGCGAAGCCGCGCGATCGACGGCGTCCGCGGCGCCGACGACCGGAAGCGGCCCGCGGAAGAACTCCTCCTGGAAGTCGACGAGGACGAGCGCCGTCTTCGCCGGCGCGAGCGCCGCCGGAGGCCGCGCGCCGTAGAGGGCGCGGAGGGTCACCGGCGGAGCGGTCGGCGGTGGCGATGCGCATCCGGCCAGCAGCGCGGCCACGAGGACACCGCGGAGATGCCGCGGGCTCATCGGTCGCTCCCCATCGTGAGGACGACCTTGCCCATCGGCCGCCCCTCGGCGAGGTGGAGGAGCCCTTCGCGGACGCCCTCGAGCGAGAAGTCGAGGACGCGATCGATCTTAGGCCGCATCTGGGTGAGCTCCATCATGCGGACGAGCGCTTCGAAGCTGGCGCGGCTCCCGCCCGAGGTCGCGCGAACCGTGACCGCGCGACGGATGAACGGCAGGAGGTCGAGCGTCGCCCGCGCGTCGCCGGCGAAGCCGAACGCGCTCACCGTTCCGCCGACGCGGGTGGCGGCGATCGAGCGGGCGAGCGCCTCGCCGCCGACCACATCGAGGAAGACGTCGACGCCGGCGCCGCCGGTCGCCTCGAGGACGTGACGCTCCCAGGCGCGATCACGCGAGGCGTCGATGCTCTCCGCGCCCAGCGTCCTCACGCGCTCGAGCCGGGAAGGGTCGCGCCCGACGACGAGGACGCGGGCGCCCGCCGCGCGCGCGATCTGGACCGCGAAGACCGAGGTGCCGCCCGTCCCGGAGACGCCGACGACGTCGCCCGTGCGGAGACCGGCGTCGGCGACGAGCGCCTGCCACACGGACACGCCGGCGATCGGGAGCGTGGCGGCTTCTTCGTGGGAGAGGTGCGCGGGCAGGCGCACCAGCGCATCCTCGTGGACGCACACCAGCTCGGCGAAGACGCCGTCGTCCGGACCGCCGAGCCGCCGGCGGATCACGTCGGCGCGGACGGGCCCGTCGATCCAGTCCGGGACGTACGTCGGCGCGACGCGATCGCCGACTGCGAACCGGCGTGCTCCGGGCCCGAGCGCCGCGATCTCGCCGGATGCGTCCGAGCCGGGCACGAGCGGCGCGCGGAAGTCGCCGTACTGTCCCCGCACGATGGCGAGGTCGCGGAAGTTCAGCGACACCGCTCGCACGCGAACGAGCGCTTCGCGCGGGCCCGGCGTCGGGACAGGCCGCTCCACCATGGCGAGATCATCGAGGGAGATGGCATTCCGGTAGACGAGGGTCTTCATGCCCCGGAGCGTGAGCCGTTCGGCTGTACTGCGAAAGTGCAGATTCATGCACGACCAACATGCACGGATGCAGTACCTTCGACAGCGATGCCGACGAGCTTCTCGATGTCTTCGTGGGACGATCTCCGGATCCTCCTCGCGGTCCGGCGCGGCGCCGGGCACGGCGCGGCGGGTCGCGCGCTCGGGGTCGACCCGACGACGATCGGCCGCCGCCTCCAGGCGCTCGAGCAGGCGCTCGGCACCCGGCTCTTCGACCGCACGCCGGCGGGCCTCGTCCCGACCGAAGCCGGCGTGGCGCTCGCGCGACGCGCCGAGCGCGTCGAGGAGGAGGTGCTCGCCGCCGAACGCGAGCTCGGCGGCGCGGATGTCCGCGTCGCGGGACCGGTGAGGATCACTGCTGGAGACGGCATCCTCCACTGGCTGATCGTGCCCGCCCTCGGCGAGCTCCGGCGCGAGCATCCCGGCATCACCGTCGAGCTCCGCGCCGACACGCGGTCGCTCGATCTGTCGCGGCGCGAGGCGGACGTCGCGGTCCGCCTCGTCCGGCCGAAGGAGCCCACGCTCGTCGCGCGCCGTCTCGGGCCGATCGCGTTCGCGCTCTACGCGAGCCGCGCGTACCTCGACCGGCGCGGCACTCCGCGGAAGGCGCACGATCTCTGCGACCACGATCTGATCGGCTTCGACGCCTCGCTCGACGCGCTCCCGCAGGTGCGGTGGCTGCACAAGACCGTGCGCGACCCGCGATGGTGCGTCCGGGCGACGACGACCACCGCGCAGGTCATGGCGTGCGCGGAGGGGCAGGGCATCGCGCTCCTCGGGACGTTCATCGCGGCACGCGAGCCGCGCCTCGTGCCGGTCCTGCCCGCGCTGCGCCCTCCGGCGCGTGACGCCTGGCTCGTCGTCCACGAGGACATGAAGAAGAGCGCGCGTGTGGCGGCCGTGCTCGCGTGGCTCTCTCGGATCGACCTCGGGCGCTGATCAGTCCGGCATCCCGGAGCTCACCGCGCGCGGACGCGGCCCGCCTGGAGGTCGACGCTCGTGGCCGTCTTCACGCCGTAGACGAAGTAGAGCTCCTTCGTCCCGTCGGACAGGACTGCGACGCTGGGCTCGCCGACGACGACGATCGCGCCGGTACGTGCGCTGCCGAGCTCGGCGCCGAGCTCCGCGTGCGGGGCCGACCACGACGAAGCCTGCGTGGGATCGCCTGCGAGGGTCGAGGTGGCGATCGTGAAGTTGCGCGTGAAGTACAGCGTGGGAGGCAGGTAGAAGGGCTGTCGCTGATCGTCCGTCGGCGAGCCGACCGGCACACTGTTCGCGGCGGTGAACCCGGCATCACCGAGATCCGGGCTGCTCGGCTTCGCGACGAGGAGGCGTGGCGGGCTGCTCGTGTATTCGTCGTCGAAGAAGAGGAGGCCGCCCGCGTACGAGGGGTTCCCCTTGCTCGCGTCCGGAGGGTCGATCGGCAGGTTGCGCGCCGTCAGCGCAGACGCCTGCGGGGCGCCGTTCACGCACGCGAACGACGCGAGCACGTTCGGTTCGCCGAGGGTCAGCGAGCTGGTCCAGAGCCCGATCTGCGGTTGGCCCGGAGCCTGGGCCGAGAAGACGACGGTCGCGCGTTGTCCGCTGGGCGCGGCGGTCATCGCGTAGCCGAACGGAGCGGCGCAGCCGTCGGCGTCGACGCCGAAGACGAACGGCTCCGCGAACGACCCATCTGCCTGTCGATGGAATCCGTAGGCGGCGACGGGAGGGAGGGCGAAGTCGACGACGTCTCCGCCGTCGGGGAGTGTCAGACAGAGCTTGTCGCAACGGTTCCGGATCTGCGTCGGCGAGACGATCCGTGCGGCGCCATACAGGGCCGGCCGCTCCGGCGCGGCGAACGGACCGAGCGACGTGTTGCACGCGGCTGCCGTTCCGGGCGCAGTCTTCACCTGCAGGCAGGCGAGCATGTCGACGGGGGAGTAGCTCGAGACGAAGAGCCACTGTCCGTCGGGGCTGACCTGGATCCCGTCCTCGTAGCCCGCCGAGTTCACGAGGCCCGCCACCGGCTCGGGCTGCCCCCATGCGTCGCCGACGACCGGGAGCACGAGCACGCGTCGCGTCGCGGTGACGTCGCCTCCGCTTCGCGTCCACGTCGCCGCGATCGTGAGCTCGCCACTCGTGACGTCCGGGACGAGCGTCGCCTCGTACGATCCCGCGCCGGACTCGGCCGCCGCCGCCGCCGAGCCGCCGACCGTCACCGTGATGGCCGCGCCGCGTACGACGTCTCCACCCGGCTCGCGCGGCGTGAGGTGGACGAGGATCGGGGCGGGACCGGCGTCCGCGACGCCGCGGTCGACGGTGAGCACGAGGGTCGCTGCCGGCGTCGCGGCCTCGGAGGACGGCGGCGTGGCAGCCGCATCCGAGAGGACGGCGCCGTCCGAGGCAGTGTTCGACGCGGGGTCGTCGCCGCAGGCGGCGACGGTCGCGAGACCCGCCGCGGAGCCCGCCGTGATGACCGCGAAGAGGATCCGAGCTGTCACCGTCATCGGTAGAGACCTACCGTACCTCGGGTCGGAGCTCCCGGTTCGGTAGTCGTCACGCCCAGGCGTGGACGGCCGCCGCCACGACGCACATGCCTGTAGGATCGAGCGGCCGCCGCAGCCATGCCGACGACGAACGAAGTCGAGATCCACGACGTGCCGCCCGACGACCGGGACGTCCTCCGACTGCTCGGCCTCTACTTCGCCGAGCTCCGCGCGCGTCTGCCGTCTTACGAGGCGCCTTCGATCGACGACCTGCGCGCGGACGGAGAGCGCGGCGTCACCCTCGTCCTCCTCGCCGACCGTCTCGCGGTCGGGTGCGGTTCGCTCCGCGTGCTCGACCCGACGACCGCCGAGGTGAAGCGCATGTTCGTCGTCGCCGAGGCCCGAGGACGCGGACACGCGCGGCGCATCCTCTCTGCGCTGGAGGAGCGAGCGCGTTCGCTCGGATGCGCGCGCGTCGTCCTCGACACGGCCGCGCCGCTCCACGAGGCCGCCGCGATGTATCTGCGTGAGGGCTACCTGGAGATCGCGCGCTACAACGACAATCCCGTCGCGGCGAGGTGGTTCGAGAAGACGCTCGCGAGGGGGACGTGAAGACACCTCCGCCTTCGGTCGCCGCGCTCTTCGACCGTGCGCGGGCGAGGATCCCTCCTTCGACGCTCCCGCTCTTGGTGATGTGTGATCCGGGCCATCCCGCGTACGTCGAGGCGTACGAGCGAGTGCTCGCCATCGGCGTGCCGGCCCTCTTCGAGACGGTCGACCACGACTTGCCTCGACTCGCGAGCTTCGACGTGACCGAGAATCTCTTGCTCTCGCACGAGGAGGCAGGGCGGTCCGACCACCATCGGTGGTTCTCCGTCCTGACCGCTTGCATCGAGCTCCTCGGCGCGTCGGTGTACCGCGACGTGCCGTTTTCGACGACGCTCGCGACCCTGCTCGTCGACACGTTCGCGCTGGAGGACGCCGCTGTCGCCGGCGCGCCGATCGATCTGCTCCCGACCGTGTGCCGCGCGTGGCAGGAGCTCGCGTCGGTCCCTCACGAGGCGACGCTCGCCCTCGTCGGCGAGCTCCTCACCGCATCTCTCGGCGACGCGGAGGTCGACGCGAAGTGCGAAGAGCTCGTGCGACGGCACGAGGCCGCGCAGACTTGGGGGACGCCGGAGGGCGAGCCGAATCCCGGCTACGCCGCCGAGCCCTACTTCGTCTGGGGCGCGGTCATCCGCCGCCACGAGCTCGCGAAGTGGCTCGAGCTCACGAAGCGCCACTTCCCGTCGCGAACGCCGCGCGCAGCGGAGACCCGCGAGCGGCTGCTGCGCGCTGGCGAGGACTGGCTCCTCGCGCCACGCCGCCGCCGTCGCTAGCGCAAGGCGAGGAACGAACCCGGCGTCCGTCCCACGACCCGTTTGAAGTCACGCGCGAAGTGTGCCTGGTCCGCGTAGCCGAGCGCGGCGGCGAGGGCGGCGAGTGAAGGCGGCCGCTTCGCCTTCAGCTGCTCGGCGGCTTCGTGCAGGCGATAACGACGGATGACCCACTTCGGTCCGACCCCGACGTAGTGACGGAACCGGCGCTGGAGCGAACGCACGTCGAGGTCGAGCGCGGTCGCGACGTCGCCGGAGCGGAGGAGCGAGGGATCGCGCATCATCCGCTCGGTGATGTCGCGCGTGCTCGCCGCGTCACGGCCGAGGGGCTCGAGGCGCGTCGGGAGGTACGCCTCCGCGATCGCGAGGCTCGTCTCGAAGTCGGGCGCCTCGACGACCGCGCGCGCCCAGCGCTCGCCGTCTCTCCCGAGCACGGTCGCGACCGGAACCGCGCGATCCGTCAGGGTCGACATCGGCGCGCCGAGGAGGTCCTGGAACGCGGCGGGACGAAACGTGATGCCGAAGACGCGACCAGCGCCCTCGCGGATCCCCAGCGTCCGTCCTGTCCGGACGCCGGCGACTTCGTGACGACCTCCTTGCTCGACCGTGATGCACGCGGCGGGGTGGGGGAGCACCTCGGCGGTGAACGGAGCTCGCAGGTCCCACTCGACCGCCCAGAAATGGTGGACGAACGGCGCGAGCGCCGGAGGTGGCGCGACCCGACGGCCCACGAGCAAGCCGTCCGGCTCGTCTCGTCGCAGGATCCCGCGGGGAGGCGGTAGCGCACCCATCGGCGAGATCCTCTCGGACGCGTCGCGTTTGTTCAAGACCGGAGACGCCCGCGACGGTTCGCTGGAGCATGCGTGACGAAATCGACGAGCTCGGAGCGCTCTGTCGCTCCTGTGGACTGTGTTGCGACGGAACGCTGTTCGGCGGTGTGACCCTCGACCCGGAAGAGCTCGACGGTGCCCGCAAGAACCGTCTTCCCGTCCTCCGGCGCGGCAACGCCTTCGCGCAGCCCTGCTCTGCGCTCGCCGGCCGCGACGACGGAACGGTGTGCGCGGTCTACGCCGAGCGGCCGCGCTCCTGCCGTCGCTTCGTGTGCCGCCTCCATGAACGGCACCGGCGCGAAGGCGGTCCGCTCGAGGTGCGGCTCGACGCGGTCCGGCGCGTTCGTGCGCTCTTCCGTGTCCTCGAGACGACGACCGACGACGAAGCGCGTCACGCCGCGGTCGCGGAGCTGACGCGGCGGATGGAGGACGACTTCGCACGCGCGTAGTCCTCAAGGGACCTTCTTGTACCGCACCACGGTCTGACCGCTTCCGTAGATCTCGAGCAGCGACTGCGTGCTCGCCTCGAAGCCGTACGACGCGGTCCCGACGAGGTCCTGCGGCTCCACGTTCGGCATCGGCGAGATGCACGTGGTCGTCGTCTTCACGACGAAGTAGGGCGTGCCGTCGTTCTGGCGCGTGTAGGTCGCCGAGGTCTGGATCTCGAGACCGTCCTCCATCGTCTGGATCTGGTCCATCGTCGTCGCCGTGACGCGGAGCGTGTGCGGGTTCACCGTCACCGGATTGCCTCCTTCGGTGCGCACGCTCGAGAGGACGTAGGTGCCCGGCGGAAGCGTCGGTGAGAAGGTCGAGAGGCCACCGCCCGTGTTCGTCGAGGTCACCTTCTTTCCGAGCTGCGGGAGATCGTGACAGCGCGAGACCGGCGGCATCGGCACGCCGAGGGTGCCGCCGGACGGCGTCGTGTACCGGAGCTCCTTCGCCCTGTTCTGCTTCACGGCGAAGACGACCGCGCACGCGAGCTTGCCGCCGCGGTCGATCGTGGTCGTCTGCGGACAGGCGTCGTCGAGCGCGGTCGATGCGGCGAGGTCGGGCGTGACGACGAGCGCGTCGGTCGTCGCGAGCGTGAAGAGCGGGAGCGCGACGGGGACCGGCGCAGGGGCCGACACGTTCGCGACCTCGATCGCGACAGCGATCAGCTCTTCACCCGCCCGCGCCTTCGAGCCTCCGAGCTCGAGCGCGGCTTCGACGCGCGTGACGCTGATCGAAACACCGTCCTTGGTGACCGGCGCCGAAGCACCCGCGTCCGGGGTCACAGGCCCTGGGTCGACCGCGGAATCCTCGTCGACGGGGGACACGCCGCCGTCGCCCGAGACGGTGGTGTGGACCACCTTCGTGGTGCAGGCGAGCGAGAGAGTGGCGGCGAGAGCAGAGGCGACGAGGGCGGGAAGGAGGAGGCGGGAGGGAGCCATCGCCCCCAGGAGCCGGCCGCGCGCGCTTCGTCGCGCGAAAAGTGAGGTGGCGAGTTCTTGGCCAGCGCGCCTCCTCCGTGGCGTACTCGGGCCGTGAGGCAAGCCTGGTCGACCGCGATCCTCGCCGCGAGCGCGCTCGGGCTCGGGGCCTGTGGCTCCTCGGCGGCGCGCTGGCCGTCGAGGACGCACGTCGACAGCGCCACCGTCGACGTCGGCTACTGCTCGGCCGCGTACCAGGCGCAGTTCGGATGGCCCGACCCCGAGAAGGCCGCCCGCGTCTGCCGCTGCGAGTCGCACGGCAATCCGCGGATCGTCTCCCGGAACGGGCTCTATGCCGGCCTCTTCCAGTTCTCGCGTGCGACGTGGCAGTCCGCCGGCGGCGGCGACCCCTTCGATCCGGCGACGAACAGCGACCGCGCCCACCGCCTCTGGCTCCGCCGCGGGTGGAAGCCGTGGCCGGTCTGCGGACGCTGACGCGACGAGCCCAAGCACCGAGCGACGGCCGTTGTCGAACGCCCGATGCTCGCTCGCGGTGCGCGCTCGGCCCTCCTGCTCGGCCTCGCCGCGTGCGCGCGCCCGAGCGGATCGCGCGCCTCGACGGAGCCGCCGAGCTTCTCGGTGACGCCGCCGAAGGCGCCCGTGATGCCGGTCCTACCCCCTCGCCCACTCGAGCAAGCGGTCGACGCGTCCGTCGTGTGCGATCCGGCTCCCGGGGCGCCGGTCGTCGGAGCGCGTCCCTCGTTCCACGAGGGGGCGATCGGTCGATGGAGTCTCCCGAGACGACGATCCGGATCTCGGTCGACGGCCGCGACGACGAGCTCCACCTCGAACCGACGCCCACGTGCACGTCCCTCCCGCCGGCACGCCCGAACCTCGCGCTGTGGAGCCTCCTGCGCGACCTCGAGAAGCGCACGCTCCGCGGTCCGTATGCGCTGATCGCGCCGCGGCTCGTCCCTCCCGTGGAGCCGGTCGTTTCCGGCCGACCGACGAAGGTGCGCGTCGTGCTGGAGAATCGCGGCCGCGTCGCGGCGGTCGTTCCGCGCGACGCGAACGCCGTGCAGGTCTTCTCGGCCTGCGTCCCGTGCAAGACGCCGTCGAGCCGCGTGAGCGTCGGCGCCGAGCCGGAGAGACCGATCGAGATCCCGGTCGGTACGTCACGCGAGGTCGAGCTGACGGCCTACTTCCGCGAACCTGGACCGAACGTCGCGTTCGTCGCCCTCGACCGCGGCGCCGGTTCGGAAGACGTGGCGATCGTCGTCGCGTCGCCGTGAGCGGCCTTCACGCGCGCAGCATCGCGATCAGATCCGTCACGCCCGGATCGCGTCCCGCCTGCATCAGTAGGGTCGTGACCTGACCGCGATGGTGCGTCTCGTGGTTGAAGATCTGCGCGACGGCGTGCCAGAGCGGGAACTCGTTCACGACGCCGTGCCGGAGATAGCGGAGGGGCGCCGCGAGCTTCTCGGGCGTCAGCGTCGCGACGTAGGCGTCGATCGCGTCGTCCGTCTTCGCGCGCTCGCGCCGGAGCTCTTCGAAGTCGGCGTAGAGCTCCTGATCGAGGGCCCGGATCCCACCCGGCCCGAGCTCACCCTCTTCCAGCGCGGCGCCCGTGAAACGTCCGAGCCACACGCGATCGGCGAGTAGGAGATGGTTGAGCGTGCGGTGGATCGACCCGAAGAACGCGCCGCGATCCTGCTTCCGCTCCGCGTCGGTGAGCTTCTCCGCGACGGCGTAGAGCTTCTCGTTCATCCACCGGTTGTAGCGAGCCATCGTGCGGGCGTATTCGGGCGTCATGCGAAGTGCGCCGAGCGTACCTTCGAACCGGCTCGACCGGGTATGCTCGTGGCGATGACGCACCGGCGTCGCGCACGACTCGCTCTCGCTGCTGTCTCGATCGCCGCCTGCCGTCCGAAGGCGAGCGTCGTCACGGCCGACGCGAGCGCGGCCGCCAGCGCGACCCCGTCGACGGCCGACGCGGCGCCGGAGCCTTCCGCGAGCGCGGCGCCGGTTCCCCTCGCTGACGCGCCCGATGTCCGCGTCGCGCTCCCCGCGACGAACGCGGTCGTCATGGTCGGACAGACCTTCGGCGTCCTCGTCCCCCCGCCGGCCGACTTCCTCGACGAGTGGGAGCTCGAACACAGCTCGCTCGGCGAGCCGCTCACGTTCATCTCACGAGGCGATCTCGGTCGTGAGCTCGTGTGGAAGATCGGCGAGGACAAGGTCGGGAGCCACGACGTCGAGCTCCGGCTGATGCACCGGAAGACGCGTTCGAGCGCGCCGACCGCGTCGAAACGGGCGCGGGTCGCGGTCGACGTCGTGAAGCCGTGAGCGCGCGCTCGGTCAGGGGCAGCTGATCTTCTCGACGAAGTACCCCGGGCCCTTCGAGCCGCGCGTGTAGATCGCACCCTTGTTGTAGGTGATGAACTCGAACGAGCCGACTTCCTGGTTCGGGCCCGCCGACGCGCGCACGCCCGGGAGCTCCACCTTCAGCGCGGGCTGCGATGCCTTCGGGTCGTAGCCGGACTTCGGGAAGTCGATGAACGACGTGCCGTCACCGGCGACGTGGGTGAGCTTCCCCGCCGTCGTCAGGTGCCAGATGCAGCCGAGACCCGAGACGTAGAGCGCGGTGCCGTCCGTCGTGATCCCGTGGAGCGTCGCGCCGCGGCCCGGGGCGAGCGGCGGGAAGGCGTCCGTGCGTCCTTCGATGACGGTGCGCGTCGCGCCGGTCGCGGTGTCGATCTCGACGACGGTCGCCTTCGAGGAGTCGTCGCCGATCGCGTAGAGCTTCGAGCCGATCCGGGTCATGTTCCGGATCGTGTAGGGCGCGTCGATCTTCTTGCCGCCGAGCGTCGAGACGGTGTGATCCGCATCGTTCGCGATCTTCTTCACCTTGCGGCTGTCGGAGTCGTAGACGTAGGCGTTGCCCGCGTCGTCGGTCACGATCGGGCCGGGGTTCGAGAACTTCGCCTTCGCACCCGGGCCGTCCTGGTCGCCGACGTTCGGCGGCGAGCTCGGGTTGAGGTCCGGCTTCGCGGTGTTCGTCCCCGCCCAGTACTCGACCGTGCAGCCCGCCGCCGTCGGCGTCTTCACCTTGAGGACGGCGTTCGCGAGCCCGTCGACGACGAGGAGGCTTCCGTCCGCGAGCGGCGCGATCCCCTTGATCCACCCGAAGCGCGCGTTCGCGCACGTCCCCGCCGTGAACGCGTAGGTGCCGCCGGTCGGGTTCTTGCCCGCGATCCGATTCTCGACCGGATTGGCCGCGGAGGTGTCGATCGCCCAGAGCTCGCCCGCGTCGCGCGAGTAGAGCGTCGTGCCGACGAAGAGCAGGTTCTGGAAGTGGAACGGCGGGTCGGCCTTGATCCCCGTCCCGGGCTTCGCGCGATCGTTCGGCTGGCCGTCGTAGGTGGGGTTCCCCGCGAAGAGCGTCGCGGTCGAACAGCTCGGGCCGGCGGGCTTCGGCTGCGCCTGCGCGAACCCGTCACCGAGAGCGAGGGCGGCGAGCAAGCTCGAAGAAACGATCGTGAGGCCATGCTTCATCGTCGGGTCTCCTGGTCGAGATGAAGCGCGAGCGTACCAGGACGGACCGGACCAAGCGCGGCCTTGTGGGTCGTCAAGTAGCTGGAATCACGTCGCGAGAGCCTGGGTCCAGGCCCCTCGACGCCGGACGAGCACGGCGCGCTGCTCCATGTCGAGCTGGAACAGGTGCAGCCACTCGTTGTCGACGAGCTCGCGCACCTTCGGATGCTTCTCGAGGATGCGATCGATCGCCGGACGCGGCGCTTCGAGGAAGACGCTCAGTCGGAGCGGAGCGTGGACCCAGCGCTCGCCGTCGTGGAGCGACTGGAGCGCGAGGCCGATGCGGAGATCGCCGCCGTTGCCCTCGTACACGCCGAGGTGCCCGCAGACGACGTTGTGGAGCACCTTGTTGCCGCTCCCGTACCGCGTGTTGTCGACGGTCGACGCGTAGTACTGGAAGTTGATCCAGTGGGCGACGACCATCGGCCCCGTCATGATCTGCTCGAGAACGGCGAAGTCGGCGTCCTCCTCGGCGCGGTAGTCGTGGAGGAAGGCACGCCCCTCGAGGTCGAGCTTCCGCGTCCGCTCGCGCGGCGCGACGACGAGCGCGGCGTTGCCGGCGAGCCCCCACTCGGGACGAACCTCGGCCCAGTTCTTCGAGCGCTCGACGAGCGCGGCGTACAGGCTCGCATCGGGGAGGTCGCCGAGCCCGAGCTTCGCTGCGCGCTCGCGCCTCGCCGCCGTGCCCGCGCGCTCGAGCCGCGCGCGGAGGACCGACAGCTCGCCGCGGAGCGGCTCGGGGACGGTCTCCTCGTCGAAGAGCGTCACGTCGTCGGTCGTCGTGTTGTGGAGCCCAGGCACGAAGTGGGTCGCGGCCGGGATCTCGATCCCGCGAAGAGCGAGGCCGCTCCGGACGTCCGCTTCGTTCAGGAGCGCCGCTGCGGCCCGTGCGTTCACGTTGCCGGGCTGGCCGCAGCACGCACCGCAGTCGAGCCCGGCCGCGTGCGGGTTGTTGCGCGTCGTCGCACCGTGTCCGACGAGGAGGACGAGAGGCGCGAAGCCGCGCGTCAGGCCCATCGCGCGCAGGATCCCCGCCGCGAGCTCCGCGCGCTCCTCGGGCGAGACCGGCGTGCCGTCGACGTGGCTCGTGATCCGCGGCTTGCGCGCGTGGTCCTCGGCGTCCGTGAGGCCCGCGCGCTCGTGCTCGTCGGCGCGCCGCGACGAACGGCCGAACGTCTCGCCGAGGAGCGTTCCGAGGAAGAACAACCCGACCGCGTCGACGAACGCGAAGCTCGAGAGCGAGCTCGACTTGAACGCCTTCCAGGCGTGACTCGCGTGGAGGCGTGACGCGCGCTCTTCCGCGACCGACGCGGAGACGCCGGTGTCGGTGACGCGGACCTTCGGGGCGAGGAGGCCGGGGAGCTGCGGGCGCGCGCCGTCCGACGCGAGCGCGGCGTACTCGAGCGGGACGCCGAAGAAGCCGGCGCAGCCGATCGTCTGGATGTCCTCGCCCTGCGCCTCGAGCGCGCGCCGGAACACTTCCGAGCGGACGTCGAGGCAGAACGCCGCCTGGACCGATGGCCCGGCCGGTCGCGCTGCGTCGAATGTCTCGACGAGCTTCCGGCGCACCTCGGACGTCCAGGCGATCTCGACCGCGCTCTGGAGGAGCCAGTCCTCGGCGCGCGCGGACTGGGCGACGCGATCGAACGTCGGCCAGCTCGCGACGGCGTGCCCCCAGTCCGTCCGCAGCTCCTCGCCGCCGGCGCGGAACAGAATCCACTCCCACGCGAGTCGGATCGAGAGGAGCTCGCGGATCCGGTGGTCGTCGCGACCGGCGAGGCGCGCCATCCACCGCCGGTACGCGCACCACGACGCCCAACCGTTGATGTCGAGGAGGAGCGCGGAGAGATAGGCCTCGCGCTCGCTCGGCGGCACGCCGAGGTCCGCCGCCGCGACCTGCAGCATCTCGTCGGCCGTCGTCGGGAGCGACGACACCGTGGACCGATAGGCCGAGAGGCCCATGAAGAGCGCCGGCGCCCAATCGCCCTCGGCCTGGTTCCGCCAGCTGGTGTAGAGCCCTTCTTCCCGGACGGGGCGGATCTGCGCCTGCCCGTCGTCGAAGTAGGACGCGCAGAAGCGGCTGATCCTTTCGACGATGTAGTCGCGCCACGACACTTCGAGCTCGCTCCGGCAGCGCGCGTCCATCACGTCGACGACGAGCGGCCGCCGCGACTGCCTCGGCTCCTCGATCCGGAGGAGGCCGCTCAAGTGCTTGGCGCTGATCTGCGCGCCGCTCGCGGCGATCGCCGCGCGGAGGTGCTCGGGGCGGAGCCGCTCGGCGCGCCACTCGGCCGCGTACCACGACCGTGGCATGAGGAGGCGCGCGCCCGAGAGGGATGCGAGCTCGCCGGCGACGTGGGGGAGCGGCTTGTCCGTGCGCGACCAGAACGGGTTCACCGCGATGAAGCGGTCGAGCGGCCAGCTCGGAGCGATGCGCTCGCAAGCGCGCTCGGCGGCCTCCTCGAGCGGCGTCGCGGTACGCCCGAGAATCGGGTCCGACTCCGGATACGAATCGTGGAACGAACGACGGTCGGCCGTCGTCATCGATGCGCCTCCAGGGTCACGCTCGATCGGCGCGACGTCGCGGTCGCGCGTTCGAGGCGTGGCGGCCACACGCGGAACGTGAGCCGCGTGAACCAGTCGTCGATGTAGAGCCCGCTGTGGAGGTGGGGCTGGAGCGCGCGCGCGAGGCGACCCGTCGGGTTCGTGTGGAGGATCGTCTGCGCGACGAAGAGGACGAGGAGCCCGCCGAGGACGATCGCCCAGCCGCCGGTCGCCGGCGCCGCGGCGATCGGGGGCGAGATCGCCTCGACGAGGGCGTGCAGCGCGGCGTAGGACGCGGTCGCTCCGAGCGTGAAGAGCGCCGCGCGCGCGAGGGCGCGCCTTCCGGCAGCAAGCCCACGGCCGAGCATGGGGACGAAGCTCAGCACGAGCGCGATCCCGAGGGACACGTGCGGCGTCGATGCGTGGAGCGGGGTCAGTGCGAACGCGGCGCAGAACGGGATGGCGGCGATTGCGAGGAGCGCGAGCGTGCCGACCACTACGCGGAGCGTCGGCCGGATCGGCCGCACTATGGTCGCCGAACGCCACGTCGCGACGACGTCGCCGGCGCCCAGGAACGCGTGCGCCTTGTAGGGCGAATGCGCGAGGAGGTGGAGGAGCGCGAGGTGCCACACGCCGAGGCCGCACTGCACGAGCATGAAGCCCATCTGCGCGATCGTGGACCACGCGAGCACCACCTTGATGCTCGAGCGTGTCGTCATCACGAGCGACGCGACGAGCGCCGTGATCAGACCGACACCGACGAGGAGCGCCTGCGCGAACGTGGCGTGCGCCATGAGCGGCGCGAGCCGGATCATCACGAAGCCGCCGATGTTCACGACCCCGGCGTGGAGGAGCGCGGACACGGGCGTCGGCGCCTCCATCACCTGCAGGATCCAGCCGTGGAACGGGATCTGCGCGGTCCTGAGGAGGACCCCGACGACGAGCAGGATCGTCGCGACGTGGAGGGACGGAGGGAGTGCGCCCGACGACTGGGCGAACGCGTTCACGACGTCGATGTGGAGCGAACCGACCGCGAGCTCGACGAGCACGAGCGAACCGAAGAAGCACGCGTCCGCGATCCGAGCGAGCAGGAACTTCTTGTGCGCGACGATGACCGCCTGCCGGCGCTTCGGATAGAAGGTGAGGAGCTGATGGAGACCGACCCCGGTCCCGAGCCACGCGACGACCAGCAAGCCGAGGTGGTTCGAGAGGACGAGGGCGGTGACGGACGCGAGCGTCAGGAGGAGCGATCGCGAGTACCGGACCAGACCGCCCTCGCCGGCGAGATACGTCTGCGAGTAGCGGACGACGACGATCGCCAGCGTCCCGACGAGGAGCAGCATGGCGCTCGAAGCGAGGTCGAGCTGGACGAGCCCGCGGAGGACCGGCGCGGCGCCGCGGGAGCCACCGGACGCGAGCGCGTGCGCCGTCACCGCGACGACGGAGAGGCCGAGCGTCGCAGACGTCACGCCCGACGCCACCCCGAAGGGCGAACGCCGGGAGACGAAGAGCGCGGAAACGGCGAGGATCGCTGGAACGAGAGCCGCAACGACGAGCGACCACCGCCACAGGTCTTGGGCGACCATGTCCGCCCATCTTAGACAAGTCCGGGGTCAGGTGCCGTGCCGATCGAGCCAGGCCGAGAGCCAGCGGGCCTCGTCCTGGACGGCGTCCCAGGCCCATCGCTTCGCGAGCCCGCTCCGCTCCGCCTCCTGCTCGCGCTCGGTCTCGGCCGGCCAGCGGAGCGCCCGCGCGGCAAGCGCCGCCCGCGCGACGGCGGGTGCCGCCTCCGGGACGGCGCCCTCCGCGCACGCTGCGAGCGCGAGCTGGATCACCGCGAGCGCGCGGAGCTTGTCGTTCGCACCTTCGCGATCAGGATCGATCATCGCGCGCGTCTGCTCGCGCTCGCGCGCCCAGACCGCCAGCTCCGAGCGCGCGACGGCGCGCTCGCGCGCGGTCGCGATCATGGTCCGGGTACCGCCCTCGTCCTCTCCGAGCACGGCGACGTGACGCTCCGCGATGGCGACGGCGAGGGCGCGTCGCTCGCCGGGTGCGAGCGCGGAGACGCGGCGCGCGAGGTCGCGCAGGAAGGTGTCGGCGTCGGCGAGGCTCATCTCCGTCGCTTCCGGATCCGCTCCCACAGCGCGGCGTTGCCGTGACGCGCCGCGAGCTCGTGGACGAGCGCGCCGATGTAACGCATCGCCTCCGCGCCGGGGACTTCGCCGAAGTGCCGCCACCGGCGTTGCTCGAAGAAGAGGGCGTAGCCGAGGTGCGGTGTCGGCGCGTCGCGGACGGCGTCGGCGCCAGAAGCCTCGAACGCATCCGAGAGCGCGTTCGCGATCTCCGCGCACGCCGAGCCCGCCTCCGCATAGCCGTCGAACGAGAGGGCGAGCTCTTGGATGTCGTTCCAGGACGAGGGCGGGGCCGATTCGCGCGCGTCGGGACGTGTCGCCACGGACCGATCCTCCGCGATCGGACGCGTGCGGACAAGCGCGCGTGTCAGCTCGCGGGGCCGAACCACGTCGTGAGCGCGTCGCGAAGGCCGTCGTCCGTGCCTTCGCCCGTCCACGCGACGTGACCGTCGGGGCGGATCAGCACGGCGCGGGGAGGGGAGACCGCGCCGAGGACCGGGAGCTCCCAGGGACCCTCGTAGCGCGCGACGATCCGCTCCACGCGGTCCGCCCACGGCGCGACGTCGAGCGCCGCGGCCTCGTCGAGCTCGAGGAGGACCGGCTTCGCATCGTGGAGGAACGTGAACACGCGCGCGGGACCGGTCGCGGTGACCACCTCGAGGTCGGGCATCCGCCGTCCGCGGAGCGGATGCCCCGGTCCGAGGTCGTAGTGGACGTCGAGACCCGACATGACCCCGGCGAGTCGCCTCCGCGGCTCCTCGAGCGCGAGCAGCTCGGACATCGTGTCGTGCAGCGCTCGCGTCCGGTCGTCGCCGCGGTTCAGCGCCGTCTGCGCGAGCGTGCTCTGGAGGACGCGCGCGCCGATCGGGTGTCGTTCGGCGTGGTAGGTGTCGAGCAGGCTGTCGGACGAGACGCCCTTCACCACCTGCGCGAGCTTCCAGCCGAGGTTCACCGCGTCCTGAACGCCGAGGTTCAGCCCTTGGCCGCCCGAAGGAGCGTGCACGTGCGCGGCGTCACCGGCGAGGAGCACGCGTCCTGCGCGGTACGACGCGGCTTGGCGCGCCGCATCGGTGAAACGCGACAGCCACGTGACGTCGTGGACGCCCGAGTCGGTCCCGTAGACGGCGACGAGCGCCTCACGGAGGTCGTCGAGCGTCGGCTCGTCTCCTCGGCGGACGTGCGGCTCGACCAGGACGACGCGCACGCGCTTTCCGTCCTCGAACGGACCGACCGCGTTGATCCCCTTGTCGCCGCGGCGGATCCCGAACGGGGGCTCGCCGGTCATCGACGCTTCGGCGATCAGGTAGCTCACCGAGGGCTCCCAGCCGGGGAAGGCGATCCCCGCCGTCTTGCGGACGGTGCTGCGACCGCCGTCGCAGCCGACGAGGTACTGCGCGCGGAGCGATGTGCCGTCCGACAACGTGATGTCGACGCCGCTCGCGTCCTGCGCGAAGCCCGTCACCTCGCGTCCGCGATGGATCGGGACGCCGAGCTCGGCGACCCAGTCGGCGAGGATGCGCTCGATGTGGTTCTGCGAGAGCGCGAGCCCGTAGTTGTGCCGGGTCGGGAAGTCGCTGATGTCGAGCGGGATCAGCGCGAAGCCGCCGACCTGCATCGCCTTGCCTCGTGAGAGGAAGCGCTCCGCGACGCCGCGCTGATCGAGCACCTCGATCGTCCGTGAATGCAGGCCGCCTGCGCGCGTCCCGAGGAGGTCCTGCGTCTCACGCCGCTCGACGACGACGACGTCGACGCCTGCCAGCGCGAGCTCCGCCGCCAGCATCGAGCCCGTCGGACCTCCGCCTGCGATCACCACATCATGGTTCGTCATGCGGCTGACTGTGCGCCATGCCCCCGGGATTGCGGCAAGCCCCCGGCTCTGGCATATGTTCGCAGTGGGAAGGGACGGGGCCGCGTTCGGCGCGCTGCTCCGCGCAACCGCGCTCGCGTGAACGGCGGCGCGCCGATCAGAATTTCGTTCCCCAGATCACGATCGGTTCGCGACAGTCGATGATGTTGCCGCTGCAGCGGCAGATCTGGAGACCGACGAGGCAGTTGTGCCAATCGCGGTCGACGGGATCCCACTTCAGCTCGGATTCCGTCGTCGCGACGTCCTCCTGCGGCGGCGCGTCTGCGTCGGCTTCCGGAAGGTCGGTGCCGGACGCGCACGCGACCGAGGAGAACGAGAGGAGGAGGGCGACGAGGGCGGGCTTCATGCGCGCCGACAGTGGAGCGCGCGGGGGCGGCCAGCAAGTCGTCCGAATCGGCGACATCGCGCTCAGCGCATGCAGATGCCGACGTTCCACCCGCGGTCGGTCGCGGGCAGGCCGTCGGTCGGGAACGCGGCGAGGTCGAGGACGCACCGCAGACCGGGCTGGCAGTCGCCTCCCGAGAACCGCGAGTACGTCGAGCCGCAGAGGCCGCCTTCGGTACCGGGAAGGATGCACTTCCCGGAGTACGCGCCCGGCGCGAACGTGCAGACGTCGGGGGCCGCGCAGTCGCTCATCGCGGTGCAGCGCGGCTCGCTCGCTGCGTCGGGAGCCCCGGCATCGGACCTCTCGGTCTGCGCGGGAAGGCAGGTTCCCGCGCGGCACGTCTCGCCGAACCCGCACGCGCGGTCGGAGGTGCAGGCGCCGGCCGTTCCGGGCGCGCGGCGACAGATGCCGCTCGAAGGGTTCGCCTCTTCGGGCCTCGTGACGTGGCCGTCGATCGGATAGCCCATCTTCCCGAGCTCGCAGACGAGCCCCTCGTCGCAGTCGCCGCCGGAGAACTCCCAGACAGTGCCTCCGCACGGCGCGCCGAGGGCTCCGGGGCGGAGGCAGATGCCGTCCCGGCCGCCCACCTCGAACGTGCAAATCCGACCGGTGCCGCAGCGGGGACGCGCGATCGAGCAGCTGTCGCCGGTGACGGCGTCGGTACCGGAGGCGACGGCGGGCTCGTCGTCGACGGCGGACGCACAGGCAAGAACCGAGACGGCGAAGACGACCGACGAGAAGCGGATGAAGAGGCGCATGCGATTCGCGTTCGCAATCCGCGTTCCGTGCGGACGAACGCGGATTCGACTGCGCATTCGCGACCTGCCGCCTCCAGGCCCTGGTCCGAGGAGGATCCGGTCCCGTCGCGGGCGCGAAGGAGCGAGCGCTCAGCGTGCCCGGTACCACGCGAGCCGCTTGCTGGCGGCGTCGGAGACGAGCTCGACGTGGACGTGGTCGTCGTGCGGGTGCTGACCACGGTAGCCCGCGATGCGCTTCGTCTTGACCGACCACGCCGCGCGGTCCCAGATGACCGCCTGTACGCCGAGGTCTCGTGCGTTCTGCACGAGCCAGTTCGCGATCGCGTCGCCCTTCGTGTTGTCGGCGGCGCCGCGGCTGCGCGGGACGAAGATGTCGAGCGCGCGCCCGGTGGCGTGCACGGAGAGCCCCGAGCCGCCACGGACGCTCCGACAGTTGTACCCCTGCACGGCAGGCAGCCCGCGGCCGAGGCTCGCGATGTTCCCGGCGAACCTCCGCTCGATCTCGTCGCCGAGCACGCGTGACCCGGGCAGGAGCCCGCCCGCGCACGCGCCTCGCGCGGGCTCGTAGCCGTGCTGCGCGGCGGTGCCGGCGGCGATGACCGACGCCGGCGGGCTCCAGCGGCCCGCCACTGCGATCTCCGCCGAGCTCTCGTCGATCTCGTCGTCGAGCTCACCGTCGTCGTCCTCCGTCTCGACGACGTCCGCGTCGACGCCGCACGCGGACGTCGTCACGGCGGTTCCGAACATACCGACGACGAGCGAGGCTCGGACGAGTCGCTCGACGAGCGCAGGGCAGGACATGCGACCTGTCTCGCAAGCCACGCGCCCACGGTCGGACGCACGCCTTCCCGCGTCGAAACCACTGCGGAAAGCGCGATTGCCACGGAGGTCTGCCTCCTCGTGATCACGGGTGATCCGCGCTCGGCCGACTCGTGCTTCGGCCAGAGCGATCGGATCGATCGTGCCCGAGCCGCTCCGGAGCATCTCAGGGGCGCGGCCACCCTCCGACGAACGTGAGAAGGTGTTGGATCCGGCCGTCGTCGTCGGCCTCGCCGGCATCGAACGTGTCGCCTCCGCGCACATCGTCCGCCTTCTCGACGACGCCGGTGTAACGGAAGATGCTGCCCTGGACGTCGATCGCGCTCGAGAAGACGGCGCGCACGTCCGGGCATCGTCGTTGGAAGTCGGCGATCAGTGCGTCGAGCTCGCGGCGCCCCTGGATGCGCCGCCCGGGCGTCCGGAGGACCAGGTCCTCGGCGCACGCCTCCTCGAGGAGCTGCATCCGCTTCGCGGCGTCGTGCTCGTTCCACGCCGCGACGTAGGCCTCGATGCTGGCGCGGATCCGCGTCTCGCTCATCCTTGGAGCATACGCGCGTCCGAGTCTTGCGTCCGCGCGCGGTCGGCGAGACGCTTCCGCCATGCGGAGGAAGCATCCCGTCGGAACGCTCCTCCGTGGCGCCGCGCGGCTCGCGCCGGCGCTCGCGGTCGCGCCGTTCGACAACGCCGCGTCGTGGCGCCTGTCGGCGGTGGCATCGCGCGCGATCCTGGCCGACTTCGGGATCGAGCCGCGCGTGGAAGACCGCTCGGGCCTCACCGAGGAGGACGTCGCGCGCGGCGGTCACCTGTACGTCCATCTCGATCAGCAGACGCTCCTTTCGACCTGCCTCTACTCGCTCGTCCTCTCCGGACCGTGCTCGCTCGTCGTCAACATCGAGTTCGCGTTCTTCCCCGTCGCCGGCTGGCTCTCGATGCTTCAGGGGGCCGTCCCGATCGTGCGCCAGCGGCCGGAGCAGGCGAAGCGCGCGCTCGCGTCCGTCGTCCGTCGTCTCCGCGAGGGGGAGAACTTCGGGATCTCGATCGAGGGGCGGCGCAGCCCGGACGGGCGCCTCTCGCCGTACAAGAAGGGGCCCGTCGTCCTCGCGATCGAAGCGGGCGCGACGATCGTGCCCTTCATGACCCACGGCGAGTACCGCCTCTGGCCGCGCGGCGCGCGTTGGCCGCGTCCCGGCGTGATCGAGCTCGTCGCGTACCCGCCGATCCCGACCCGCGGCCTCACCTATGCCGACCGCGACGACGTCGTGCGGTCACTCCGCGAGCTCGCCGAGCGCGAGCGCCGCGAACGCGGGATCGAGGGCTGACCGTCGCTTCCGCGAGAGGATTCGGCCGCCGAGCGCCGAGGCGGGCGCGCTGCGATGTCGTCTGGTATCGTCGAGAGGATGAGGGGACGCGCGCTCGTCTCGGTGGCCTTCGCGGTCGCCCTCCCGGCGTGCTCGCTCCTGCTCGACGGCGACTACGTCGACAGCACGCCGGACGTCCCCGCCGGGAACGACGCGGCGGCGACCGCCTCCGAGGACGTCTCCGTCCCGCTTTCGGACGCAGGCGTCGACGCGGTGGTCGACGCGACCCCGGATGCGCCGACCGCCCCGCCGAACGTCTTCCCGAACGGGTCGTTCGAGGGGCCGGTCGACTGCAACAGCTTCTGGGCGAAGGGCCTCGTCACGGCGACCACCGTCGAGGATGCGCACGACGGGCGGTTCGCGTGCAAGGTCTGCTCGACGGAAGGCGGGCAGGGCGTGATCACCGCGTACGAGTACTATCCCGTCTTCCAGTCCGCCGCGGCCGGCGAGACGTGGGAGGCGCGCGCGTGGATGAAGTCGATCGGGACCGGCCGGACCCTCGAGGCGCGGCTGCGGTTCTGGAACACGCCGAGCACCGGCGAGACCTTCCTCGGCCAGGGCGTGAGCGGCCCACAGCCGATCGGCACGACGTGGCAGGAGATCGTCGCACGCGGGAAGACCGACGTCTCCGCGGACCGCGTCGACCCGTACTGGCTCTCGTTCCCGCTGGCGGCGAACGAGTGCTACGTGATCGACGACATCCGCGTGTTCCGCGTCGTCCCGTAGAGTGCGTCGGCCATGGAGTGGCTGAACTTCCACCACCTCTTCTACTTCTGGCGCATCGCGCGGCTCGGCGGGCTCTCGCGTGCGGCGGAGGAGCTTCGGGTGACGCATTCGACGCTGAGCGCGCAGCTGCGCGCGCTCGAGGGCTTCCTCGGCGGCGAGCTCTTCGACCGTCGTGGACGGCGGCTCGTGCTCACCCCGTTCGGCGAGGAGGTCGCGAGCTACGCCGACGACATCTTCCGGCTCGGCAACGAGCTCGTCGACGTGGCGCGCGGCGGCACCGCGAAGCGGCGGCGGACGCTGCGCGTCGGGATCGTCGGAACGATGCCGAAGTCCGTCGCGTTCCGCCTCCTCCAGCATGCGATCGCCGCGCCTGGCTACGGTCCCTTCGTCACCCGGCACGGCGATCTCGAACGGCTGCTCGAGGAGCTCGCCGCCGGCCGCCTCCACTTCGTCCTCTCCGACGCGTTGCCGCCAGAGGCCGCGGGCCTCCGGGTCTTCTCGCACCTGCTCGGCGAGTCGACCGTGCTCCTCTACGGCGCGTCCGAGCTCGCGCGCCGTCTGCGCCCGGGCTTCCCGCGCTCGCTCGAAGGCGCGCCGATGCTGCTGCCGTCGGCGGGGACCTCGCTCCGCCGGCAGATCGATCGCTGGTTCTCCGATCGCTCGATCGACGTGCGGATCGCCGGCGAGCTCGACGACTCGGCGCTCCTCCGTCTCGCCGGCGGCGCCGGCCTCGGGCTGTTCCCCGTCCGCGCATCGCTCCGTCGCGAAGTCGAGAAGGGGAAGCTCGGCGAGCGTGTCGGCGTGCTCACCGGGATCGTGGAGCGCTACTACGTCGTCTCCGTGGAGCGGCGCATCCGTCATCCGGCGGTGAGTGCGCTCATGCTCGGGGGACGCGCGGAGCTCTCGACGGCGGCGTCGCCGCGGAAGAAGTGAGCGTCAGCCGCGCGCGGAGCGGAGGATGCGAGGCCTCCGGATCCGCGCGACCGACGCCTGGTCCTCCGGCCCGATTCCGATGCGGCCGGCGAGGCGATTGCCCTGCCGGAGGCGCGCCGCGTCGACGAGCATGCGGCCAGCCCACCGGTACACGTTCCATTCGGCGACGTAGCTCCGGAGGGCGCGCATCCGCTCTTGTTGCTCGCCTTCCGGCATCTGGATCGCCATCGCGAGCGCTTCGCTCGCCTCTTCGAGGTCGTACGGATTGACGACGAGCGCCTCCGTGAGCTCGCGTGCCGCTCCCGTGAAGCGGCTGAGGACGAGCACGCCGCGCTCGTCGTCGCGCGCGGCGACGAACTCCTTCGCGACGAGGTTCATCCCGTCGTGGAGGCTGCTCACGTAGCAGAGGTCGGCCGCGCGGTAGTACCGGAACACGGTGTGCGGCTCGTGGTGGGCGCGATGGAAGACGACCGGCGTCCATCCCTCGCGACCGAACCGCTTCTGGATGCGCTCGGCGAGCGCGGCGATCTGGTCGTTGAGATCGCCGTAGGCGGCGATCTTGGTGCGGCTCGGCGCACCGAGCTGGATGAAGGTGAACTTCCCGACGAGCTCGGGATGCCGCTCGAAGAGCCGTTCGACGGCGAGGAGGCGCTCTTCGATTCCTTTCGTGTAGTCGATCCGGTCGACGCCGACGCCGATCGCCACGTCCTCGGCGAGACCGTGCTCCTCGCGGACGATTCGCCGGCACTCCTCGACCGAAGGAACCGAGCCGAGCCAGCGGTTCGGCCACTCGATCGAGATCGGGTACGGTCGCACGAGGGTCCAGCGACCCTGGTGGAGGACGGCGTCGAGCTCGCGATCGATCCGTGCTTCGAGGTAGCGGTCGACGGCTTCGAGGAAGTTGTTGCAGTGCTGCTGGGTGTGGAAGCCGACGATGCTGCTGCCGAGCAGCCCCTTGAGGAGCTCGGTGTGCTGCGGGCAGATCCCGAACCGCTCCGCGTTCGGCCACGGGATGTGCCAGAAGGTGAGAATCGTCGCGTGCGGGATCCGCTCGCGGATCTGCTTCGGCGCACACGCGAGGTGGTAGTCCTGCACGAGCACGATCGGGTCTTCGCGATCGACTTCTTCCGCCACCGCCGAAGCGAACTTGTCGTTCACGCGGACGTAGGCTTCGTAGTCGCTCGCGCGGAACTTCGGGTGGGCATGGGCGACGTGGCACAGCGGCCAGAGCCCCTCGTTCGAGAAGCCGTAGTAGTACCCGGCCTCCTCCTCCGGCGTGAGCCAGACGCGGCGCATCGTGTAGAGCTTCTCGCCGGGGGGGACCCAGATGCGACCCTTCGCGTCGGCCGTCTCGCGATCGGCCGATCCGCTGCCGTGTGCGACCCACACGCCGGAGCAGGCGCGCATGACGGGCTCGAGCGCCGTCACGAGGCCGCTCGCGGGATGTTGGACCTCGATCCGGTCGCCTCGTCGCTCGTGGATGTAGGGCTCGCGGTTCGCGAGGATGACGACCCGCTCGCCGGAGAGCGACTTCGTGAGCGTCTCCTTCAGCCGTTCCTTCGTCCACCCGAGCGCCGGCCGCGCCTGCGCGTCGTTCGCGAGGCGCTCGGCCAGCTCCCGCACGTCGCGGAGGAGGGGATTGAGCTCGGGACGATCGCTGCCGCCGCTCGCTGCGCGCTGGAGCTCCTCGCGCACGCTCCGCCACGTACGACGGTCGTGGAGGAACGTCGCGAGCGCGGTCAGGAGCGCGAGCACGGCAAAGCCGGCGACGTAGAAGCGCGCCGTCGCGCGCTCGCGGCGCTCGAAGTAGGAGAGATCGTGGAGGAGCAGGACGTAGCCGGCTCGCGAGCCGCCGTCCGCGAGCAGCGGGACGACGTCGAGGAGGGCGCTGCCGCTCGGCAACGTGAGCGCATGGCGCGCGTCGCCTTCGGCTCCGGTCGGCATCTCCCCTTTCTCGAAGAGGCCGACCATCGAAGCGCAGCCGATGTCGTTGGGGAACTCGGCCGTGCGGGCGATCAGCGTCCCGTCCGCGGTGCATGCGGCGATGCCCATGATCCGCTCGTCGCGGGCGATCTCGTCGAGCACACGCGTGACGACCTGCGGGTCCGCCCAGTTCCGCAGGAGGTGGCGTCGGACGCCTCGGATCGCGAGCGTCGCACGCATGCTGACATCGTCCTCCGTCCAGCTCCGCGTCAAGCGCGAGACGCCGACGGACGTGAGCCAGGTGAGCCCGGCGAGGACGAGCAGCAGCGGGAGGAGGAGGCGGAGGGAGCGTCGCATGATGCAACAGTTCGGAGGACAGGTCGCCGCACGCTCGTGTCACGCGGGCGTAGGATCGGAGCCTCCGAGCTTCCCCCTCGCGGACCTCTTTGACGAGTTCGAAATATCGAGAGCTACTGTCACATCAAACGAAAAGCGTTCGCGCCGCACCACGCCCGCCGACTTGAACGGCGGCGGCGTGACGACCACAATCGAAGATCGTGATGCGCCTCGCGCCACTCCTCGTCACGACGACGATCCTCCTCGGGTGCTCGCCCGAACGTCCCGCCGCGAGCCCGAACGCAGAGGACACTCCGGCGCGCCCTGGCCGTGCCGACGATCTCGAGCCCTTCCTCCGGTCCGATCCCGAGCTCGCGTCGATCCTGGACGACGCGGTCGCGCGACGCGTGCAGGTGCTCGTGTCGATCCCCGGTGAGCTCGGCTTCGAACGGAGAGGATGGCGCGTCGATGCCGAGTACGTCTTCCCCGCGAGCGCGGTGAAGCTCTGCACCGCGGTCGCCGCCCTCGAGAAGCTCGAAGAGCTCCGGCGGACGGCACCAGAGGTCACCGTCGACACGCCGTTGCGCTTCGCGAGCGCGGGAGACAAGCCCGTCACGTTCGTCACGACGCTGCGCGACGAGGTGGAGCGATCGCTCGTCCTCTCCGACAACGAGGCCTACAACCGCCTCCTCGACCTCGTCGGTGTCGAGGAGCTCGGCGAGCGCCTCGCGTCGCACGGGATGCGGTCGGCGCGGATCGTCCATCACCTCGGGCGTGACGTGGTCGCCGGACCGCCGGCGATCGAGCTCTTGCCACCGGGAGGCCCGGTCCCCGTCGGCCAGCGCGTCGGCTTCGAGCCGGAGGCGCCGAGCGTTCCGGGGCTCCTCGTCGGGACCGCGCACGTCGACGCGGCCGGGCGCCTCGTCCCCGAACCGTTCGACTTCCGCGACAAGAACCGGATCGGTCTCCGTGACCTGCAGGACGTGCTCGTGTCGGTCGTCCGGCCCGACCTCGTCGCGCCGAGCGTGGTGCCGAAGCTCTCGGCGGAGGATCGCGAGGTGCTGCTCGGTGCGCTCGGGACGCTGCCGAGCGAGCTCCCGTCGCGTCCGCCGAAGTCGCTCGACGCGCAGCTCGCCGCCTTCCGCACCGCAGTCGCCGCCGCGCTCCCGAACGATCGCATCGTCTCCTACGGCAAGGGAGGCCGCGCCTACGGCTTCACGGTCGAGAACGCTTACGTCCGGAGCGAGACGACCGGGCGCTCGGCGTTCGTCACCCTCGCGATCTATGCGAACGACGATGCCGTCGTGAACAACGACCGCTACGAGTACGCCACCGTGGCCGAGCCCTTCGTCACGAGGGTCGCGCAGCTGGTGGCGCGCGAGGTAGGCTCGCCGAAGTGACGAGGCACGCATGGACACGCGTCTCGGACCGCGTCGCGGCCGGCTTCGGCATCACGGCGGAAGCGCGCAACGAGACCGTCTTCGCGATGCTCGCGGAGGGTCCGCGTTCACGAGCGGGCTACTGGCTCCAGTTGGTGCTCGCGATGGCGATCGCGACGCTCGGCCTCGTGCTCGGGAGCACCGCCGTCGTGATCGGCGCGATGCTGGTTTCGCCGCTGATGACGCCGATCATCTCGCTCGGGATGGGGCTCGCGGTCGGCTCTCCGCTCCTCGTCCTTCGCTCGTTCGCGCGCGTGGCGGCGAGCATCGTCGTCGTCCCGGCGACCGCGGCGCTCCTCGTCGTCGCGTTGCCGATCCACGAAGTGACGAGCGAGATCTCGAGCCGGACGACGCCGAACGTCCTCGACCTCGCGATCGCGAGCTGCTGTGCCGTCGCCGGCGTCTACGCGGCGGTCCGGAGGGGAGCGGAGACGTCGAGCACGGCAGCGGGGACCGCGATCGGGATCGCGCTCGTGCCACCGCTCTGCGTCGTCGGCTTCGGGCTCGGGACCGGATCGAGCGTCGTCGCATCGGGCGCGGCGCTCCTGTTCACGGCGAACTTCTGCGCGATCCTGCTCTTCTCGGTCGTCGGCTTCGTGCTGCTCGGGTACGGCCGCGCGGACGTGATCGCGCTCGAAGCGCGGCACACGTCCGAGAGCCCGCCGTCCGGATGGGTCATGCGGCTCGCGCGGCGGCTCGCGGAAGTGTTCTCGTCGCGGTTCGGGCCCGCCGTTCGCGTCGTCATGCCGTTCCTGCTCGTCGGAGCGGTGTCGTGGCCGCTCCGCGAGGCGATGCGCGAAGTGAGCTGGGAGGTGCGCGTGCGGACCGCGGCCCACCGGGCGCTCTCCGAGCTCGACGTTCCCGCGGTCCACTCGGCGCTCCGGCTCGAGCGGCGCAAGGTCTCGCTCTCGCTCGTCGCGATCGCGACGCCCGAGCACGCGCGTCATCTCCGCGAAGGGCTCGAGGCGAGGCTGCGCGAGGTCGCAGGGACCGAGCCGCGCGTGGAGGTGTATGCCGTCGCCGATGCGCGCGCGCTCGCCGACGCGGAGCTCACGCTGCGGGACAAGGCGCCGCCTCCGGCGCCGATCACGGCCGCGTGTCCGCCCGTGCTCCTGCCCGAGCCGTGCACGCGCGTGGAGGACGCCGGGATCGAGGACGCGGCGGCGGATGCTGCCGCGAGCGACGCCGGAGCCGTCGAGCTCGACGCGAGCGCGGTCGACGCTGCGCTGGAGGATGCCGCTCCGCCCCCGTGAGCGCGGGTCGACGCCTCAGGAGAAGGACACGGCCTCGACCCCTGCGATTGGCGCGGCAGCGACGAGCGCGAGCAGCTCACGTACCTCCGGCGGCCCCGGAAGCCGGTGCTGCGCATCGCGGAGCCGATCGCCGGCGACGACGGCGACGCCGTGGTCGGGCAGGGCCGCGAACATGTCGAGGTCCGTCGTGTCGTCGCCGACGGCGAGCACGGCGCGGGCCGCGGAACCGGTGAGCACTTCGCGGACGACCGTTCCCTTGTGGACACCCTCCGGGCGGATCTCGAGGACGTGATTGCCGTCGAGGAGCGCGAGCCCGTGCCGGGCGCAGACGGGAAGGAGCTCTGCGCGCAGCCGATCCGCTGCGGCGCCGGCTTCTTCGGGATCGGCATTGCGGAAGTGGAAGGCGAGCGACGACGACTTTCGTTCGAGCAGTGCCCCCGGCAGCTCCTCGACGGCACAGACGAGCACGCGCTCGAGCAGGCGGAGCCATCGGCGCTGCTCGGGCACGAGCTGTGTGACCCAGGCGTGCCGTTGGCTCGCGCGCTGCCAGTACCCGTGCTCCGCGTGGAGGCCGATCGGGAGATGTCCGAGCCACGCTTCGAGCGACGCGCGTGAGCGCCCGCTCACCACGTGCACGTCCGTGTCGGGGCGTGCACCGAGCTCTTCCAGGAGGAGGAGCAGCTCGGCATCCGGACGTGCGAGCTCCGGTGTGCGCGCGAACGGGACGAGCGTTCCGTCGTAGTCGAGGAAGAGCACGCGCGGCGAGCGCGCGAGCACGAGCGCCGCGATCGCAGACGGTGACGTGGAAGCAGTGCTCATGGGACCCTGATGGTTGGAGCTCAAACTATCCCGAACGCTCCGACGCGTCGAGGCCGACCGCGCGCGAAGGGGCTCCGTTCGTTCCGGCGGAGCTCGCCGGCCGCCGTCGTGCCGCAGCCCCGTGGCCCACGCGTTGCTGGGAAGGGAACGCATGCGCGCGCACAGGTTCCTGGCTCGACCATGACGAGGAATGACGACGAGAGCCCGATCGGCGTCTACGGCGCGCTCGCCGCGAACGGCGCGATCGCGGTGACGAAGTTCGCCGTCGCGGCGCTCTCGGGGAGCTCCGCGATGCTCTCGGAGGCGATCCACTCGACGGTGGACACCGCGAACGAGCTGCTCCTCCTGCTCGGCCTGAAGCGCGCCGATGCACCCGCCACGCCGACGCACCCGTTCGGCCACGGCAAGGAGCTCTATTTCTGGGGCCTCATCGTCGCGATGGTGATCTTCGCGGGCGGCGGCGCCGTGTCGGCCTACGAGGGGATCCTCCGGCTCGTCCACGGTCACGGGGAGCACGGCGCGAAGCTCGGGTGGAAGCTCGGCGTCCTCGGGGTCGCACTGGTGTTCGAGAGCATCTCGCTCACGCTCGCCGTTCGCGCGATCGCGCGCGGGGAGGGGGAGTCGACCTGGCAGGCGCTCCGCCGGAGCCGTGATCCGAGCGTGTATACCGTCGTCGCGGAGGACACGGCCGCGATCGCCGGTCTCGTCGTCGCCGCCACCGGCGTGGTCCTCGCGCACGTGCTCGACGCCCCCTGGATCGACGCCGGCGCGTCGATCGTGATCGGGCTCATTCTCTGCGCCGTCGCCGTCCTCCTCGCGACGAAGACGCGGTCGCTCATCGTCGGGCGCAGCGCGGACCGGGAGCTCGTCGAGAGCATCCGGGAGGTCGCGGCGTCGGTCCCGGGCGTCCTTCGCGCGGGCTGCCCGTTGACGATGCAGCTCGGGCCCGACGAGATCCTCGTGAACCTCGACGTGGCGATCGGTGGCGACGCGCGCGGCGTCGAGCTCGCCGGGACGCTGCAGGAGGTCGAGCGACGGATCCGGAGCCGGCACCCGGTCGTCGGACGCGTGTTCGTCGAGCTCCAGCTCGACGACGG
>JBDHVE010000051.1:0-54589 GCA_039809485.1 Polyangiaceae bacterium | reverse complement strand
GGGGGATGCCCCGGGCCCGTCCCGGATCATCCCCGGAACGCGATCAGGGGCGCAGGGTGCGCGAGACGCTCGCCGTGCGCGGCACGCCGCCGACCTGGCCGCCGGCGGCGACGGTCAGCTTCAGCCGCCGACCGCTGCGCAGCGCGCTGCGTCCGCGGGCGGGCAGCAGCATCGTCACCGCGGCCGCCCGGCGGGCCTTGAAGCGGACCGTGCGGGTCGGCAGCTTGACCGGCCGCCCGGCGACCTTCGCCGTCGCCCGGACCTTGGCGCTGCCCGAGAGGCTGCCGCGGACCGTGACCGGGATCTTGCCGGTGGAGCGGGTCTTCGAGACCTTGACCGTCAGCCGCAGCGTCGCCTTCTCCGGCGGCGGGGGCGTGGTGGTCGTCGTGGTGGTCGTGCCGCCGTCGTAGCCGGTGCTGTCGTAGCGGGGATCGGAGCCGGCCGCGAGGGCGCTGACCGGGATCGCCGCCGCCAGCACGGCGACCAGCAGCATCGGGGAGCGGGGGATGGTGCGCATGGGGGATGGGGCCCGCCGACGAGGGGGCCGGCAGGGCCCCACGAGACAAAGGAATTGAAGGTCTGAGCCGTCGCTCCGAAGGAGCGAGGGACTCAGACCTGAAAGCTGGTGCCGCACCCGCACGAGGCCTTCTCGTTCGGGTTCACGAACTTGAAGCCCTGGCGGAGCAGCGTCTTCTCCCACTCGAGCGTGGCGCCGTTCAGGTAGAGGAGGCTCTTCTTGTCGACCACCACGCGGACCGGCTCGCCGCTCGTCGAGACGAGGTCGTAGACGATGTCGCGCGCGTGCGGCTCGCCGTCGTGGAACTCGATGACGTACGAGAAGCCCGAGCAGCCGCCCCCACGGATGCCGACGCGGAGGGCCGTGCCGGGCACGTTCCGCTTCTCGATCTGCGTCGCGATCGCGTCCACGGCGCTCTGCGCGATCGTGATCCCGAGCTTCTTCGACTCGGGGGCCACGGAGGCGGGCGGCGTGGAGGCAGGCGCGACGTTGGGTGCGGAGCTCATCATCTCCTCCTCACTCCGCGTTCGCGGGCGCGTCCTTCGAGGGCGCTCCCGTCTTCTGCGCCGCGACGCTCTCGCGACGCGCTGCCTGCTTCGCACGGAAGTCGGCGATCGCGCTCTTGATCGCGTCCTCGGCGAGGACCGAGCAGTGGATCTTCACGGGCGGAAGATTCAGCTCGTTGACGATGTCCTCGTTCTTGATCGCTTCGGCCTCGTCGAGGCTCTTGCCCTTGATCCACTCGGTGGCGAGCGAAGAGCTCGCGATCGCCGAGCCGCAGCCGAAGGTCTTGAAGCGAGCGTCTTCGATGACGCCCGAGTCGTTCACCTTGATCTGCAGGCGCATGACGTCACCGCACGCCGGCGCGCCGACGAGACCGGTGCCGACGTTCGGGTCGTCCTTGTCGAGCGTGCCGACGTTGCGGGGGTTCTCCGCGTGGTCGATGACCTTGTCGCTGTATGCCATGACTCTTCTCCCGAACCTTTCAGTGAGCCGTCCACTGCACGCTCTTCAGGTCGACGCCTTCCTTGTACATCTCGTACAGCGGAGACATCTCCCGGAGGTGCTTGACCTTGCGGATGACGAGGTCGGCGACGTAGTCGACCTCTTCCTCGGTGTTGAAACGGCCGAGGCCGAATCGGATGCTCGAGTGGGCGAGCTCGTCGCCGACACCGAGCGCGCGGAGCACGTAGCTCGGCTCGAGGCTCGAGGACGTGCACGCGGAGCCGGAGCTCACGGCGACGTCCTTGATCGCCATCATCATGGCCTCGCCCTCGACGAAGTTGAACGAGACGTTCAGGTTGCCGGGGAGGCGGTGCTCGAGCGAGCCGTTGACGTAGATCTCGTCGATCGCCGCCGCGAGCTTCTCGTGGAGGCGGTTGCGGAGGGCGAGGATGCGGGCGCTGTCGGCCTTGCCCTCGGTCCGCATGATCTCGGCCGCCTTGCCGAAGCCGACGATGCCCGGGACGTTGAGCGTGCCCGAGCGCATCCCGAGCTCGTGACCGCCGCCGTCCATCTGCGCGACGAGACGGAGGCGCGGGACGGGCACCTTGAGGACCGCACCCGGCTCGAGCTTCGCGCCGGCGGCCGCGCCGTTCGCTTCGAGGAGCTTGCCGGCGCGGGCCTTGTAGGCCTTCGCGACGCTCTCCCACGTGTCACCGGCGGCGGCGACGTGGAGCGCCGGCGAGCGACGGACGTAGAGGGCGCCGACGCCCTTCGGCCCGTACATCTTGTGCGCGGTGAGGCTCGCGAGGTCGACGTTCATCTTCTGGACGTCGAACTCGACCTTGCCGACGCCCTGGACGGCGTCGGTGTGGAAGAGGACGCCGTGGGCGCGCGTGATCCGGCCGATCTCCTCGAGCGGCTGCACAGTGCCGATCTCGTTGTTCGCGAGCATGATGCTCACGAGGATCGTCTTGTCCGTGATCGCCTTGCGGACCTCTTCGGGGTCGACGCGTCCGTCCTTGCCGACGGCGAGATAGGTGACGCGGAAGCCGTCCTTCTCGAGGCGCTTGCACGTGTCGAGCACCGCCTTGTGCTCGGTCACGGTCGTGATGATGTGGTCGCCCTTCTCCTTGTAGTATTCGGCGACGCCCTTCAGCGCGAGGTTGTTCGACTCGGTCGCGCCGGAGGTGAAGATGATCTCCTTCTCCGTCTGCGCGCCGATCAGCTTCGCGATGCGCTCGCGCGCGTAATCGACGGCCTCTTCGGCCGTCCACCCGAAGGAGTGGCTGCGGCTCGCCGCGTTGCCGAACTTCTCGGTGAAGTACGGCAGCATCTCCTCGAGCACGCGCGGATCGACCGGCGTCGTCGAGTGGTAGTCCATGAAGATGGGGAGCTTGATGGCCATGGCTGAGTCGTGTGCCCTTCAGGCGTGGAAGCCCGCGACGAGGTCGGGGACGTCTTTCTCGGAGTGGTGGTCGCAGCTCGTGCACGCAGGCAGGAGCCGATCGGGCTCGCAGACGGAGCCGCAGGTGTCGAGGTAGGCGAGGCTCGCGAGGATCTCGCCTTCGAGCGCGGAAAGCCGCGCGATCTGGGCGCGGGTCTCCTCGAGCTTCTTCACGTAGACCTCGCGAACCTTGGTCATCGCCGACGGAGCGGAGCCGCCTCGGCCTTCGGCCTCGACGTCCTTCACGATGGCCTTGATGTCGGTGAGGCTGAACCCGAGGTCCTGGAGCTTCGTGATCCAGCGGATGCGGACCAGCGCTTCCGGACCGTAAAGGCGGTAGCGGCCCTTCGAGCGGGCGGCAGGCTTGAGCAGGTCGAGCTGCTCGTAGAGGTGGATGGCGCGGACGGTCTTGCCGGTCTTGTGCGCGAGGTCGCCGACCTGCATGAGCTCCTCGGTCCCGAGCAGCTCGGGCTCGCTGCGCGCGGGCTCGGGCACCGCCGCTTCGGCGGAACCGTCCTGCAGCAGGGGCAGACGAATGTGGGAAGAGGAGCTGCTCATCGGGATCGAACCCTCACGTGTGCGTGAGGCTCTCGGACGACGAGCCTCTCTGTAGAAGAGGAGGTCCGGAGCGTCAAGACCAACAACCCTTACGTTAGCGTCAGGGTTCGGAGAAGCAAGCTGGGCTGTAACGCCGCATCCGGTTGGACGGGCCCGGAATCAGGAGGTCGAGCGCAGAACAGGTAGACTCCGGACGTGGCGAGGGACGACGAGTCGACGCAGCAGTTCGACATCGAGGCGCTGCGTCGAGCCCAGAAGGAGGCGAGCGGCGCACCGCCATCGGCGTCCGTCCCCGCACGATCCACGAGCACGTCCGCGCCGATCGCAGCCGAGGATGCCGACGATCCGTTCGGCGACGAGCACACCGCCGTCGATGCGCTCCCGTACCAGCCGACGACGACCTCGATCACGAACGACCCGTACCAGCCCGCGATGGCGTCGATCACGCGCGCCGATCGGCCCGCGCCGCCACCTCGCTCCGAGCTGCCGCCGGTGAGCGATGCGTACGACGCGCTGCAGAGCGGTTCGTACCAGCCGGCGATGCCGTCGATCACGCGCACGCTCGACCGGCCTTCGCCCGTCTCCGCGCCGCTGCCCGCGTTCGACCTGCCGTCGGACGATCCGCCTCCGTCCGAGCCGCTCCCTTCGTTCGCGGCGGACGAAGGCGACGCGAATCCCGACCCCTTCCCCTCCCTCGAGATCCCGCCGAGCCGCCCCGGCGTCGCGCGTGACGTGGACGACTCGCGCGAAGAGACGCTCATGGTCTCGCAAGAGGAGCTCGCGCGTCTCGCGGGGACGACGAGCGAGCCGCCGCCGCCCACCGCAGGGCCCTCCGACCTGCCCCCGACCGCGACGCGCCTCAACGTCCTCGAGCTCCCCGTCCTCGGCGAGAACGCGAAGACCGACGCGACTCCTGCCGTCGAAATGCCGAGCGACAGGCACCCGGCCGACGACGCCGACGACACGCGTCTCGGGCGCCTCGACGTCGACGAAGTCCGCGCCGCGTTCGCGGCGGCGGAGGCCGCCGAGACGCCGGAGGTCCCCCGCGCGCTCGACACCGTGAGGCCTCCGTCGAAGACGGAGCACGACGACGGCGGTCATGACGTGTCGTTCTCCTCGATCCACGACATCGTCACCGACGCGGAGGTGCTCGACGACGCGGAGGAGCTCGACGAAGAGGATCTCCTCAGCGACGACGACGAAGACGACGACGGAGAGACCGCGTTCATCCGCGCGAGCGATCCCGGCGTCGAGATCCTCGCCGACGTCGCTGCATCGCGTCCGGCACCGGTGCCCGCGACCGGCGTGCCGTTCACGGCGGCGCGCCCGAGCGCGCGTCCGCCCGGCGTCGCGTACACGCCGCCGCCGGATGCCCGTCGCGGAACGACGCCCGCCCATCTCGCTTTCGCCGATCCCGACGAGGCACAGCTCGCGCGCGAGCTCGCCTGGGACGCGCTGCTCGAGCTCTATCGGCTCCGGCTCGTCGACGCGGAGACGCCTTCGGCGAAGGCTCTCCTCTTCCACAAGATCGCGAGCATCCACGAGCACGCTCTCGGCAAGCCGGAGGAAGCGTTCGGCCCGCTCGTCCAAGCCTTCGACGAACGCCCGATGGACGACGACGTCGTCGCTTCGCTCGAGCGCGTCGCAAAGGGCCTCGGACGCCTCCAAGAGCTCGCCGAGCACGCGCGCAAGGCCCTGCGGACGACCAACGATCACGAGGTGCGCGTCGCGCTCCTCGGCCACCTCGTCTACTGGTACGAGCGCCTGCTCTCGCGGTCGAACGACGCGAGCCCGTTCGCGGGCGAGCTCGAACGGCTTGACAAGTCCCACCCGATCGTCCTCCGTCGCGCCGCGCAGCTCGCCGCCGCGCAGGGCGACGTCAAAGCACAGCGAGAGCACTTGTTCCGCGCGCTCGAGCGCGCCGGCCGTGACGACGAGAAAGCGTCGCTCCACCTCCAGCTCGCAAACAGCTTCGCCGGGATGCCGGAGGCACAGAAGCACTACGAGGCGGCGCTCTCCTACGACCCGACCAGCATCGTCGCGCTCCAGGCGATCGAGCGGCTCGGCCGCGAGGGCGAGAAGTACCCGCAGCTCGAATGGGCGCTCGAGCAGCAGGCGGCGAGCGCCCCCACCGACTCCGAACGCGTGCGCGCTCTCCTCGAGCTCGCGCAGCTCCACGAGCGGAAGTTCCTCCGCCGCGACAGCGCCGCGGAGCTGTTCGAGAAGGTTCTCGAGCTCGAGCCCTCGCAGCCGTCCGCGCTCGAAGGGCTCGAGCGCTGTTACCACGCGCTCCGCGACTGGGCGCGCCTCGCCCGCGTGCTGCGCATGCGCGCGGCGCAGTCGTACGACAAGCAGACGCGCGCCCAGCTCCTCGAGCGCGCGGCCGAGGCCTACGAGGCGAAGCTCGGCGACTTCGCGTCGGCGGTCGAAGTGCACATCGACCTCCTCGCGATCGACGCGAAGCACAAGCGCGCGCTCACCGATCTCGCGCGCCTCTACGAGAAGCTCGGCGACTGGCCGAACATGGCGACCTACAAGGCGCGCCTCGCCGAAGCCGCACCGACGCCGAAGCAGGCCTCGGTCCTCTTCGCCCAGCTCGCCGAGTTCCTCTCCGCGCCCGAGCGCGACCCGATCGCGGCACGCCTCCACTACGAGCGCGCCGTGAGTGCGGACCCGACCAACCTCGGAGCATGGGAGGCACTCCAGCGTCTCGCCGAGGCTGCGGGCGACGAGCGCCGCGCATCGCAGTGCATCGAGCAGCGCGCGCAGCACGCGCCGGGTCCGCGCCAGCGCGCAGCGGCGCTCGTCGAGCTCGGCGCGATGCAGCGGCGGCTCGGCAACGAGCGCGCCGCGCGGCAGGCGTTCGAGAGCGCGATCGACGCCGATCCGGCGAACGAGGCGGCTGCGCGCGAGGTCCTCGAGCCGTGGACGCGCGAGGAGCGATGGGCCGAGGCGGCGCCGCTCTGCGAGCTCCTCGTCAATGCCGCCATCCGCGATCGCGATTCGGAAGCGCACTTCACGCGGCTCCGGCTCGCGACCCGCATCCACGCGGCGCTCGCCGACGCGGATCGGGCGATGGCGGCAGCCCTCGCCGCGATCGACCTCCGGCCCGAGGACCCTTCGGCCCAGGCTGACCTCGTCGCCGTCGCGAGCCAGTGTCGGGACAAGAAGGCGCTCGTCGCGAAGGCGAAGCCCTGGCTCGTACGGATCGCGGAGACGGACGCGACGCTCCCGGCCGACGTCCTCCAGCGCGTCGGACAGCTCCATCGCGACGACGGAGACCTCGACGCCGCCGCGGTCATGTTCGAGCGCGCACGCAAGCTCGCGCCCGACGATGCCGCGCTCCAGAAGGAGCTCGCCGAGGTCTACCTCGCGCTCGGCGACTTCCCGCGCGCATGCAAGCTGAAGGTCGACCTCGCGCGGAATGCGACGAGCGAGGACGCGAAGTTCCAGCAGCTCGTCGACGCCGGCGAGATCTGGGCGCGTCAGGCGCGCGAGCTCCCGCAGGCGGCTCTCGTCTTCGAGGAGGCGCGCCAGCTGAAGCCGCTCGACCACTGGCTGCTCCACACGTTGATGTGGGTCTACGGCGAGCTCGAGGACTGGGACAAGCTGTCGAACGTCCTCGAAGGCATCACGCGGATCCAGGAGAGCCCCGACCGGCGGATCAAGAGCCTCTACGCGATGGCGCAGGTCGTCCGCGACAAGGTGAAGGACTCGCTCCGCGCCGCCGAGCTCTTCGACGAGCTGCTCGACATGGATCGCAAGCGCCTCGACGTGTTCGAGGAGCTCGTCCGCACGCGGACCGAGGTGAAGGACTGGGACGGCCTCGAGCGCAGCTACCGCAAGATGATCGCGCGCGTGAAGGACGACGGCGACCGCGCCCTCGGCTTCGCGCTGTTCCACCAGCTCGGGCTCATCTACCGCGATCGGATCGGCGACGTGGAGCGCGCGTACGAAGCGCTCGACGCCGCCGCACGCCTCCGCCCGGAGGACCAAGGGGTCCGGAAGATCCTGACCGAGCTCCTCGTCGTCACCGACAACGTCGACAACGCGGTCGTCCGAACGCGTCAGGCGATCGATCGCAACCCGCACGACCCCGAGCTGTACGCGGAGCTCTACGAGCTCTTCCTCCGGCTCCGCGCGTTCGACAAGGCGTGGTGCGCCGTCAACGTCCTCTCGTCGATGCGCGAGCTCACCGAGGACGAGCGCACCTTCCTCCTCGACTACCCGCCGTGCGAGCTCTCACAGGTGCCAGGACAGGTCGTGGAGCAGGCCTGGCAGTCGCACATCTTCCATCCCGATCTCGATCGCACGCTGACGACGCTGTTCGCGACGATGACGCCCGCCGTCGCGCGCATGCGTCACGCGCAGCAGACCCAGCTCGTGAACGCGATAGGCCGTCCGTTCACGCCCGCGCACTCGTTGTTCTACGAGCCGGTGCGGGCCGCGTTCGGCAACGGCGCGGAGATCCTCGGCCTGCGCCCGCCGGAGCTCCTCCTCGGCGACCCGGGCTCGCTCGTCCCGTTCGCGCCCGCCCTCTCGCCGTTCGGCGCGGTGTACGTCAGCCCGCCGGCCGTCGAAGCGCGCGCGGACGGCATCCTCTACCTCGTCGGCAAGCGCCTCGCCGAGCTCCGTCCGGAGCTGACTGCGCGCGCGTTCTTCCCGTCGGTTTCGGACCTCACGAGCCTCCTCTCGGCGGCGGTGCGCGTGAGTCGGCAGGAGGCCGCGAAGGATCCGCAGGCGGCGCAGCTCGACGCGAGCCTCCTCGCGGTGATGACGCCGGAGGAACGCGATGCGCTCCGCGGGGTCGTGCTCCGCGCGCAGATGGAAGGAAGCCGCGTCGACGTGAGGCGGTGGTTCCAGGCCGCCGACCTCTCGAGCATGCGCGCGGCGCTGCTCCTCTCCGGCGACGTCGAGCCGGCGCGCCGGATGATCCTCGGCGAGCCGCTCTCGCCGGCGGACCTCACGCCGCGCGAGAAGCTCGGCGAGCTCTACAAGTTCGCGGTCAGCGACACGTACGCGGATCTCCGCGGCGCGATCGGCGTCGCGATCCCGACGGACGACGAGAGCGGGGAAGAAGGCTAGCCAGCGAGAGAGAGAGAGAGAGAGAGAGAGAGAGAGAGAGAGAGAACAGGAAACAGGCAACAGGGAACAGCCAACGGGCAATGTGGCCGGTCGCGCGGGATCATTGCCTTGTATCCGAGCCGGGGTAGAGAGGCTCGCCCGACGCAGCGTCCTGCCGGAGGCTGACGGTAGCGTGGTCGTGGTCGTGGTCGGGGACCTAGACGTGAACGTGAACGTGGACCTGGTCGTGCAGACGTCGACGTCAGCGCGTTCGGGGGACGACGTCGTTGTCTCGGCGAGAGGTGACGCTGGTTTTTGGGCAGAGCGGGAAGCGGAGCTCGAACGCTCGTCGACGTGTGACGACCCCGTCCACGTTCACGTCGAGGTCCACGGCAACGTCGACGTCAAGGTCAACGTCGACGTCGACGTCGAAGACCACGTCGGTGACGCGGCTCTCGACCCATTGCCTGTTGCCAGTTGCCTGTTGCCCGTTCCCTGTTCTCTCCGGCTTCTCCGGGACGGGGCGAACAGTGGGCGTTACGACGGCACAGGTACCGTCACGCCCCCGAGCTCCTTCGCGATCGCGGCGAGCTGCGCGAAGAGCTCGATCTGCTGCCCCTTGTCGTCCATCCAGCGTCCGGAGGCGGCATCGAAGCTGAAGTGCCACGCGCGCGCGTTCGCCGCGAGCCAGAGCTGGCGGGTCGGACGCTGCGTGTTGAGGACCGCGCGCTTGCCGCCCTTGAAGGTGAGCGTGAGCACGTCGCCGGCGCGCTCGAGGTCGATCACGTCCGCATCGACGTCCTCGAACATCGACTCGACGCGGCGAATCGTCTGGTCGGCGAGCTGCTGGTACTGGGACTCGTCCATGACGCGCCTCCTCTAGTTCAGGGAATACGGAAGCGTCAGGCTGAACGGCGCGATGGCGGCATCGAAGGCCGAGCCGTCGGACCTGTGCATCTGGTAGGTGCCGCGCATCTCGCCGCGCGGCGTCGCGAGCACGCACCCGCTCGTGTACTCGAACTCCTCGCCCGGCTTCAGCGTCGGCTGCTGGCCCACGACGCCGGGTCCGCGGACCTCTTCGACCCGCCCGTCGCCATCGGTGATCACCCAGTGGCGGCTGCGGAGCTGCGCGGGAGAAGTGCCCTCGTTCGCGATCTTCACCGTGTACGCGAAGACGTAGCGTCGCATCCTGGGCGAAGACTGCTCGGGCACGTAGACCGCCTTCACGGTCACCCGGATTCCATCGGTCGTCGCAGTGGACACGCCTGACACGTGCCATTTGCCCGCGCCGGCGGCAACTACGTACTATCCAAGGAGTCACCATGCCCTCCATCCCCCTCGCCGCCGACGGCCGCCGCGCTCTCGTCGAGCTCGCGCAGCGCCTCGCGGGGATCCCGGAAGACGCGATCAGTCGCCCCCACACCGATCCGCACGCGGCGGCCGTGACCGGCGTCCTCGTCGCGGACTACCTGACGCAGGGCGAGCTCGCGCCGAAGCTCGCGACGGTCGGCTTCCACGCGGATGCCGCGCGGGACCTCGGCAGGATCGCCCGCGCCCTGCTCGTCCTCGTCGAAGACCTCGGCGGCGACTACCTGACCGACGCGAAGAGCGTCCCCGGTGACCTCGTGCAGCGCGGAGAAGCCGTCCGCGCCTCGGTGCTCACGTCGCTCGAGAAGGCCTTCCACGCGGACCTCGAGGTCATGTTGTGGGTCGAGGCGATCAAGCTGGGCTCCGGAGTCGTCGACCTCGTCTACGACCTCCGCACCGTCGCCGCGCTCGGGCACGAACGCCTCGCCGACATGGGCGAGACGCGCGCGGAAGCAGCTCCGGCGATCGAGCGCGCGCGCGCGACTTCCGATGCGCTCGAGTTCGCGCTCCGCGCCGACGAGAGCGCCGAGCACGGGAAGATGCGCAGCGCGATCGCGCGGCTCTGGACGCTGTTCGTGCCGGCGTACGAGAAGGCCGCAGGCGCCGGTCGTGCGCTGACGCGGACGGCGGGCAAGGAGCGGGAGTTCCCGCCGCTCGCGCTCGTCGCATCGCATCGCCGCGCCCGCAGCAAGCCGCTCTCGCTCGTGCCCGGTCGCGTGAGCGTGACGCCGCCGCTGCCGAGGGTCCCGCGCGACGGAAACAGCCCCCCGAGCACGGGACAGTCCGGACCGGTGCGCGTGCTGCGCTCCGACCCACCTCCTCCGCTCGACAAGGCGCTCAGCCCCGTCATCGCCGAGGACGTGCGCGCGCACGCGGAGCACGAGGATCGTCAGAGCTGGTCCGAGTCGCGGCGCGCGCATCGCCAGGTCGTCGAGCTCGAGGTCGGCATCTCGAGCGAGTCGAACTTCTACGTCGGCTTCACCGAGAACCTCTCCGAGGGCGGCGTGTTCGTCGCGACGTACGCGCTCCGGCCGATCGGGTCGAAGCTGGATGTCGTCCTGTCGTTCCCGAACGGCGAGGAGCTCCGCGTCCCGGGCGTGGTCCGCTGGCTCCGCGAGTCGTCGAGCGAGGGCTGGCCCGGGATGGGCGTGCAATTCGAGTCGCTCACCGCCGACGACGAGAAGAACATCCGCAAGTTCCTCTCGCTCCGCGAGCCGATGTTCTACGACGAGTGAGCTGACGGCGAGGGCAGTATGGGCACAGACGGAAACGAACGGCCCACGCCTCCGCCCTATCTCCTCGAAGGGCGCTACCTCGCCGTCGAGCACCTCGCTCGCGGCGAGTCGTCGGACGTCTTCTCCGGGACAGACACGTGGTCGGGCGAGCTCGTCGCGATCCGGATGCTCCGTGAGGATCGGCTCGACCGCGAGAGCACGTTCCGCCGGATGGCCGAGCGCCTCTTCGGGCTCACGTCGAACCGCATCGTGCGTGCGATGGTCGTCGGCGACGATCGGCACGGCCGCCCGTTCCTCGTCACGGAGCTCCTCGTCGGACGCGGCCTCGCGCGCGTCGGGCGCGTGCGCTGGGAGGTCGGCTGCGAGATCGTCCGGCAGGCCGCGCTCGCCGTCGCCGAGATGCACTTGAACGGGCTCTTCCACGGGGCCCTCCGCGACGCGAGCTTCTTCGTCGCGTCGTCCTCGGAAGCAGGGACCCGCGTGAAGCTGCTCGATCTCGGGACGGGCGACCGCAGCGCGAACGAGGCGAAGGACGTACGCGCGCTCGCGGGGATCCTCTTCCGTCTCCTCGTCGGTCGGCCGCCGCTCCCACCGAGCGCGCGTGCAGGTGGGACGTCCCTCGGCGCGCAGCTCCCGGACGCGCCCGAGGAGCTCGAGGAGCTGCTCGTCCGCTGGCTCGCCACGGGGACCGGGCTCGTCGAGAGCACCACCGCCGCGGACATGGCGACCGCTCTCCGCGAGCTGCTCGATCCGACGAACGACCCGGCGCTGCGGGGCCGGGACTCGGCGACGTCGCTCCCCGAGCCGATCGTCCTGCCCAAGTCGTCGGTCCGGATCGACGACGAAGGCTGACGAACGCACGGGCGCGCCGAGATCTTCCGGCGGTGCCGTTCGTAGGAGGGGCCATGCCGATGAACCGCGCCGTCGTCTTCGCCTGTCCGCTCCTCCTCTCGGCCGTCGTCGTCGCGGCGTGCGGCGCCCCTTCGACGCATGTGGGCTCCAAGGCACCGAAGGTGGGCACGCCCGCAGTGGCGACGGCCGGCGCGACGGTGACGTCGACCGGACCGAGCGGGCCGGGCCATCGGAAAGCCCGCACAGCGCGGAACGACCGTCCGGCGCCGCCGAAGGTCACGACGCCGATGGCCGGAGAGCCGAAGGCCGCCGCCCTGTCGGAGGCGCGACTCGTGCCGACGAGCTGCGAGGCGGTCGACAAGGCGGAGGTCGAGGCGAAGCTGAAGGCGATGCGCGCCGCGGTCGACGCGTCGTTCCGCAGCTGGCACGACGAGCAGCCGGAGTGCTGGGCGGCGGATCGCGAGCGCGACCGATGGCGCAAGATGGGGGACGGGAGGCCGCTCCCGCGGGTCATGCGCTCGGTGGCATCGGATTCGGCGGGAGGCTTCGGCGGAGGGCTTGTCGCCGGCGCCGGGAGGCCGACGGCGCCGTCGGCCGCTCCGATGCCTGCCCCGTCGGCGAACGCGCAGGGCCGCGGCGGCGCGCCGGCGGGAGACCGGAAGAAGGATGCCGGTCCGCGCGCGGCCGAGACCATGTCCGGGACGAACAACCAGGTCGCCTCCGTCGACGAGGCCGACATCGTGAAGACCGACGGCAGGTACGTGTACTTCGCAGCCAATGGCGCGCTCCGGATCGCGGAGGCGCTCGACCCGAAGATCGTGTCCGTCACGCGCCTCCCCGGCAACAGCGTCCGCGAGCTGTTCGTCGAAGGGAACCGCGCCGTCGTCTACACGTCGACCGCGCACGCCGGCGGTCAGCGCTGCACCTACGGCTACGACTGCGCATTCGGCGGCGACGGATCGGCGACGAAGGTCGTCGTGCTCGACATCGCCGATCGGCAGAAGCCTCGCATCGTTCGTGAGATCGACCTCTCGGGCTCGCTCGTCGCCGCCCGCCGGATCGGGAGCGCCGTCCACACCGTCGTCGCGGACGGCGACCGGCGGACGCCCGACTTCGAGTCGTGGCCGAGCGACCTCGAGACGTGCGGGACGCCGGAGAAGGTCGTCCGCGAGAAGTTCGCGCAGCTGAAGGTGGAGAACGAGCGCCGGATCCGCGCGGCCTCTTCGTCGAGGCTCCCGACGATGAAGGACAATGGAAGCGACCGCACGCTCTGCACCGGCGTGCTCACGACGGCGATCCAGGATGCGGAGGCGTTCACGACGCTCGTCTCGTTCGATCTCGCAGACGACAAGGCGACGCCGACGACGTCGACGATCCGCACGCGCTCCGGCGCCGTGTTCGCTTCGGCCGACGGGCTCTACGTCGCCGTCCCGCACCAGAAGCAGGCGTCCGGGCGGTGGTACTCCTACTACCCGGCCGTCGACGAGGTCAGCGAGATCCACAAGTTCAGGATCGGCGCGAGCCCGAAGGAGACGCGCTACGTCGGCAGCGGCACCGTCCCGGGGCACGTCCTCTCGCAGCTCTCGATGGACGAGTGGTCGGGCTACCTCCGGATCGCGACGACGAAGGGCAAAGTCCCCGATCCGCGCGTCGAGAGCGCCGTCTCGATCCTCGCCGAAGGCGAAGGCGGGAACCTCGTGCGCGTCGGCGCGGTCGAGCACATCGCGCCGGGCGAGGACATCCGCGCCGTCCGCTTCGACGACGACCGCGGGTACGTCGTCACCTTCAAGAAGACCGACCCGCTCTTCGTCCTCGACCTCTACCAACCGACGAAGCCGGCGATCCTCGGCGAGCTCAAGATCCCCGGGTTCTCGACGTACATCCACCGGATCGATCCGGACCACCTCCTCTCGATCGGCTTCGACGCGAACGACCACGGGAGCTTCGCGTACTTCGACGGCGTCATCCTCCAGCTCTTCGACGTCTCGAAGCCGACCGATCCGCGTCTCGTCCACAAGGAGAAGATCGGTACCCGCGGCTCGAGCTCGGCAGCAGCGACCGATCACCTCGCCTTCAACTACTTCGCCGACCGCGGCCTCCTCGCGGTGCCGATGACGGTGTGCGAAGGCGGCGGCGACGGGCGGAACGGAGACATGCTCGCGTTCAGCGGCCTGCTCGTCTACGACGTGGACGTCGAAGGCGGCTTCACGCGCCTCGGCGGGGTCGACCACGGCAAGAAGGGCGTCAGCTGCGGGACGTGGTGGTCGAACGCGACGTCGGCGGTGAAGCGGAGCGTCTTCCTCGACGATCTCGTCTACTCGGTCGCGGGCGACCGCGCGAAGGTGCAGCGGCTCGGGGCGCTCGGCAAGGACGTCGCCGATCTCCCGCTCGCGAACTGAGCAGCGGCGCCGTAGACGGCGGAGGACCGTCGATCTACGACGGGAGCGTGGCTCGCTCTCCTCGCCTCAGCGGAACCGCTCTCGACAAGCTCGCAGCTCTCGCCCGCACGCGCGTCGGCGCCATCGCGATGCAACGCGTGCTCCGCGCCGACCTCGGCATCGACGAGCTCGCACGTCTCCCGGAGGAGCTCCGCGGCGACGTCCCGCTCGACAACCGCCCGCACCCGGGACGGCCGCCGCGCGTCCGTGAACGAGGCCCCCTCCCGCCGCCCGAAGGGCCGTGGTCCGCCTCTGCCTCGAAGCTCGCGCGTGCCTACGAGCGCGGGGAGACGACGCCGCGCGAGGTCGTCGAGAAAGCCCTCGCCGAAGCGCGCAGGCTCGCGAGCCTCGAGCCGAGCCTCGGTCCCATGTGCGACGTCGCCGAGGAGACCGCCCGTGCCGAGGCCGAGGCGTCGACGAAACGCTGGCGCGAGGGAAAGCCGCTCGGCGTGCTCGACGGCGTGCCGTGGGTCGTGAAGGAGCAGTCGTCGGTGCGCGGCCTCCCGCGACGGAGCGGAACGGCCTACATGCCGGCGACGCCCGAACCGCACGACTCGACGCCGGTCGCGCGCATGCGCGGGCACGGCGTCGTCACCCTCGGCACGACCTCGATGACCGAGTTCGGGATGACGCCGAGCGGCGCGAACGGCAAGCGCGTGATGCCGCGGAACCCGCACGACACGTCGCGCTTCGCGGGCGGCTCGTCGACCGGCACCGGGGTCGCGGTCGCGACCGGGCTCGTGCCGTTCGGTCTCGGCTGCGACGGCGGTGGGTCGATCCGGATCCCGGCCGCGATCAACGGTGTCTTCGGGATCAAGCCGACGTGGGGACGCGTGAGCCGCTCGGGTGACGCCGCAACCGGCACCGTCGCACACGTCGGACCGATCGCGTCGTCGACGGTGGACCTCGCTCGCGCGCTCGAGGTGATGAGCGGGCACGATCCGCAGGACCCACAGACGTTCGCCGCGCCGCATCGCGAGGCAGGCTCGTTCGTCGCCGCGCTCGGCGGCGGCGTGAAGGGCCTCGTCATCGGTGTGCCGGACTCGGAGTGGATCGACGCGAGCGAGCCGGTCCAGCGCGCCGGGCGCGCCGCGCTCGCCGCGCTCGAGAAGGAAGGCGCGAAGCTCGTGCCCGTTCGCCTCGAGCTCGCGAAGCATGCGCAGGCGCTCGGCGTCGTCATCATCGCGTGCGAGTGCCGCGCTTCGGTCCGTGCCGACTGGGAGAAGTACGCCGCCGAGATGAGCTCGGACCTCCAGATCTCCTTCGCCGCTCTCGATGCGTTCGGCGCGCTCGAGTACCTCGACGTCGCGCGGCTCCGGACCGGGCTCCGCCAGGAGTGCGCGCGCGCCTTCCGCGAGATCGACGTGCTCGCCCTGCCCGCGACGGTGAGCGGCGCGGCTCCGGTCAGCGAGACGGACATGCGCACCGGCTTCCTCGACACGAAGGTGATCGACGGGCTCTGCCGGTTCAACTTCCTCGGCAACCTCACCGGCCTCCCCGCCCTCGCCGCTCCGGTCGGCGTCGACGGAAGCGGCGTCCCCGTCGCGCTCCAGCTCGTCGGCGATGCCTGGGACGAAGCGACGCTGATCGCCGTGTCCGCGCATCTCGAGCGGATCGGCGTCTCCGTCGCGCGAAGGCCGCGCGTCGCGGTCAGCTTGCTCTGAGCCGTCACGCCTTCGGGTGCACGCGGATCGAGCGGGCGATCGGCTCGCAGTCGCCCCAGCGACACGCGACGACGATCGTCGCGTCGAGCACGCGCTTCACCCAGACGTCGAGCACGCCTTCGTACGAGCCGGTGCACTCCGCGCGGACCACGATCGTCGCGCGCCTTCGTGCGAAGCCGGGCACGACCGTGCGGTCCCAGCTGTAGCCGAGGACCTCCTCGTCCGCGCAGGTCGCGCGGACGGCCTCGGCGCCGGCGTCGTCGAAGGCCGCGAGCACGGTGTCCTCGTCCTCGGCGAGCGCGTAGAAACGTGCTTCGAGGTTCGGGTAGGACGAGTCGCTCGCGATCACGATCTCGCCGACGAGCGCGCTCTGTGGGAGCACGACCTGGAGGGCCTCGTCGAGCCCGCCCGTGCGGTCGCGTTCGAGCGGCGGGAGCGCAGCGACGGCCGCAGCACGTCCGCGCGTCTCGAGCTTCGCCCAGCGCTCGGCGTTGTCGGCTTCGAAGGTCACCGTCCCGCGCTTCACGCCGAGCGTGACGCGTCCGTGCTCGCCGCCCGGCGCCTTCGAGATCGCTCCAGCGAACGAGACCTGCGGCGTCTCGTGGAGCCCGGCCGCGGAGATGCTGCGCGACTGCTTCGCCGTCGCGTTCCTCCGCTCGGCCGACGCGGCCTCACGCGTCCAGCTGAAGTCACACTGCTCGAAGCCCTCCGGCGCACGTCCGGCCCAGATCGCCGCGTACGCGTCGACCGGCAAGCGACGCACGGAGCGTGCGGGGGCGCGGGGAGCAGCCGGGGCTCCCTCCGAGAGCGGCGCTCCGGCCGCCACGCCCGTGACGACGAGCGCGACCGCGCCCCCTGCCATCCAGCGCGCAAGGGACCTCACCGCTCACAGTATACGCGCGCCCACGAGCGGCGCTTCCCCCGGACGTGCTTGCGCCGACGCCGCGCGCGTGGAAGCTTTCCCGCCGTGCGCTTCGCCTTGCTTGGTTCGATGCTCGTCGTGTCCGTGATTGCGTCGCTTCCCGGTTGCGGGGGCGACGGCCCCTCGGCGCCGGTCGGCGTGAACGACGTCCGGAAGGCCTGCGAGATCCGACAGTCGTGGAAGCTCGCGACGAGCGACAAGTGCATCTCGTGTCAGTCGGCGGCGCCGCTCGCCGACTGCGGATGCGAAGCGTTCAAGGAGTACGCCGCGAAGTGCCTCCAGCCCGAGGAGGCGCTGAAGAGCGAGCCGAGCTGCACCGATCAGGTCGAGATCTGCGTGAAGACGTGCGTGCTCACCGACTGCGACTGCATCGACAAGTGCTACGTGCAGGCCGAAGCGTGCCGGCGCGTCGCGGGCGGGCGCGACGGGTGCGTCGCCGAAGTGTGCGCGCCGTACTGCAACTGAGCGCCCCGCGGCGCGCTCAGCCCTTCACGTCTTCCGTGACGATGCCCTTCGCCGACCTGCCGATGAAGCGGGCATAGTCGACGCGGAGGAAGCCGATCTTCAGGAACACTTCCACGAGTGTCACGGTCTCGTCCTTCACGACCGCGCGCGCTTCGGCGACGCACTTGCCGTCGACCGACTTCGTCTCGATGTGCACGACGCGGCTCGGGAGCCCGCGGACCGCCATCTCGACGATCTGACGACCGTCCCCGACCTTCAAGACGCGCTGGAACTTGATCCCGTACGCCGGCTCTTCCATCCCCTTGAGGGGCTTGATGACGACCTTGCCGTCCTCGATGTCGCGCCAGTAGGCGCGCACGGGCGCCGAGCCGCTCGGCATGCACTGCGCGTCCACGTCCACCGAGTAGTGGACCTGGTTCTTGTTCTCGCTCTTCGAGATGAAGAAGGCGGAGGGTACCGTCCCCGCCTGGGCAGGCGCGGCGAGCGCCACCCCCGTCGTCACGAGTGCCAGAAGAGGCGCAATCCGAAACCGAGCGTTCATTCCTTTCCCCCGTCGACTTCCGTGGCGGCGCGATTCCCTACAATGGCTCGAGGACACGAGCAACCCGTCGCCGCACTCCGGTCGTAGCGCAAGCCGGCCGAGACGCCAGTTTCCGGCACGATCCGAGAACCTCGCGCTACGCGCGCCGTCGCCGCGCCGTTCACACCTCGGCCGCGGGATCCACGGATGCGGAAGAAACAGGGGGGTCTCGGGTGCGGAGGATGCATGGTCGGTCGGGGATGCACGGAGTCTGCCGGAGAGAGACCTGGTCCGAGCGTCGGTCGCAGCGTTGCGCCGGTGCTGCTCCACGGCCGCGATCGCGCGCGGAACCGCGGCCGGACCTGCGGCCAGAAGCCCTCTCACGTCCCTCGACGTGGCTGACGTATCGCGTTATGGGACGACCACGATGAGCCAGCGTCATTTCCTCTCCACGCTCGATTGGTCGAGGAGCGAGCTCGAGAGCTTGTTGCTCGACGCCCGTGAGCTGAAGGCGACGCGCCGGACCGCGCGCCGCTCCGACCTCGCGGGCCACACCGTGGCGCTGGTGTTCATGAACCCGTCGCTCCGCACGCGGACCTCGTTCGAGGTCGGCATCTTCGAGATGGGCGGTCATGCCGTCGTCCTCGAGCCGGGCAAGGGCGCGTGGCCGATCGAGTTCAAGGACGGCGTCGTGATGGATGGCGACGCCGAGGAGCACGTCGAGGAGGTCGCGCGCGTCCTCTCCCGCTACTGCGATCTCATCGCGGTCCGTGCGTTCCCGAAGTTCCAGAGCTGGGAAGACGACCGCCAGGACGCCGTGATCGAGGCGTTCGCCCGCTACGCGACGGTGCCGGTCCTCAACATGGAGACCATCACCCATCCCTGCCAGGAGCTCGCGCTGATGCTGACGCTGAAGGAGCGTCTCGGCACCACCGACGGCAAGAAGTTCCTCCTCACATGGACCTATCACCCGCGGCCGCTCAACACGGCCGTGGCGAACTCGGCGCTGATCATCGCAGCGAAATTCGGGTTCGACGTGACCCTTCTCTGCCCCACGCCCGACTACGTGCTCGACGAGCGCTACATGAACGCGGCGGAGAGCTACGCGAAGGAGAACGGGCGGTCGCTCACGGTGAGCCACGACATCGAGTCGTCCTACGCCGGCGCGCACATCGTCTACGCGAAGAGCTGGGGCGCGCTCCCGTACTTCGGCCACTGGTCGAACGAGAAGCCGATCCGCGACCAGTACAAGCACTTCATCGTCGACGAGCAGAAGATGGCCCTCACCGTCGACGGCGGGAACGGCTACTTCAGTCACTGCCTCCCGCTCCGTCGCAACGTGAAGGCGACCGACGCGGTCGTGCGCGGTCCGCACTCGCTCGTCATCGACGAGGCGGAGAACCGTCTCCACGTCCAGAAGGCGCTCGTGCGGCGCCTGATGGGTCTTGCTCCGATCAAGGAACCAGACGCCGAGCGGTGGTAGAGGCAATGACGCAGCAGAGAGAAACGCAAGACGTCATCGTCAAGCTGCTCGGCAACATCGGCAGCCGCAAGGAGGTCGAGCAGTACCTCCGCCACTACGCGAGCGTCGATGCACCGAAGTTCGCCGTCGTGAAGGCGAGCGGCACCGTCATCGAGAAGAACCTCGACGCGCTCGCGAGCTCCCTCTCCTTCCTCCAGCGCGTCGGGCTCATCCCGATCGTCGTGCACGGAGGGAGCGTCCAGCTCGACCGCGCGCTCGCGCAGGCGGGCATCGACGCGCCGCTCGTGAAGGGGCTCCGGAAGATGACGCCCGCGGCGCTCGAGATCGCGCGCCGCGTGCTCCACGACACGAACCTCCGAATCGTCGAGGCGCTCGAATCGCTCGGGACGCGAGCGCGTCCGTTCACGTCGGGCCTCCTCGAGGTGAAGAAGGTCGAATCACCCGAGCTCGGCCTCGTCGGCGAGATCACCGCCGTCCGCGAAGCCGCGATCACGCAGACCGCGCGCACCGGCGTCCTTCCGATCGTCGCGCCGCTCGGCGAGACGTCGAAGGGGCAGATCCTCATCGTCCACGCCGATGCCGTCACGCGCGCGCTCGCTCTCGCGCTGAAGCCGCACAAGGTCGTCTACTTGAACGAGACCGGCGGGCTCCTCGACGAACGCGGCGTCCTCCGCTCCGCGGTGAACCTCGCCGAGGACTACGACGGCCTCATGGGCGACCCGTCGCTCGGTGCGGAGTCGCGTTACAAGCTGAACGAGATCGCCGCGCTCCTCGGCGAGCTCCCTCCGACGTCGTCGGTCTCGATCACCTCGCCGGACCACCTCGCGAAGGAGCTCTTCACGCACGGTGGGTCGGGCACCCTCGTCCGTCGCGGCGAGAAGGTCGTCCGCCACGAGGGCTGGGGTACGATCGACACGAAGCGCCTCCGCGACCTCCTCGAGGAGTGCTTCGGCCGCCGGCTCGACGACGCGTACTTCGAGCAGAAGGCGCCCTACCGCGTCTACCTCGCCGACTCGTACCGCGCGACCGCGATCCTGACGATGGAGGACGGCGTGCCGTACCTCGACAAGTTCGCGGTCACGAACGAGGCGCAGGGCGAGGGCATCGGCGGATCGATCTGGCAGCGACTCCGGAAGGAGAACCCGAAGCTCTTCTGGCGCTCGCGCGCGACCAATCCGGTGAACGGCTGGTACGCGCAGAACGCGGACGGCCTCTACAAGACCGCCAAGTGGTGGGTGTTCTGGTGCGGGATGTCCGAGTGGAGCGAGATCCAGCGCTCGGTCGAGACGGCGCTCGCGATGCCGGCGACGTTCCACGACGCACCCGCGTCGAAGCCGCGCCTCGAGGCGGTCGGAGGCGCGTGAGCCGTGGACTCGCGCGCGCGGGCGAGGGTGGCGCTCATCGGCGCGCGCGGGTACACCGGGCGTGAGGTCCTCGGTCTCCTCGCGGCACACGAGCTCGTCGAGGTCGCGCTCGTCACTTCGGGAAAGGATGCGGGACAGAAGGTGTTCCCCGAGTCCGCGCCGCGCGAGGATCTCGCGGAGCTGAGGTTCGAGGCGCCTTCGCCGGACGAAGCCGCCGCGCGCGCGTGCGACGCCTATCTCCTCGCGCTCCCGAACGGGACGAGCGCGCCGTGGGTCGAGGCGATCACGAAGGCGCGCCCGGAGGCGTCGATCATCGACCTCTCCGCCGACCACCGCTTCGACGACGCCTGGATCTACGGGCAGCCGGAGCGCCTCCGTGACGAGCTCCGTGGTGCGAATCGGATCGCGAACCCGGGCTGCTACGCGACCGCGATGCAGCTCGCGCTCGCACCGCTCGTCCCGCTCCTCGCCCCCGGCGCGCCGCCGAGCGTGTTCGGCGTGAGCGGCTACAGCGGCGCGGGCACGACGCCATCGCCGAAGAACGATCCCGAGGTCCTCCGCGACAACCTCCTGCCCTACAGCCTCGTCGGCCACGTGCACGAGCGCGAGGTCACGCGTCAGCTCGGCAGGGCCGTCTACTTCGCGCCCCACGTCGCGCCGTTCTTCCGCGGCATCACGTGCACGACGTCGATGACGTTCGCCGCGCCGCAGACGCGCGAGGCGCTCCTCGAGCGCTACGTCGCGGCCTACGAGCACGAGCCGCTCGTCGTGTTCTCCGACTCGCACGAGCCGCCGCTCGTCCGCGACATCATGGGCCGACATCACGTCGCGATCGGCGGTCTCGCGCTCTCGTCGGACGGCACCCACGCCGTCGTCGTGTCCACGATCGACAACCTGCTCGGCGGCGCCGCCACGCAGGCCGTACGCAACCTCAACCTCGCGCTCGGCTTCCCGGAGCGCCAAGGCATCGATGCCTCGACGCACTGACCTCCGTCGCATCCTCGTCGTCGGCGCCGGCCCGATCGTGATCGGGCAGGGCTGCGAGTTCGATTACTCCGGCACGCAGGGCCTCCGTGCGCTGCGGGCGGAGGGCTACGAAATCGTCCTCGTCAACTCGAACCCGGCGACGATCATGACCGACCCGGAGCTCGCCGACCGCACCTACGTCGAGCCGCTCGACGTGCGCGCGCTCCGCGCGATCTGCGAGCGCGAGAAGCCGGATGCGATCCTGCCGACCCTCGGCGGACAGACCGCGCTGAACCTCGCCCTCGCCCTCCACGACGAAGGAACGCTCGACCGGCTCGGGATCGAGCTCCTCGGCGCGCGCCCCGACGCGATCCGGAAGGCGGAGGACCGCGCCCTCTTCAAGGCGGCGATGGAGAAGGTCGGCCTCGCCTGCCCGCGCGCGAAGGTCGCGCGGAGCGTCGAGGAGGCGAAGGAGATCGCGAAGGAGCTCGGCTTCCCGATCGTGCTCCGCCCCTCGTTCACGCTCGGCGGAACGGGCGGCGGAATCGCGAAGGACGAAGCGGACCTCGTCGCGAAGGTGTCGTACGCGATCGAGGCCTCGCCTTCCGGCGACGTCCTCGTCGAGGAGTCGCTCCTCGGCTGGAAGGAGTTCGAGCTCGAGGTCATCCGCGACAAGAACGACAACTTCGTCGTCGTCTGCACGATCGAGAACCTCGATCCACTCGGCGTCCACACCGGCGACTCGATCACCGTCGCGCCCGCGATGACGCTCACGGACAAGGAGCTCCAGCGCCTCCGCGACGCGGCGCGGGCGGTGATGAGCGAGATCGGGGTCGAGACCGGCGGCTCGAACGTGCAGTTCGCGATCCGCCCGTCCGACGGCGAGGTCCGCGTCATCGAGATGAACCCGCGCGTCTCGCGCTCCTCCGCGCTCGCCTCGAAGGCGACCGGCTACCCGATCGCGAAGGTCGCGACGATGCTCGCCGTCGGCTACACGCTCGACGAGCTCCGGAACGACCTCACCGGCACGAGCGCCGCTTTCGAGCCCGCGCTCGACTACGTCGTCGTGAAGTGGCCGCGGTTCGCGTTCGACAAGTTCCCTTCCGCGGACGCTTCGCTCGGGACGCAGATGAAGAGCGTCGGCGAGGCGATGGCGATCGGCCGGACCTTCTGCGAAGCGGTCCAGAAGGCGGCGCGCGGGCTCGAAGCGGGCCTGACCGGGCTCGATCCGACGCCGGAGGCCCACGCCGTCGTCGCCGCGCTCCTCGCGCGCGCGGCGGTGCCGAGTGACAAGCGGCTCCTCTACCTCGTCGACGCGCTCCGCGCCGGCGCGACCGACGCGGACGTCGCGCGCGTGTCGTCGATCGATCCGTGGTTCATCGCGCAGCTCCGCCGGATCGTGTCCGCCGAACAGGAGGTCGTCGCGAGCCCCGCCGGCCTCGACGACGCCGCCGCGCTCCGGCGCTGGAAGCGGCTCGGCCTCTCCGACGCGCGCCTCGCGAAGCTCACCGGCACGACCGAGGACGACGTGCGGACGCGCCGCGAGCGCGCCGGGGTCGTCCCCACGTTCATGCGCGTCGACACGTGCGCCGGGGAGATCCCGGGCACGACGCCGTACCTCTACGCGACGTGGGAGACCGAGTCGGAAGAGCAGGTCTCGCCGGCGAAGAAGGTGCTCGTCCTCGGCGCCGGCCCGAACCGGATCGGGCAGGGCCTCGAGTTCGACTACTGCTGCGTGCACGCGCTCTCGGCGATCCGCGAGCTCGGGTACGAGGCGATCATGATCAACTCGAACCCGGAGACGGTCTCGACCGACTACGACGTCGCCGACCGCCTCTACTTCGAGCCGCTGAACCTCGAGACCGTGCTCGCGGTCTGCGCGGCCGAGAAGCCGGAGGGCGTCCTCGTCCAGCTCGGCGGTCAGACGCCGCTCGGCCTCGCGCGCGCGCTCGAGGCACGCGGCGTGACGTTGCTCGGCACGTCCGCCGACGCGATCGATCGCGCCGAGGATCGCGGCCGCTTCGACGAGGTGCTCGAGAAGCTCGGGCTCGAGCGCCCCGCGAGCGCCGTCGCGACAACGGAGGAAGAAGCGCTCGAGGCCGCCGAGGAGCTCGGCTGGCCCGTGCTCGTGCGTCCGAGCTACGTGCTCGGCGGGCGCGCGATGAAGATCGTCGAGGGGCCCGCCGAGATGAAGGCGCACCTCGGCACGATCGCGGCGATGAACGCGCAGGCGGGCGAGGCGCCCGGCGCGCGGATCCTCGTCGATCGGTTCCTCGACGACGCGGTCGAGATCGACGTCGACTGCGTCGCCGACGGCAAGCGCGTCGTCATCGGCGGTGTGATGGAGCACCTCGAGCGCGCCGGCGTGCACTCCGGTGACTCGGCGACGATCCTCCCGCCGCAGGGCTTCGCCGGCGATCTGCTCGACGAGATCGAGCGGATCGTGCGCGCGCTCGCGCTCGAGCTCGGCGTCGTCGGGCTCATGAACGCGCAGCTCGCGGTGAAGGACGGCCACGTCTACGTCCTCGAGGTGAACCCGCGGGCGAGCCGCACGGTGCCGTTCGTCTCGAAGGCGACCGGCGTCCCCCTCGCGCGCGTCGCGACGAAGGTGATGCTCGGCGCCACGCTCGATTCGCTCGGCGTCGAGGAGAAGCACGTCCCGCGGCACGTCGCAGCGAAGGAGTGCGTGTTCCCGTTCCGGAAGCTTCCCGGCGTCGATCCCGTGCTCGGGCCGGAGATGCGCTCGACCGGCGAGGTCATGGGTCTCTCCGACTCGCCCGCGCGTGCCTACGGAAAAGCGCTCCGCGCGATCGGCGCCAACATCCCGGCGCCGAAGGAAGGGCGGCGCGAGCTGCTCGTCTGCGCGACGAAGAAGGATCGGAGCGCTGCGACCGAGATCGCGCGCCGGCTCCGTGCGCGCGGCTACGAGGTAGTGTCGGTCGGCGAGATCGGTGCGTCGCTCACCGCCGCGCGCATCCCGCACGTCGACCTCGGCGACGGCGCGACGGCGGCGAAGCGGCTCGCGTCGGGCTCGGTCGCGCTCGCGGTCGTGACCGCGACCGGCGACGACGAGACGGCGAGGACGGCGCCGCTCCGGCGCGCGTCGCTCGCGTCGGGCGTCACCTGCTTCACGACCGCCGCCCTTGCACGCCTCGGCGTCGCCGCGCTCGAGGAAGACGCGGGCCGACCCGAAGAAGTGCGCTCGCTCCAGGAGTGGTACGAGGAGAGCCGCTGACCCTTCAGAGTCGATTGGCGGCGGTCAGCTTCGGGAAGCCGGTGTTCAAGAGGACGGTCCCGTCGGGCCGCAGCCCAGGACGCTCGGGTTCGTCGGCGAAACCGCCGTTCGGGAGCTCGCGAAGCCGCACCCAGCTCTTCTGGTAGTCGCCGAGCGCCGGCCAGAGGCGTTCGAGCTTCGTGGGAGGCGTGTACCGGTTCACCCCCGCGTACACGATCCCGTTCGGCTTGATCTCCGCCTCGAAGACGTCGTCGCCGAAGCGAACACGGTAGCGGCCGAAGGGCAGCTCGAACGTGGGCGGCGCGGTCTTCGCGACGATCGCGGCGTCGACGCCGGGGACCTGACGGGGCGCACGCTCGTAGACGAACTCGGCCTTGGCGCCTCGCAGGCCGGTGTAACCGTCGCCCTTCTCGGTGCGGGTCCAGTTCTGGACGAGCTGCGTCCCGTCGGGCAGGACGAAGTCGTAGTCCGCGTAGGTGGACACGTCGACGGCGAACGTATTCGTGTGCGCGTACGTCAGGAGCGCGAACGAGCTGCCGACGCGCTGGCCGCCTTTCCAGAGCTCGATCGCGACCGGCGTCTTCTCCACGCAGAGGTGCTTCGTGGTCGACAGCTGCGTCGGAGCCTCGAACACGCACGTCTCCCCCGTCGACTGCACGATCACGACCGTCACGCCGGGTGGGGGCGACAGCACGGCTTCTTGCGAGACGTTCATCGTGACCTTCGTGTGCACCGGCAGGTCCGGCGGGAACGGCCCGCGCCACCCGACGGGTCCGATGCCCACGGTGCGTGAGCCGGAGAAGCTCACCGAGCGTGTGGCGACGATCGACAGCCCGCGATCGTCGTAGAGCTTGTGCTCCGTCTTCTCCGGGGCGGGCACGCGGACGAGCGCGCGCCCGGCGATGTTCGTGGCCCGCGCGCGGAGGAGCGCGGCGAGCTTCTGGAGATCGGCGAGCTCGGCGGGGGTGAACGCGCTCGGCTGCGCGATCGCCGCCTCCGCATCCGCGACCGCGACGGTGTCGTCGTTGCCGTCCTGGTCGAAGAGGCGCTCGAGGCGGCGTGCCGTCGTCTGCAGCTCGGGCGGGAGCTCGGCGATCGTCAGCACCAGCGAGACCGCGCTCGTCGCGGACGTGCTGAGGTCCTCTGGCTTCGGCAGCGAGAAGTCCGCCATGTCGGGGCCCTTTTCCGCGGGGGCGGCCATGAGCGCCCAGAGATTCGGAAAGAGCGCCTGTTCGTCGTCGAGGAACGCCGGCCACTTGTCGCCCTGCTCGGCGCGGATCAGCTCGTCCACGCTCACCCAGCCGTCGGCAGGCCGATTCGCGATGATGCCGTCGACCCGCTTCGCGACGCTCGCTTCGGCGGCGCTGAGCGCGCCGAGATGCGAGAGCAGCCAGAGGTTCCGCCGCGGCAAGTACGTCTTCCCGGCATCGGCGAACCGCGACGTCACCGTGCCCGGCGCGTAGAAGTCGTAGGACGCCGTGTCCGGGTCGGGAGACGCCGTCTCGACGTGGCACGCGAGGACCGGGAGGAGCAAACACTCTGGACGGATCCACTTCATCGTGAGGACCGGCGGGAGCAACCGACGTGCCGCCACGATTGGCGAGGAGATACGAGGCGTGTCTCGAGCGCGCTTCTCCGATCGAGATCTCGTCGTGCGCAACGGCGCGAATCGCAGGACCGCGGTGGCGCACGGAAGTACTTCGGGATAGAGACTGCCGATGCCAGGGGCACGCTCCACCGTTCGCGCCTTCGCGCTCGCGTCGCTCTCCGCTGCCGCCGTCGTCTCCGTCGCGTGCGGCTCGGACGGGAACCGGGGATTCGCGCAAGAGGGCGACGACGCAGCCGTCGGCGACGCCGGCACTTCCGGTGGCGGGGAGACGTTCGGCGACGGCGGCGGTCCGATCGACAGCGCGCCGTTCGATGCCGCCGGCTGCTTCGCGCCGGTCGACATGTACATCATGTTCGATCGGTCCGGCAGCATGGGCACGGACTGCGACGTCGGCGCGACGACCGCATCGCGCTGGTGCCGTTCGGTGAACGCGCTCTCCGGCTATTTCAAGTCCGCCGGAGCGGCGAACCAGGCGGCGGCGATCCAGTTCTTCCCGCTCGACAAGCACACCGATGCACTCTGCACGACGGGCAAGAGCTACGACGTCGCGGCGTCGCCCACGGCGCAGCCCGCGTTCCAGGCGCTGCCGTCGAGCGCGTTCGACACCGTGCTGAACGGCACCTCCCCCGGCGCCTTCGCGCTCGGCACTCCGACCGAGGCCGCGATTCGCGGCCTCGTACGCTTCACGGGTGCCAACACGCGCGCGAACCGCGTCACGATCGGCATCCTCGTGACCGACGGGAGCCCGAACGGCTGCAACCAGAGCCTGACGGCGCTGTCCGATCTCCTCGCCGCCCACTACACGGCCACGAAGGTCCGCACCTACGTCATCGGGATGGAGGGCGCGACGTTCGACGCGCTCGAGGCGATCGCGCAGGGAGGAGGCGCGCCGCTCCACGGCGATACCGTCGGCGCCGCCACCGACGCGTGCGGCAACGGCCCGGGCCCGTGTCGCCACTGGAACGTCGCGAACGGCGATCCCGCCGTGTTCACCGCCGCGCTCTCGGCGATCCAGGAGTCCGCCGACGGTTGCAAGGACGGCGGCGGGTACGTCAACCCGCCGAGGTGACGCGCGTCGCCGATCACTCCGGGCCAAGCACCTCGACCGGGCGCGGTCTCGTTCTCCGCGCGTCGGTGCGCGGGTCGCCCGCCCATTCGTCTCCCCAGCACACGACGCTGCCGTTCGCGCGACGCGCGCACACGTGACTTCCACCCGCGGCGATCTCGACGATGTCGTCGAGCCCTGGGACGCGCTTCGGTGCACTTCCTCGCCAGGAGGCGAACGGGGGGAGGTCGTCGGAGGCGACACCGAGCGGCAGGCCCCAACACCACACCGTGCGGTCGCGCCGGAGCACGCAGGCAGCGATCCCGCCGACGACAGCGACCTGCGCGGCATCGGTGAGCCCGATCACGTCGCTCGCGTACGCGCGTGACCATGGAGATCCGTCCCCGAGCACGCCGAAGTTGTTCTCGCCCCAGCAGCCCACGGTCCCGCGCGCGGTGAGGACGCACCCGTTCACCTGCGACAGCGAGACGGAGGCGGCGTCCATCACGTGGAGCATCCGTACCGGTGCGTGCAGAATGTCCGCGGTCCCATCGCCGATCCCGAGCTGACCGCGCTCGTTCCGGCCCGCGCACCACACGCTGCCGTCCCTGCGGCGCACGCAGGCCCAACCCCAGCCGACGGCGAGGTCACGGGCGTCGTCGATCTCACCGAGCCGACGTGGCTCCGGTGCCAAGTGCTCCCAGTCGAACGTGCGCCCCCAGCAGTAGACGGGCCGCCGCGCACCGTCCTCCACGATCGCGCAGGACGCGTCGCTCGCCGCGGCGAGCCGCACGACGTCACGGATCCCTTTCACCGTGCCGAGCGCGGCGCGCTGCTCGGTCGAGACGGTGCCGTCACCGAGCTCGGCGACCGAGTTGTTGCCGGCGCACGCGACCGTCCGATCTGACCGAACCACGCAGTAGTGGAGCCCCCCGAGCGCGACCTCGACGACGCCTTCGAACGGCATCCGCGTCGGGGTCGGATGCTGCTCGTCGATACTGACCACGCCCCAGCACCACCAATCACCGCGCTGCTTCGCGCACGTCGAGTCGCCGTACGCGACGAGCGCGCGCGGGCGGCTCGGCTCCTCGAGCGCGTGGATCGGAGCGCCGGAGCGCCCGAGCGGAGGCTTCTTGCACCCGACGAGCGAGACCGACGCAATCAGGAGGAGGATCGCGCGCGACATCCACCGCATCGCACCATGGAACGCGTCAGAGGGACCAGGACCTTCCCACCCACGCCGTCGTCGATGCGGTGCCGGCGAGGAGCGCGCCGGCGGGGCGTTTCGCGCCGCCATCGCCCATCGCCTCGAGCTGCGCCTGCGCGCTCTCCTTCGCGCGAGACAGGGCCTGTGTGATCGCGTCCTCGCGGCTCACGCTGCGAGGACGCACGGCGACGAGGCGACCGAGAGCAGCGCGTTCCCCGTCCGTGAGATACCCGCGGAGCCACTCCCGCACGTCGTCGGGGACGAGGGCGCCCCCGCCCGGCGTCGCCGCGGCCGCCGCGACGACCAGCGGCGGCATCGCATGGACGATGAACGCCCGGAGCGCCATCGCGAGCGCTTCGCCTTCCGCCTCACAGATGAGCGCGTACGCGGCCGCGGCGCGGGCCTCGATCGGCGTGCGCGTCTCCTCGAGGAGGCCGCTCAGCGCCGCGGGAACGAGCGATCCTTCGCGGTACCCGCCGCCTTCGGAGGACACCGCGAGGAGGAACGCGTCGAGCGCCCGATCCCCGCGGACGAGCGCAGGCGGCAAGAGCACCTCGGCGCGGGCCTTGAACGCGGCGAGCTCGACGGCGGCGGAGCGCTGCGCGGCGAGCGCGTCGCTCTTCTCGTCGAGGGTGACCTTCACGACCTCCCCCGTGACCGCCTCGAACGTGCAGACGAACTCGAGGACGACGAGCCATTCGCGGACGAGCTCGCACGAGACGTCACGGAGGATCGCGTACGGCACGTAACCGGCGGGCTTCTCGCGGTCGTCGACCCGGATTCCTCCCTCGTCGAACGAGAGTCGAACGTTGCGCGTGGCGCGGAGCCGTTCGGCGAACGTCATGTCCTGGAGCTTGGAGCCGAAGCGGCTGCGGTCAACCCGTGATCAGCGCCGCGCGAAGATGGCACGGAAGATCTCGCGGGCCTGGTGCAGCTCCGCGAGGGGCACCCACTCGTTCGGCGCATGCGCCTGCGCGATGTCGCCGGGCCCGAAGACGACCGCGTCGACCCCCTTCTCCGAGAGGAGCGCGGCCTCGGTCCAGAACGCGAGATCGACGGGAGCTTTCGCCGCTGCGCCGAGGAGCGGCTCGAAGGCGGTGAGATCGCGCGTGCCGAACGGCGGGTTGTCCCGCGTGAAGCGCGCGTGCGCGCCGTCGAAGGAAGAGCGCACGAGCGCCTCGAGCTCGGCGCGGATCGCGGCCGAGTCGGTCCCCGGCGGCGGACGAAGCGAGACGCAGAGCTGAGCGTGGGCGGGGATCACGTTGAACGCGACGCCGCCGTCCATCTTCGCGAGGTTCACGCACATCCCCTTGAAGCCTTCGGGCCCGACGTCGCGGCGGGCGCGGGCCCAGTCGTCGAGCGCGACGGCGAGGCGCGAGAGCATCGCGATCGGCGCCGGCGTGAAGTCCGCGCGGGAGGAGTGCCCGCCCGGGCTCGTGGCGTCGACGAGGAACGAGGCGATCCCGCGGTGCCGCGAGCCGACGCGGAGGCTCGTCGGCTCGCAGACGATCGCGCGCTCGAGACCGCGGAGGTGCTCGCTCTCGACGAAAGCGCGCATGACGACGCTCGAGTGCTCTTCGTCGCCGGAGAAGAGGATCCCGGTGTCGACCGGCTTCGCGTCGTCGAGCGCGGAGAGGATCGCGGCGGCCGCTCCCTTCGTGTCGGCTGCGCCGAGCGCGTAGAGGCGATCGCCCTCGATCCGCGGCACGAACGGATCGCTCGACCAGTCCGCGTTGGGCGGGACCGTGTCGAGGTGTGCGTTCACGAGGAGACGCGGGGTGCCGTAGCGCGCGTAGACGTACGAGGCGTTCTTCCCCTCTACGCGCGGCACGTCGGCGACGAGCACGTCGTCGGCACCGCGCTCACGGAGGAGCTCGGCGAGGCGCTCCGCGAGCGGCCGCTCGTGACCGTGGACGGCGTCGGTGCGGAAGGAGACGAGCTCGGCCAGGAGATCGGTGGGATCGCGACGGGGCATGCGCGGCCGACGATAGCACTCCGCCTCACCGATACGGCGCATCCACGCGCCGTTCGCCACGTGCTTCGAGGAACCAGCGGACCGCGGCGTCGAGCGCCGGGAGGAGCGTCCGCGGATCGGCCGGGATGCCTTTCCTCGTCGCGGCGAGCGACGCCGCGGAGGTGACGGACACGTCGGGGAAGATCTCGCGGAGCGCGCGCATGCCTTCGCCTTCCAGCTTCGCGTCCACGGGGAGCTCGACGTCGTGCACGCGGACGTCGAGCCGCGTGCTCGGCCCCGAAGCCGTCCACGCCACGGAGAGCACGGCCTCGAAGCGCCGCAGCTCGCCGGCGAGCGTTCGCACCGTCCGGGCGACGCCGACGAGCGCGGGCCGCGACGCGACGAGGAACGCCTCCTCCTCGCGTTCCGCGGCCCTCCACGCCGCGAGATGCGCCGGTTCGCCACCGAACGGAAGCGCCTTCGTCGCCTCCACCACCGCGCGGGCCTGCTCGTGCGCGAGCGAGACGATCCTGCGCCACGACCGGACGCCGTCTTCCGCGAGGAGGACGCGATATGCAAGGCGATGATCCGAGAGCTCGACGTCGCGCGCCTGCTCGAGGCCGACGCAGGCTTGCTCGAGGAAGGCTCGGACCGCGGAGAGCGGGACGAACGGGCTCTCCGGCTCGGCCCGCACGACGAACCGCGGCGACAACGTGCTCGGTGTCTCTTCCGTCGCGCGGACGAGGAGCCCTTCCGGACGGATCCGGAGGCCGAGGCCCGGATCGGGGAGCGACACCGCGACGAGCGCGGCGAGCTCGGGCCCGCGCGTTGCGTCCTCGACGGTCACGGTGACAGGCCCCTCGCGGCCGTGGACGAGCACGTTTCCCTCGGAGGCGGACCACCCGATCTCGCTCGCGAGCGTCGAGGCGATCTGACGGAGCCGTGCGGCGCCGACGGCCGCGGGCGCGGCATCGCCTTCGACCCGCGTGCCTCTCGGGAGGACGACGATCGCGTGATCGACGTGGCGATTCGACGATAGCGGGCCGGGATCGAGCTCGATCCGGAGCACGCTCGACAGGTCCAGTGCGCCGGTGCGCTGGTCGTACGGCAAGCCGTTCGTCGGCAGCTCGAATCGGTACGCCGTGCCCTCCTTCAGGCTGGCGGCAGGGATGTCGATCCGGGTGAGCTCGGTGAGACGCTTCTCGCCTCCTCGCATCGTGATCGTGGCGCAGTGGAAGAGCGCGAGCTCGATGCGTGCGAAGCTCTCGTCGTGCCCTGCCCGCAGCGCGACGACGCCGCGGAGCGCTTCTCCCTGCGCGACCACGCGCGACTCGAGACGCAGCTCGACGCAGATTCGTGGGTGGAGCGAGGACGGCGTGAGGAACGCTGCCGGCTCGCTCGGCGTGGCGGCGAGCGGAGGGCGGACGGGGAACAGGTCGACGCGCGCAGTCGGGTCGACGGCCCAGTCGACGTCGAGGCGGAGGTCGACGCGGTGCTCGATCCGGCAGTCCTCCCCGAGGTACGCCTGCCCGAGGCTCTCGGGCAGCTCGAGCGCGAACCGGATCGCGTGGGTTCCCGCGTCGAGCCCCGGCTTCGTGAACCGAAAGCCGAGCGGTGCCTGGAAGAGGGTGTGGTAGGTCACCCGGCGGTTGTTCCCCGAGCCGGACGTCGCGGAAGCGAGCGTCACGAAGACCGCCTCGAGGCGCTCGGCGCGAGGCACGGGCTCCGGCAGCTTCAGCACGAACGCGCCCTCGTTCTTCCGTCCGAGACGGAGCGCGCCGCCGTCGAAGCGGACCTCGAACTCGCAGTCGGGGAAGAACAGCGCCACGCCCGGAGTGTACGTCAGCGTGTGCACGCTTGGTTCGGCACCAAGTACCGAGTGAAGATGCACCAGGTACGGTTACGCAAGGATTTGCCTGCCTCGCAACGTTTGCGAACCGAGCGCTCGACGCGCTCCCTGCATCTCGCGGCAGTTCGTGAGGAGTGCCTGGTACGGATCGTTTCCTGCTGGTCACCGGAGGTTTCACCCCGGAGGCGAACGTGGCCCACGTCGGCGCGATTCATTGATGGTGCGTGCATTCGTGGTGAGCGCCGTCGCTCTCGCGACGGCGGCATTGGTCGCAGCGTGCGGGAGCGAGCAGCCGGCGGCGACCTCCGGCGAAGGTTCCTCGGGGTTCGGCGGAAGCGTCCCGAGCTACTGCGCGACACCGCAAGAGGGCTGTCCGTGCAACGTGCCCGGGACCGCCGTCGAGTGCGGGAAGGTCGAGCAGCGCTCCGGTGACTACGTGACGTGCTCGGCCGGCTATCGCACCTGCGGAGCCGGGACGTGGGGCCCGTGCGAGGGCACGACCCTGACGACGAAGAGCGTCGCGCCGACGCTGGGCACGCTCGGTCTCGCCGCGAGCCCGTCGGCCTGCCCCGATCCGTGCGACCCGTTCTGCAAACAGTACGTGGACACTCCGGCGGGCCTGACGCTGGACGGCGGAACGATGACGGTCGTCGACGGCGGCCTCACGATCAATCCGGGGCAGACGGGTGGCGGGGCCGTGAGCGTCGGCTTCACGTCGAACCCGGCCGGTGTCACGAACTGCACGCCGACGAACCGGAACGTCGTCGGCAGCGGCGCCGCGCGGTCGTGCACGCCTCCCGGGCTCGACCAGTGCCAGCAGGACTTCCACTGCGACGCGTTCACGAACACCTGCCTCTGGAACGGCGGGCCCGGATACAAGGACCCGACCGCAGGCGGCGTCGACCTCACGATCGGCGCTCCGTGCGGCGACTCCGGCAACGCGAACCCGGCTGTTCCGCTCTGCAACCGCGGAACCGGCGCCCCCCTCCCCGTCGGCGCGACGATCACGCTCCACGAGACCACCGGAGCGTCGCCGCCGGACGCGTGCACGAACCTCGGTGCGCCGACGTGCACGTACACGATGCCGGTGCCGCTGCCGCCGGGCCAGTGCGTGACCCTGCGCTATTGCCAGAACACGCCCGGCGCGAAGTTCGTCACCGTGAACGCCGGCATCCCTGGGCAGCCGGTCGCGAGCGGCGGGCCGCGGGTCGCCGAGGCGGCAGGGCGTTGCGCGAACAACAGCGCGTACTCGCGCACCGACGGCACGCCCGGCTGCGGCCAGTGCACGCCGTGCAACACCGTCATCACGGGCAAGGTCTTCGACCCGAGCAGCACGGCGACCTTCCAACCCGCGGCCTCGGGCGCGAACAACCTTCCGCTCGCGGGCGTGACCATCTTCCAGAACGCCGGCCCCCTCACCACGCTCGCCGACGGCGTCGCGTGTGACACGTGCGCGGCGCTCGAGAGCCCGTACCAGACCGGAACGATCAGCGGCGCCGACGGCAGCTTCACGTTGAACAACGTCTCGCCCGGCGCTTCGGGCACGGTGCCGATCACGGTCCAGAGCGGCCGGTGGCGCCGGAAGATCAACATCACCTCGAACGACCTCGTGAACGGCGGCGGCATCGTCGAGTGCGCCGTGAACCCGGTGAAGGACGGCGCCCTCCGCCTCCCTCGCAGCCGCGCCGCGAGCGTCGACAATCCGGGGAATCTGCAGTCGGGCGTCCAGGTCGACATCCCGAAGATCGCGCTCGTCGTCGGCGACCGCGAGGGGCTCGAGTGCTGGATGCGGAAGATCGGCTTCTCGGACGAGATGCAGCCCCGCCGGGCAGCAGCCGGCGGCGGCGCGGCGCGCATCCAGCTGTTCCGCACGAACGGCGCGCGGCTGCGCGACGTCTACGGCCCGACCTGCACGACGGCGAACGTCAACACGGTCTGCAACCTCGTTGCCAACAACGCCGACCGCGCGTGCGTGCAGCGCAACGACGGCGCCGGCAACGTCTACAAGTGCGAGTACGACCCGCCGTACAACGCGACCGGCGGACCGATCCGCTCGAGCACGTTCTACACGGACCCGAACGTGATGAACGAGTTCACCGCCGCGCTCCTCCCTTGCGACAGCGCCGATATCGGCGCGACGCCACCTGCTGCGTACACGAGCACGGTCAGGAGCTATCTCCAGGCCGGCGGTCGCATGTTCATGGACCACCTCACCGGGCAGGAGTTCCTGATGGGCGGAGGCGCACCGCTGAACGGCGTCTCGACGTGGTCCGGCGCCTGGACGACGACGCCGGCGGGAGACCCCGCGCGAGGCGTCCTCCCGATCCTCGCCGCGCCCGCGAACCTCAACGCCGCCACCACCCTCTTCTACAACTGGATGAACGGCGTCGGCGGCCTCCCCGTCGTCGGCGTCGGCCGCAACCTGATGCAGTCGGACGAGCCGCGCTACGGCTCGGTGAACCCGAACACGACGAACACCGTCGAGTGGGTCGCCGGCAACACGACGAACGGCTGGACGACGCCGGGCTACACGAACCGGAACTACTCGCTGAGCTTCTCGTTCGACACGGGCGTCAACGCGGGCTCGCTCGCCGTCGGCCGCGACAGCAACGCAGTGAGCTGCGGCGTCGCGGGCGGCACCGGGCGCGTCATCTACAACGGCATGCACGTCTCGCAGGCGCGCTACACGGGCTCGCCGGCGCCCGTCTCTTCCGCGGTCGTCTACCCGAACAACTGTCTCGGCGGCGCGCTCTCGTCGGAGGAGAAGGCGCTCGAGTACCAGTTCTTCCAGCTCACGGCGTGCGAGCTCGGCGGCGCTCCCCCGCCTGCGCCGCCGCCCCCGCCGACGCCGCTGCCGGTCGTCGACTACTACCGCGACTTCGAAGCGCCGTGCATCACGGGCGAGAACCCGATCTGGCAGTACTTCTACTGGCAGTCGGTCGTGCCGACGGGCGTGACCAAGATCGAGTTCTGGGCGGCGACGGCGGACACGCAGGCGGCGCTGCCCCCACCGGTGACCTATCCCGCGACGCCCGCGGCCGCGACGATCGGCGTCGCGAGCACCACGGTGCCGACGGGTCCCCTCCCCGCGCCGCAGTGGGGCTCGGACGCGGACACCGTCGACACGAACCTGAAGAACGACCTCGGCGTTCTCTCGAAGCGATGGCTTCGCGTGTACATGCGGTTCGTCCCCGACAACACGACGACGCCGTATCGCGCGCCGACGCTCTCGAGCTGGCGTCAGACCTACAACTGCATGCCGGCCGAATGAGGCGCGCGCTCCTCTGGACGACGGCTTCACTCGTCGTCGCCTGCGCGGCGGCGACGGCGTGCGGCGGCGACGAGAGGCCGCCCGTCGCCGCTGGCGGCACGACGACCGAGACGCGCGGCGACGCGGGCCCGAGGGCGGTCGATGCCGACATCGGAAACCCGTCGTTCTGCGCATCACCCTCGCTCGGCGGCGAGCTCGTCCGCGACACCGAGCAGGAAGGCGAAGCCTTCCCGCCCGGTGGCGGCGAGATCGCGCTCGGCACCTACGACCTCGTCTCGAACGTGCGCTGGGTGCCGAAGGGAGCGTGCGACGCCGACGACTGCTCGCTCCGCTTCACCGGCACGGCGCGCCGCGCGACCCTCGTCGTCGAGAAGTACGCGATCCGGCGCTTCGAGGCGTCGGGGCCGTGGGACGAGCAGACGGACGAGGCCACGCTCGGCGAGCCGAAGGGCTCCGCGTGGGTCTACGTGGAGACCGACGGCGGGCTCGCGCTGACGGCGCTCTGTCCCGATGGAAACGCGAAGTCCGACGTCGCGTACTCGGCCTCGGCCGGCAGCCTCACGTTCCACGTGGGCGACCGGCTCGAGACGTACGCGCGTCGGACCTTCACCGGCGATGCCGGCTTCTGATCACTGCAGCTTGATCGCGGTCTTCTTCGGCGAGTACTTGTTGTCGAGCTCGCCGTCGACGACGCGCAGGGCGTCCATCCCCCAGTCGTAGCCGTAATACGTGAACTGCGAGGCCCTCAGGATGTCCTGGTAGCTGTTCGTCTTGCCGTCGATGAACGCACCGACGAACCGGCCCATCGCCTCGCCGCTCTCGTTGACCCAGCTCTCGAGGCCGTTCGTCACGAGGTCGAGGTTCTTCGTCCCGCCTTCCTTCAGCGGGATGTAGTCCTTCTCGTAGTAGTTGTACGAGACGCAGCCGTTGATCATGAGGACCTGGTAGCTCGCCGGGAAGTCCTCCTTGCGGAAGCGGCTCGGATCGAGCGGCCCGTACCCGATGTACGAGTGGCCGTTGTAGACGAAGATGTCGCTCGTCTTGATCCCGCGCTTGTGGGGCGTCGCGTCGGTCTCCGCGCCGAAGTACGACTGGACCTTGATCGTGAGCGGCTTCGTCTCGGCGCCGATCGTGACCTGCGCGGGCGCTTCGAACGTCACCCAGTGACGGACGAGCGTGTTCGCGATCGTCTTCCGGAGCTCGTTGCGGTCGACGCCGTTCGCGCCGGCGGGCGTCGCGTAGTCGAGCTCGAACGAGATCATCTCGTCGAACGAGCCGAACTTCGCCTGCTTGCCTGCGACGGTGTACGTGAGCGGGTCGGCGACGCCTTCGACCGACACGAGCTTGAAGCCGGGGCGCGCCTTGAACAGCTCGCGGAGGCCGCCGTACCACATCTCGTAGCCGGCATCCTCGTAGACCTCGTGGCGCTCACCGGCGGCCCAGTCGGCCATCATGCCGCTGACCATGCCGATGACGAGCTTGCCGGGCTCGACGCCGCCCGCGTAGAGACGGTCGTACTCCGGGTACTTCGGCGTCGTCGACTGACGGACCGACTTCAGGTTCGCCGTCATCGGCAGGTAGAGGCGGTTCACCTCGCTGAGCGGGACCTGGTTCGCGGTGAGGCCCTGGCGGTCGGCGTCGATCTTCTGCTGCTCGGTCGCCATCGCCTGCTTGCAGCCGGACTTCGACGGGTCGAAGACGTACCAGATCGAGCTCTGGAACTCCCGCGCGTGCGCGTCGCCGCTCGTGCACTCCTTCAGGATCCGATCCGACTGCATCTGGTAGCCGCCGGTGAGGAGGCCGAGCGAGATCGCCGAACGGTTCGCCATCGGCACCGGGACGACCGCGTCGTCCTTGAAGGTGTAGGCGACCTTGATCATCTTCCGCGCCGGCGCGGTCTTGTTCGCGGGGTCGACGACGTCGACCGGCGTCTTCAAGAACGTGCTCGGGTCGACGTCCTTCAGCTCGCGGCTGTTCACGCCGACGTTCGCTTCACGGAGCGCGCCGAAGGCCGACTGCGTCTGGCGCTTGATCGCGCTGACGATCGAGACGTCCGGCGTGCCCTCGGCGACGTAGACGTAGCCGGCGAACTCGAGCTTGCGCTGGCGCGCGGTGAGGCTCGTGAGATCGTCCTCGTCCCCGTCGACCGGCGCACCGTCGTCGGAGGGCGCGGCGCATGCCGCCGTCGTGGCCGTGGCAAAGAGCGAGAGAAGCAGCGCGATGCGGGATCGGGCGAAGAGGCTCATACGCAGTGGGCTAGCATCGATGTAGGCGTCGTCCACACAAAAGATTACCGAGTGCGTGGATCTCGCACGATCCGATGAAGCCCAAATTCTCGGAACGGCGTAGCATCCGCGGGGTGATCTCCCGGACGACGCTCGCGCTCTTTTTCGGCCTCGCCGGTCTCGGCTGCGGGTCGAGCCGGCCCGCTCCCGCACCCCCGGCCCCCGCCCCGAAGCCGCCGATGACCTTCGCCGACGACCTCGCCTTCCTCGAGCAGCACGGCCCCGTGCACGTCCTCACCACCCCCGAGGGAGGGAGGGTCGCGCTCTCGGCGCGCTACCAGGGGCGCGTGATGACGAGCTCCGTCGCGCCGGACGGACCGAGCTTCGGCTGGATCCATCGCACGTTCATCGGCGAGGGGAAGACCGGCACCGCGTTCGACAACTTCGGCGGCGAGGATCGGCTGTGGCTCGGCCCCGAAGGCGGTCAGTACGGCCTGTACTTCCCGAAGGGCTCCGCGTTCACCTTCGACGCGTGGCAGGTGCCGCACGCGATGCAGGAAGGCGCGTGGGAGATGAAGGACGCGGGCTCCTCGCGCGCCGTCTTCACGAAGACGATGCGTGTGACGAACTGGAGCGGCACGACGTTCGACGTCGCGATCGAGCGCACGGTGTCTCTCGTCGATCCACGGGCGAAGCTCGGCGAGCTACCGAAGGGCGTTCGCGCGATCGCGTTCCAGAGCGACAACAGGCTCACGAACGTGGGGTCCGCCGCTTGGAAGCGCGAGACGGGGCTCCCTTCGATCTGGATCCTCGCGATGTACGCGCCGGCGAAGGACGGCCGTGTCATCGTCCCGTTCGAGACGAAGGTGCCCGCCGGCACGCCGCTCGTGAACGACGCCTACTTCGGCAAGGTGCCGGCGGGCAGGCTCGCGGTGCACGAGGACAAGGGCTTCCTCTCGTTCGTCGTCGACGGCGAGCTCCGCTCGAAGATCGGCCTCGGCCCGCTCCGCGCGAAGAACCGGCTCGGCTCGTACAGCGCGACGGCGAAGCTCCTCACCGTCGTCGAGTACGAGCCCGGGCCTTCGCCGACCAAGCCGTACGTGAACAGCATGTGGGAAGAGCAGAAGACGCCGTACGCCGGAGACGTCGTGAACAGCTACAACGACGGCCCGACGGGGCCCGGCAAGCCGCCGCTCGGCGGCTTCTACGAGCTCGAGACGAGCTCCCCCGGCGCCGAGCTCGCGCCGAAAGAGAGCCTCGTCCACGTCCACCGCACGTTCCACTTCGTCGGCGAGAAGGACGCGCTCGACGCGATCGCGAAGAACCTGCTCGGCGTGTCTCTCGCGAGCGTCACCGATCCATGAGCCGCGCGTGTGGGCACGCGGCACGACGCGGGATTCCCGACGGCACGCCCCGTGCTCCGCGGAGGTCATGCTCCTCGCTCGGATCGCGCCGGCGCTCGTGACCACGCTGCTCGTCGTCGCCTGCTCCGATGCGCCGCCCCCGCCCGACGCTCCGCCTCCGCCGGTCGCCCCCGCCCCTTCCGACCCGCCGGCGCCGGTCGAGACGAAGGAGACGACGTCCGCGCCGGCGGGGCACCTCGCGTCCTGCGCCGGCTTGGACGAGCTCGAGTTGTGCGTCGGGTCTCCGCCCGGGAAGGACGAGGCCTCCCTGGTGGTCGAGCCGCCGGGGGCGATCTTCACGCTCCGGCTCGGGAGAGGATGCGTGTCGTCGTCGATGCACACCGACGAGCGCTCGTTCGTGCGCGTGCTCGGCGTGACGGACGACGTCGTCGAGCTCGACGGCTCGTACTGCCTCGCGCCCACGAACGGAGGCGCCGCCGACTGCATGGGGCGCGCCCCCGTCTCGGGCACCGCCCCGACGCTCGCAAAGGGGAGCTACGTCGCGCGGCTCGGAAACGCCGCTCTCGCGTTCGAGATCCCCGTTCTGACGGACCGGTGCATCCCCGTGACGCCCGACGTCAGCCGAGCAGCGAGCGGGCGATGACGATCCGCTGCACTTCGCTCGTGCCCTCGTAGATCGTCGTGACCCGCGCGTCGCGGAGATGACGCTCGGCGCCGAACTCGCGCGTGTAGCCGTAGCCGCCGTGGATCTGGACCGCCTTGTTCGCGATCCGATTCGCCATCTCGGTCGAATAGACCTTCGCCATCGAGGCCTCCTTCGAGAAGGGGCGGCCGTGCTCCTTCAGCCACGCGGCGCGCATCGTGAGGAGGTGCGCGGCGTCGATCTCGCACTGCATGTCGGCGAGCTTCCACTGCGTCGCCTGGAACTCGGCGATGGGCTTGTCGAACTGCTTGCGGTCCTTCGCGTAGGCGACGCTCTCCTCGAGCGCCGCGCGCGCGATGCCGAGCGCCTGCGAAGCGATCCCGATCCGACCGCCGTCGAGCGCCATCATCGCGACCTTGAAGCCGCCGTGGAGCTGACCGAGGAGCGCGGACTTCGGGATCCGGCAGTCCTCGAACGTGAGGCTCACGGTGTTCGAGCCGCGGAGGCCCATCTTGTCCTCGGCCTTGCCGACCTTGAGGCCCGGGGTGCCGCCCTCGACGAGGAAGCAGGAGATGCCGCGCGTGCCCGGAAGCTTCTCGCGGTCACCGGTGCGGGCCCAGACGACGAACACGCCCGCGTAGGCGCCGCTCGTGATCCACTGCTTCTGCCCTTCGAGCACCCAGTGGTCGCCTTCGTCCCGCGCGGTCGTGCGCATCGAGCCCGGGTCGCTGCCGGCCTCCGGCTCGGAGAGCGCGAACGCCCCGGCCACGTACTCGCCGCTCGCGAGCTTCGGGTTGTAGGCCTTCTTCTGCTCCTCCGAGCCGAACGCGGCGATCACCTCGCCGACCATGTTCGTGACGGCCATCGTCACCGCCGTCGACGCGCACGCCTTCGCGACCTCCTGCATCGCGAGCGAGTACGAGACGACGCCGGCTCCGGCGCCGCCGAGCTCGGGCGACACGTTGACGGCCATCAGCCCGAGGTCGGCGAGCCCCTTCAGGATCTCGCGCGGGAAGCGCTCTTCCTTGTCGATCGCGGGAGCCTGCGGAGCGATCACGCGGCTCGCGTAATCGCGGGCCGCCTGCTGGACCATGCGCTGGGTGTCGTTGGGGTCGAGGATCATCGGGCTTCAGGCGTGGAGACAGGAGACGTTCGTCTTCCGTCTTCCGTCTTCCGTGGAGAGAGAGAGAGGACCTCGTCGGTCCGAAGCACGCTACAGAGAGAACGTCACTTTCGCCGCATAGCTGCCCGGGCTCGGGAGCTTCAGCTCCTTGAGCGCGTCGACGACGCAGTCCACCTTCGGGGCGGCGTCCTTGTTCGGCGGCACGACGCCGATTCCGGAGAACTTGCCGTTCTTGCCGTCGGGCTCGACGTAGGCGGTGACCTTGAAGTCGCCGCTCACGCCGTCCTTGCACTTGTGGAGCTCCTTCTTCGCGTCCTTGGAGTCCTCCATCGCCTTCGTGACCTTCTCCGGTCCCCACGACGTCGGCGCGCGCTCTCCGCCCGGCCCCCAGCCGAACGCGTGGCGCACTTCCGCCTCGCCGCCTTCCGGCTTCGGCCACTGCGCCGACGTGAACACCTGCAGGATGCACCTCTCGGTGTCGTGATCGCCGAGCGACGAGTCCTCGAAGTACGACCAGCGCACTCTGCCGCTCTGGTCGATCCGGAGGAACACCTTCACGTCGCCGCTCAGGTACTCGACGCGGTCGCGTCCCTGGGCATGGCACTTGTCGAGCGAGCCCTGGAGCTTCTGGAACGTCTGCTCGACGCCACGCTGGTCGATCGACCCGAGCTCCTGCTGGACCGACGGGAGCCCCTTCGGCTTCGCGCGGCTCGCCGACGTGTCCGGCTGCTCCGTGACCGGAGCCTTCGCCTCTTCCTTGCCGCCGCACGCGACGACGAACAGCGCAGCGAGCGCGTAGCGCGTGATCTTCATGTGTCCCCTCTCAGCCCTTGAGGAGGCTCGCGGCGATGACGATGCGCTGGATCTCGCTCGTGCCTTCGTAGATCTCGGTGATGCGCGCGTCGCGGTAGTGGCGCTCGACCGGGAACTCCGTCGAGTAGCCGTAGCCGCCGTGGATCTGGATCGCCTTGTGGGCGATGCGCGTCGCGGCTTCGCTCGCATAGAGCTTCGCCTCGCTCGACTGCATCGTGTGGCGCGCGCCCTTGTCCTTCATCGTCGCGGCGCGCCAGGTGAGGAGGCGCGCGGCGTCGAGCTCGACGGCCATGTCGCTCAGCATGAACTGGATCGCCTGGTGCTGCGCGATCGGGACCCCGAAGCTCTTGCGCTCCTTCGCGTACGCCACGCTCGTCTCGAGCGCCGCCTTCGCGATGCCGAGCGCCTGCGAGGCGATGCCGATCCGGCCGCCGTCGAGCGTCGCCATCGCGACCTTGAAGCCCTCGCCGACGTTGCCGACGACGGCGCTGTCCGGGACCTTGCAGTTCTCGAAGAAGACGGTGCACGAGTGCGCGCCGTGGATCCCGAGCTTGTGGTCCGGGCTCGCCTGCGTGTAGCCGGGCGTCCCCTTCGGCACGACGAACGCGGTGTGCTTCACCTTCGAGCCGCTCCGGTCCGTGACCGCGAAGACGAGGATGAAGTCGGCGTGAGGGCCGTTCGTGATCCAGTTCTTCGCGCCGTTGAGGACCCAGCCGCCCGCGACCTTCTCGGCGCCGGTCGCCATGGTCTGCGCGTCCGAGCCGCTCATCGGCTCGGTGAGGCCGAAGCAGCCGAGCTTCTTGCCCTGCGCGACGGGGGTGAGGATCTCCTTCTTCTGCTCGTCGGTCCCGAACTTGTAGAGCGGGTCGCAGAAGAGGGAGTTGTTCACGCTCATGATGACGCCGGAGGACGCGCAGGCCGCGCTGATCTCCTCCATCACGAGGGCGTAGCTCAGCGTGTCGAGGCCCGCGCCGCCGTACTCCTCCGGGATCGCCATCCCGAGGAAGCCGAGCTCGGCCATGCGGGCGACGATCTCGGCCGGCCAGCGTCCGGACTTGTCGATCTCGGCGGCCTTGGGCGAGATCTCGCGGGCGGCGAAGTCACGGGCGGTGTCGCGGACGAGGCGCTGCTCTTCGGTGAGGTCGAAATCCATGGCGTGTTCGGGCCCTTCTAGTGGGGCCCCACGCGTGCGGCAAGCCTCAGCCTGGCTCCCGGCGAACTAATGGCCGGCGCGGAGCGTCAGCGCGATCCGGAAGACGACGATCGCGGCGAGGACCATGACGATCACGAACACGACGAGCATCGGGAGCGAGAGCTTCTGCGCCGCCTTCTTCTGCGCGCGGAGCTCGGCAGGGACGGCTGCGATCGTCGCCTTGATCCGCGCGAGGTTCAGGACGACCTGCGCCTTGCCGAGGAACGTCTGGTACTCCTCCGGCGTGATCTCGAGCGGCTGCTCGTACCGGAGCTCGTGCACGAGCGCGACGTGCTCGTGGGTCCGGAGCTCGGCGACGCCGGCGACCGGATCGACGGTGCCCGCGATCACCATCGCGTAGCCCTTTCGGCGGGGGACGAGCCGGAGGTTCTGGCGCGCCTGGGCACCGCCGCCGGTCGAAGGCCCTTCGGGCACGCTGAGGTCGACGACGTAGTCGCCGGCGCCCATGTGGAAGTCCTCGAACCCGTCGGTGACGGCCTCCGCGAGCGAAGCGGCCTGGTTCGCGATCCGGGTACGAAGCTCCTCGAGCTCTCTGCGAGCCGCCACGAGACCCACGTTATCAGAGTCGCTCGAGCAGGACGAGGAGCGGCACTTCGTGCGCGCGCTCGACGAGCCGCGGCTTCGGGCGAATCGCGACGGGGACGCTCGACTCGCGCAGCATGGCCGCGTCGAAGGCATTGTCGCCGAAGGCGGCATAGAGGGGGCGCTGGCCGAGCTGCTCGCGAAGGCGCGTGACCTTGCCCGGGCCGTAGGGGATCGGGCGGAGGACGGCGGCTTCGACTCGGTCGGCGGTCACGCTTTCGCGCGCTGCCACGACGCGATCGAGGGCGATGCCGACCACTTTCGCAGCCTGCTCGACGATCGCGCGCGGCGAGGCGCTGACGAGGTGGACCGGAAGGCCGTGCTCCTCCGCCCAGCGCACGATCGCAACAGCCTCGCCGTGGAGCCGCGACGTGAGGTGGACCGCCATGACGACCGACGCCGCGAACGCGTCCGTCTCCTCCACCGACCAGCCGGCGGTGATCCACGTCATCAGCTCGCAGACGCGCTCTTCGGGGAACGCGCCGCCGAGATACGCCGCGTGGATGCGGTGGGCGATCTCCACCGCAGTACCCGCATCGGAGAGGCCGTGTTCGGTCGCTTCCTTCGCGAGCGCCGCCCTCGCGTGGTCGGTCACGCGACCACTCTCGAGGACGGCGGCGAAGAAGTCCTCCCCGACGTCGCCCGACCACAGCGTGCCGTCGCCGTCGAAGGCGATCGCACCTCCCGGCTCACGCTGCCAAGCGGCATGGATGCGCGTTTTCACCTCCGAGACGGTCGCGGGAACAAGCACGGCTCGGAGGATACCAAAGGGGGTCGTGCGCCCGTCAGTAACTCTGGAACCCGAGCCCGACCGCCATCCCGAAGGCGGTGACGTCCTCGAGCCGCGCGGGGGTCGCCTCCGCGTAGAGGACGAGGCCGGCGCCCTTCGTCTTCAGGAAGTTCCATCCGATGCGGGCATTGCCCGCGAAGCCGACGCGCGACTCCATCGGCGTCACCTTCACGCGACTCTCGCTCGCGAGGAACGGGTTGTGCGCGAGGAGACCGAGCCCGACGCCGCCGCTCACGAAGAGATCGTCGGACACGAAGTACTGGAGCGAGGGGCCGTAGAAGCCGAGCACGGTCTGCTCGAGACCGGCGCCCCGATCGCGGAAGGAGCTCGTGCCCGTCATCCGGAACGTGAGCGCGACGTCCGGCGAGAGGAAGCCGCCGATCCCGAGCGAGAGCGGCGCGAGACCGACGTTGTCCCGCGCGGCCTCCGCCGGCGCGTTGTCGAGCGCCATCACCGAAGCGCCGATCCCGAGCTCGAGGGTGAGGCCTTCCCGCTGCGGCAGCTCCAACTTCTGCGAGGGCGCGCTCTGGCCGTCGCCGGATTCCTGCGCGCGCGCGGACTGCGGAGCGCCGACGAGCGAGGCGGCGAAGAGCACGAGGGCGGAGGCGAGACGGAACGTTCGGGACAGCATGGTCGGCGCCTTCAGCACGAGGTGTGCCGATGTGGGCGAACCGCAAATTCCCCGTTGTCACTGCCTCCCGTGAACGCCGGTTGGCGTACCCGCCCGGAACGTGCGGTTCCGCGGAGCAGACCTCGCGCGGCGAAGCGGACGGGAAGCGGTCTCGGAGCCTGCGCGTACGAACAAGGAGACGCGTGGCCGGCACGGCCGGCGCGCGGGGTGGAGGCATGGACAAAGCTAGGTTCGGCGTGGTGACGGCGGCGGCCGTCGCCGCCTTCGCGGCGGCGTGCGGTGGGGCGAAACAGGGCGAGCCGAGCACACCGGCCGCCTCGAACGGCGCAGTGCCGCCGCCAGGATGCGGGGCATCGGCGGCCGTCGTTCCGATCGGACAACCCGCAGGGAGCTCCACGATCGCGCTCGCGCGCGTCTCCGGACGGCGCGTGGCCTTCGTCGCGGACGAGGACGCGAAGGCGATCCTCACCGTCGACCTCGACACGCGCGAGCAGCTCGCGACGACGCCGCTCGGCGCGCGGCCGGGTCAGCTCCTCGTCACCCGCGACGGACGCGTGCTCGCGACCGTGCGCGACGGCGCGAAGCTCCTGTCGCTCGGCGCGACGAGCCCGACCGCGCCGCTCGCGACACGCTGCGAGGCCATGACGCCGGTCGAGCCGATCGCGATCGCGACGACGCCCGACGACAAGACGATCCTCGTCGCGAACGGCTGGGGGGCCTCGCTCGCTGCGTTCGACGGCAAGACGCTCGCTCCGCAGTGGACCGCGCCGCTCGGGCGCGAGCCGCGGAGCGTCGTCGTCTCCGACGACGGCAAGACCGCCTTCGTCTCGCACGCGGTCGGCTCGCACGTCACGCAGGTGGAGCTCGCATCGCACGCAACGACGGCGCTCGCGCTGCGCGGCGTCCGCGCGAACGACCTCGGCAACGCGTTCGTCTCCGTCGACGGCGATCCGCTCGACGACAAGCGCGCGAAGGGCCGGCCGAGCTGCCAGGGCTTCGCGCTCACGAAGGCGAAGGTCGTCCCTGGACGCGTGTTCGCGCCCGAAGTGTTCGTCGACCCAGGGAACCTCGACGAGCGCCCCGAGGGCTACGGCGACGTGAGCCAGGACACCGAGGTGCCGAACGTCGCCGTCATCGACGAGGGCACGAAGAAGCCGCTCCCGGCGAGCGTCTTGGTGCCGAGCACGATCAGCTCGCGCGGGCGGAAGGCGATGAGCGCCGACCCGCGCACGACGCGACCCGACTGCCTCCTGCCGCGCGCGGCCGCGATCGACGAGACGACCAAGTCGCTCCTCGTCACGTGCTTCGGCATCGATGCCGTCGTCGCGTACGACGCGCAGAGCCCCGCTCCGTTCCGCGCGGAGCGACGTCGCTGGACGGTGGGCTCGGGGCCGAGCGGCATCGCCGTCGACGTCGAGAAGCACCGCGGCGTCGTCTGGGCGCAGTTCGACCGCACCGTGACGACGTTCCCGATCGGCGGCACGCAGCTCGCCGACGAGCGCGGCGCGGCTCCGACCGTGATGCGCACCGCGATGCCGGCCCTCCGCGAGAAGCTGCCGGCCGAGTACGCGCTCGGACGGGTCCTCTTCCACGCCGCCGGAGATCAGCGGCTCGCCGGTGACGGCCGCGCGTGCGCGAGCTGCCACCCCGACGGCCGCGACGACGGCATCACCTGGGCGACGCCGGAGGGACCGCGCCGCTCGATCATGCTCGCCGGCCGCGTGACCGCCACGCCGCCCTACTCGTGGAACGGAAACGAGCACAGCATCGCGAACCACCTCTCGAACACGTTCGACCGCCTCTCGGGCGACGGCCTCCACGGGATCGAGCTCGACGCGCTCGTCACCTTCGTCTCGCAGATGCCCGCTCCGCCGGCTCGCGTCCTCGACGCGAAGGAGAAAGCGAAGGTCGAGCGCGGTCGGCAGGTCTTCGCCTCGAACGAGACGCAGTGCGCGAAGTGCCACGCCGGCGCGGAGCTCACCGACGGCCAGAACCACGAGGTCGCGAGCAAGCACAAGGCGGATCGCGGCACCGCGTTCAACACGCCTTCGCTGAAGTACGTCGGCGGCTCCGGTCCGTACTTCCACGACGGCCGTTACACGACGCTCCGCGAGCTGCTCGACAAGACCGACGGCACGATGGGCAAGACCAAGCACCTCTCGACCGCCGACCGCGACGCGCTCGAGGCCTTCCTGAGGACCTTGTGATGACGCCGACGACGAAGCTCGCGCTCCTCGTTGCGCTCGTGCTCCTCCCCGCCACCGCCCGCGCCGAAGGGCCCGCGAAGACCTACGCCGATCTGCCGCTCGGCACGATCGCGCCGCCGCCGCCCGCCGGCAAGAACGCGGTCCACTGGGTGGCCGGCCACGAGCGCGCGCCGGGCTTCCACACCGTGCCGATGCCGAACGTCGGCGGCGGGACCGGCGTCGAGATCTTCGCGTCGGCCGACGACGCGAAGGCGTCGAAGAACGGCGAGTCGTCGACGTCCGCCGGCTGCTTCTCCGAAGCGCACTATCACTTCCGCGAGCCCGAGTGGTCGCTCGGCGAGGCGCGCGCCATGGTGTGGACCGGCGGCGGGGACCGAACGCGGATCTTCCACAGCGAGCGCCTCGTCGAAGCCGAAGGCGGCGAGCGCGCGACGCTCGAAGTCGTCGATGCCTGGATCGACGGCGTGACGCGCGGAGCGAAGGTCGTCAGCAAGTCCTCGGTCCCGCTCGTCCGGGTCGGCGGCGTGCTCGACGACCTGCAGGTCTACGCCGCGCGCGAGGAGTCGGCGAAAGGCAAGTTCGTCCACGTCGTCGTCAAGCGGAACACGCCGCAGATCCTCGCCGCGTTCCCGTTCATGGTCGAGCGCACGAACAGAGCGGTCCAGGGATCCTGCACGCACGCACGCGTCACGCTGCGCGCCGACGACCCGAGCGGCGACCTCGCGATCGTGAAGACGAGCGTCCGGCTCCCCGAGAAGGACAAGCCCGACGCGACGCCCGCGCCGTCGCCGAAGAACGCGAAGGACGAGCGCTCGGCGGAAGAAGCGCTCCTCGCCTCGCCGACCGTCGAGGTCCGCGCACGCGAGCTCGAGGTGCAGCTCGGGACGAGCCAGACCTCCCAGGACAAGACGCCCGTCTTCACTGTGAGCTTCGGATGGTCGGCGCGCGAGCAGCGGAGCGATGTCCCCGCCGGGCTCGTCGGGTCGCACAGGATCGTGACGCGCGCCAAGCGGCGGAAGTGATCCGGCCTGGATCGACGGCGGATCGGGTCGAGCACGTTCGACTCACCGTAAGTATCCGCGATTGCTGAGACTCACCATGTAGGCAAACGTGGTCTGGGACGTGCAGCACGAGCCCGCCATGCGCTCGTTCGCCCTCGTCGCTGCCGCGTTGATCGCTCCCCTCCTCGTCGCGTGTGGCGCGGACACCGGGGACGCGCCCGTCGCGGAGGACGACTACACCGGCGCGGGCGAAGCGCGTCCCGCGGGCACGCCCGGCGCGCCCGGCGAGGGATCGTCCGATGCTCCTGGCGCGGGCACCGAGCCCGGTACGGGCGCGGCGCTCCCCGCGTGTCTCGCGATGCCTGCGTGTGACGGCGCGACGGGTCCGACCCTCGGACCGAAGCGCGAGTGGGCGCACTACGCGAACATGCTCACGTCGAAGGCCGGAAGCGCGTACCACCGCGGCCGCGACCGCGTGATCAAGACCGGCGCTCCGCAGGTCGTGATCGGCAAGTTCACGTACTCGTACGCCGACGTCGACATCGAAGGCGAGGACGTCGACGTCTTCGTCGAGCGCGGCTGCGGCGGGAGCTGGGAGAAGCTCGGCACGACGAAGACGACGTTCTCGGGCGAGCACGCCGACGTCGACGACGTCTCGGACTCGGGCGGCCGCGTCTACTTCGAGATCCCCGCCGCGAAGGCGCTCGCGCCCGGCCGCCACCGCGTCCGGATGGTCGTCGCGGCCGATCAGACGTTCGCCGACGCCATCCTCGACGTCGTGCCGGACGGAACGCCGATGTTCGTGAGCGACGTCGACGGGACGCTGACCGAGAGCGAGCACGCCGAGTGGCGCGCGCTCTACGAGGGCGTCGATCCGCCGGCGCACCCGAAGGCGGCCGAAGCGCTCTCGGCGCTCGCCGCAAAGGGGATCCGGCCGGTCTACCTCACCGCCCGCCCCGAATGGCTGATGGGCAAGACGCACGAGTTCCTGAAGAACAAGGGCTTCCCGCCCGGCATCGTCATCACGACGACGGGCCTCACCGGGATCAGTGGCTCGGCCGCGCGAGACTACAAGACGGCCGCGCTCGCACGGCTCGCCGATCAGGGCGCGCGCGTGATCTGGGCGTTCGGCAACCGCGACACCGACACCGACGCGTACGACGCCGCCGAGATCAAGCCGGTCGACCACCGCGTGTTCCTCCGGATCGACGATCCGCACGGCGGCCGCCGGATCGAGGCCTACAGCGAGATCCTCCCGCTCACCCAGGCGCAGCCCGCGATCTGCAAGTGACGGAAGACGGAGCGCCGCTCCGCCGTAGGATCCCTTCGTGACGCGCAAGGGTCGGATCGCTGCTCTCGCGACCCTGCTCTACGCGCCGTTCGCGTTCGCCGGCGGCACGACGTTCCTCCTCGAACGTCGGATCGAGTCGCCCGCGTCGATGACCGACACGCACTGGACGCTCTACCTCGATCGCGTCCCCGGCACGTCGGTCCGCTGCCGCGGGCCGGGCGAGACCGAGCTGCACGTCGCGCCGCCCGACGGCGCCGGCCACTTCGAGTGCGTCGTGCCGCGCGCGCCGGGGCTCCCGCGCGGCGTCGTCCCCGTCGCGATCGCGTACGAATCGTGGCTCGGCTTCACCCGCAACACGACGTTCCACTTCGACGCCGCGAGGTGGGACGACGACAAGATGTGGAGCGGGTACTACTCGAGCGGCTACGCGGTGGTCTCGCCGTTCGACGCGGGACGCGTGCGCTTCCACGTCTGGTCCACGCCGCTCACGTCGGTGCGTTACAGCTTCGACTCCGACGCCGTCGATCGGACGCTCCCCGAAGGCGTCGCGGAGATCGCCGTCCCGCCCGGCGCGCGCTCGATCACGACCTGCCTCTTCGGACGTGGCCGCCGAAGCTTCGGCACCGAGCTCGTTCGGTCCGGCGCCACGACGTACCCGGATGTCGTGCGCGACAAGACGTGTCCGCCTCACTGAGGTGCGGCACCGGCGGACAGCGACTTGCCTCGGGCCCGATCCTGTGGGACGAGCCCCGGAGAGAGTGCCATGCGCCGGAACGTCCTCCTCCTCACCTTGTCGCTCGCCGTCGGGCTGCTCGGCATCCGTGGAGCAGGGCTCGCGTCGGCGGCGAATGCCGGCCCGCGCGATCCCGCGCCGTCGCCCACGCCCGCTCCGGTCGACCCGCCGAAGCCGGCGCCCTCCGTCGAGCCGCGCGCGGTCCGTCCCGCGTACCTCGCCGCCGTCCGTCGAGCGCCGGTGAAGGTCGGCGCGCTCGGCGGCGGGTTCTCGCCCCCGTACGGCGAAGGTCCGATCGACTTCGAGGTCGACGTCGAGAACCCGCAGCCCGTCGCGCTCGACGGCACGCTCGTCGTGGAGCGCGAAGGCACGGGCGCTCCGCTCGCGCGCGTGAAGGTGGAAGCGGCTGCCGGCGGCAAGACGAAGGTCTCCTTCACCGACCCGCTCGGGCTGAAGGACGGCTGCGGGCCGACGCGCGATCGCCTCGTCCTCGAGAGCACGAACGCCTCGTCGCCGCGGACCATGCGCGTGATGCCTTCGTGCACGTTCGCGAGCGAGACGAGCGAAGCGCAGGACCGTCGCGAGGCGCGGCGCGGCAAGCTCTCCGTCCACGGCGCGGCGCTCGCCTCGTCGCTCGCCTGCGGAGCGCCGCTCGTCGTGCGCGCGGTGGTGCGGAACGAGACGAAGGAGCGGGTGAGCGGCTTGCTCCGGCTCGACGGGTTCGGGAGCGGCGACCGCGACGTGGGCGCCAAGGCGTTCACGGTCCGGGCCGGCGCGGAGACGCCGGTCGAGATCACGGTGCCCGCGTTCCACGGCCAGGTCGGTCCGCACGCCCTCGTGCTCGAGGCGGCCGCGCCTCGGGACGAGGTTCCCGTCTACCAGTCGGCCTGGACGCTGCGCGTGAAGCGGGAGTGCTCGCTCGACGTGCGGCTCGAGGACCGAGACGCGCCCTGACACCCGCCGACACGCCACGCCATCGTTTCACTGATCGGAACGGGACGGGCGTTCGTCGTTGATTACGGCTTCGGGCTCGTGCGTCCATGTCTCCATGCGCCTGAGCTCGAAAACGATCGCGTTCCTCGCCGTGGGTCTCCTCAGTGCTGCCGCGGGTTGCTCTCCCGCGACCCAGTACAACAAGGGGATCGAGATGTCGTACCACCCGTCGGGGAAGGCGGACGCGCAGGAGCGCCTCGTCAACTCGGCCGTCGAGCTGAAGCAGGACAGCGATCAGACGACGATCAAGGAAGCGGGCGGCATCTACATCGGCGAGCTCGAAGTGCTCGCCGCGAAGACGTCGGACTTCGCGAGCGGCTCGGGCGGCAAGTCGCTCGGCGGGCGCATCTCGCTCGAGGCCGCGAACCGCGGCGCGACGCACTACTACCTCGCGTCGTCGAGCGTGGAGCACTCGGTCCAGGCCGCGTCGGGCCCCGGGCTCCGCATCGGCAACAACAACAGCGAGTCGGTCGCGAAGACAAAGGCGCGCTTCGTCCTCTACCGCGTCGAGCAGGCGAGCTGGGAGAAGCTCCCGAAGGCGTTCGTCCCGGACACCCCGGTGAAGAAGGACGCGGTCGCCGCGCAGCCTGCCGCCGCCCCGGCCGAGAAGGCCGCGGATCCGAGCGCAGCCGACGCCGCGAAGAAGCCCGACGGCAAGAGCGAGACGCCGAAGGCCGCCGACGCCGCGAAGAAGTGAGCGCGATCGGGAGGAGGCGCGCCGTCAGTCGGTCGGCGCGCCGGACTCGACCCAGCGCTTGAGGACGCCGCGCTCGGCGTCCGTGATCTGGGTCGCGTTGTTGAGCGGCATGTTCCGCAGCACCACCGCCTGCTGGTAGACGTTCTGCGCGTTCTTCTTCGCGAGCTCCGGGGTGTGGAGCGCGATGCCTTTGTTCTGCGCGACCGCGTTGTGACACGGCACGCAGCGTTGGTCGAAGACCGCCTTCGCCTGCGCGTAGGTCACCGGCCCGGTCGCGGCCGCAGCCGGCTCGGGCTTCGGGAGGAGCGCGACGAGGACGACGAGGACGAGCACGATGCCCGCGCCGGCGAACTCCCACGGCACGCGCTTGCCGTTCACGAGCGCCTTGTGACGCGCGACGAAGCTGTGCCGGATGAGCGCGCCCGCCAGCATCATCACGACGAGGACGACGAAGTTCCACTTGCCCTGGTAGAGCCAGGCGTAGTGGTTCGAGAGCATCGCGATCAGGACGGGCAGCGTGAAGTACGTGTTGTGCACGCTCCGCTGCTTGCCGCGCTGGCCGTGGATCGGATCGACCGCTTCGCCCGCCCTCATCTGCGCGATCACCTTCCGCTGGCCGGGGATGATCCAGAAGAAGACGTTCGCGCTCATCGACGTCGCGAGCATCGCGCCCATCAGGAGGAACGCGGCGCGACCGGCGAAGAGCTTGCACGCCGCGAACGACGCGACGGCGACGAACGCGAGGACGATCGCGCCGACGGTGGCGTCGCCGCCGACCTTGCCGTCACGCTCGCCGAAGATCCGGCAGATCCGGTCGTAGAACAGCCAGAAGACGACGAGGAACCCGAGGGCAGCCGCGATCGCGGCGCCGGGTGACCAGTCGAAGACGTTCTTGTCGACGAGGAACGTGCTCGCATTGAAGAGATAGAGGACCGTGAAGAGGCCGAGCCCGGAGAGCCACGTCGAATAGCTCTCCCAGTAGAACCAGTGCAGGTGCTCGGGCAGCTTCTTCGGCGCGACGAGGTACTTCTGCGGGTGGTAGAAGCCGCCGCCGTGGACGGCCCAGAGCTCGCCGTCGACGCCCTTCGCCTTCAGGTCGGGATCCTCGGGCTTGGTGAGGCTCGAGTCGAGGAAGACGAAGTAGAAGGAGGACCCGATCCACGCGATGGCCGTGATCACATGGGTCCATCGAAGGAGCAGGTTCGCCCAGTCGAGGAGGTAGGCAAGCACGAGGGGCCACCACCTTATCCGACCGCCGCGCAGGCGACCATGATCTGGCTCGGCGCGTCGGATCGAGCCGCGCTCGGCGGCGAACGCGGATCGTGTGCGCCGCTGTGGGCCGCAGCACCGAAGGCCGAGGGCGAATCGCCGTGTTGCACGTCGGAGACGACGGGCGCACGGCGCGACCACCGTCGCGCTCCCCGGCACGAGCGCTGCAGTCCGCCGGAGGATGTCTCGATTCGCACGCGTGGGGAAGGCGCTCGGCCGAACGGCGTTCGTCGTGTTGGGCGCGGGTGCCATGACCGGCTGCAGCATCCCGCTTCCGTGGGGTCACTACGACGACGGGAGCGCGAGCGCGCTCGGGCGCCACTCCGAAGCCGTCGTCGTCGACTACTACAAGGGCAAGACCAAGGTCCGCACCTGCGCCGGTACACTGCTCTCGAAGAACGTCGTCATCGCGCCCGCCCACTGCGCGGACGGAACGACGAAGGCCGTCGTCGGTGCGCTCGACGCGAAGCGCACGCGCACGACCGTGAAGCGCGTCTACACGTACGACTGGACGTCGGCGGACGCTTCGATGGTGCGCTCGCAGCGGCACGACGTGTCGCTCCTCGTCCTCCGCAAAGGGATCGAGGTCGTCCGCTACGCGAAGATCCAGAAGAAGGCGTGCACGAGCTGCACCGTGCTCTCGATCGGGCGGTCGCGGAGCGAGTCGGGCCGCGTCCTCAGCATCTCGAAGAAGCTGCACTTCCGTGCCGGCGGCTCGCACTACGCGACGCGCATCGGGATGAAGACGTCGCGCGTCGCGAGCCGCGGCGGCGCGATCTACCGGATGACGAGCGCGAACGAGCGCGTCATCGCCGGGCTCGTCATCGGCCGGACGAAGGCATCGGGCTCGACGGTCGTCGTGCCGCTCACGAATCCCGTGATGCACACGTGGATCCGCGCCGTCGTCGAGACCGAGGGCAAGATCCTCTCGGCGGAGACGCGGGCGAAGTCGAAGAAGCTCGGGACGACATCGCTCCGCTTCCTGGCAGAGGACGAGGAGAGCTCCAGCTCGGGAGAGTCGAGCGCCGAGGAGTCGAGC
>JBDHVE010000050.1:0-55613 GCA_039809485.1 Polyangiaceae bacterium | reverse complement strand
GTCCCGACGATCGAGCAACAGACCGCCGGCGCGTTCCTCGGCGACCTCGGGATCACGTCGTCGCTCTTCCCGGACGAGGGCTGCACCGAAGCGCAGGACGCGTGCCGCGCCGCGCCGAACGGTGGCGCGCCGGAGCTCTCCGACCAGAAGCTCGAGGCGGTCACGCTCTACGCACGGACGCTCGCGGTGCCCGCTCGGCGAAAGGCCACCGACGCGCGCGTCCGGCAGGGCGAGCGCCTCTTCGCGAGCATCGGCTGCGCCTCGTGCCACAGCCCGAAGCTCGTCACCGGCGAGAGCGACGTGCCCGCGCTCGCGAAGCAGACCGTGCGCCCGTACACGGATCTCCTCCTCCACGACATGGGGTCCGACCTCGCCGACGGGCGGCCCGACGGCCGCGCGAGCGGCACCGAGTGGCGGACCGCGCCGCTCTGGGGAATCGGCCTCCTCGAGCGCGTGAGCAAGCACCAGATGCTCCTCCACGACGGCCGCGCGCGCGGCCTCGCGGAGGCGATCCTCTGGCACGGCGGCGAATCGGCTCCTTCGCGTGATCGGTTCCGCGCGCTCGCGAAGGCGGAACGCGAGGCCGTGCTCGCGTTCCTCGCGTCGCTCTAGGTCTTCGCTTCGGCTGTTGCCGCGCGCTCCGCTTCCTTCTTCCGGAGGCGGACGTTGAGCATCTCGACGAGGACGGAGAACGCCATCGCGAAGTACACGTAGCCCTTCGGCACGTGGTGATCGAGCCCTTCGACGACGAGCGTGAAGCCGACGAGGAGGAGGAAGCTCAGGGCGAGGATCTTCACCGTGGGGTGGCGGTCGACGAACGCGCTGATCGTTCCGGCGGCGGCGATCATGATCGCGGTCGCGACGATCACCGCGGCGACCATGATCGGGAGCTGGTCGACCATCCCGACCGCAGTGATCACGGAGTCGAGCGAGAACACCACGTCGAGGACGAGGATCTGGAGCACGACCGAGAGGAACGTCGCGCGCTTTCGGGACGCGGTCGCGTGATCGCCGCCTTCGACCTTCGAGTGGATCTCGTGCGTGCTCTTCGCGATCAGGAAGAGGCCGCCGAGCACGAGGACGAGATCGCGCCCGGTCACCTCGTGGGAGACGAACGTGAAGAGCGGGTTCGTCAGCTTCGCGAGGAACGCGAGCGACGAGAGGAGGAGGAGGCGGGTGACGACCGCGAGCGCGAGCCCGGTCGTGCGCGCACGCTTCTGCTCGGCGACGGGGAGCTTGCCGGCGAGGATCGAGATGAAGATGACGTTGTCGATCCCGAGGACGACTTCGAGCGCGAGGAGCGTCCCGAACGCTACGTAGGTCGCCGGATCCGTGAGCAGGGCCATGGACCCCATTGATGCGGATCGCGCGGCCGACGCGCCAGGAGAAGGGCCAAAGGCCGCTCGCCTGTCGCAAGCGCCGCAGCGGTTTCCGGGCGCCAGGACGCATAGGCTTGGTAAGGTGCGGGCCGTGCTCCTGTCGGCCATCGCGATGCGGCTCCGGGCGGCGCGCGCGTGCGTGCTGCTCGTGGCGGTCCTCGTCGCAGCGGGCGCGTGGCTTCCGGCGGTCGCGCGGTTCGTCTCGCCGACGGCGCACGCGTGCCACTGCAGCGCGCGTGGCGGTCACGCCAGCTGTGCGTGTCCGATCTGCATCCCCGAGCTGCGGGAGGATGGCGCCTCGACCCACGCGACCATCCGCAGCACCTGCGGGGACGAGGAGCACGCCGTGCGGCCGATCGGGGGGCGCGCGGTCACGAACACCGAACGGGTGGTCGTCGCGCTCGGCGCCGTCGAGCGCGTGGGGGCACCGACGACGTACGACGCACCGATCTCGCGCTTGCGCGCGCCACCTCCGAAGCCGCCGCCCGAAGCACTCCGCTCGGCTCGCAGCTGAGCCGAGCTCCGAGACGCATTCTTCGACGTTTCCTCGGAAGAGGCGGCGCGCCCGATCGCGCACGCCTGCGGAGTCATGTTCCATGCTGAAGACCGTTCTCGCGGCCGTTTGTGCCGCTGCCCTCATCACTGCTTGTCACGACGACGACGACCACGCCCACGAGACGACGTATCCCTCGTGCGAAGCGATCAGCGAAGCATGCCATCCCTTCGACCTCGGCCAGGGCCCGGCGCACGATTGTCACGAGCTCGCGCACGGCGCGACGAGCGACGCGACGTGTGCGGCTCGAAAGGATGCTTGTCTGAAGACGTGCTCGCCGGCCGACGGTGGCGCTTCCGACGCGCCCTCCGGCGGCTGACCGGCGCGTGCTAGAGAACGTGGGCGGGCGGACGTTCCGCTCGTCCACGTTCGACCCCTCTTCCCGGAACGAGCTCATGCGCATCTCCCTCTTTGCCGCGATCGCCCTGTCGTTCCTCGCCGCGTGCGGCGACGACTCCGGGGGCACGTCCTCGAGCACGTCGAGCGGGGGCGGGACCGCGTGCGATCGCGACACGCGGAAGGACGTCTACGCTGCCGGGATGGCGAAGACGGGCGCCGGGGTGACGGTGAAGATCCTCGACGCGCAGCCGAGCCCGCCGTCGAAGGGCAAGAACACGCTCACGCTGCAGGTGCTCGACGCGGGCGGGAAGCCGGTCGACGGCGCGACGCTGAGCATCGTGCCGACGATGCCCGATCACGGCCACGGGACGTCGGTCGTTCCGGTCGTCACGCCGCTCGGCGCGGACGGAAAGTACACCGCCTCCGACGTCTACCTCGCGATGGCGGGCCTCTGGGAGGTGAAGATCACCGTCCAGGTCCCCGGCGGCGCGACGTCCGACGTGACGTTCGCGTTCTGCCTCGACGGCTGACGCAGGGGCTCAGGGGACGCAGCGGAAGCCGGCGTCCTTCGTCCACTCCTTCACCGTGCTCGCGAGGTCGAAGGTGGGGATCCGGTCGAGGATCTCCGGCGCGAGATCGCCGGTCGCGACGAGGTCGTCGAGGAGCGCGAAGTCGACCGGCCGCATCCGGACTCGCATCGTCACGCGATCGGGAAGCGGCAGCGGCAGCGGATAGCTGCGCTTCACCTGGTGGTAGAAGGCCGGGTCGAGCGGATCGTTCGTGACCGCGGCGGGGAGCTGGGCGGGCTCGACGCGCGCGGTCTGCCAGAAGAGGTGGATCTCCTTGCCGGCGGCGTCGAAGATCTTGTCGCGGAGGAGCCACAGGTTCGGATCCGCGATCGACTCGACCGCCTGACGCGCAGGAACGACGCCGCTCGAGAACACGACCTGACCCTCGCGGTACCCGACGAGCTCGACCCACGCGCGCCGATCCTGGTTCGCCCCGCTCGGGAACGCGTGACCCGCGAAGGCGTTGTCGAGCGTGACGTCCGCGATCGGCCCGCCGGGCGTCTGGAGCACGCAGAGCTTCGCAATCAACGTTCCGTCGAGGAGCTCCTGGACGCGGCGGCGCTGCGCCTCCGCTTCGGGGAACGGCGTGAGCGCGAGGTCGACCGCGGCGAAGGAGTGATCGTGGACGCGGCGCGGACCGGTGCCTTCCGCCGTGGCCGCGAGGCCGGTGCGGCCCGTCATGTGGCACTTCCCGCACGAGAGCTGGCCGGGCTTCGCATAGAGCGACGCCTTCCACTCCGCGAATGTCCGCTCGATGTGCGCGCCGTGCGGCGTGATCACGTCGTGGCAGGCGCCGCAGAGCGCGGACGAGGCAGGGTCCTCGCGATCGTGGAGCGGCGAGCGCGCGGCACGGTGCGGGGTCGCCCTCGCCGGGTCGACGATCCCTCCGCGCATCACACCGTCCCCGGCGAGGACGAGCGGGTTGTCGTGCGTTCCTTCCACCGCGCTCGCCTCGTGGCAGAAGATGCAGGTGACGCCCTTCAGGTGCGGCGGGAGCTCCTTCAGGTTCAGTCCGTCCTTCGTCGCCCCCGTCCGTACGGCGACGGGCGCGTGACACTTGACGCAGAAGTCGGCGTTCGCGCCGGCGCCCTCGCGCACCATCCGCTGGTTCATCGCGAGGAACACGGGATCCTCTCCGGCGTACGCGTGCATGCTGCCGGACCACTCGCGCACGTGCTCGGCGTGGCACGGCCGGCAGTTGTTCGGATCGAGGAGCGCCTCGCCGGTGAGCGTCGGCGCCGCCGGATCGGTCCCGCACGACGCGAGGGCGGCGGCGATCGCGACCGCGGGTGCCGCGAGGAAGCTCGCTCGTCGATGCGGCATGGCCCTTCTTTCTAGGCCTCGCCGCGCGCCTCGCGCAACCGGTGGATCCAGTCGTGCTCACCGGGCGTAGGACGAGCAGCGAGACCCCGCGTGACACGAGTCGACACAATCATGCTACGAGAGCGAGCCATGTCCCGGCGACGCGCGCGTGAGCCTTTCGTCGTCTTCGGGCTCGGAGCGCTGCTCCTCGTCCCCGTGCGGGCGTACGCCCACGACGTCGAGCTGCCGCGGCCGAAGACGCAGCCCGCGCCGGAGTGGCCGGAAGGACGACCGGCGGCGGATCACGACGTCGTCGTGCCGGTCGTCGTGACCGTCGACGAGCGGGGCGAGGTGGCCGAGGTCGCGCTCGAAGCGAGCGTCGCGCCCGCGTTCGACAAGGCCGCGCTCGAGGCGGCGAAGCGCTGGACGTTCGAGCCCGCGCGTCGCGATGGGAAGCCCGTCACCGCGAAGGTCCGCGGGCTCGTCCGCTTCGCCGGGCTCCCCGCGACCTCGACGCCGCCCCCGCCCGTGACGCCCGCGCCCGTCGCGGCAGCAGCGACGGCACCGCCGGCCGAGGATGCGACGCGGCGGACCGACACCGTGAAGGTCAGTGGGAACGCTCCGCCACGGAGCGCCTCCGAGACGGTGAAGGGGCGCGAGGTGATCCAGGCCGCCCCGCACCGGACGGCGAGCGACGCGCTCGCCGTGACGCCGGGCGTGTTCGTCACGCAGCACTCGGGCGAGGGGAAGGCACACCAGATCTTCCTCCGCGGCTTCGACGCCGTGCACGGGCAGGACCTCGAGCTGTGGGTCGGCGGGATCCCGGTGAACGAGGTCTCGAACGTGCACGGGCAGGGCTACGCCGACGTGCACTTCGTGATGCCGGAAGTGATCCGGGACATCACCGCGCAGCCCGGCACCTTCGATCCGCGGCAGGGGGACTTCGCGGTGGCCGGCTCGGTTCGGATGCGCCTCGGGTACGCCGAGCCGGGCGTCACCGCGAAGGGCACCCTCGGCTCCTTCGGCACGCGTCGTCTCTTCCTCGGATGGCATCCGACGGCGACGAGCGAGGAGACGTTCGCCGCGTTCGAGACGTACCAGACCGACGGCTTCGGTCCGAACCGCGCGTCGCGCCGCGCGTCCGCGATCGCGCAGGGGACGCACGACTTCGCCGACGGCACGAGCGTGCGTGTGCTCGCGTCGACGTACGCAGCGCGGTTCGACTCCGCCGGCGTCGTGCGCGCGAGCGACGTCGAGTCCGGGAAGATCGATCGCTTCGCGACCTACGACCCGAAGCAGGGAGGCAGCTCCACCCGCAGCCAGATCCTCGTCGAGCTCCACAAGGACGACGAAGGCCAGCGCTGGAGCGTCGCGCCATTCGTCACGTTCCGCTCGCTCTCGCTCCGGCAGAACTTCACCGGCTACCTCGCCGACGCGCAGCGGGGCGGAGCGAATCGGCTCGAGAGCGACAACTCGCAGCAGACCGACGAGCGGATCACGGTCGGGATGACGGCGTCGTACCGGAAGGCGTTCCATCTCCTGTCGCCGCGCGACGCGGTCGAGGTCGGCGTCTATGGCCGGCACGACGTGATCGCGCAGGCGCAGCGCCGGTTGTCCGAGGTCGACGACCGGCCGACCGAGACCCTCGTCGACGCCGACGTCCGCTCCACGAACGCGGCCGGGTACGTCGACCTCGCCGTGCATCCGGTCCCGCGCCTCGCCGTCCGCGGCGGCGTCCGCGCCGATGCGCTCGCGTTCTCGACCGCGGACCGCGTCGATGCGAACGGCGCGGCCGTCCCGGCGCAGACCCGCACCGCGCAGGGCGCGCATCTCGGGAAGAAGGCGACGATCGACTGGGCCGCGGTGAACGGTCTCCACCTCCTCGCGAGCTACGGCGAGGGCTTTCGTTCGCCGCAGGCGCGCGGGCTCTCGGACGGGCAGCGCGCCGTCTTCACCGACGTCACGAGCTGGGAGCTCGGTGCGCGCGCGAACGTCGGGCGCGTCCTCTCCGGATCGCTCGCTGCGTTCTACACGCGTTTGACGGACGACCTCGTCTTCGACCCCGGCACCGCACGGAACGAGCGCGTGCCGGCCACCGAGCGGAAGGGGCTCGCGGCCGACGTCCTCGTCCGCGCGGGAGAGTCGTTCCTCCTCTCGAGCAGTGCGACGCTCACGCGGGCGACGTTCACCGAGAGCAGCGCGCAGTTCGGCCGCGGCGATGCGCTGCCGTACGTGCCCCAGCTCGTGCTCCGCAGCGACGCGATGTACAAGAGGCGGCTCGGGCGCGCGTTCGGTCGCGACCTCGAGGGACGGGTCGGCGTCGGGCTCGAAGGGCTCGCCGGTCGCCCGCTGCCGTACAAGGACACGGGGAAGAACGTCTCGCTCGTCGACGCGACCGCGGGGCTCCGCTTGAAGGAGGTCGACCTCGCGCTCGACGTGTTCAACCTGCTCGACGCGAAGTGGTACGACGGGCAGTTCGTCTACGCCTCGAACTTCGCACGCTCGCAGTCGCCGTCGCTCGTGCCTGGCCGAATCGTGACGATCGGCGCGCCGCGCACGGTCTTCGCGACGGTGAGCATCACGTTGTGACCCAGAGGAACATGATGCACCTCCCTCGAACCATCACCGCCGTCGTCGCCTTCGCGCTCGGGTCGCTCGTCGTGCCGGCGCCGATCGGATGCAGCTCCGACGAGGGCACGACGGGCAAGCGCGTCGCCTTCGACTTCGCCGTCGCGGGCTCGCCGGCGGCGAAGAGCGCCTTCACGAACGCGCAGGGCTGGAGCGTGACGCTCGAGCGAGCAGCGCTGTCGACGGGCAACATGACGTTCTTCGACGGCGCAACGATCTTCTCGCAGGCGACGCCCGCGTGGTCTTTCGCGGGGAGAGCGGCGTTCGCTCACCCTGGTCACTACGTCGCCGGCGAGGCGAGGGGCGAGGTCCGCGCGTCGTCGTCGGTCGACCTCCGCACGGGCGGCGTCGTCGGACGCGGCGGCGGCGTGTCGGGCATCGTCCGGTCGGCGACGTTCTCGTTCGGCGTTCCGCCGCAGGGCCCTCTCGCCGGCGAGCTCGCCGGGAGCGTCGCGGTGCTGGAAGGCACGGCCAGGAAGGGCGCCGAGACGCGCCTGTTCCGCGCGGCGATCTCGGCCGAGGACGTGAAGGACACGAAGGGCGCTCCGATCATCGAGGGCTGCCCGTTCGTCGAAGCGGACGTGCAGTCGGACGGGCGCGTGTCGCTGACGGTGAAGGTCGAGACGTGGTTCGACGAGGTCGACTTCGCGGAGCTCGCCCCGAGCGGCGACGGAAAACCGGTGACCTTGCCGCCTGGATCGCTCGCGCGGAACACGCTCGTGCGAGGGATGAAGGCGGGCACCGCCTACGTGTTCACGTGGGAGGCACGTAAGTGAAGCGATTCGGCATCGTGCTCGCGCTCGTGCTCGGCTGTGCGGCGGACGAAGGCGAGGGGAGCGTCTCGTTCTCGACCTACGGCGAGCCGTTCATCGAGCAGGAGATCCCGGCGAGCGAGTTCGAAGACGGGTGGACCGTGAAGTACGGCAAGTTCCTCGTCGTGCTGTCCGACGTGAGCATCGCCGAGACGGAGGGCGCCGCTCCCGTCGCGAAGATGCCGGCCCCGAAGCTCTTCGACATGCACCTGCCCGGACCGAAGCCCGTGTTCACCGCCGGCCGGCTCCCGGCGAAGGCCTACACGCACGTGAGCTACGTCATCGCGCCCGCGCCCGCCGCCGTGGAGCCCGCCGCAGGCGTCTCCGACGCGGACAAGCAGCGGATGGTCTCGAACGGATACAGCCTCTACGTCGAGGCGACCGCGACGAAGGGCGCCGAGACGAAGCGCTTCGCCTGGGGCTTCCAGACCGCGACCCTCTTCGATCGCTGCGAGGGACCGCTCTCCGGGAAGACGACGCCCGGCGTCGTCGTGACGAACGGCGGGACCGATCAGGTCGAGCTCACGGTCCACGGCGACCACCTCTTCTACGACGACCTCCAATCGCCCGACGCGAAGGTGCGCTTCGACAACATCGCCGCCGCCGACGCGAACGGCGATGGCGAGATCACGCTCGACGAGCTCGCAGCGGTGAAGCTCGCCGCGATCCCCGCCGCGAACGGTCCCTACGGCACGGGCAGCGCGCCGGGCATCTACGATCTCCGGGCCTTCGTCGAGGGGCTCTCGCGAACGGTCGGCCATTTTCGCGGCGAAGGGGAGTGCTTCGCGGTCCCGAGATGACGTCGTCGCGCGCGCGCCTTTGACGCGCGCCGGGGGTCGGTCATCATCTCCTCCGCCGATGAACCCTCCGCCGAAGAAGTCGGGCGCACGAGGCCTCTACATCCTGCTCGCGGTCGTGGGTGGCGGGGCGCTCCTCGTCGCGATCGGAATCGGGATCGTCTTCTGGAGGATCTGGTCCGACCCGGAAGGGCGCGCCAAGCTCGGGCAGGTCGGGGAAGCGCTCCGCGTCGCGAGCAAGGCGCAGTCGGCGCCAGGCACGAAGGAGCTGCGCAAGCTCGGGTGCGGGCAGGCGCTCGTCATGGACATGGAGGACATCGCCAAGATCGCGGTCGGCACCGACGCGAGCGCCGAGATGAAGGACGAGATGCCGTTCGGCGAGATGATCATGTGCGCGGGACAGGCGCTCGGCACGCCGCCTTCGTGCGCCGACGTCGTCCAGACGTACGTGAAGGCCGTCGGCACGCGGCCGCGAAACGTGCTCGTGACGGTGACCCGCGGAGGCTCGGGCGGAGAGGTGTGCTCGTCGGTCTACGACGGGAAGGGGAACTTCGTCTCGGACGGCAAGGACGGGTACCGCACCGGCCCTCCGATCTACATGCCCGAGGGCGACGAGCCCGACCCGAGCGAGTGACCCTCCATCGCTTCATCGATTCGTGAAGCGTCGAATTCTCGAAGCGACGAATCGACCACGATCACGGAGGGATGCCGTGACTTGCCCGAATGTTGTGCCAGGATGCGCGGCCCTCGATGCGCAGTCCGTCTCGTCGCTTCGTCTTCGCGCTCGCGGTGATCGCGAGCACGTCCACGATCGCCGTGGACGCTTCCGCGCAGACCGTGACCGCGCCGGAGGTGAAGACGCGGACCGATGCGCGGCTCCCGCCCGGCGCGCGCGTCCGAGACGGCGCCGAAGTGGAGCTCCTCGTCCTCGTCGACGAGACCGGCCACGTCGCGGACGTGGCGGTGAAGCAGAGCGGCGGCGCCGACGCGGACGCGGCCGCGACGGAAGCCGTCCGCGCGTGGACGTTCGAGCCCGCACGGCGTGACGGCAAGGCTGTCGCGAGCCGCATCCGCGTCCCGTTCGCGTTTCCGAAGGCGGAGCCCGCGCCCGCCGTCGGCGCCGCCACGCTGAACGCCGCGTCGCCGGAGGCGCCGCAGGTCGCGCAGGCGAACGCGCCCGGCACCGGCGGCACCGCGACGCCGGCGAGCCCGCCTCCGGCCGCCGCGTCTCCCGCGGAGGAGGAGACGATCACCGTCGTCGGCCAGCACCAGGCGCCCTCGCGTGGCGCGTCCGACTTCAACCTCCGCCTCGGCGAGCTCGCCCGCGTGCCGCGCGGCAACGCCGCCGACATCCTCAAGCTCGCGCCCGGCATCCTCCTCACGAACAAGGGCGGGGACGGGCACGCCGAGCAGGTGTTCCTCCGCGGCTTCGACGCGCGCGAAGGCCAGGACATCGAGTTCACCGTGGGTGGCGTCCCCGTCAACGAAGCGGGGAATCTGCACGGAAACGGCTACGCCGACCTGCACTTCATCCTCCCCGAGCTCGTCGACTCGGTGCGTGTGATCGAAGGTCCGTTCGACCCGCGCCAGGGGAACTTCGCCGTCGCCGGGAGCGCCGCCTACGACCTCGGCCTCGCGAAGCGCGGCATCACGGCGAAGGGCACGATCGGCTCGTTCTCGACGCGGCGGCTCCTCCTCACCTGGGGCCCGAAGGGGATGTCGAATCGCACCTTCGGCGGGGCCGAGCTCTTCTCGACCGAGGGCTTCGGGGTGAACCGCGCCTCCGAGCGCGGCACGGCGATGGGGCAGTACGAGGGACGGCTCGGCAGCAGCGGCTCGTACCGCGTCGGCGCCACCGCGTTCGCGACCCACTACGGCAGCGCGGGCGTCGTCCGCGCCGACGACGTCGAGGCTGGCCGGATCGGGTTCTTCGACACCTACGATCGCCGCCAGGGCGGCGACTCCTCGCGCTACTCGACGTACGGGGACATCGAGGTCCGCAGCGGGGACATGCGCTACAAGCAGGGCGCGTTCCTCGTGTTCCGCAACATGCGGCTCCGCGAGAACTTCACGGGCTACCTCCTCGACACGCAGGAGGTCGTCCAGAGCCCGCACCCGCAGCGCGGCGATCTCCTCGACCTCTCCGTCGACACGATCACCTACGGCGCCCGCGGCTCGGCGACGTACAAGACGCGGGCGCTGGGTCAGGGCCAGAACGTCGAGGTCGGCTACTTCGCGCGCGGCGACTCCACCGCGTCGTCGCAGTACCGGCGCCAATCGCGACCCGACGTGCCCTACCTGCTCGAGACCGACCTCGACTCGCGGCTCGGCAACATCGGCCTCTACGGCGACCTCGATCTCCGCGTGACGAAGTGGCTCGGTCTCCGCGGCGGTCTCCGCGGCGACGTCTTCACCTACGACGTGAAGAACAACTGCGCAGTGAAGTCGGTCCGCCAGCCCTCGCGCGAGAACGCGCCGGGCGACGCGAGCTGTCTCTCGCAGCAGGACCTCGGGAGGTACCGCGAGCCGACGGAGCGGATCAGCACGTCGTCGTCCGTCCTCCTCCCGCGCGGATCGGTGCTCTTCGGTCCGTTCGACTCGTTCACGATCTCCGCGAGCGCAGGCAAGGGCGCGCGGTCGATCGATCCGGTCTTCATCGACCAGGACAAGGTGCAGCCGTTCGCGGGCCTGACCGCCTACGAGCTCGGCGTCGCCTACGGCCGGCGCCTCGCCGACGTCGACCTGATGGCGCGCTCGGTCTTCTTCCAGACCGAGGTAGAGCGCGACCTCATCTTCAGCGAGACGGTCGGTCGCAACGTCCTCGCGCAGGGCACCACGCGCACCGGCTGGGTCGGCGCGCTCCGCGCGACCGGCGGCATCTTCGACGAGTCCGCCAACGTCACACTCGTCCGCAGCACCTTCGACGACACCGGCCTCCTCATCCCGTACGTCCCGGACGTCGTCGTCCGGAGCGACACCGCGATCCACGGCGAGCTGCCGCTCACGATCGAAGGTCACAAGGTCGAGGGCGCGCTCGCGGCGGGCGTCACCTACGTCGGGAGGCGTGCGCTTCCGTACGGGCAGCGCTCGGGCACGATCTTCACGGTCGACGCGTCCGCCACCCTCACGTGGAGGAGCATCGAGGTCGGGATCGTGTCGACGAACCTCTTCGACCAGCAGTACCGCCTGAGCGAGTTCAACTTCGTGTCCGACTTCAGGTCGGCGGGCCAGCCGACGCTCGTGCCCGCCCGTCACTTCTCGGCGGGCGCGCCGCGCGGGGTCTTCCTCACGCTCGCGTGGACGTTCGGAGGCGACGCATGAGGCGGCTCGCGTCGGCTCTCCTCGCCGGCGTGCTCGCGACGGCGTGCATCGGCACGACGGGGAGCGAGGTCGTGTCCTTCGAGGCGTACGCCGCGGGACCGGAGGACGCGCGCGGCGCGGGGTACACGTTCACGACCGGCACCGGCTACACGGTGACGCTGGATCGGATGCGCCTCCGGATCGGCGGCATCTACCTGAACCGCTCGCAGCCGATCTCGGGCGGTCAGGAGCGCGCGTGCTACCTCTCCGGCGTCTACGTCGGACAGCTCGCCTCCGAGCTCGTCGTCGACGTGCTCGACGGCCGGCTCCAGAAGTTCCCCGCGGCGGCGACCGGTACGCGCGACCTCGCGCGCGTCGGCGAGGTGTGGCTCACGGGCGCGCGCGTCGACGCGGAGGACGACCCGTCGGTCATCCTCGACGTCGCCGGCACCGCACGTCGCGGCGCGGACGAGGTCCCGTTCGACGGGCGCCTCACGATCGGGAAGAACCGCGCGACGAAGCAGACCGACCCGACGCGCGTCGGCGCCGACCCGCTGTGCAGCAAGCGGATCGTCTCGCAGATCCCGGTCGACCTCACTCCGCAGGACGGCGGCTCGCTGGTCGTCCGCGTCGATCCGCGCGGCGTCTTCGCGAACGTCGAGTTCGCCGAGCTCGAGCGTGTGTCGACCACGCCGCCCATGTACCGCTTCGCCGACGCCGACGAAGGGCAGCCGAACGTCGCGATCTTCTCCGGCATGCGGTCGAGCACGGGCGTGTACACGTTCCACTTCAACACTTCATCGAATCGCGGATCATCGATGTGAGGCGCGTCGGTCGGAAGGCGTTGCGCGCCTCCTGCTCGCGTGAAAGACATCAGCTCACGATGTCGACGAAGCTCCTCGCGATCTTCCTCTTCGGCGCCGCCACCGTCCTTCCGCTTGCCGCGTGCGACTCGCACACGGACGACGGCGCCTCGAGCCTCACGTTCACGATCTCGGGCGAGTCGACGGCGGTGAGCGGCTTCGCGTTCCCACCGATCTCGCCCGACGACGTCGTCTTCGTCGACGGCTGGGACGTCCGCTTCGATCGCGTGCTCCTCACGGTCGACGACATCGTCCTGACCGAGAATCCGGATCTGGCGCCGACGGACCAGTCCCAGACCGGCGCGCCCGTCGCGCGCGCGAAGGGTCCCTGGGCGGTGAACCTGTCCGTTCTCGGCAAGGTCACGACCCCGCCGCTCGCCACCGCGAGCCTCGTCCCGCTCGGCGGCGACCACACGCTCTCCGCGCCCGCGACGGGACGCGGCAGCACCGACGACCCGAGCATCCGTCTCGTCCGGCTCGAGGGGCTGAACCTCCGCGGCAACGACGCGTTCGACCGCGCGACGCGCTACGGCTTCGGCTACCAGGTCGTGCCGGCGAGCGCCGCCGCGACGCGCGTGAACCTCGATGCGGACGCGGCCAAGGACTACGACGAGATGATCGCGAAGGGCTGGTCGACGCTCTTCGTCGGGATCGCCACGTTCCGCGGCGGCACGAGCTGCAAGAGCGCGCTCGAGGGCTACGACTGGGCGAAGGTCCCGACGTCGGTGCGGTTCCGCTTCGGCTTCGCGACGCCGGTCTCGTACGTGAACTGCCAGAACACGGACCTGAAGGGCAAGGCGTTCGAGGGCGAGGAGGCGCAGCGCGGGATCCAGGTCGACGGCCCCACGTTCGCGCAGCTCACGTTCCACCTCGAGCACCTCTTCTGGGACACGGTCGACCACGATCAGGCAAAACCGTTCTTCGATCAGATGGCCGCCGCTGCGAAGGCGGGCGTCGTCACGACCGAGGACCTCGCGAAGCTCGATCCCTCGGGCTTCGTCGACGCCGAAGGCAAGCCGCTCCCGTGGCGCTCGTGCCTCGACGACGTCACGCCGAAGAGCGGCGCACGACGCGTCGACACCGGCAGCGTGGCGGTCGTCGGCGCGGCGGGCGATCCCGCGTCAGGGCTTCGCAACTACGCCGACTTCGTCGGCTACCAGCAGAGCACGATGGGCCACTTGAACGCGGACGGCCTCTGCGCGGTCTCCCGCCGGTATCCTTCGCCGCGGTGAGCCGCGCGCACTCGTGTGCTAGTCGGGGACCATGAACATCGACATCGGCATCGACGCGAAGCACCGCGAGCAGATCAGCGGCGGCCTTTCCAAGGTCCTCGCCGACACGTACACGCTCTACCTGAAGACGCACAACTTCCACTGGAACGTCACGGGCCCGATGTTCCAGACGCTCCACCTCATGTTCGAGACCCACTACAACGAGCTCGCGCTCGCGGTGGACCTCGTCGCCGAGCGCATCCGCGCCCTCGGCTTCCCGGCGCCGGGGACGTACAAGCAGTTCGCGGCGCTCTCCTCGATCAAGGAAGAAGACGGCGTGCCGAAGGCGCAGGACATGATCCGCCGCCTCGTCGAAGGGCACGAGACGGTGGCGCGCACCGCGCGTGAGGTCTTCAAGATCGCCGAGCAGGCGAACGATCAGCCGACGTGCGACCTCCTCACCCAACGCCTCCAGGTGCACGAGAAGACGGCCTGGATGCTGCGGAGCCTGCTCGAAGGCTGAAGATCGCGTAGACTCGGGGCGTGCGATCGAAGACCCGGGTCCGCCACGCCGTGAAGTGGCGAGCAGGAGGCGTCGCGCTGAGCCTGCTCGCCGCGCTCTGGGTCCACGGCTGCGCCACCGGCAGCGAGACCGACGTCGGAGCAGACGACGAGGATGCGGGAGGCTCGCGAATCGACGCGGGCCGCCTTCCCGATCCGGCGAAGCCGGACGGCTCCGTCGAGCCGACGCCCGACGCGGGGAAGCCCGACGCGACGACGACCGACGCATGCGCGCAGGCGCTCGCGGCGATCACCTTCGCCTTCGACAGCGGCGATCAGGGCTGGACGCACGGCGCGTCGGACGGGATCACCGGCTCGGACCCGGCGTGGCCGTACGACGGCTGGACGCGCGGCACGGCGTCGGCAGGGACGGCGTGCAAGGCGGGGAGCTGCTTCGGCAACGAGCTGACCCAGAACTACGCGCAGTGCGCACGCGGATACCTGCAGTCTCCCGCGATCGACCTGAGCAAGTGCTCCGGCCGCAACGTGTCGCTCGTCTTCCAGCACGCGTACGCGTTCTGGTCGGGCACCTACAACGCGCAGAACTGGTTCGACGGCGGCATCGTCGAGGTCTCGACCGACGGCCAGACGTGGCAGGTCCCGCCCGCGTCCGGCGTCTACTCGGGGACCGTCGCGATCAATCCGGACCGGACCTCGAGCTACCAGTGCGTGACGAAGCCGTTCGGCGTCACCGGGAAGCAGGGCTTCACCGGGAAGAACGCGACGATGACGAAGGTCACGATCCCGCTCCCGGCGGCGGCGATCTCGGCGACGACGCGGATCCGTTTCTCGATGGCGTCCGGGGTGAGCTCGCAGACGACGAACGCCAACACGTCGCGCTCGGCCACCGACTTCGGCTGGCGCATCGACGACGTCGGCTTCGAGGTCAAGTAGCGGAGACGATGCTCGCGAGCGCTTGGTGGAGCCGTTCCCGCTCGAACGGCTTCATGAGCGGCGCGTTCCGGACCGTCTTCAGGAACGCGCGATCCTCGTCGGAGAACGCGCCGCCGGTGAGGACGAGGACGCGCTTCTTCTGCTCTTCGTCGAGCTGCGCGTAGAGATCGGCGGCGTGGCCGTCGCCGAGGTGGAGATCGAGGACGTACGCGTCGAACCGCTCGCCGCCGGCGAGGCGCTCCGCAGCGTCGGCGAAGCCGGGGCTCACGTGCACGTCGTACCGCTTCGCGAGCAGGCGCCGCAGCGTGCGCGCGAACGGCGGGTCGTCCTCCACGAGGAGGAGACGAGGTGCGGAGTCCTTCACCGTCTCAGAGTCCTTCGAGCAGCGCCTGGAGCTCGGCGCGGGCGCCGGCGTCGAGCTTCGCGGACACGTCGCGGAGGAGCGCGATCTCCTCGCGAGCGTGCGCGGCGTAGAGACCCTCGAAGCGCGCGAGCGTCTCGGCCCACGAGGAGACCGCCGACGTCTTCGGATCGTGACCGATCGCGTAGTGGAGTCGGCTCACGGCGCCGCAGACCGAGTCGTGCCCCGAGCGCAGCGCTTCGACGCGCGAGCGCAGATCGGCGAGGCGCTCGAGGACGAAGGGGAAGACGCCCTCCTCCTCGCGCGCGAAGTGGAGGAGCAGCTCGTCACGGAGCCGCGCGACGGCGTCGGCGAGCTCGGCGCGCTCGCTCTCGCCGATCGACTGCGAGGAGAGGATCGCGCGAACCTCGAGCACGAGCTCGGAGAGATGCCGGTGATCGTGCGACAGCTCGTCGAGCGGGTCCGGCGGAGAAGCGGCGGTCGCCATCGCTCTCCGACCCATCGCGCTCCATGGCCTTTTCGTCAAGTCCGACGTCCGCGGAACGCGCGATTGCCGCGCGGGCGCCGCAGGCGAGGAGCCGCCTAGAAGCCGCGATTCGTGCCGAAAAGGAAGCGGAACGAGGTCACGCGGAGGTTGTCCTCGAACGTCTCCGTACCGAAGCCCGTGAGGATCTCGAAGGTGTGGTCGGCCCCTCCGACGCTCTCGACGCCGATCGCACCCGAGAACCGGAGAAGGCTGGGCTTGAAGTCGTCGAGGCCGGGGCCGAAGACGTTGCCGAGCGCGGCCTGCATCGAGCCGTCGAGGAACACCCAGATCGGCCAGCGGTACTTCAGCGTGGCGACGGCGGCGCTCCGGTCGATGAGGCGGCCGTAGAGATAGCCGCGCATCGGACCGCTCCCGCCGAGGACGACCTGCTCGGTGAACGGGATCTGGCCCCGATCCGAGATCGGGTCGACGAAGAGCGTCGTCGCCGAGAGGCTCACGACGCGGTTGTTCTTCAGGTCGAGGAAGCCGCCGACCGACCCGCCGTAGCGGATCCAGTTGTCGGCCGCCTTGCGCACGTTCGAGGCCTGCTCGACCTCGAGCTCGACGCGGAAGCCGGACTGGTTCGCAGGCCGTTCCTCGCGCGAGTCGACCGTGACCTCGGCGCGCTGGTACACCGCCGTGTAACCGTCACGGTAGGCCGGCGGCTCGCGCATGAGGCCCTGTTGGAGCCGCGACTCGAGCGAGGGGTTGTCGCAGCACGCGTCGTCCCGGAAGCCCATGACCTTCGCCCCGCCCTCGACCGTGACGCGGCTCCCGCGCCACCAGGTGAGCTCGAAGACGGGGCGCGCGACGAGGCGGTCGTAGCCGTAACGCGACCGGAAGCTCGTCGAACGCGGGCCGAGATCGTGGAAGACGCCGTCGGGGCGGTGAGCGCCCTCGACGCGGAGGTCGAGCGTCGCGTCCTTCCCGATCGGGAAGCGATCGGCGACGGAGCCCTGCAGCCAGTCGGTGCCGAAGGTCGAGGCGTGGAGGCGGAGGTGATTGTCCTTGCCGAAGAGATCGTCCCAGAACGCGTAGATGCCGACGCTCGCACGGAAGCCGAGGTCGAGGAACGCGGTCGGGACGACGCCTGCCTTCTTCTCCGGGCCGAACAAGAACAGATCGCGGATGATCGCCGGCCACTGATTGCGCTCGGCCGTCGTCATGAACCACCCGAGCGGGCGTCGGATGACGAACTCGCTCACGACGTAGGCCGGGAAGAGCGCGACGCGCGGCACCCAGAGCGCGACGTCACCTGCCGTCGTCTCCGGCTCGCCGCGCCCGTCGTAGTCCGGAAGCTCGCGCTTCGGCGAGGTCGTCCCGCCCACGACGAGCGACGGCTTCTTCTTGTCCTTGTCCTTGTCGGCGCCTTCGGGCGGCTCGGAGCTGCCCGTCGCGCCGGGCGACGTGTCGGACGATGCGCCCGTCGGCGGCGTCGCGCGGGTGCGGCCGGAGGTCTGCGGCGTGCTCGCGGGAGGCGCTTCGGGCGCGGCATCCTGCGCGAGCGCGGAAAGCGGCCACGCCACGAGCGTGAGCGCCGCGGTGAGCGTGCGGAAGAGCGCGCTTCCTCCGCGGTACGCGAGCGGCCTCTTCCTCCGGGTCGACAAGCCCCCGCACGATAGTTGGGAACGTGCGTGCCGAGAAGCCGGGAAACGCCGCCGCGTCACGTACCGCGGAGGGACGGCAGTCGCGCGTGCGATCGTAGGAGCTCGCCCTCGAGCTCGTGGGCGGCACGCGTCCGCGCCGCCTTCTCGACGACACCGAGGAGAGGCGAGAGCGGCGTGAGGACGCGTGGCGGCAGCACGACGTCGAGGTACTCGTGCGCGGTCCCGCGGAGCGCGGCGTCGTCCCCGCGGAGCGCGCGGAGCGCGATGGCGAGCGGCTCGCGCTCGAGCACGAGACCGAGGACGACGAAGACGTGGCTCACGCCACGTGCCGTGTCGGCGCCCCACGTCGCGCGCGCCTCGGTGAGCTCGTGGACGGCGATGTCGAAGACCGCCTCGCGATCGAACGACATGCCCGGTCGCTCGGCCATCTCGGAGAGCGCGAGGCCGGCCTGGGTCCGCACCTCGAACGCCGGATCGCGGAGCGCCGCGAGGAGGCCGCGTGTCGCGAGCTCGCTCTCACACGAGCGGAGGACGCGCGGGAGCCGGCGCCGGACCTTCACGTCGCTCTTCGGGTCGAGGAGCCGGTCGACGAGGAGGCCGGCGATCGACGGCGCCGCACGACGGAGGGCGCGCACGGCGTCGCGCGCGACGGCATCCGTCGCGAGCAGCGGGACGACGAACGCGGCGAGCTCCGGCGGGAGCGGCTGCGCGAGCTCGGCGCGGACCCGGAGCGGGTCTCCCGATCGGAGCGCGGCGGCGCGGAGGAGGAGGGCGTCCCGCTCGATCGCCGAAGCGTCGAGCGGAGGCAGGGGGACGAGCGAGCGCCGTGAGCGCGGGGCTTCCTCGACCGGCGGCGGCGCGTCCGACGGCGGCCCGCTCGGTGCGAGGCTGCTCGGCGGGACGCTCGCGCCGCTCGTCTCGCGCTCGCGCTGGAACTCCTCGATCCGCGCGAGGAGCTTGTCGCGATCGAGGAGCGCCGTCGTCTCCGCGAGCGTGCGGCGCGTCGTGAGATCCATGAGGTCGTCGTCACCGAGCGCGACGGCGCCGGTCTTCAAGCTGTCGGCGAGCGCCGTTACGTAGCCTTCCTGGAGGCGCGAGCCGATCACGATCGCGACGCCGGCGGCGAGCAGCGCGGCGACGAGGACGATTCGCGTCGCCGTCTCGGTCGGCAACGTCGCGACGACGAGGAGCGCGCCGCTCCCGAGCGTGGTGCCGAGCCGGTCGAAGCCTACGTCGATCAGCTGCTTCGTCGGCCTCTTCTTCGCCGGCGGGAGCGGCGTGTAGAAGAGCTCGTAGGCGGAGCGGAAGAACGAGTTGCGGCTCACCGCTTCCGCGCCGCGGAGGACGAAGATCGACGCGGGACCCGTCGCGAGGAGCGCGATGACGCCGAATGCCGCCGTCACGAGCGGCTGGAGGCGGACCGTCCCACCGAGACCGAGGCGCTCGAGGAGGACGCGCGAGAGGCCCGTCTGCGCGATGAACGACGCGACGCCCACGATCATGTTGAAGAGCGCGAAGAACCCGAGGAGCTCGCCCTTGTCGTAGATGCGCGCGGCACGCGCGCTGAGGAGCCAGTCGAGGAGCGCTTGCAGCACCGCCCCGGCGAGGACGAGGAGGGCGAGGTCGCGGAGGTAGGGCGTGTCGCGGAGGGCGCGGAGGCCGCTCTCGGCGGGTGCACGGCTCGGCGCGGTCGTGCTCGCGGCCCGCGAAGGACGACGGGGCCCGCGGCCGCGCGTCGCGAGCCGGAGCGAGCCGCCGAAGCCGACGACGTTCATCAGCGAGAGGAAGGCGAGCATCGCGGGGACGGGGAGGACGTTCGCCGCGCGCCAGACGACGAGGCCGCCGACGACACCGCCGACGGTGCCTCCTGCTGCGATCCTCCCCACCGCGCGCTTCGCCTCGCGCGGGTCGAAGCGCTCGTTGACGAGCGACCAGAACGCGCTCACGGCCGCGGCCCCGAAGAGCGCAGAATGCACGTAGATCGTGACCGCCACGACGGGCTCGAAACGCGTCGCGAGGAGCGCTTCGCCCAAGTGGACCGTCGCGCTGATCGCGAAGGCGACGGGGACGACGCGTCCGGGACCGCGCCGGGTGAGCGTGCGCGACATCCCCACCATCGCGAGCGAGGAGATCAACGCGGCGGCGATCATCGCCGCCGGCAGGAGGCCGATCCCGAAGTGCGAGAGGAACAGCGAGTCGCGGGTCGCCCTGCCGGCGACGTGCTGCGCGATGAGCGACCCCGAGGCGAGCGCCGCCGGAAGCACCAGCGGCGTCGCGTCCGGCGCACCATCGCGCGGCGCTTCACGCGGAACGCGAGACCCGCTCATGACGTCGCATCAAGGTACCAGCGCGGCGCGGCCGAAGGGCCTGAATTCTCGGCGGATGAGGCGTGAGACGTCTCTTCCTGTTGTATGCTGCGCGCCGGATGGAGAAACAGGGAGACGCGCGGTCCGGTCTCGAACGAGCGCTCGGCATCGTCACGGAGGTGCGGGCAGGCGAGGGGATCACGGCGCTGCTCCTGACGCTGAACGGCTTCCTCCTGCTCACGGCGTACTACGTCATGAAGCCGGTGCGCGAGAGCCTGATCCTCAACACCGGCGACCGGGGCGAGTTCTTCAAGAGCTACCTCAGCGCCGCGATCGCCGTCGCGCTCCTCTTCGTCGTCCCCGCCTACGGACGCGTCGCCGACCGAGTCCGGAAGGACAAGCTCGTCGCAGGCGTGACGCTCTTCTTCGCCTCGCACCTGCTCGTGTTCTACGCGCTCTCGAAGTCCGCCCTCGAGTCGAAGCTCGGCGTCGTGTTCTTCGTCTGGGTGGGCATCCTGAACATGTCCCTCGTCGCGCAGTTCTGGTCGTTCGCGAACGACCTCTACACCGAGGAGCAGGGCAAGCGCCTCTTCGCGCTCGTCGGGATCGGTGTCTCGGCGGGCAGCGCGCTCGGCGCCTGGGTCACGACGCTGCTCGTGAAGCCGCTCGGTACCTACCAGCTGATGCTCGTGAGCGCCGGGATCCTCGCGAGCTCCGCCGCGCTCACGATCGTCATCGCGCGACGCGAGCGGCAGCGGCTGCTCGACGGCGACCCTGACGGCCCCCGACCGGACGAGCCGAAGAAGCATGCGCGCGAGGGAGGCACGTTCGCCCTCGTCGTCCGCTACAAGTATCTGCTCTTCATCGCGATCTTCTCGCTGCTCTTCACGCTCGTGAACACGAACGGCGAGTACATGCTGAGCGCGCTCGTGAAGGCAGCGGGCAAGGCGCAGGCGGCCGCCGCGCGCGCCGCCGATCCGAACATCGACGTCGACCGGTTCGCGAAGGACTACGTGACCGGCTACTACGGGCGGTTCTTCGTCTACGTGAACGCCGGCGTCCTGTTCCTCCAGACGTTCGTCGTGTCGCGTCTGGTGAAGTTCGGCGGGCTCCGGATCGCCTTCTTCGTGCTGCCCGTCATCGCGCTCCTCGACGCGTCGGCGGTGACCCTCCTCCCGCTCCTCGGCGTGATCACGATCGGCAAGACCGCGGAGAACGCGACGGACTACTCCGTGAACAACACCGTCCGCAACATGCTGTGGCTGCCGACGACGACGGAGATGAAGTACAAGGCGAAGCAGGCCGTCGACACCTTCTTCGTCCGGATGGGGGACGTCGGAAGCGCGGCGTGCGTCTTCGTCTTCGCGCAGTGGCTCGGCTGGCCCGTGCGCACGTTCGCGATCGTGAACATCGTGCTCGTTGCGATCTGGCTCGTCGTCGCGCGGAACATCGTCCGCGAGAACGCGCGGCTCGCTTCCGGCGGGAAGATCTGAGCGGCTCGCTCAGTCCTCGAGCATGAACTTGTAACGCGTCGCGGTGCCGTCCTGGACCGTCGTGGTCCCGGTCTTCACCGTGCCTTTCGGCGTCCGGCACTCGAGCTTGTGCGGACCGGGGGCGAGGACGAGACCGGCGACCGGCGTGGGGCCCTTGTCCTTGCCGTCGACGGCGAGCGCGCACCAGCCGGGCGTCGCGCTCACGAAGAGCTCGCCCTTGCCCTGCGCGGGCGCCGCCGCAGGCTTCTGCACGCCCGGCAGCGAGTCGACGCTGAGGACGGGCGGTTCGGCGGCAGGCGGCGGGAGGTCGGCAGGCGGCGCCGCGGCGCCGTGCACCGTCGTCGAGACGGTCGCCGCCGTCGTCGCGGTCGTCACGGCGGGCGCGTGGCGCGTCCGCCACACGACGCCGGCGGTGGCGCCCACGAGCGCGAGCGCGGCGAGCGCCGCGGCGGAGGCGACCTTCTTCGACGGCGCGCGTTTCGCCGTCGTGCCGCCGTGGAGCGACGCGTACGACGTGTTCGGGGTGTGCCAGGAGGGGCCGGTGGGGTTGTTCGTCGACATCGGCACCGCGCCCGGCGGGATGCTGCCGGAGAGCGACACGGCACCGGGCGGCGGCGGGACCGAGCCGCGCGCCGGCGGCTGCGAGGGCGACGCGGGCGGAGGCCGGTCGCTCGCGCGGAGGACCGGCAGTGCGTTGGTCGCCTCCGGGTCGATGATCTGCGTCGGGACGAGCGGCATCGGCAGGCGCACTTCCGACTCGCCGAGCTCGGGGAGCGCGGCGCGGAGGAGCTGGACGACCTGCTCGAAGGACTGCGCCCGCTTCTTCAGGTCGACCTCGAGGCACGCACGGACGACGGCGCGGAGCGACTCGGGGACGTGGGGCGCGCACTCGTCGATGCTCTTCGGCTTCGTCGTCGCGATCTTCACGATCAGCGCGTTGAAGTTCTTCGCCTCGTACGCGCGGAACCCGCAGAGCGCCTCGAACAGGATCGCGCCGAACGCGAACACGTCGGTGCGGCCGTCGAGGTTCGTGTCGCCGCGCGCCTGCTCGGGGCTCATGTAGAGCGGCGAGCCGAGCACGGTGCCCGCGATCGTGAGGGCGTGGTTCTGATCGTCCTCGAGGAACTTCGAGACGCCGAAGTCGAGCAGCTTCGGGATCGCGACGCCGTCGCGGATCTTGTGCAGGAAGATGTTCGTCGGCTTGAGATCGCGGTGGACGATCCCGACCTTGTGCGCGGCCTCGAGCGCCTGCGCGACCTCCTGCATGACCAGCGCGAACTCGTAGAGCGTCATCGGCGGCGTCTGCCGCTTGAGCGCCACTTCGAGCGGGAAGCCGGTGAGGAGCTCCATCACGAGGAAGAGCTGGCCTTCCTCGGTCTGGCCGACGTCGTGGATCTCGATGACGTTCGGGTGGTTGATCCGGGCCGAGACCTTCGCCTCCTTGAGGAAGCGGGCGGCGGCCTCCGAGGTCTTCGCGACCTCGCGGTTCATGAACTTGATCGCGAGCTGCCGCTCCGTGAACGTGTGCGTCGCCGACCAGACCTCGGCCATACCACCGCTCCCGAGGAGCTGGTTCAGGCGGTACTTGCCAGCGACGATCTGACCGGACTGCATCTCGCGACGTCCCCTTGACCCTCGAGCGATCGCTCACGCGATCACGCGATGGTCATACCTCCGTCGATCACAAGGGTGTGTCCGGTCAAGTAACTGGCGGAGTCCGAGGCGAGGTACACGGCGCCACCGGCGATTTCCGCGGGCTCCGCATAGCGCTTCATCGGGGTCATCCGCATGACCTCCTCGAGGAGGACGTCGTTCTTCAGGACCGCCGAGGCGAAGCGCGTGTCGACGAACCCCGGCGCGATCGCGTTGACCCGGATCTTCGACTGCGCGAGCTCGACGGCGAGCGTCTTCGTCATCGAGAGGATCGCGGCCTTCGTCATCGAGTACGCGCCCTGGCCCGGCGACGCGATGATGCCGGCGACGCTCGCCATGTTGATGATCGAGCCGGGCGCGTCACGGCCGATGAGGTGCTTCGCGACCTCGCGCGTGAGCCAGAAATAGCCTTTGACGTTGACCTCGAACGTCTTGTCCCAGGCCGACTCCTCGGTGCCGAGCATCGGGCCGAAGTAGGGGTTCGTCGCGGCGTTGTTGACGAGGATGTCGACCTTCCCGAACGCCTCGACCGCCGCGTTCACGAGCGCGACGCAGTCGGACTCCTTGCCGGTGTGCGCGACGACGGCCTTCGCGTTCGGTCCGATCGAAGCGGCGACCTCGGTGAGCGCCTCCGGCTTCCGCGCCGCGAGCACGACCTTCGCACCGTTCTCGGCGAAGGCGCGCGCGATCGCCTCGCCGATTCCGCGGCTCGCCCCCGTGACGATCGCGACCTTGTTCTCGAGCTGGATACGGGCGGACATGGGCGGCCCTCGATAGCACGCGTGGGAGGCGGCGGCAGCACCTGCGGCGCAGGGGCAACGGTGTCGCTGACGCCGTGCGTCAAGGCTCAGCCGGCGAACGCGCCGAGCTTGCGGAAGCGGTCGTAGCGGTCGCGCGCGAGGTCCTCGGGCGTGCGCCGGAGCAGCTCCGACAGCGTCTGCTCGAGGACGCCGTCGACGAGGCGCGCCGCAGCCAGCGGATCCTGGTGGGCGCCGCCGGCCGGCTCGTCGACGACGCGGTCGACGACGCCGAGCGCGAGGAGATCGGGCGCCGTCATCCGGAGCCGCTCGGCGGCCTCGTCCGCTTTCTGCCCGTCCTTCCAGAGGATGCCTGCACATCCTTCAGGCGAGATCACGCTGTAGGTCCCGTACTCGAGGACGTGGACACGATTGGCGACGCCGAGGGCGAGCGCGCCGCCGGAGCCGCCCTCGCCGATGATGGTCGCGATGATCGGGACCGTCGCCCGCGCCATCGCGGCGAGGCACGCGCCGATCGCTTCGCTCTGGCCGCGCTCCTCCGCGCCGATTCCCGGGTAGGCGCCGGGCGTGTCGATGAACGTGAGGATGGGCAGCCCGAACCGCGACGCGAGCTCGTAGAGCCGACGCGCCTTCCGGTAGCCCTCGGGGTGCGGCATCCCGAAGTTCCGCTTCACGTTCTCCTTCGCGCCGCGTCCCTTCTGGTGCCCGACGACGACGACGCTCCGACCGCGATAGCGCGCGAGCCCGCCGACGATCGACGCGTCGTCCGCGAACGAGCGGTCTCCGTGGAGCTCGACGAAGTCCTCGAAGAGGTACCCGACGTAGTCGAGCGTGTAGGGCCGGTTCGGATGGCGCGAGAGCTGGACCTTCTGCCACGGGGAGAGATCGGCATAGAGCTCGCGCGCGAGCTTGCCGGCCTTCTCCTCCAGGCGCCTCAGCTCGCCCTCGAAGCGCTTGTCGCTCTCGGCGAGCGACCGCAGCTCACGGACGCGGGTGACGAGGTCGACGACGGGCTTCTCGAAGGGGAGGACGTGCGCGGCCATCCAGGAATGGCGGCTATACACCGGTCCGGAACGGCCGTCACGTCGGTGCTGTCGCCCTTCACAGGTGCCTTGCGGAGCGCGCGGGAGGACACGCCTTTTCGGGATGATCGGATCGTTCGTGAGGACGACGGGCGGTGAGGCGTCGGGACGTCGGTCGAGGGCTCCCGGCAGCAGGTCGCTCGGCTTGTCAGCGGTCGTGTCGGTTGCTCTCCGACCTGATTCCAGCGGGTTGCGCGCGGCGCCTGCGCGCGCTGTTCCCTGGTGCTCGGCGTGCATGACGAAGCGAGCACTCCCGTGTCGACGCGCTCCCCGACCCCCGAGATCGTGCCCCCGCCTCCGAGCTCTGCGAGCGAGGGCGCCGCGTCGCCTGCCGTCACGGCTTCGCCTCCACCGGTGGGTCGCGGCCGCTCGACGTTGATGTTCCCGTCGGCGCTCGAGGAGGAGGTCGCGTCGAGCGAGCCTCCGCGCGTGCCGTCCGATCGCCACAGCGAGCGGCCGACGTTGCGCGCGCTTCCGGTCATGACGCCCGAAGCCGTCGGTCGGCCGTCCGTGCCTTCGCCGCTCCCGACGCGGCCGATCGAGCTCCTCAGCACCTCGTGGCTCGTCGAGGCGAGCGAGGACGCCGTCCCGGCGTCGAGCGATCTCGAGACCACGGAGTGGCTCGGGGCTCGTCCGAGCGACGCTTCGAGCGAGGCGACCGCGTCGACCGACAGGCCGACGCCGTCGCTCGTCGTCGGTCACGCGCGGACGCGGTCGCATCGGCGCGCGCTCCGCCAGGCCGGGCTCGTCGCGGCGGCGTGTGGTGTGCTCGTCGTCGGCCTCGCCGCCGTCGCCTGGAGCGGGCCGCCGCCGCGCAGTACCCGAGCGCTCGTCGAGGCGTCGCGCGAAGGCCACGAGGCGCGCGTGGTGCGCGAAGCCGACCACGTCGGCCTCGCGAGCGGGCCGATCGCGGCGTGGGACACCGCGCCTCCGCCGGCGGGAGCGTGCCGGCTCGAGCGGGGGCCCGTCGTCGTCGCCGCGCGGACGCGGATCGGGACGACGCCCTCGTCGCTCGCGCTCGCCGGCGGCTTCGTCGTCGCGCACGCGCCTTCGGCCGGTGAGGTCGAGGCCGTGCGGCTCGACGAGACGACGCTCGGGATCTCCGAGCGCACGCGGACCCGTGAGGTCGGGGCGGCGAACGACGAGATCGCGCGCGCGCTGCTCGAAGTGACGGGGGAGAACGCCGCGTCCGTCCTCGCGCGGCCGGCCGGGCGCGTGCGCACGATGGTCTGGCCGGAAGGCGGCGAGCCGTTCGCGATCGAGCTCTCCGGCGGAGCGATCGCGACGCGACGCGCGTGGACCGCGGCGCCGCGACCGGTGTGGTGGCTCTCGCGGACCGCGGCGGTCGCTCCGGCGGCGGCGCCGCGCAGGGCCTTTGCCGTGGCGCCGTCGACGACCGCGCGTCCGGCCGTGGTCGCTCGACCGGCGGCCTCGGACGGCTGGCTCTCGGCAGCCGCGCGCGACGACGGAGGCGCCGTCGTCGCGCTCCGCTACGGCGGCGCGGTGAAGGTCGGCGCGGTGGACGCCTCGTTCGCGCCGGAAGGTCCGCTCGTCAGTGTCACGGGGCCGCGTCCGCGCGCGTCGTTCGGTTCGTCGCTCCCGTCGATCGGCGTCCCGGCGGTCGTCGCGCACGGCACGGGCGCCGCCGTCGCGTGGGCCGAGCGCGAGGAGGACGGCTACCGGATCCACGCCGCGACCGTCGCGCGCGACGGCGAGGTCGCCGTTCGCGATCTCGGTCCAGGGATCTCGCCCTCGCTCGCGGAGCTCCCCGACGGTGACGTCCTGGTCGTGTTCGCGACCGGCGAGGCGGGCTCGCGTCGCGTGAGCGTCGTGCGGCTCGCGCCCGATCTCGCGCCGCGCGGGACCGTCCTCGTGGTCTCGCGGGGCGGTGAGGACGCGGGCGCCCCCACCGTCGCGGTGCGCGCGGACGGGCGCGGGATCGTCACGTTCGACGTCGCCGACGATGCCGTTGTCGGACGCCTCCTCGCGGCGCCGATCACGTGCGACCCCGGACTCTGACCGCGCGCTACGCCGGCTGATCAGACGTCGACGTCGACGCTTCGCACCGTCTGCTCGATGCTGCACGCCGGCGCGTAGTCGAGCTCCTCGCGTGCACGGCTGTCGTCGACCATGCACACGAAGCGGATGTGATCGAGCTCGGGGGCGGGAAACGTCGTGAGCCGGAACGACCAGAGCCGCTTCAGGACCGCCTTGCCGAGCGTGTACGGCACGGGGAGGCTCGGCTTGCCGAGGATCTTCACGATGTGCGAGAGCGGCAGCGGCTCCGGCCCGCCGATGTTGTAGATGCCACGCTTGCCGGGCGCGAGCGCACAGTGCATCGCGCGCACGACGTCCGACTCGTGCACGAGCTGGATCATCGGATCGAAGCCGAGGAGCGTCGGGATCGTCGGCAGGCGGAGGAAGTTCGACGCGGCGTTGTGCACGCCGCCGAGGATGTGGACCGGCCGCAGGATGACGGTCTCGGTGTCGGGGTGCTTCCAGTAGAAGCCCTGCGCGAGCATGTCGACTTCGATGAGGTCGCGGATCTCGCTGAACCGCGCCCCGCCGAGGAGCGGCGCCTCCTCGCGGAGGAACTGCGCGTTGTCCGGCTGCGGTCCGTAGACGTTCGCGCTCGACAGCACGACCAGCTTCGGCACGCCGTAGTGCGCGGCGTATTCGAGGAGCTTCTGGAAGCCGGCGACGTTCCACGAATGGTGCTCGGCCGCCGACGCGCGCGGGTCGTGCATGACGCCGAGGTGGACGACGGCCTCGATCCGCTCGCCGCGGAACACGTCCTTCAGCTTCTTCCTGCGGATGTCGAGCTGCTCGTGGATGACGTCCTTCGGCTTGTCCGGGAAGGGGCGCCGATCGATCCCGATCACGCGGCGCTCGCGGTGGAGCGCCCGTACGAGCCGCTTGCCGAGCCTTCCGCACGCGCCGGTCACGATGACCGTGCCCTGCCCACGCGGCAGGAGCGGCCCCCGCGGCAGCACCGAGGGCGGTCCCGAGTGCGGGCCCGGGGGCGGCCGCGAGGAGGACGGCGTACGCGGCGGCTTCGGGTGCGAGTCCATCATCTGCGCTTCAGAAGAAGACGCTCTTCCGCGCCTTCAACCCTCGGTTGACCATCGCCTGCACGGTGGCCTTCACGACATAGACCTTTTCCTCGATCACGGCATCGTCGTCGTCGGGGTCGCCCTCGAAGCGCATCGGCTCCCCGAACGTGATCCGATAGCGCGTCGGGAGCGGCAGAGCCCCGAACGGAAGGAGGAGCTGGGGCAGGATCGGGAAGGACGGCATCCGCAGCATCTTCGCGAGCGCGTCGAAGTTCCCGACCGAGATGTACTGCTCCTCGCCGCCGATCACGCTGACGGGCACGATCGGCGTGTTCGTCTCGAGCGCGAGCCGCATGAAGCCGAGCCCGAAATCGCAGAGCTGGTAGCGCTTCTCGAACGGCTTCGAGATGCCACGCGCTCCCTCCGGGAACACGAGCAACGCCTCCTCGCTCTCGAGCAGACGCTGCGCGTTCTCCGGGACGCCGACGACCTGGCCGACGCGCGAGAAGAGGAGCGAGACGAACGGCAGGGTCTGCGTCCACTTCTCGACCATCGCGCGCATGAAGCGCGGCGGCTCGACGTCCATGAAGAGCGCGGCGCCGATCAGCGCGCCGTCGATCGGGACCTGGCCCGAGTGGTTCGCGACGAGCAGAGCTCGCCCTTTCGGGACGTGCTCGGCGCCGAACACCTCGGTCCGGAAATAATGGCGATGGAGGAACGCGACTGCGGCGAGCGCGTACTTCGTCCACTGCGGGTCGAGCCCGAAGGGGTCGACTCCGGTCGGCGTGAGGTTCAGCGGGACGCGCGACAGCCGTGCGTTGAACTCCTCGCCGAGCTTCTCGGTCATCCAGTCGTCGATGCCGGACGTGGCTCCGTCGAGCAGCCGCCGTGCGAACGGCGCCACCGATCTCAGCCTGCCCCCGAGGCGAACGAGCGATCGCGTGGTCTCGCTCACGGCCCCACCTATCGCGCGCGGAGCGCCGAGGGTCAAGGCCTCGGGCACCTCTCGTGTCGGGTGTTTCCGGCGTGTTACGTTCGCGGGCGCGTGGCGCTACGAATCCCGCCGTCCCTCCGCCCTGGCGCGCGCGTTGCCGTCGTCGCGCCGGCGAGCCCGTTCGACCGGGAGGAGCTCTTCCGCGGCCTCGCGTGGCTCGGGTCGCGCTATCGGCTCGCGCTCCGCAGCGACCTCCTGACGCGGACGGGCTACCTCGCGGGGGACGACGCACGTCGGGGCGGCGAGCTGAGGGCGGCGCTCCTCGATCCGGACGTCGACGCGATCGTCTGCGCGCGCGGAGGCTACGGCGCGATGCGCATCCTCGACTCGCTACCGTGGGAGCGATTCGCGGAGCGGCCCAAGTGGATCGTCGGGTTCAGCGACGTGACCGCGCTCCATGCGAAGGCGACCGCGCACGGCGTCGCGTCGATCCACGGCCCGAACGTGACGGGGCTCGGCCGCTCGATCACCGCTGCCGAGCGGCTCTCGCTGATCGATGCGCTCGAGACCGGCGGAAGCGCGCTCGCGTGGAGCGGCCTCCGCGTGCTCACGTCCGGTCCCGCGATGGAAGGTCCGCTCGTCGGCGGCAACCTCGCGCTCGTCGAGGCGCTCGCCGCCGGCGGTGCGCTCCGCTTCCCCGAAGGCGCCGTGCTCGTCCTCGAGGACGTGACCGAGCGCCCCTACCGGATCGATCGCATGCTCACCGCGCTCCGCCTCGGCGGGCATCTCCAGCGCGCGGGCGCGATCGTGTTCGGGAGCTTCACGCAGTGCGACCCCGGCCCGGACGGCATCACGATCGAGCACGTGATCCACGAGCGGACGCGTGACCTCGGGATCCCCGTCGTCGCCGGCGCGCCGTTCGGGCACGGAGCGCCGAACCATGCGTTCGTCGTCGGCCGTCGCGTGCGTCTCGAACAAAGCATGCTGCGCGCGGTCTAGAGCGCGAGCCCGAGGCGCACGTACGAGCCGAAGGAGAAGCCGTCGGCGTCCGAGTCGCCGAGAGACGCGTTCGATCCCGAGCTCCGGGAATACGACGCGACCGGCGAGGCCTGGAGGAACACCCACCGCGAGAGCGGGAACACGATCGGCGCGTCGAGCTCGACGCCCAGATCGAGCGCCTTCACCTGCGAGGCGTCGTTCACCTCGGACCACGTTCCGCCCGCACGGAGCGCGAGGCGCGGCCACAGGTAGACGCCTCTCCCGAGCGGCTGGAGGTAACCGATGCGCGGCTGCGCGAACGTCGAGGTTCCCGTCGAGCGCGACGGCGAGATCACCCCCCCGATGCTCTGCCCCATCTCCGTCCGTTGTGTCGTTCTCGAGAGGCCCACCGTCCCGCCGAGCGTCAGACGCTCGCCGACGAGGACGTCGACGGAAGGCGTGAACGCGAGGTGGCTGTACGCGTACTGCGACGACGACCCGAACGAGAACGACACGGGGCCGCTCGCGCCGAAGACGGCGAGCCCGCCGAGGCCTGACGGCACTCCGTAGGACATGCCGACGATGTTCGGCAGCAGCACGCGTCCCTTCTCGAAGACGCGCGGCGTGCTGCGCCGATCGAGGCCGGCACGATCCATGTCCCGCTCGCGGGTCGTCCGTTCGAGCTCGCGTTCCATCTCCACCTCGTCGCGCTTCTCCTTCAGCTCGCGCATGCGGAGCTCGTGAGGAGAGAGGGGCGGGGGAGACGGCGGCGGCGCTACCTCCTCGGCATGTGCGGCGCGCGCGAAGAGACCGATGACGAGAGCGGAAGCGAGGACGATGGTTCGCAAGAAGAGCTCCTTTCGTGGCGAAGGAGCGCTCCAGCTGCGCCTGCGATTCCGTGCGCGCGGACGTTTGCCAACATGACGGCGCGAGCCGGCGGACGCCCGCGGCTCGTGCCATCACGTCAGCGCGATCAGTTCTCCTTCATCGGAGGGATCGTGCCGCGCTGCGTCTGGTCGTTGTCGACCAGCGGCTTCGGCGAGCTCTGGTCGTCGACGATCTCGGCGAGGTCGTCGGCGATCACGATGTCACCGCCGTCGTCCTCGCCGGCGAGCACCGCCTGGAGCGCATCGGCGTGCGCATCGACCCCGGTCGGCTCGTCGTCGACGTCGAGCAGCTCGCCCGACTGGATCTCTTCGGGGACCCCGTCGAACGTCGTCGCCGGCGCGAACTCGTTGCTCATCGGCAGTCCGCCCATCGCCTCGGTCGGCGGGGCCTCGCCGGTCGAGACCGGCGCCGCGACGCTGTCCGACGTGCGGGTCGGGCGCTCGGACGGGAACGTCGAGGGCTGCGGACGCGCTGCCGGAACCGGACGCGACGGCGAGCTCGACTCCCCGAAGTCGAGGCGCTCGAGCGAGGCGTCGATCTCCGAGTCGAGGTCTCCACCACCGGCGGCCGCGAGCGCCGCCGCGATCGGCGCGCTCCCGCCGAAGCCACCGAGACCTCGCACCGTCGTCGCCGGGAGATCCGGCGGTGGACGGCTCGGGCCCGCGCCTGCGCGGAGCGGCGCGACCGGGATCGGCGGAGGCGCCGAGCGCGGACGCGACGCCGGCACGGGCTCGGCGCCCGCCTCCGGTTCCGCAGCCGCCGGCGCGACCGACGCCTGCGGAGGCATGCTCGCCGTCGGCGGCGTCGAGCGGCCCGCCCTCGGCGCGACGCTCGTACGCGGCATCGGGTTCTCGCTCAGCTTCGGCGGCGCGTACGACACGCGCGGATCGCCCTCGGCCTTCTTGAGCTGCTGCGCCTTCGCGCGGTCGAGGCCCGCGGTCGCCTCGGGATCCGCGGCCTTCATGCGGAGCACGCGACGCCAGGCGTCGGCCGCCTCGCGCGCATCGGCGAGCTGCTCTTCCCAGATGCGCGCGACCTTGCGCGCGAGCTCCGCGCGCGCGGTCATGTCCTTGCCGCGGAGGATCTGGTCTTCGTAGAGCTGCACGAGCGACTTGTAGTCGTTCAGCTCCATGAGCAGCCCCGCGAGCTCGTCCATCACGGCCTGGTCGGCCGGCGCGAGGTCGTGGAGCTTCTTCAGGTCCGCGGCTGCGTTGACCGGCTCGACGAGCTGGTCGCGACGGATCTTCGCGCGCCGCGCGAGGAGCTGACGGACGAGCGGCCCGTCGAAGACCTCGCTGAGCGCGTGGGTGAGGGCGGCCTCCGCGCGACGCGGATCCCCGCAGTCGATCCCGAGCGCTTCGAGCATGTCGAGCGTGAGCTGATCGACGTGCGCGACGAGCGCGTCGCCGAGCCAGCCGAACGCCTGCTCGATGTCGTTCAGGTCGCGGTGCGCGATGGTCGCCGCGCGCCGGAGCAGCATCGCCCGCGTGCGCCCGCCGTCGCGCGCCCCGTGGCCGCCGTTCGCGAACGCGTGGCAGAGCGCACGACGGAGGCGGTCGCCGCCTCCCATCCGATCGCCGTCGCGCGATGCGTTCTCGAGCACGGTGAGCGTCTCGTCCGACGGCGCGCCCGAGAGCGCGAGCTCGAAGAACCCGCGCGCGCGCTCCGGCTGACCGCGCATCGACGCGACCTGCGCGGCGCGCCCGAGCGCACGGATGCGGTCGGCCGGCTGCTTGCTGCGGGTCACCTGGCGTTCGTAGAGGTCGATGATGTCGGCCGGCTTCGCCGCGAGCGCAGCGAGGCGCTCGAGGAGCGGCTCCGCCTGGCTCGGCGGAACGAACGGGAGGCCCGCCTCGCCGTGCGAGATCGCGTCCTGACGCGGCATGCCCGCGCGGACGCGGACCTCCGCCTGGCGGACAAGCTCGTTCGCGCGACCCTCGCCCTGCGTCTCGCGGGCGAGGAGATCGTGCGCGACGGAGAGCGCGTCGTGGTCGCTCGTCTTCACCGCGAGCTCCTCGAGGTGCTCGGCGAGCTTGCGATCGGCGCCCTTCGTGCGAACGAGCTCGATCGCGACCTGCACCGCGTCGGCATCGCGGCCGACCTCGGCGAACCGCTCGAAGGCGCCGCGGAGCGCCGCGGTGCGCTCGGCGCCGTGACGCGCGTCGAACCACCACTCCTTCAGCTTCGACGCGACGATCCCCTTCCATCCGAGGCGATCGCCGAGCTCGATGTACGCCTGGCGGACCGTCGGCTCGCCCTGGTCGGCGAGGTCGGTGAGCGCGCCGAGCGCTTCGTCACCGCGATCGAGCTTGTCGGCGAGGATGCTCGCGAGCTTCTTCGTGAGCTCGACGATCTCCTGCTCGTCCGCTTCGATCTCGATGCGCTCGACGAGGAGCTCCGCGACGCGGCCCCACTGCTCGGTGAGCTCGCAGAGCTCGCAGAGGCGCGTGAGGGCGTCGAAGTCCTCGAGGTCCGCCTTGCGGACGAGATCGAGGGCGCGGATGGCGTTGCGGGGATCGTCGAGCTTCTCGTAGAGACGCGCGAGGCGACCAGCGATCTGCCCGCGCTCCTGCACGTCGGCGACGAGCTTCAGCTCGCGCTCGAGCGCGTCGGCGGCCTCGGCGAGGCTGCCGCGTGCTTCCTGGAGATCGGCGATCGCCTGGAGGGCAGGGCGGCAGGTCGAGTCGAGGTCGCTGAGGATCGTCTCGTAGCGCGAGATCGCGGTGTCGACGTCGCCGACGCCGTCGGCGAGCAGCTCGGCCTCCCGGAGCGCGACGCGCGCCTTCTCCGCCTTGTCGACCGTGTTCTGGCCGAGGCGTCGGAGGAGGGTGGCGGCTTCGGTGTGGTCCTCGCGGTCGACGGCGTCGTCGATGAGGCGCTCGAGCGCCTCCTTGTCGTCGCCGTCCTCGAGGAGCTTCAGCCAGAGCTCGCGGGCGAGCTCCTTGTCACCGAGGCGCGTCGTCGCGAGCGTCGCCGCTTCGCGACGCGTGTTCGTGCGCTTCGCGCGATCGCTCAGGCGGTCGCCGCGCTTCGTGAGGAAGGCGACGAGCTTGTCGATCTGATCGGCATCGGTGTAGCGCGCGACGAGGACGTTCGCGTAGTCGTCGTTGAGCGGATCGAGGTCGGTCGCCTCCTCGAGGCGCTCGAGCGCTTCGCCATGACGGCCGGCCTTCCCGAAGTAGTCGGCGGCGCGCGCGAAGAACGCGGCCTGCTGCTTCATGTCGCCGGTGAGGAGACCGCGCTGGTGCGCGGCATGGGCGGCCTTGTCCCACGCGTCCGAGGACGAGTAGAGGCGGTCCGCTTCCTCCCAGAGCTTGCCGTTCCGGAGCGCGTCGGCCGCCTCCGCGTACGAGTCGCCGGCGAGGATCGCCTGTCCGAGCTGCTCGCGGAGCTCGGCGAGCCGCTGCATGAGCTGCCCGCGCGCGACCGCGTCCTCGATGAGGGGGGCGCTCTCGGAGAGGATCCCAGCGGCCAGATCGATCCGCTGCCCCTTCTCGAAGAGGCGCGACGCCGTCAGGATCGCGTGGTCGTCGTCGGGGAGGAGGCGCGCGATGCGGCCCCACGCTTCGCCGGCGGCGACGAGGTCCTTCCGCTTGTCCTCCTGGAGCTTCGCGAGCTTCTTCTCGAGGATCACCTTCGTGTCGACGTCGGACTCGATGGTGGCCTCCTGCTCGAGGAGGTTCGCGAGATCGTCCCAGCGCTGCGAGCGCTCGAGGAGGCGCATCAGCGCGGTCCGGGCGCTCTCGTCCTTCCGATCGAGGGTGAGGAGCTGACGCCACGACGCGATCGCGCCGTCGACGTCGCGGAGGTTGCCCTCGCAGAGGCCGGCGACCTCGCGGAGGCGCTCCTTGCGGTTCTCGAGGTGCTCCGGGACGTTCGCGGTCGCGCGGATGCTCGCGAGGAGCACGTCGCGCAGCTGCCCGTAGTCGCGCTTCGAGCGGAGGTAGTCCTCCACCCATCCGAGCGCCTCGGGGTGGGCGGGATCGCTCTCGAGGACTTCCTTGTACTTTGCAAAGGCCTCGGGCTTCTTCCCCTTGCCGGCGAGCATCTGGGCGGCATCGAGCACGCCCTGGAGCTTCTCCGGCGACATCGACGCGCCACGGCGCATCGCCGTGCCGTCCATGTCGTCCGCCTCGAAGGTCATCGGCGGCGAGGACGTCCGATTGGTGGGAGCGCCCGACACGGAGCCGGAGGCTCCACGGCGCGAGCTCGCCGAGGTCGACGTCGCCGACGCATAGCTCACGTTCGTCGCCGACGCGTTCGCGCCGTAGGTCGCGCTCGAGGGCGTCCCGCCCGGAGGCACCGAGCGCGTCGACGGGAGCGCATCGCCGCGCGACGTCGACGGCTCGTCCGCCGCCTGCCGCTCCGCCGTCTCGCGTCCGAGCTCCGCGGAGCTCGTCGCCGTCGGCGCCGAGTCGACGGACGCGACGGCGGGATTCGAGGCGAGCTCGAGGTGCTGCGCGGCGGGGCCGAGGATCCCGCGGACCTCTTCGGCCATCGCGCCGGTCGGGTTCGCCGCGAGGTACCCGTTGCAGCGGACGTTCAGGTCGTTCGTGTTCCCGAGCGCGCGCGCGTAGTGGGAGAAGAGCTGGATCCCGCGATCGTTGCCCGGCTCGATGTCGAGCGCGGCCCCGGCATAGGCGAGACCGTGCTCGCCCTCGTAGGCCTCGGCGAGCGCGACGAGCAGCGCGGCGGCGTACGCTCGCTCCTCGGCCGGCACCGCCTCGCCGTGCTGGATGCGGTCGAGGACGCTCGACGCGTACTCCTGCTGGAGCGCCGGGTCCTGGGCGTCGATCTCGCGCGCCGCGGTGAGCGCGCGGGTCGCGCCGAGGAGATCGCCTGCGAGCTTGCGCGTCGCCGCCTCGTCGCGGAGGAGACCCATCCGCCGCCCTGGATCCTGCTCGAGCTCGAGCTCGGCGGCGTAGAGCGGAACGGCGTCCGCCCACTGCTGCATCTGCTTGTAGAGCTCGCGTGCGTTGTAGATCGCGTACGCGCTCGTCGGATCGAGCTCGATCGCTTTCTTGAAGTTCTCGATCGCCTTCTTCGGTTGGGCGAGCGGTGGCTCCGCCCAGAGCCTCCCGAGCTCCTCGTGCATCCCGGCGAGCTCGCCACGGAGCTCCGGGTTCTGCGAGGTGAGGGGAGTGATCGCCTTCGCACGACGATCGAGGAGCGCGACGAGCGCTTTCGTGTCGCCCTTGTCCCGGTAGAGCTGCGCAAGGCGCTCCGCCGCCACCTGGGCGGTCGGATCCTTGTCGATCGCCATCATGAGGACGCGCGCTGCGCGGTGTGCGTCTCCGAGCGTCGTCGACCAGACGTTGGCGGCCTCGGCCAGCCAATGCGCGGCGTACGCGGGGTCCCGGGTCTCGGTCCCCACGCGCTCGAGCAACATCGCGTACGACTTGGGGTCGGCTTCCCCGTGCTGGTGCGCGTAGCCGAGCGCCTCGCCGTCGTGCGGATTGTCGACCAGACGCGCGACGAGCCTATCGATTTCGGCGCGTTCCATCGGGCGGGGAAGCTACCACCCTGCGGGGTTTCCGAGCAATCGAACCTCTCTCGTCTCCTTCTTCTCTCGGACGACGCGGATGAGCCAGCGAGGGGGTCAGCTCCACTACTCGAAGATGCCGTACGGGCTCGAAGACGCCGCGGCCGGCGTCGGCGAGGTCGGACGCGACGAGGCGGTCGGTCGTGCCGGCGGGCGATACCCTGGCTTCTGACCCTTGGCGGCCGAAGCGGTGGGGGTGGGCGTCGCCTGGACTCGCGGGAGGTCGCCCGGCGTGACCGTGGGCGGGTCGGTCGGTGCGGGCTCCGGCTCGGGGGTCCGCACCTGCGTCGCGACGGGCTGCGGCGTGCTCGCGGTCGGCTGCGCGTGGTTCGTCGGGTGCGACGACCGTGCGAGCACGAAGAAGACGACGGAGGCGACGAGCAGCGCGACGCCGCCCATCGCGACGGCGATGCCGGGCAGCTTCTTCTTCGGCGCGGGCAGCGGCATCGGCGGCGGCCGCATCGACTCGGGGAGCTGGATCCCGGCCGCGTTCGTCACCGACGCGCGGACGCCGCTCGTCGTCGCCGCCTGCGCCTCGAGCGCGGCGAGGAGCTCGCCGGCGAGGACCTCGGCGCTCTCGGGCCGGTCCTCGGGCTGCTTCGCGAGCGTACGCATCACGACCGCCTCGAGCTCGCGCGGGATGCCGGCCTCGGGGCAGACCTCGGTCATCTTCTTCGGGTTGCTCTTGATGTGGCGCGCCATGACGACGACCGCGTCGTCGTCGGTGAAGGGCGGCCGCCCCGTGAGCATCTGGTAGAGGATGACCGCGAGCGAGTAGAGGTCGCTCCGAGCGTCGAGCGGCTTGCCCTGCGCCTGCTCCGGCGACATGTACCGCGGCGTCCCGAAGACCGTTCCGGCCTGCGTCTCGACGACGCCCATCGGCATCTCGTCGGCGTTCAGCATCTTCGCGATGCCGAAGTCGAGCACCTTCACGATCTCCTCGTGACCGGCCTTGACCGGCGTGGCGCCCATCGGCGGCGGCCGCATCGAGCCGGTGAGGACGCGCGCGAAGAAGAGGTTGTCCGGCTTCAGGTCGCGATGGATGATCCCCTTCGCGTGCGCTTCGGCGAGTGACCGGAGCGCCTGGCGTGCGGCGTCGACCGCGATCGCGGCAGGAAGACGACCGACGCGCGCGAGGCGCTGGCCGAGGCTCTCGCCCTCGAGCAGCTCCATCGCGAGATAGAACTCGCCCGACTCGCTCTGACCGAAGTCGAAGACGGTGACCGTGTTCGGCGACGCGAGGAGGCTGTTCGCGCGTGCCTCGCGCATGAACCTGGCCTTCGCCGACTCGTCGGCGGCGCGGTCGCTGCGCAGGATCTTGATCGCCACCTCGCGACCCATCGCGTGCTGCTTCGCGCGATAGACCGTGCCCATCGACCCCGCGCCGAGGCGCGCGACGATCGTGTAACGACCCTCGAGGGTCCGCCCCACCATCGGATCGTCCGAGGCGAGCCCGGTCCCGAGGTCGCGCGGCCTCACGAGAGCCGACCCATCGCTCGGGCACACCGCCGGGGCGTTCTGCTCGGACCAACGCGTCCGGCACCGCGGGCAGACGAGCCCGTTCGGCTCCGAAGGAACCGTGTCGTCCGGACGACGCAGTGCGGTAGGCAGGGACACCGTTCTCCAACTCTCGCGCGGCAGAGCCTCGGGCGCAAGCCGCGCAAGCTGTAGGACGTCATGGAGACCAGCGCGGCTGTAGGTGGTTCCTTTACGCGGTACGTCAAGGCACGGGCGCGGTCCTCAGCGAACGAGCGGCAGCACATTGCGCGGGTCGCACACGGTGCTGACGGTCTCGCCGAGGAGCGCCGCGCCGGCCGCCACCTTCGCAGTGTCGACCCCTTCGCGGACGCGGCGGATCTCGAGGTGAAGGTGCACGAGCTCGGGCGAGCCGGTGTCACCGACCGCGCCGACGACGTCGCCGTCACGGACGGTCGCTCCGGGGGCGAGGCCTGCGGCGATCGAGTCGAGGTGGCCGAAGAGGACGATGTAGTCGCGGAGCCGGCCGCCTTCGCGGAGCGTGTGGCGCGTCACGACCGTCGTCCCGAAGAGCGGCCCGGTGTAGAGGACCTCGGCCTCGCCCTCCTGGTGCTCGAGCGCGACGAGCTTCACCGGCGTGCCCTTCACCTGCGGGAGGTCGACGCCGCCGTGGCCGACGTGCTTCAGGGTCCGGCCGCGGCGCTGGAGCGGGTCGGGTCGGTCGAGATCGTAGCCGCTCACGACGTAGTGCCCGCCAGGGAGGCCCGGCGGGATCGGGTACCGGTACGCGTCGTAGTCGGAGGGGCGCTCGGGCAGGCGCGGGATCTGCTCGTACGCGGCGACCCGGCCGGACTTCTCGCGGTGCACGTTCGCGACGGCCGGCGCGAGCGGCGCGTCGTCCGCCGCGCCGAGCCGGACGCAGACGTTCCCGTCCGGCACGGACCCGGGCGGGCACTCGCCGCCGACGAGCGCCGTGGGGCCGGCCTCCGCCGGCGCGTCCGAGGCGAGGGCGAGCCGGATCGGCGCGAGGCTACGGGTAGAGCCGAACGTGACGCACACGCCGACGGCGAGGGCGGAGAGGAGCCAGGTGCGTTCGCTCGCGCTCACGGAGCCACCAGGGAGGAGACTAACACGCGTGCGGTTTCCTTCCCCGTTCGGGGCGTCGTTCTCTGGGCCGGGCGATCGTGCTAACCCTCGGGCCGCTCATGAGCGTCCAGAACCATCTCGAGGCGTTGTTCGAGGCCGAACGCAACGTGCGCCGTCGTCACGGCGACCTCCTCGCGGAGCCGCGAGCCGAGCTCGTCCGTGCGCTCGGGGAGGCGACCAAGCAGGCGACGAAGACCGGCGCGGAGGAGATGGCGCTCCGCCTGACGCGGATCGCATCGCTCCTCGGCGATCTCGAGGGCCCCGAGGCGGTGGACCTCCTCATCGACATCCTCGGCAGCGACTCGGCGGAGGCGCGCGTCACCGCGGGCGAAGCGCTCGAGGGCCTCGCGTTCGACCGCTTCAAGGAGGTCGCGCTGGGGATCGAGCGCGCGCTCGGGCGGCTCCCGAAGGGCAGCCCGGCGCTCACCGAGCTGCCGTACCTCCTCGCCGAGGTCGGCGAGCCCGGATGCGTGAAGGTGCTCGGTCGCTTCCTCCAGCACCCCGACGCGGAGGCGGTCGCTGCGGCGATCGAGGCGATGGCGGAGCTCGGCGATCCCGCGGCCGTGCCGCTGCTCGCGCCGCTCGAGAAGGACGCGCGCCAGGTGCAGCTCGACGAAGAGGACGGCGAGAGCGAGCGCGTCGCGATCGGAGACCTCGCCCACGAGGCGAAGGAGCTCCTCGCCGAGATGGCGGAGAGCACGCAAGAGGCGTTCGCGCAGGCGCTGAACAAGGGAGGACCGCGTCGCGACGAGCCGCGCGGCGGCGGCGGCCCCAATCGCGGCGGCGGTGGGCCGAACCGCGGGGGTCAGGGCGGTCACGGCGGTGGCGGCAAGGGCCGGAGATGACGAATCGGCCTTCGGTCCGTAGCGAGATCGCGGCGTCGCCTGCGCGTCGGCTCGGGCCCGAGGACGCGGCGCTCTTCGACGCGGCGGTCGTGCCTCGGTACCTGTCGTTCTTCGCCGAGCGGATGCTCGCGATGATCGCGCAGGGGCCGGACGCGCGCGTCTGTCACATGAACTGCCGGACCGGCTTTCCGGATCGCGATCTCCTCGAGAAGCTGCCCGGCGCGCACGTGCACGGCTGCGATCCGTCCGAGCACGCGATCGCGCGCGCACGGAAGAACGCTTCGCAGGTGCCGGGCTTCATCAGCGACTACCGCGTCGCCGAGGGCATGCCGCTGCCGTATCCGGGCGGCGCATTCTCCCACGCCTTCACGCTCCATCCGCTCGCCGCGCCCGAGGAGAGGAAGCGCATGCTCGAGGAGCTCGCGCGGATCGTCGCGCCGCGCGGACAAGCGCTCGTCGCGATGCCGCTCCGCGGCTCGTTCCTCGAGATCGCCGACCTCCTCCGCGAATGCGCGCTCAAGCACGAGCTCGCGGACCTGACGAATGCGGTCGAGGCCGCCGCGCAGCTCCGGCCGACGGACGAGATGTTCGCGAAGGAGCTCGCGAGCGTCGGCTTCGAGTACGTCGAGGTCGACGTGCGCCCGCGCACGCTGAAGTTCGACGGCGGCCGCGCGTTCTTCGAGGACCCTGCGACGCGTCTCCTGATCCTCCCCGAGTTCCGCGTGAACCTCGCGATGGCGGACGTCGAGATGCCGTTTTCGTACGTGCAGGACGCGATCGACAAGTACTGGAGCGACGCTCCCTTCGAGCTCACCGTGCACGTCGGGTGTGTGAGCGGTCGCCGGAAGCCGTAGTCTTCCGGGTCGATGTTCGTCTCACGCCAGATCATCCGAACCGGATCACCGGAGGGCGACCGGAAAGCACTCGCGGACCTGGAGGCCTACGCGGCGAGCTGGGGGCTGACGACGCACGTGCAGTACCTGCCCGGCGGCGGGATGCAGGTCGACCTCCTGCGCGCGACGCCTGGCCCGTATCGACAGGGCCAGGTCGGTCATCAGGCCCCCTCCGCACCCGTCTACGGCGCGCCCCCGACGATGGCGCGCTACGCGCCCTCGCAGCTCCACACGTCGTCGCAGTGTGAATCGTGCGGACGCAACGCGCCGACGAAGCACGTCACCTTCCGTCAGAACATCGGGCTCGTCGTGCTCCGGATCCCGAAGACCGTCGCCGGCAACATGTGTCGCGCGTGCATCGGCAAGCACTTCTGGCAGACGACGCTCGTGTCCTCGACGCTCGGGTGGTGGGGCGTGATCTCGTTCTTCTACACGCTCGTCACGATCCCGATGAACGTGGTCGAGTACATGGGCGCGCGCAGCTTGCCGGAGCAGTAGCTCGCGCGAGAGACGTCTTCCGTCTTCCGTAGGCGGCAGCGCGGACGCGGTAGTCGGTAGACGGTAGACGCACGTCACGGAGAGCGAGCGTGAAGCCTGGACGCTGCAGCCGTCGCGCACGCCTCCGCGGTCGCGCGCTCGCGCACTTCGCGGAGGAACTGATCGAGCGTCCCCTCGCGCATCATCTGCTCGAGGACGTCCTTCTGATCCTTCTCCTCCGACGCCTGCTTCTTCATGTTCTGGAGGCAGAGCGCGAGAGCGCCCACGAGCAGCCCGCCGTCGAGGGCGAGCAGCGTTCCTCCGAGGATTCGGTTCGTCGTCCCGACGACGAGCCCAGCGACCCCCACGACCTTGGCCAGAACGAGCATCGCGATGGCGAGCCGGTTACGCGTTGCGTTGTCCACGTTGATGCGGCGCGCGAAAGCAAAGCCCGTGCGAGCGGTAGGGAAGCTAGAATTGCGCTAATTCTCGCTTGCTTACGGCCGTGGTCGGGTTGCATTGCTGTAATGCAGCAATTGCGAGTCTGCGACCCGAGGTCGCAAGCGCAGCCATGGATGAGCTGCATCTGGCGCAGCGTCCGAGGGTGATTGCATGGTGCACGCGCGGCGCGCATTCGCACTGCACGCCTCCGACGCCGGCCGCGTGCCCCGCACGTCCGATCACCAAAATACGCGCGGACGACCGACTGCTCCTTCGCGGCCCGGAAAACGCGTCACGCTTGTGGAGTACGCCGCGCTCGAGCGCCGCGCTTTCTCTCCAGCTCGTAGACGTGGAGGCGATCCCCATGGAGCACTTCAAGAGCCCGTTCTCCGCCACCGACCTCGCGACGCCCGACGCGCTCGCGAACCAGCGCTTCTTCGACGAGGTGCTCGCACGCGCGAAGGCGCATGCATTCTACACGCACCCGTTCCTCTCGGTGACAGGGAAGGTCGTCGTCTCGCGCGACATCGCCGCGATCGTGCTCACGAGCTTCTACAAGATCGTGTCACCCTTCACGGGGCTCCTCTGCACGCTCGGCGGTCGATCGCCCGACCTCCGCACGCGATTCGCCTTGATGGACAACATCTACGAGGAGATGGGCTGCGGCGATCTCTCCGACGCGCATCCGAGCCTCTACCTCCGCATGCTCGCCTCGATCGGCGTCTCGGCCGAGGCCGCCGAAGCCGCGCCGACGCTGCCTTCGATCCGGCGCATCAACGCGCACCTCGAGGAGGTCGTGAAGACGCGGCCGTTCGCCGTCGCGTGCGCGGTGCTCGCATCCGCCGAAGCGACCATTCCTCCGAGCTTTCCGGTCCTCGCCGCGATGGCGAAGACGGCGTTCCCCGCCGTCGACGCCGCGTTCTTCGAACGTCACGGCCCGCGCGACGAGGGGCACTCGGACGACGCGGCCGTGCTGTTCGCCCTGAACGCGCGGCCGTCGGACTTCGCGCTGGTCGAGGAGCACGTCGCGCGGGACCTCTCGCTGCGCGTCGAGCTCTTCGACGAATGGCTCTGGGCGCTCACCGCGAGCTCGGCGCCGTTCCGTGCGGCCACGAGCCAGCGCCCGAGCCAGATCCCGCGCAGCGTCCGCCCCGCGACCGAGCACCACGGCGTTCCGGTTTGACGCCGCCGTCGGCTGCTGCGTCGATGGACCGCACGGAGGGCACCGACGCTCGACAGCGCTGGCGGCATCTCCGTCCTGATGGCACACATGGACTCCGGCCGCCTGGGAGGTCGGAAGACGTGGCCAGGTCGGAGGCAGGGATGAACGTGTCGAAGCCCATCGAGACTCCTGACAACGCGCCCGTCCGCGGCCTCTGCGCCGTCGCGAAGGGCAGCTTCGAGAACGTGCACGAAGCGGCGCAGGCCATCTTCAGCCTGATCCACGAGGTCGTGGGGATGCGCATCTGCGTGCTCACGCGGATCGACCTCGACAACAACATGCTGACGGTCCTCGAAGCGTTCGATCGGATCGGGCTCGGCGTCGCTGCCGGCATGTCCCTGCCCGCCGATCAGATGCCGTGCGAGTGCGTGATGCGAACGGGCGCGGCCCTCCGTGAGTACGATCTCGACGCGCACCCCGCTTTCCGCGTGCTGCCGGCGCGCACGAAGATGGGCCTTCGCTCGTACGTCGGCGTCCCGCTCCGGCGGAGCGACGGCTCGCTCTGGGGCACCCTCGCGGCGACGGACATCGAGCTCCGCCACGCGACGGAAGCCGACATCGAGATGCTCACCGTGCTCGCGCGGCTCGCCGTCTTCGAGTTCGAGCGCGAGGAGCAGCAGCAGGCGCTCGCCGCGACCGTGCGGATGCAGACCGTCCTCGAGGCGGCGGCCGCCGTGAGCCACGAGGTCAACAACCCGCTCACGGTCCTCTCGCTCCGGCTCGAGCGGCTCCGCTCGCGATGCGCAGCGAACGATCCCGAGACCGCGGACGATCTCGAGGCTGCGATGGAAGCCGCCGAGGAGATCCTCCAGGTCACGCAGCGTCTCCGGCGCGTCGTGCGCCCCGTGAGCACGTCCTACTGGTCCGAGGCGCGGATGCTCGATCTGCGCGCCTCGGCCGAGCCGGACGACGGCGCGACGCCGTCCTGAACGGCGTCGCGCAGCCCCCGTCTCACCTCACTTGCAGAAGCCGTCGATGCAGACGAGCGGGCTCGCGCACGCCTTGTTCTGCGTCGGGTCGCACTCGGTCCCGAGGTTCGAGGTCGAACCGCACACCGAATACGAACCGGAGGCGGTCGAGACCTGCTTGCACTGGTTGAACTGGTCGGCGCTCTTGCACGCCTCCGCGCCCGCGTCCGCGTCGCACGCGATGTAGCAGCTGTGGCGGAGACAGACGCTGCCGGGCTGGCAGGCGTCCTGGACGCCTTCCTTCGCGCAGGTGAAGACCGGCTTCTCGTCCGGCGTGCAGCCGCCGTCGACGCAGACGAGGCCCGCACCGCACGTGCCGCCCGCACCGCACGGGGCGACGCAGTGCTCGTCGACGCACACGTTGCCGCCGCTGCACTGCGCAGAGGACGTGCACGGGGTCGGGTTGTTCGTGCAGACGCCCTTCGCCTCGTCACACGCGTAGCCGGTCGGGCACGGCTTGTTCGCGCTGCACGACGGGGTGCATGCACCCTGCACGCACTGTGCGCCGTTCGAGCACTGGGTGGCGTCGGCGCACTGGTCCGACGGCGCGACGCAGGAGCCGCTCAGGCACTTCGCGCCGGCCGGCGTCGTGCAGTCGCGGTCGCTCTGGCACTGGGAGGTGGAGCCTGGGTTCTGACCGACGGGCACGCACTGGGCGACGCCGCCGCTCAGCTTGCAGACGAAGCTCGACGGACAGCCGTACGTCGCGCAGTCGCCCGCATGGCACTTGCTGTCCGCACCGCAGACCTGGCCGGGGGCGCAGTCGGTCGGCTTCGCGCACGTCGTGCCGCCGGTCGGCGGCGGCGGCGCGTCGGTGAGCCGGCAGCGGCGATCGCTCCCGCAGGAGTAGCCGCTCGGGCAGTCCGAGCTCGTGTTGCACGACCACCCGACGCACGCGCTCGAGTAGTACGGGTCCGGGCACTGGTAGCAGTCGCCGTCGAGGCACACCCGGTGGTCACGGCCCTCCGGGTAGATGGGGCAGCCGCCGAGCACCGCCGCGCCGGTCCCGAGAAGAGCGAAGAAAACGATGCGCTTCATCATCATGGGTCTTGTCCTCGTCCGGACCTTGGCGAGCGCCGCCGAGCTTTCGGGGGCTGTCGGGGTACCGAGAAGCGGAGCGGAGTGAGCGCGACCTGCGCGAGCACCCGCTGCTTCCGGCAGGACGAGCGTAGCAACGGGCATGCCCCAGACAAGCCGCGGAAGCCACCCGCGAAAGCTCGGAGGATCGGGCGTGGTGGCCGGAAGGCGTGCACGCCGGTTCACGCCTCGTGTGGACGTCACGTCATGCGGAGGAGGGCGGGGCCGAGGCGGGGCGAGGGCGTGGGGGAGGGCGGGTGAGGCGGGGCGAGGACCGAGGTAGTCGGTTCCGACCCGCCCTCCCAGCCGGCTCGCCGCACCTCTCTTGTGTTCGGTTTCCCTTTCGCACACCTACGCGTGATAGCGTGGTCGAAAGCCCGGTCGTGCGGGGCCCAGGCAGATCCCTCGATGGACGTCAGGTGCGAGCGTTGCGGCACGGAATACGAGTTCGACGACGCGCTCGTCAGCGGGCGCGGCACGACGGTCAAGTGCACCAACTGCGGGCACAAGTTCAAGATCCGTAGGTCCGACGGCGACTACAGCGAGGACTTCTGGAACGTACGCACCGGCGATGGTCGGACGCTGGTGTTCACGTCGCTGCGCGAGTTGCAGCGCGCCATCCAAGCCCACCAGGTCGAGCGCAACGACATGCTCTCGCGCGGCGGCCTCCCGCCGAAGGCGATCGGCGGCATCCCGGAGCTCGCGCCGTTCTTCGATCAGCGCGACGCGAAGGACGCGCAGGGCGGTCGCGGCGGAACGCTCCCGCCGGCGCCGCCGCGCCTCGACGGACACGATCCGAACCGGCGCTCGCGCCCACCGCCGCCGCCAGGTGCGGTCGGCCCTGCGCTCGCGCCGCCGAGGCAGCGTCAGTCGACGCGGCCGGACTTCCCGGCGCCGCCCGCGATCCTCTCGCCGGCGGCATCGCGCACGATCCCGGGGACGGGCGAAGAACCGGCGGTCGCGCCGCCGTTCCCCGAGATGCGCGCGCGCATGGGCTCGGTGCCGCCGCGCGAGGGGCCCGATGCGATCGCCGCGACGGCCGCGACTGTGCCGGCGTCGCCCGCGCCGGCTCCACACGCGGCCGCTGCTCCGCCGAAGCCGGATTTCGCGCGTACGCAGCCGCTGCCTCCGCACATGCGGATGGCGCCGACGCTGCCCGGCGTCGCGCCGCCGGGCGAAGGCAGCCAGAAGCCGAGCAACCCTCCGCCGCTCCCCGGCGGAGCGCGGAGCGCGAACGTCCGCAGCGCGCCGCCGCCGCCGGTTCCCGCACGGAGCGTTCCGCCGCCGGTGCCGGCGCGCCGCCCGTCGATCGCCGATGACGAGACCGAGCGCGTCGAGGTTGCGAGCGCGAACGGGGCGGCTCCCCGCGCCTCGGAGCGGCGGGTCCCTGCCGCGGCGCCGCCGCGCCGTCGATCGGATCCCGACGCCGGATACGACGATCGTTCGTCGCCGCTCCCGCCCCGGCGCATCATCGTCCACGACGAGCGCGCGGACGACGAGCACGAGCACGCGCACGCGCGGCGCTCCGTCTCCGACATCCCGGCGTTCGAGCGGCGCCGGCCCGTCGGCGGGTACATCGTCGCGCTCGTCGTCGTCCTCGGCGTCGGGGCGCTCGGCGTGTGGTGGGCGCGCAACAACCTCGGCGCGCTGAGCGGTCCGAAACCGCCCGCGTCCGCGGCGGTCGACCCCCGCATCGCGACCTTCCTCGCCACCGGCGAGCAAGCGCTCGCCGAAGGCAACCTGGAGCTCGCGAAGGAGAGCTTCGACAAGGCGAGCGTCGTCGCCGAGCGCGATCCGCGCGTGCTCCTCGACATCGCGCGCCTGACCGCCGCGCGCGCGGACGTGCTCTGGCTCAAGTCGCGCCTCCTTCCCACCGATGCCGCCGACGAGCACCGACTCGTCCGCGACGGGCTCGCCGAGCTCGCGCAGAACGCGCGGAAGGCCGCCGACGAAGCGCTCGCCGTCGCGCCCGAAGATCCGGCTGCGCTCCGCGCGAAGATCGACGCGCTCCGCATCTCCGGTGATCGCGAAGGCGCACGCGCCCTCGTCGCGAAGCTGAGCGCGAGCTCGGCGCAGCCCGAGACGGCGTACGTCCTCGCCGCGCTCGACCTCGCGGAGGCCGAGCCGCTCTGGCCCACCGTCGTCGAGCGGCTCCGCACCGCCGCCGCGACCGAGTCGGGCCCGGGACGCGCACGCGCGGCGCTCGTCTACGCACTCGCGCGCTCGGGCGACGCCGCGGGCGCGAAGGCCGAAGTCGACCGCCTCGCGGCGATGACACGCCAGCATCCGCTGCTCCCGCAGCTCCGCGCCTTCGCCGATCGCGCACGCGCGGCGGCGCCGGTCGCGAAGCCCGACGCGGGCGCGATCGCGGCCGCGACGCCGAGCGGGACGCCGTCGCCGGCGGTCGACCACAAGCCGGGCGCGGGTGGCGGCGCGCCTTCGGGCGACCCGCGCGTGCTCGTCGCGCAGGCGGAAGCCGCGCGCAACCGGCGCGATTTCGACAAGGCGCGGATGCTGTACTCGGCGGCGCTCGACAAGAACCCGAACGACTCGGAAGCGCTCCACGGGCTCGCCGCGATCTCGCACGCGCAGCACGATCTGTCCGGCGCGCGCGCTTCGTACAAGCGCGTCCTGTCGATCAACCCGACGTACCTTCCGGCGCTCGTCGGGCTCGCCGACGTCGACTGGGAGTCGGGTGATCGCGCGGCCGCGGCGAAGACGTACCGCGAGATCGTCGATCGATTCCCGGAGGGGACGTACCCGGGCTACGTGAAGCAGCGCCTCGAGGCGGCGTCGGCCCCGAAGCCCGCGCCCGCGCCGACCGCAGGTGAGCAGGGAGGTGGCGGTTGAAGAGGCACGCGATCCTGGCGGCGGCGCTCGCGAGCGCCGTCTTCGTCGTGGGCTGCGAGGGGCGCCCGAAGGCCGAGGGCAAGACCGAGCCGCCGCCGAAGAAGGGACCAGCCGTCGCCGTCCTCGACGTGTCGGGTGGCGTCCCGGAGATCGAGACGACCGGCCTCTTCGCGGTCGCCGGTCGTCGCAAGAGCTTCGACGAGCTGCTCCGCGCCATCCAGGAAGTGCGCGAGGACAAGGACGCCGTCGCCGTGCTCGTGAAGCTCGGGACGGGGTCGCTCGGCGCGGCGCGCGCCGAGGAGATCGGCGCGGAGCTCGAGAAGCTCGGCACCTCGAAGAAGGTGTACTGCCACGCCGACGGGCTCGGGAACGCCTCGTACATGGCGTTCGCGCGCGGTTGCTCGCAGCTCTGGATGTCGCCGGCGGGCGACCTCGAAGCCGTCGGTCTCGCGAGCCAGGTCGTCTATTTCCGCCGCCTCCTCGCCGACGAGCTGCACCTCTCGATCGACATCCTCCAGGTCGGCAAGTTCAAGGGCGCCGAGGAGCCGCTCACGCGCGATGGCCCGAGCCCGGAGGCGCGCCAGTCGCTCACGAGCACGCTCGCCGACCTCCGCGCCTCGTGGCTCGAGGGGATCGCGAAGCGCAAGAACGGCACGCTCGTCGAGGCGATGGAGGACGGTCCCTACGGCGCCGCGAAGGCGAAGGCGGTCGGGCTCGTCGACGAGGTCGGCTACGCCGACGAGGCGCTCGCCGAGGCGAAGAAGCAGTCGAGCGCCGTCCGCGAGAAGATCGTGTTCGGCCCCGGCGCCGAGGAGCAGCCCGACGGGCTGTCCGAGCTCATCAAGGTGCTCGCGGGGGAGTCGTCGGAGAACGGTCCCGTCGCGCTCGTACGCGCGAGCGGCAGCATCTCGATGACGTCGGGGGGCAACGGCATCTTCGGCGGTCGCGGGGGCATCATCGAGAAGGAGTTCTCGAAGACGATCGCGAAGCTCGAGAAGGACGACGACGTGAAGGCCGTCGTCCTCCGGATCGACTCGCCCGGCGGCAGCGCCCTCGCGAGCGACCTGATGTGGCACCAGCTGATGAAGCTGCGGAAGAAGAAGCCGCTCGTCGTCAGCGTCGGTGAGATGGCCGCGAGCGGCGGCTACTACATGGCGTGCACGGGCGACGTGATCTTCGCCGAGCCGATGAGCATCGTCGGGTCGATCGGCGTCGTCGGCGGCAAGATCGGCGTCGGCGACGCGCTCGAGAAGATCGGTGTCCACGCGGAGACGTTCGCCGCTTCGGGCAAGCAGGGCGCCGCCGCCCGCGCCGGCTACGAATCGCCGCTCGTGAAGTGGGACGAGGCGACGCGTGGTCGCGTGCTCGAAAGCATGTCGAGCATCTACGAGCTGTTCCTCGCGCGCATCGTCGAGGGGCGGAGCACGCGCGGCCGCACCGTCACGCGGGAGAAGGTCGCGGATAGCGCGGAAGGGCGCATCTTCGGCGGCAAGGAAGGGAAGACGCGCGGTCTCGTGGACGAGATCGGCGGTCTCGGTGACGCGATCGCCAAGGCGCGCGAGCTCGCGAACCTGCCGAAGGACGCGAAGGTGTCCGTCGTCTCGGGGAAGCCCGCGTTCCTCGAAGCGCTCGAGCCGCGCGCCGCGGAGGAGCGTGCCCAGCGTGCGGCCGAGTCCGCGAAGCCGACGCCGATGTCGGTCCTCGATCGCGTCGCGCCCGACATGGTGCCGTTCGTCACGAGCGTCGCGCCGCTCGCGGAAGGGGAGCGCGCGGTCGTCGCGTTGCCCTTCGCGGTGGTCGTGAGGTGACCGTGGGGCACGAGAACGGAGCCTCGCCGAAAGGCCCGAACGCAGCGGTGCGACCGCCGTTCTCGCGCCGGCGCGGCCGGACCGCGGAGCTCGCGCATCTCCGTGCGCGCGTCGACATGGCGCGCATGCTCGGCGACGCCGACGAGGAGCATGCTGCCGCGAGCGCGCTGGCCGAGCGCCTCGCCGCGAGCGATCGCGAGCTCGACGTCGCCGTCGAGCTCGCGACGCGCACGCTCGCGACCCACGACGACCCGGCGCTCCGACACCGCCTCGCCGGGTGGCTCGAGAAGCTCGGCGAGCCCGGGCTCGCCGCCGCCGAGCTGCGGAAGCTGCCCGACGAGGACGACCCCGTCCGCCGTACGTCGCGTCTCGTCCGCATCGGCGTCCTGCATGCGCGGGCAGGGGACGCGACCGGCGCGATCGAGGCGCTCGAGGAGGCTTCCGAGGCGGATCCGACCGACCCGCTGCCGCTCGAGCTGCTCGCGACGATCCCGGCGTGGGCTCCGGCGAGCTTCTCCGCGCGCGACGGCGCGGATGCGTACGCGCACGCCGCGAGGCGGCGCGCGGCGGAAGGTGACCCGACGCTCGAGCAGGAGGATCTCCTCCGCGCCGTCGAGCTCGATCCGGCGAGCCCGGTCGCCGTCGCCGCGCTCGCGTCGCGTTTCACGAAGGCGGCGCGCGCGCCCGCGGCCGATCTCGTCCTCAGGCGGCACGCCGAGGCGCGTACGGCGGCGGGCGAGGAGCACGAGGCGCAGGCGGTCCACGAGCAGCGGCTCGAGGCTTCTCTCGCCTCGGGCGATCTCGCGCGTGCGCTCTTCGCGGCGTTCGACGCGGGGCTCGACGGTGTGTTCGAGGGGCCCGACGCGGACGCGTTCGACGCGCTCCTCTCCCGCGCCTCGGCCTTCGAGCTGCTCGCGGCGCGCCTCGAGATCCGCGCCGAGCGCGGGACCGGGCGCGCAGCGTCCGTCCGCTGGGCGGAGCTCGGCCGTCTCTCGGCGGGTCCGCTCGCGGCGACCGAGCGCGCGCTCGAGGCGTACGCGCGTGCCGTGACCGCCGACGCGACGAACGCCGACGCGCTCCATGCGCTCCGCGCGCTCGCGCGGCGCGCCGGCTCGACGACGTGGCTCGTCGAGGGGCTCGTCCGTGCCGCGATGGGCGATCCGGGCGCCGACCCCGTGTCCGAACGCGCCGCCCGCGGCGTCGCCGCGCGCGCGCTCGTGGAGGTCGCGGAGGCGGCGCGGGACCCGCTGCTCGCGAGCTGGGCCTACGGCGTCGTCGCCGAGCTCGACCCCGAGGACGAGGCCGCGCGCGCCGCCGTCGCGCGGAGCGAAACGGCCGTGCGGAGACGGGACGAGGAGATCGCGCTCGCGCGCCGCGCGCTCGAGACGAGCGCGGAGAGCGCGAAGGTGTCGCTCCTCGGTGACCTCGTCAGGCTCCTCCGCTCTGCCCCGGAGGCGTCGCGCGACCTCGCGAACGTCCTCACGGAGCTCTCGAAAGTGCACCGCGACGACGACCTCGTACTCTGGGAGGCGATCCGGATCGCCGAACGCGTCCGCGACACCGACGCGGTCGTGAGCCTCTGCCGAGCCCGCCTCGCGCGGCCGCCGGAGCCTCCGCGTCTCCGCATCGCGCTCGTCGCCGCGCTCCGCGGCGCGGGCCGCCTCGAGGACAGCGCGCGCGCTGCCGAAGGGCTCGCGGCGGCGGTGACCCCGTGGGCGTTCGCCGAGGCGTGGGCGACCGCGCGGCTCGCCGGCGATCGGCACGCGTCCGCGCTCTCGCTTGCGGAGCTCGCCCGCACGTGCGGCCCGCCCGCGAGCGGCGCGCTCGGAACGGTGGCGGCCGCCGCGCTCGCGAGCGCAGGGGACGAGAAGGCCGCGCGCCGCGCCGCGGCGCTCGCCTTCCGCGCCGACCCGGACGACGCACGCGCTTCGGCGATGCTCGCGGCGCTCGTGCCGACGACGGAAGGACGCGTCGCCGCCGCCGCGATCGAGCACGCGATCGAGACCGGGTATCCGACGTCGAAGCTCTGCGCGCGGCTCGCCGACGTCTACGAGCGGCTCGGGGACGCGACGACGTCGATCGCGTGGGCCAAGCGGGCTGTGACGCTCCGCCCCGGCTTCGCGACGGCCGTCGAAGCGCTCGTCATGCGCGCGCTGCGGGCGGGCGACGTGACGGCGGCGCTCGAAGCCCTCGACTGGCTCCTTCCGCAGCCCGAGCCCGCGCGCGAGATGGCCGAGCGCGTCGCGTCCGCGCTCCGGGCGATCTCCGAGCACGACGCGAAGCGCGCAGCGGAGGCAGCGCGGCGCGCGATCGACGTGCTCGGCCCTCGCAGCACGACGCTGCGTGCCGCCGTCGAGGAGGTGGCGCTCGCGGCAGGCGACCTCGCGCTCCGCGTGACGGTGCTCGAGCGGTGGGTCGCGTCCGGCGCTCACGCCGCGGAGCGCGCGCAGGGAATGTTCGCGCTCGGGTTGCTCTACACCGCGCTCGGCGACGAGCCCGGCGAGCTGTCGACCTACGCGCGGGCGGCGCGCGACGGCGCCGACCTCGGGAGGGTCAAGGAGCGCATCACCGGGATCGAGGCGGCCTCGCTCTCGGCCGACGCGGAGCTCGCGTGGCTGGAGGTCTCGGCCGAGCTCGCGCTCGACGAAGGCCGGACCGACGCGGCGATCGCTGCCTTCCGTGATCTCGGCGCCGCCTACTGGGATCTCGCCGACGACCGCGCGCGCGCCGTCCAGTCGTGGATGCGCGCAGCGCAGCTCGACTCCGCGAAGGGGTACGCGACGCTGCGTCGCGATCTCGTCACCGTCGCCGACGCGAGCTACGCGGTCGAGGTGCTGGCGGAGCTCGCCGAGCGGGAGCAGGACCGGCCACGCTGCGCGCTCGTGTCGACGGAAGCGGCGCGGGCGGCGCTCGAGGCCGACGAGCCGGGACGCGCGCTCGGTCTCGCGCGCACGGCGCTCGAGAAGCACGCCGGGCACGGCGAAGCCCTCGAGCTCGCCGAGGTCGCGTCGAAGCAGCTCGGTCGTGCGCACGAGATGTCGCCGCTCTACGACCACGTCGCGCGTCGCGCGCTCGGCCGTTTCGGCCGGCGCGCGGCCCACCACCGCGCGGCGCGGTACTTCGCCGACGGCGGCGTCGCGATGCTCGCCCTCAAGCACGCGGCGCAGGCGTTCATCGCGGTGCCCTCGGAGGGCTCGACCCTCGAGCTCCTGCGGCGCACGTCGGACCAAGCCCAACGGCGATCGATCGCGGTGCGCACGGTGGAGCACGTCGCCGAGCTCGCGAAGTCGACCGCGGTACGTGCCGGCTGGCTCCTCCGCGCTGCGCAGCTCGCCGGAAGCGACCTCGAGGGGACGCGCCAGCGGGTCGATCTCCTCCTCCGGGCGGCGGTGCTGATGCCTTCGCCGGTGACGATGTCGCGCCTCGCCTCCGCCGCGCGCGAGCTCCTCGCGGTGGCGCCGGAAGACGGCGAGGCGCTCGCCGTGCGCCTCGCGCGCGCGAGCGACGCGCTCGCGAAGGAGCTCGAAGGCCCGGATGGCGCGCGCATCGCGATCACGTTCGCGAAGATCGGTCTCGAGCTGTTCGGCGACGCGTCGTGGGCGCTGCGGTCGCTCGAGCGCGCGATCGCGACCGACGGCGACGTCGACGAATACGTGAACCTCGTGCCGTTCGCGCCGACGCTCGCGCGGGCGCCCGAGGCGAAGGCGTCGGTCGACGACGCGTTCGCGACGATCGAGAAGCCGTACGCGAACATCGGGGTCGCTCTCCTCCGGCTCGTCGGGGCGCTCGCGGGCGCGCTCGGCGACGGTCCGCGCGCCGCGAAGGCGCTCGTGATGGCGGTAGAGAAGGACGCGGACGACGATCAGGCGGTGGCGGAGGCGGAGGAGGCGCTCGCGCAGCACGACGATCCTGCGCTCGCCGCGCGCTTCGCACGTCGTGCCGACACGTCGCGGCGTTTCGAGGCGCTCCGGAGCGCGGCGAAGAAGGCGCACGACCGCGGCGAGCACGAGGCCGCCGTGTCGTCGCTGTCCCGCGCGCGCGGGATCGCGCCCGAAGGCGAGCGCGGCGGCGTGGAGCGTGAGCTCTCCGAAGCGCTGGCCGCGGCGGGACGCGTCGAGGAAGCCGTCGAGCTCGCGGTGCACAGCGAGGCGTTCCCGGCCGAGACGCGTGCCGCGCGATGGGACGAGCTCGGGCAGGCGAAAGAAGCGCGTGGCGACGTCGAGGGCGCGGTCCTCGCGTTCGTCGAGGCGGCGCGGCTCGGACCTTCCGAGGGCAGGTGGGCGGTGGTCGAGCGTGCGGCGGAAGCCGCGAAGCGCGAGGACCTCCGCCTCGAGGCGCTCCAAGAGCTCGTCGAGCACGCGACCGACGCGGAGCGCAGGAACGTGCTGAAGCGCCTCGCGCGCGCGGAAGGCGCCCGCGGCGCCCTGGATGCCGCCGAGAAGGCATGGCGCGAGGTGTGGAGCTCGGATCCGAACGACACCGAGCCCGACGTCGCGATCGAGGCTCTGCTCGTCGCGCGCGGCGACTATGCCGCGCTCGCCGACCACCTCGCGAAGCGAACGGAGCGCCTCTCCACGCAGGACACGGCGAAGGAGGCGCTCCGGGCCGTTCGCCTCCGGCGCGCGGCGATCCTCGAGCAGCGACTCGGTCGTCTCGAGGACGCGTGCGCCGAGCTCGAACGCGTGCTCGTCGAGACGCCGGGGCACCCGAGCGCGCTCCGATGGGTCGCCGACCTCTACGACCGCGTCGGACAGCCGAGCCGTGCGCTGCCCGCCCTCGAGCAGCTCGCGCGCGTCGCGTCCGCGCCGGCGGAGCGCAAGGACGCCTCGGTTCGCCTCGTGCGCGCGCTCGTGTCGCTCGGCGAGATCGAGCGCGCGCGGAAGGTGGTGCGCGACCTCGCCGCGGAGAACCCAGGCTCGGTGAGCGTCCTCGAGGCGCGTGCCGAGGTCGCACGCGCGGCGAACGACCCCGGCGAGCTCGGCGAGACGCTCGAAGCGCTCTCGCGCGTGTCGCCCGACGACGCGAAGACGCGGAGCGAGATGCTCGTCGAGGCCGCGCAGGCGGCGGCGCGCGCCGGCGACACGAGCTCCTCGCTCGCTCGCGCGCGCGATGCAGCGCGGCTCGCGCCCGACGTGCCTTCGACGCAGCTCTTCGCGCGCGGCCTCGAATACCGTCTGCGCGGAGCCGGGGACGCCGAGGATGCTCGCGTCACCGTCGCCGCGCTGACGCCCCTCGTCGAAGGCGCATCGCGCTCGGGGCTCGCACCGGAGGACATCGCGCTCGGCACGTTCCTCCTCGCGGAGGCGCGAGACGTGCTGGCGAAGGGGACCGGCGAATCGGTGCTCCGCGCCGCGCTCGGCGAGGTCGGCCCGCAGCCGCTCGTCGCGCTCGGGCTCGCGGAACGCGCGGCGGCGAAGGGGACGTGGGAGCCCGCGATCCGCTTCTACGTCCAGGCGCTCGAAGGCAACCTGCTCGGCCTCCGTCGCGTCGGACGCGTCGCGCTCGCGGCGGCCGACGCCGCCGAGCGCGCGCAGAGGCCGGACGTCGCCGAGCGCCTCCTCGACGAAGCGGCGCTCGACCCGGAGACGCGCGTCGAAGCGATCCGCCGGCAAGCTGCTCGTGCGCGAGGGAGGGGAGAGTCCGCCCGCGTGCGCGAGCTGCTCCGCTCGGTGCTGCCCGCGCTCGAAGGCGAAGCGCGCGCGGAGGTCCTCGCCGAGCTCGCGCGCGCGCTCTTCGAGTCGAAGAACCCGGCCGACCGCGTCGAAGCGGACCGCACCCTGCGCGAGGCGATCGAGATCGCGCCTGCGGAGCTCGCGGTGCGCTTGCGGATCGAGCTCGGCGGCTATCGCACGCGACCGCCTTCGACTGCGCCCGTCGACGTGCCGCCGCCGCCGTCCGATCTCGGCCAGTCGGCGCCCCCGGCACCCGCGGAGAACGAAGCGGTCGCGGAGACGCGCGTGAGCGGCCGCGCGTCCGCCCCGCCGCGCACGTCGCAGCCTCCGGCGCCCGCGGCGGCGCCCA
>JBDHVE010000049.1:0-55633 GCA_039809485.1 Polyangiaceae bacterium | reverse complement strand
CGCCGGCGCGGACGGCGTCGCGGTCATCCGCGCGGTCGTCGCGGCGGCGCCGGAGGCCGTCGCCGGGATCGTGGCGGCTCTCGCCGGTCCGTTCGTCCGGTGATAGCGTCGTCGTCGATGAGCTCGTACGAGGAGACGCTGCGGATCACGACCGAGATCCTGACCAAGCACGTCGCGGAGGGCCGCAGCGTCGGCCCGAAGGATCACATCCAGAACGACCTCGGCCTCGACAGCCTCGGCGTGATGGAAGTGGTCGCCGACATCGAAGACCGCTTCGCGCTCGTCATCCCGAACGAGATCCTCGATCGGGTCACGACGGTCGAGGAGATCGCGCACGCGCTCGTGAAGCTCTCCGCGGCGAAGGTCGCCGCGAACGCGCCCTGAGCGCGGGCCTCAGCCCTCCATCGGGCCGATGTCCTCGCCGCTGAGGACGAAGAACGCCTCGCCGTACGACTTGAGCAGCTCGAGGGCCGTGTCCATGTCCTCCTGCGTGTGGCCGCGCGTGATGTTCACGCGGAGGCGCTCCTCGCCGTGCTTCACGGCGGGATACGTGATGGGAACCATGAGCACGCCGCACTCGAGGAGCGCGACATGCATGAAGAGCGTCTTCCGCTCCTCGCGGCACATCACCGGCATGATGTGCGTGTTGGAGGCGCCGAGGTCGAAGCCCGCCTTCGTCAGCTCCGAGCGGAAGTAGTCCGCCTTCTGGTGGAGCTCGCGGACCATCGCAGGACCGTCCGTCTCCATCATGTCGAGGATGGTCGATGCGGCCGCCACGATCGGCACCGGGAGCGACGCGCTGAAGAGGAAGCTCCGCGCGTTGTGCTTCACGAGGTCGACGACGTCCTCGCTCGCGAGGAGGAGGCCGCCGATGCCGCCGAACGTCTTCGAGAAGGTCGAGACGAGGATCGGGCAGCGATCGCGGAGGCCCGTCTCCTCGAGGATGCCGGTGCCGCGCTCGCCGAGGGTGCCGGTGCCGTGCGCGTCGTCGACGACGAGGACGGCGTCGTACTTCTCGCAGATCTCGACGAACTCCTTCAGGTGCGCCTTGTCGCCGTCGAGCGAGTAGACGCCCTCGACGACGACCATCGCATTCTTGCGCTCGCGCGACTTGAGGATGCGCTCGAGGCTCTTCGCCGAGTTGTGGTTGAAGAAGCGGACCTCCGGGGCGCGGCCGGGGATGCCGGCGGCGAGGAAGGTGCCGTCGAGGATGCAGGCGTGGCTGTAGCTGTCGAGGACGAGCGTCGTGTCCTTGTCCGCGAGCGACACGATCGTGCCGAGCATCGCCTGGTAGCCCGTCGTGAACATGAGGCAGCGCTCGTAGCCGAACCACTTCGCGAGCCGCCTCTCGAGCTCGACGTGCTCTGTCGTCGTCGCCTGGACGCGCGAGCTCGACAGACCGCAGGCGTACTTGTCGACCGCCCTCTTCGCCGCTTCCTTGACCTTCGGGTGGTTCGTGAGCCCGAGGTAGTCGTTCGAGCTGAAGTTCACGATCGGCTTGCCCGCGATCTGCGTGTGCAGGCCACCTGTCTCGAACTCGCGGAAGTACGGGTACACCTGCTTCTCGCGCGCCTCACGGACGCGCTGGAGCTCCTGCTTCGCCTTCTCGTCGATCCAGCTCATGTTCGGCGCGCTTTCTTGCATGGATCCACGCCTTTTTCCAGCGGAGCGTGATGTGCTCCGTTCGCCCTGAACGGTCGTCTGACCAATCGACAAGCCGATCAGGTTACGGAAAGCTGTCGGGCATGAAGACCCTTCGCTTGTTCCTCGTCCTCGCGACCTTCGGCTCGGCTGTGGCGCTCGCGTGCGGCGGCTCCGACGACGCCGAGGTGGCGAGCAACACCGGACCGGCGACGGACGCCGGCCCCCGCGGCGTCGAGCCGGCCGGCCAGGCCTGCACGGCGGCGACCCAGTGCTATCCGCAGCTCGACGGCGGCACGGTCAAGGGCACCGTGACGTGCCTCGACCGCGTCCCGAACGGCTACTGCACCCACACCTGCACGCAGGACTCCGACTGCTGCGCGGCGCCGGGCGAGTGCCGCACGGGCGTGAAGCAGGTCTGCGCGCCGTTCACGAACGACTCCGCGACGAAGTACTGCTTCCTCAGCTGCGAGGCGGCCGACATCCAGGCGGCCATCTCCGCGAACGCGAGCGCCGGCTACTACGACGGCGGTGCGACCGACGCGGGCTCGCTCGACACGGTCTACTGCCAGTCCTACGCGTCGATCTACGCGACGTGCCGCTCGAGCGGCGGCGGCGCGCAGAACCGCAAGGTGTGCATTCCGCAGCAGTGACCCCTGCTGAAGTCCGAAGACTGAAGACTCACGTCGTGAGTACCACCGCGCTCGCATTCCCGTAGTACCCCACCGACGTCACGAGCACCGTCCGCACCTGCGCCGGGGCTTCGCCTCGGACGAGCGGGCTCGCCGGGGCGCCGTTCAGGAGCTCGACGGCGACCGCCATCGCCATCGAGCCACCCGCACCGAGGGTCTCGCCGAGGACGAGCTTCGGCGCGACGACCGGCTTGCCGGGGAGGACGGCGGCGATCGCGGCGAGCTCCTCGTCGTCGAACGAGGGGAGCCCCGAGACGCCGGACACGACGAGATCGACGTCCTCGGCCGTGACCCCGGCGTCGACGAGGGCGAGCTTCGCCGCGCGCTCCATCGCGGCGCGCGACGCGTAGATGAGGGTCGTCTCGTCCGGCGGCGCCACGAACGCGGTGCCGTAGCCGGTGACGTGCGCGAGGACCTTCGCCGAGCGGGCGGCGGCCGTTTCGATGGTCTCGAGCGCGAGGAACACGGCGCCTTCGCCGATCCGGGTATCGCCGAGGGCGCCGCCCTCGCCGAGCTTGCGGAAGGCGAGGTAGAGCGCCTCGCTCATCGCCTCGCCGCCGCCGACGAGGATCGAGTCGGCGCGGCCGGTCTCGAGGAAGATGTCGGCGCAGGCGACGGCATCGAGGCCGCCGCAGTTGCCGTCGGACACCGTGACGTTGAGCGCCCGGAGCTCCTCCCAGATGCTCACGTACCCGCTCGCGCTGTTCGAGACGGTGTTCGGGAACTTGGAGGGGTTGATGTAGCGGGCGTCCTCGAGCTTCGCGACGCGATCGAGCTCGGTGATCGCCTCGAGGCTGCCGTACGCGTTCGACACGCAGACGCCGACGCGCTCGGCAGTCCCCGCTGCCCACTGGTTGTCCTTCTTGAGACCGGCGTCGTGGAGCGCGAGGCGCGCGCCGACGAGGAGCAGCTTCGTGAGGCGGTCGAGGACGCGGAGGCCCTTGTCGCCGAGGTACTTCGCCGGATCGAAGCCAGGCACCTCGACGATCGGTGCGTTCGGCACCTTGCTCGCGTCGAAGCTCGTGATCGCGCCGCGTTCGCGCTCGGAGAGGCGAGGGGGCTTCCCCGCGAGCTCGGCGCGGAGGAAGCTCTCGCCGCCGGTGCCGAGCGCGCACGTGATGCCGAGGCCGGTGACTGCGCGGGGCTTCATCTCAGGCCGCCTTCGTGCGGGCCGAGCCGATCGGCGACGGCTCCGGAATCTTGTACGGCTTCGCGAGGCAGGTGACGGAGTTGTAGCCGCCGAACGCGAGCGAGTTGTTGAGGACGATGTCGTGCGGACCCTTGCGCGCTTCGTTCGCGACGACGTCGACGTCGCACTCGGGATCGGGCGTCTCGTAGCCGATCGTGGGCGGGTAGATGCCGGTCTCGAGCGTCATCACGCAGCCGATCGCCTCGAGGGCGCTCGCGGCGCCCATCGTGTGACCGAGCATGCTCTTCATGCTCGAGATCGGGACGCGCCGTCCGCCGAACACCTCGCGCATCACCTTCGACTCGGCCGCGTCGTTGTGGCGCGTCCCCGTGCCGTGCGCGTTCACGAAGTCGATCTGACCGGGCGTGAGTCCGGAGCGCTCGATCGCCTGGCGCATCGCCGAGAGGCTTCCAACCGCGTCCGGATGCGGCCGCGTGATGTGGTACGCGTCGCACGTCATGCCGTGCCCGCCGATCTCGGCGAGGAGGCTCGCGTTGCGGCGCACCGCGTGCGCCTCGCTCTCGAGGACCAGGATGCCGGCGCCCTCGCCGAGGATGAGACCCTGGCGGTTCAAGTCGAACGGCTGGCACTTCGAGGGCGCCATCGCGGCGAGGCGCACGAACCCGCTGTACTGCAGCTCCTGCAGCATCTCCGCGGCGCCGGTGACGACGACGTCGGCCTTGCCCGCGCGGAGCAGGTCGGCGGCGAAGCCGATCGCGTAATTGCCCGCCGCACACGCGGCCGGCAGGGTGAGCACCTGGCCTTCGGCGCCGAGCGCCCGCGCGACGTGGATCGGGAGCAGCGTCGAGCCGTACTTCGGGATCATCGCGCGGCGCACCGCGCTCTCGCCCTTCTTGATCCACGCGCCGTCGAGGTCCTCGAGGACGTCGGCCTCGCCCATCGTCGTGCCGAGCACGATCGCGGTGCGCTCACCGCGGAGCGCACCCGGCGCGAGACCGGCATCCGCGACAGCCATCCGCGCGGCGGCGAGTGCCATCTGCGAGCAGCGCCCCATCCGTCGCAGCTCGGCGGCGCTCAGGTGATCGCGGGGGCGGAACGCCTTCACCTCGCCGGCGTACTCGCGTCCGAGGTTCCGGACGTCGAAGGCCTCGACCTGCGAGATCCCACTCCGGCCTTCTGCGAGCGAGCGGAAGAAGTCGCCCTTCCCGAGCCCGATCGAGCTGACCACGCCGACGCCTGTGATGAAGACCCGCACCGTCGGCCTTATAGCCTGCGGCCCTCGGCCGGAGCAACGTCGTCCAACGGCGTTTTTCCGGGGGATTTCCCGTGATTCATCGCATGGTTGAACCAGTTGGAGCAGCGCGTAACGACCTTCGCGTGCGCGCGGGTCTACGCATGTCCAGGAGACGCGCAGCCGCACGGGCACGGATGTTCCGTTGACGCCTTGCGCGGTGCGCTGTCTCGAAGTACAGAGCCGCGCCCTCATGCGCCCGCAGGACCCGAAGTTCGTCGCGCCCACGCTCGTCCAGGCGATCCGAGACCTCTCGGGCCAGACCGAGCGCGGCTTCGTCTTCGTCCGGGCCGACGGGACCGAGCGCTACGTCCCGTTCTCGGAGCTCGCCGTCCTCGCCGAGCGCCGGGCCGCGGACCTCCACGCGCGTGGTCTCCGGAAGGGGGACCGCGTCGCGATCGCCGTGCCCGACCCCGACGAGTTCGTCCTCTCGTTCCTCGGCGCGGTGATGGGCGGGATCGTCCCGGTCCCGATCTCGCCGCAGCTCACGTTCAAGAACATCGAGGGCTACCACGACACCGTCGCGCACATCACGAGCGCGGCCGGAGCGTCGCTCCTCCTCACGACCCAATCGACCCGCCAGTACGTCGATCCCGTCGTGCCCCGCGCCCCGAGCCTCCGCGGCGTCGTCACCGTCGACGAGCTCGGGAAGGAAGACCACGGCAAGGTCGACGTCGAGGTCACGCCCGACGACCTCGCGTTCCTCCAGTTCACGTCGGGGAGCACCTCGCGTCCGAAAGGCGTGATGGTCTCGCACCGGAACCTCGCCTGGAACAGCGAGAGCTTCATGATCCACGGCCTCCAGAAGGATTCGTCCTTCGACAAGGGCGTGAGCTGGCTCCCGCTCTTCCACGACATGGGCCTCATCGGGTTCGTGATCGGGCCGCTCTTCACGGACATCCCGGTCGTGTTCCTCCCGACGGCGAGCTTCGTCCGCAACCCGCGCATCTGGCTCGACAAGGTCCACCAGCACCGCGGCACGATCACGTACGCGCCGAACTTCGCCTACGCGCTCGTCTCGAAGCGCGTGAAGGAGAAGGACGTCGCCGAGCTCGATCTCTCGAGCCTCCGTCGCACGGGCTGCGGGGCCGAGCCGATCCAGTCGCGCACGCTCCGCGAGTTCGCGGAGAAGCTCCGTCCCGCCAAGTTCGATCCGAAGTCGTTCCTCCCGTCCTACGGCATGGCCGAGGCGACGCTCGCGATCACGTTCGTCCCCGTCGACACCGGCGTCCGTGCCGACCTCGTCGACCGCGCCTCGCTCGAGAAGGGCACCGCGGCCGAGGCGAAGGACGGCGCCGAGGAGTCGACGGTGCAGGATCTCGTGAACTGCGGCCGCTCGTTCCCCGAGCACGCGATCGCGGTCGTCGACGAGCAGGGCAACCGCCTCGGCGATCGCCAGGTCGGGCAGATCATCACCAAGGGCCCGAGCATCTCCGCCGGCTACTACCGGGAGCCGGAGCTCACGGCCGCGGCGTTCAAGCCGGGCCCCGAAGGCGAGACGTGGCTGTATACGGGCGACCTCGGTTACACCGTGAACGGCGAGGTCTTCATCTGCGGCCGGCTGAAGGACATGATCATCGTCCGCGGCCGCAACTTCTACCCGAGCGACATCGAGTGGGTCGTCAGCGAGATGCCCGGCGTCCGGCGCGGGAACGTCGTCGCCTTCGGGGTCCCGGTGAACGGCGAGGAGCAGCTCGTCATCGCCGCGGAAGCCTTTGCTTCGGAAGCGGAATCCCTCACGTCGGCGATCGCCCAGGTGGTGCTCGAAGGGTTCTCCCTCGCGCCCCACGAGGTCGTCATCGCTCCGCAGGGCTCGCTCCCCCGGACCTCGAGCGGCAAGCCCCAGCGCCGCAAGACCCGGGACCTGTATCTCAGCGGCACACTCCCGCGCGCACGCAGCGTGCAAGGGACGGAGCCGAGGACCGAAGAAACGGGCGCTACCGCGTAAGCGGCTTCGCAGCCACGCAGCACCAGGAATCCAGATGGCCAGCAATCGCACCGAGCTCCTCGAAGTCTTCCGCAACACGGCGTCGGACGTCGCCGAGAAGGACTTCCGCAACGTCGCCGAGTCGACCGCCATCAGTGAGCTCGGGATCGACTCGCTCGGCATGCTCGAGATCATCGGGTCGCTCGAGCGCGAGCTGAAGATTCACATCCCCGACGAGGCGCTCGCGGGGATCACGACCGTCAAGGACTTGCTCAACGCCGTCGAGTCGCGCCAGAACGCGTGATCGAAGGTCTTCTTCTCTGGAGAGGGAAACTACGATGTCGAACCTGAAGGAAGATTTGCGGGCGCTGATCGCGGAGATCGCCGAAAAGGACGAGATCCCGGACGACGTGCCGTTCAAGGACCTCGGCATCGACTCGATGATGGGCGTCGAGATCGTCGCCGCCATCGAGCGCAAGTACCAGGTGAAGATCGAAGACGCCGAGCTCGCGGAGATCACGACGCTGAGCGGCTCGATGGCTCTGGTGCAGAAGAAGCTCGGCTCGGTCGCCGCGGCCTGATCGCGCGTCGCGCGAGGCTACAGGCTACAGGCTTCAGGAGGGGACGCCTCCTGACGGCCGGTAGCCTGTTTGCATTTCTACGGACGTGACTCAGCGCTTGTGGAGCGCGACCACCGCGATCTTGTCCGCGAGCGGCGGCACGAGATGGAAGCTGATCGCGCCGGCGACGACGGAGAGCAGGATCCACGCGAAGAGCGGGAGGCTGCGCATTGTACGCTTCCGCTTCGAAGGACGCGTCTGGGTCCCACCGCGGGCCGGCCGGCCGGCAGCCGGAGGCGCGGGACGGAAGTTCGGGATCGGTCGCGGGCTCTTCGCGCTCGTGCTGCTCTTCGCGTTCTTCGCGCGCGGCGCCGGTGAGGTCATCGGCGGCGGGTAGGCCGGGTCCGACGAGAGCGGCGAGCGCGCGACGGTCGTCGGGACGTCGTCCTCGTCCGGCTGCCACGGCACGGCCGGACCAGGCGGCGTGGGCCGGGGGCGCGCGAGCGGCTTCGTCGCCGGGACCGCCGTGCCCGCGGCGCGGACGGGACCCGTGAAGCGGAGCTGTCGCGCTGCGCGTGGAAGATCGAACGCCATGAGGGCTCGAGCAATCAGCCAGCACGGCGCGTACCACATCCGCGCCGTCGAATTTCCGCGGGTTTCGGCGGCGTGCTGGATCGAGCACGGCCCAGGACGTCTCTCCGTTGCTCCACGTGCGGCGTCCCGCGCGCGGGGGCCGTGGGGCTCGCCGTCACGTCGCGCCGCGCCGTGGTAGAACCCCGGGCTCCGATGACCACGCAGCCCCGTTTCGACCGTGTCCCCAGTGAGCTCGACTTCCCGAAGGAAGAGCGAGAGATCCTCACGTTCTGGAAGGACGCGCGCATTTTCGAGAAGAGCCTCGAGGGTACGAAGTCGGGTGAGCCCTTCGTCTTCTACGAGGGCCCGCCGACGGCGAACGGGCTCCCGCACAACGGCCACGTGCTCACGCGCGTCATCAAGGACCTTTTCCCTCGCTACAAGACGATGCGCGGCTACCACGTCGCGCGAAAGGCAGGCTGGGACACCCACGGGCTCCCCGTCGAGGTCGAGGTCGAGAAGGAGCTCCGCATCCACGGCAAGGCCGCGATCGAGCAGTACGGCGTCGAGCCCTTCGTGAAGAAGTGCATCGACTCCGTGTTCCGCTACACGAAGGAGTGGGAGGAGCTCACGGAGCGCGTCGCGTTCTGGGTCGACCTCCCGACCGCCTACGTCACCTACCACCGCTCGTTCGTCGAGAGCGTCTGGTGGGCGCTGTCGCGCCTCTTCCAGAAAGGCCTCCTCTACCAGGGCAACAAGGTCGTCTGGTGGTGGGCGCAGGGCGGAACCGCGCTCTCCTCGGCCGAGGTCGGCCTCGGCTACAAGGAGGTCGACGACCCGTCCGTGTTCGTCGCGTTCCCGCTCGCAGACGACCCGCAGACGGCGCTCGCGGTCTGGACGACGACACCGTGGACCCTGCCGTCGAACATGTACGCGGCGGTCAACCCGACCTTCGAGTACGCCGTCGTGAAGGGCGACCCGGAGAAGGTGAAGGCGGGCTGGGCGAAGAAGGTCCTCGAGAAGAGGCTCGTCCTCGCCGCGGGCCTCGTCGAGGCGACCGCGAAGAAGCTCGGCACGACGCTCACGGTGGAGAAGACGATCCCGGCGAGCGAGCTCGTCGGGAAGAAGTACCTCCCGCCGTTCGACCTCTTCACATCCAAGGCGCCCGACACCGCGTGGCGCGTGATCGCCGCCGACTTCGTCGAGATGAGCGCGACCGGCATCGTCCACACCGCGCCGGCCTTCGGTGAAGTCGACTTCATGGCGCACCGGAAGCTCTACGGCGCCGACGCGGAAGTGTTTTGCGCCGTGAAACCCGACGGCACGTTCATCCCCGAGATGGGCGTCTATGCCGGTCGCTGGGTGAAGGACGCCGACAAGGACCTCATCGAGGAGCTGAAGCAGAAGAACCTCCTCGTCCACCACGAGACCTACCGCCACCCGTACCCGTTCTGCTGGCGGTCCGACGAGGACCCGCTGATCCAGCTCGCGCGTCCGGCCTGGTACATCCGCACGACGGCGCTGATCGACAAGGCGATCGCGAACAACAAGACCGTCAACTGGCTGCCCGACCACATCAAGGAAGGGCGGTTCGGCGACTTCCTCGCGAACAACGTCGACTGGGCGCTCTCCCGCGAACGTTACTGGGGCACGCCGCTCAACATCTGGGTCAACGACAAGACCGGCAAGATGGAGGCGCCGTCGTCGGTCGCCGAGATCCTCGCGAAGAACCCGCGCGCCTTCGATCACTTCGAGGAGGCGCGGAAGAAGGATCCGAGCCTCAGCGAGCACCTCGTCGTCCACAAGCCGTGGATCGACCAGGTCACGTGGCAGAACCCGGGCGAGGAGGGCACGTATCGCCGTGTCCCCGAGGTCATCGACTGCTGGTTCGACTCGGGCTGCATGCCGTTCGCGCAGTGGGGGTTCCCGCACCAGGGCGCCGAGGAGTTCAAGAAGAGCTTCCCAGCCGACTTCATCAGCGAAGCGATCGACCAGACCCGCGGCTGGTTCTACTCGCTCCTCATGATCGCGACGCTCGTCTTCGACGAGGAGACGCAGGCGCAGTACGGCCTCTCCCCCGTCCGCGACTACCCGTTGCCGTACAAGACGTGCATCGTCCTCGGCCACGTCTCCGACAAGGAAGGCAAGAAGGAGTCGAAGTCGAAGGGCAACTACACGCCGCCGAACATCATCCTCGAGCGCGTGCGGATGGAGTTCGCCGTCCTCGAGGAGGCGAAGAACGCGAAGCCCGAGAAGGGCGTCGCGCTCGTCGCGCGCGAGGACCTCGACGGCATGGACCTCCAGGACGGCGCGAAGGTCCGCGTCCATCGCGGCAACGACCAGACCGGCGGGCCGGTCGCGACGATGACGATCAAGGCGGCGAAGGGCCTCCCGCGCCGCGTCGTCGTCCTCCACGAGAGCGACCGCGGCACGCTCGGCGTCGAGCCCACGATCCAGAAGGACGTGAAGCCGGTCGAGGTGCCGTGGCTCGCCGAGACCGAGCGCGTCTGGATCGAGGACCCCGAGACGCCGGCGCCCGGCGCCGACGCGTTCCGCTGGTTCTTCTATGCGGCGAGCCCGCCGTGGTCGAACACGCGTCACTCGCTCGGCAACGTGCGTGCGCTCCAGAAGGAGACGCTCGTCAAGCTCCGGAACGTCTACTCGTTCTTCACCATCTACGCGAACATCGACGGGTTCGATCCTTCTGCCGCCCCGAGCGACGCGAAGAAGCGCCCCGAGATCGACCGCTGGATCCTCGGCGAGCTCGCGCTCCTCGTCGCGTCGGTGACGAAGGACCTCGACGGCTGGGACCTCTACACCGCGACCGGGCGCATCACCGACTTCGTCGACGCGCTCTCGAACTGGTACGTCCGCCGCTCGCGCGACCGCTTCTGGAAGAGCGGCTTCGACGACGACAAGCGCGCCGCATACGAGACGCTCTACACGTGCCTCGTCTCGCTCTCGCAAATGATGGCGCCGTTCACGCCATACATGGCGGACGCGATGTGGCGGAACCTGGTCGTGAAGGGCGCCGGGAAGGGGACCGAGAGCGTCCACCTCTCGCGCTGGCCGGAAGCCGACGCGTCGATGGTCGACGAGCGCCTCTCGAAGACGATCAAGACCGTCCGCGAGCTCGTGAGCCTCGGCCTCCAGGTGCGGACCCAGGCGAAGCTGAAGGTGCGCCAGCCGCTCTCGATCGCGAAGGTGATCCTCGCCGACGCGGCGATGGCCGATCGGCTCGGTGCGTACCTCGACATGATGAAGGACGAGCTGAACGTGCAAGCTGTCGAGATCGTCAGCTCGCGCGACGGCGGCGCCGAGGCGTACGTCACGACGCGCGTGAAGCCGAACTTCCGCACGCTCGGTCAGAAGGGGATGGGCAAGCAGGCCCAGGATCTGAAGAAGGGCATGGCGACGATGAGCCCGGAGGACGCGCAGAAGCTCGTCGCCGAGCTCCTCGCGAACGGGAAGGCGACGACGCTCGGCGTCGAGGTCGAGCGCGACGACGTCGAGGTCGCATTCGAGGCGAAGGAAGGCTACGCGGCCGCGGGGGACCGCGTCGGCGTCGTCGTCCTCGACACGCGCCTGACCGACGAGCTGAAGGAGCTCGGCTTCGTCCGCGAGCTCCTGAACAAGATCCAGACGGCGCGCAAGGAGATCGGCCTCGAGTTCACCGACCGGATCGCGGTCGCCGTCGACGGCGACGAACGCACGACGCGGATCGTGAAGACGCACGAAGCGACGATCAAGAGCGAGTGCCTCGCGATCGACGTGCGGGTCGGCGACGGCGCGAAGGCGGACCGCGAAGTCGAGGTCGAAGGCGAGAAGGTCCGCCTCGGGATCACGAAGGCGACCACGTAGCACGGAGCCGAACGCGGCCTGTCAACCGCTATCGGGCGGGAGACGGGCCGCGCGACGCGCGCTGCATCGTCGGAAGAGCATTCTGCAAACCGCTTGCCGCGCGAAAAGGAAGCGCGTGCGCGCGTTCGCGCTCACCGTCATCCGTCGCTCTGGTATGTTCCTCCTTCATCTCGAGTTCGGGCGGGGAATGGCGACGCAGACGAGCAAAGCAAAGACCCTCGAAGCGGTTCCGAAGAAGCCGAGCGTCGCGCGCGCGGACGTCGTCGACAAGGCGACGCGCGCACGCTTCGCGACGGAGCTCGACGGAGCGATCAAGCGCAAGCCGGCGAACGAGACGAAGCTCGCGGGGGCGCTCCGCGCCGTCGCACGTCTCAGCCCGGCGCTCCGCACGTCGCTCAGCGAGGCGACGCAGACGATGGTGCGTCGCGGCTCGTTCACCCGCGAGCTCTACGCCGCGTCGATCCGCACGCTCGCCGAAGCCGACGACCGCAACGTGCCCGCGCTCCTCAAGACCGCGCTCGCGGCCGAGGACGCCGGCGGGAACGCGACGCTCAGCGCAGCCGCCTTCTGCAAGGACCCGTCGCTGACGACGGTGCTCGCGAAGCTCGCGGCCAGCCGTCAGTCCCACCTCGCGTTCGGCGCCGAGACGGCGCGCGTCTGCCGGCGTGAGTCGAACGGCGCGCACCTCACCCAGCTCGCCCCGATGATCAAGGAGAGCCACCGCATCTCCTTGTGCGTCGAGCTCTTCGTCCCGCTCGTCCGCGGCGCCCCGGTCCCCGTCCACGTCGGCCCGGCGCTCTCCGTCCTGCGCGGCGCGGAACGTCATCTCGGACGCTGGCTCGTGATGGCGGACGTCGCCGTCAAGGCGGGCGACCGCGGGCCGCTCGAGGAGGCCGTCGCCAAGGCGCAGAGCGGACCGTCGAGCTCGCGCTCGGCCTGGTCGCTCGTCGCGTGGGCGCTCTCGGAGACGGCGCGCGAGGTCACGCCCGGCGCGTCGCCGGTCGCTTCGCCCACCACGCGTCCCACGGTCGAGCTCGTCGCGCGCCTCTCGGACCGTCCGAGCGCGGACCGCGACACGACGTTCCTCTTCCGGATGGCCCGTGCGCGCGCCGCGAGCTGCAAGCCGATGCTCGAGGCGTGCGTGAAGGGCGTGCCGCTCGCCGACGAAGTGTCGGTGCGCGCGGCGTCGTTCCTCGCGCGCGACCACGGGCGTGCGGATCTCCGCGAAGCGCTCGTCGAGTGCGCGACGAACGCGAAGCGCGACGAGCTCCGTGGCCTCGCCGTCGCCGCCTTGTGGGATGCGGGCGACCGGACGCGGGCGCGGGACATGGCGGATGAGCTCGTGACGTCACGCTGCCTCTCGAGCGTCGCGTGGGGTGCGCTTGTGCGCGCTGCCCACACGCGCGCCGAGGACCCGGACGCGATCGTCGTCGAGGAGACGCCGTTCCGGTGGATCCAGTGGGGCTGGCTCGAGTGACGTCCTGAAATTCTGCGGCCCGTCGCTGGCTCGACCTCGATCCGTATCCTAGAATCGTCGTGTTGGTCCGACGGCGTCTTGGCGTCGCCGCGGTGCCGGGCCTGCTCGCCGGCGCTGCACTCCTTGCAGACGCGCCCGCGTCCGCGCAGAAGGCCTCCGTCCGCGACGGGCTCTCGCTCGAAGCGAAGGCGGGGCGCGCGGTCGAGGGCGGCGTTCCGACCCGCTCGCTCCCGCCGGTGACGGAGCGGGTGACGCTCGTCGCCGACCAGGACGACGACGACGCGGACGGCGCGCCCGACGGGGAGGCGACCTCGCTCGCCACGCTCGCGCGCGCCGACCTCGTTCCGGTCGATCCGCGGTGGGTCGGCGCGACGTTCTCCGCCGTCGTCGGCCGCGAGAAGGCGCGGATGGTCGTCGCCGGCAAGCCGCTCGCCTGGGGTGAGCGTGTGCCTCGAGGTGCGATGCTCCAGGGCCTCTCGCCCGGGCGTCTCCTCGTCGTCGCCGAGCGCGGCCACGAGGAGACGACAATCGCGCTCGACGTCCACGGGATCGCGATGCGCGACGGCGCGAAGAAGCGGGTCGACCTCGCGCGCGACCACGCCTCCGTCCAGCGCACTCCGCCGACGCGCGTGGATCTCGAGGACGCGGACCAGGCCTACGACGACCCCGACGCGCTCCGCGTCGTCGTCGCCTCGCCGGAAGGCGGTGCGCTCGGCGCCGTGAGCGTCGAGTCCGTCACCGAGGCCGGCAATCTCCTCGACACGCTCCGCGACGTGAAGATGCGTCCGATCGCGTGCGAGGCGGGCCTCACGTGCATCGCGAGCGCGCCGCTCCGGTTCGTCGCCGACGAGGTGGACCGGATGCATCCGCTCGTCGCCGATCGCTCCGTGCGCGCCGAGGTCGGCGGCGCGATCGTCGTGCGCGACGCCAAGGGCAAGAAGCTCCAGGCGATGCGCGTCGCCGGTCCGCGCGCGGGCGCGAGTGGGCCGCTCGGACGCCACCAGCTCTCGCTCCGCGCCGTCGTGCTCCGCACGGGGCCGAACGGCGCGCCCGCCGTCGGCGGGACCGATGCCGGCGCCGTCGCCTCGATCAAGCAGGAGCTCGCGCTCGCGTCGTCGATCTGGGGGCAGTGCGGGATCACGTTCGGCACCCAGGCGCAGCTCGACGTGAAGGTCGTGAGCCCGCCGCCGCCGTACCTCGTCGCGATCGGCGACGACGTCGGCCTCCCCGCGAGCGGCGGCGAGGTGAAGCTCCGGGTCGAGAACAAGGCGCTCTCGTTCAAGACGAAGAAGGGCTGGTCGACGCGGCAGGCCGCGCTCGAGCTGCAGCGCGCCGCGGAGAAGGCCGGCTTCAAGGCCGCTCTCTCCGAGAACGCCCGGATCGCGCCCGGTGCGTCGCCGAGCGTCGACGTCGTGATGCGCCGGCCCGACGGACAGCTCGCGTCCGTCGAGCTCGTGTCGTCGACCGACGGCACGCTCAGCGTGGACGTCGGCGCCGTCGACCTGAACGACGGTCTCCAGCACTTCGGCGACACCGACTCGGTCGCGGGCACGCTCGAGGAGCGCACGCTCGTGAAGGCGGTCGAGGACGGCGATCCGAAGACGGTCGACGTCATCGTGATCCCGTACTTCGCCGGCGGCGGCCGCATCGGCGAGAGCTTCATCGGGAGCGACGGGTCGAGCCTCCGGAACGTCGTCATCCTGGATCGCGCCGGCGTCCGCGCGCGACGAACGAGCCTCACCCTCGCGCACGAGCTCGGGCACGTGATCCTCGACGAGCCGGGGCACCCCGACGACTACGGCGTCGACACGCCTTCGCTCCTGATGGACTCCGACGCGTCGGATGCGTCGCCGTTCGGCCCGCGGCGCCTCACCCTCGACGAGTGCGCGCGGGCGGTGAAGCAGTCCGGTCCCGCCGGCCGCGTGCCGCTCCTCTCCGAGGTGAAGCTCGGACCGGTCCGTTATCCGTTCGTCCGCTAGCGCGGGTTCAGGTCGCGGAGCTGCGTGCCGCCCGCGTACGCGTAGCTCACGAACGCATCGAAGCCGTACACGAGGACGCCGACGGGGTAGTCGGCTTGTACGCGGTGGACGCCGTCGTTCTGGCGGCCGAGCGACACGTTCGAGCCGGACGGCTTGTCCGGGTCGACCGCCGGGAACGAGAGCTGACAGCGGTAGACGACGAACGTCGGGTTCGCCGCCTTCCGCTGCTCCGGCGTGAGGCCGTCTCCGGGCGCGACCTCGCAGACCTTGCCGTCGACCGGCAGACTGTCGACGAACACCTGCGCCCCGAACGGCGCCGTGATGACGAGGAAGTCGAACGCGTACTTGTCCGGCGTGAGCAGGACGTAGTCGGGCCGCCACTGCTCGACCGGCGGCAGATAGGTGAGGCTCGGATCGCCGCCGGGGAGGCCGCGGACGACGCCGGCGGCTTCCTGACTCGCCTGCACGTCGGCGACGAGGACCGGCTGCGACGCCTCGAGCTGGAAGTCCTGGTAGGCGACGATCGTGCGGTCCTGCCCTTCGGCGAGATCGAACGCGGCGAGGGGAGGTGGAAGGCTCGTCGTGATGCGCGTGACGCCAGGACGCGAGGCGACGACGCGGTAGAACTCGGGCTCCTCGAACGGCGCGATCGCGCCGCCGGCGGCCGCGATCGCGCGCGAGCGGTTCGGGACGCGTCCGAGCACGTAGCGCTTTCCGAGCGAGCGGAGCGGGATGACCTGCTCCTCGAGGTGATCGGCGCAGCACGAACGCGACGCGAGCGTCGCGAAGCCAGGCGCGTCGCTCGCCTCGCTCCCGGCGAAGACGGCGACCGGGCCGGTCGCCTCGATCCGCGTGCCGGTGAAGTCCGCGTTGAAGTCGCCGGTCTCGAGGTTCAGCACCTCGAACGGCTGGAGGACGACGTCGAACGTGCCGCCCTTCTCCACGCCGGCCGCGAGCGGACCGCCCGGGATGACGCGCGCGGTGGTCGTCACCGTGACGCGCGTGTCGGGCTGGGTCCCGACGAGGGCGAGGAACGCGCGCAGATCGGTGCCGAAGTTCGTCGCGGGATCGGAGCTCCGCGCGATCGTCTGCGGCCAGCCGCTGACGACGTAGCCGAGCGCGCCGCCGCCGAGCGCCGCCGTGGGCAGGAGGAGCGACGCGTCGTTCGAGAACACGTTCGCGTTCTCGAGCGGGTTGAACTGGTAGGCGACGATCGGGACGTCCGAGCGGACGCGGAACGCCGCGCGCGTGAGCGCGGTGCCGGTACCGGTGTCGAACGTGCCGGCGGCGGAGCCGTCGACCTCCTTCGGCCCGAGGCGGAAGACCTCGAGGCTGCGCGGTCCGACGCGCGCGGTCGAGACGGTGCGGAGCGCAGCCGGCGAGCCCGGAGCGGCGGTGTCTTCGTCGACGGTGACGTTGGCGACGAGGTCGGGATCGACGTTCGAGACGACGATCGCGTACTGCTGCGCGGCGGCGTTCCCCTGTGACGTGACCGCGTTGTCGAGGTCGACGCCCCAGTACTCGCAGCCGACGTTCGAGCTCTCGCGCGCGGCGTCCTCGCAGAGGTTCACGCAGAGGCCGCGGCGGCAGCCGAAGCCCTTGTCGCCGGCGCACGTCTCGACCTTCTCGCGGGTCTGACCGTCGGCGGTGCACCGGAGGACGTCGAGCCCCGCGCACGAGCCCTCGTTCGGGAGGCAGGGCGTGCACTTCAGGAAGGTCGGGGCGCACGCCTGGCCGCGTCCTCCGCAGTCGTCGAGCGTGACGCGGACGCCGCCTTCGCAGCGCGTGAGGACGTTGCCGCTGCATTCGACGAGGCCTTCGGTGCACGTCTCGGTCGGGAGCTGGGCGACGTCGCGATAGGCCGGGTCGAACCGACACGAGGCGAGCGCGACGAGCCCTACGGCGAGGAGCGTCTTCGTCCGCTTCATCGACTCAGTAGGCGCCGCTCAGCGCGTCGAACGCGTACGCGCTCCATGCGCCCGTCTGGAGCTGGCCCGAGCGGAGGCGCCCGTACGAGAACCCCTCGATCCGTGCAACGTACACGGACGTGGTGATCGTCCCCGGCACGAGGCCGATCGGATCCGCGCTCGGCACCTGCGCGAGGTCGGGGAGCTCGAAATCGGTGACACCGCCGGGGGCGACGATCGACCAGGTCACGAGCCCCGCGCCGGAGGTGACCTGGATGTACGCGAGGTCGACCGGGCCGGTCGCCCCGCCGTACGCCACGTGATGACCGTTCCACGAGCCGGTCCCGGGCTCCTGGAGGACGGGGACGCCGAGGAAGCCGCCGATCGCGACGGGATCGCCGGCCATCCGCGTCCGGATCCGCGACACGACGCTCGCGGGCCGCTGCAGGTTCGAGCCCGTCGCCGCGACGGCGCCGAGGACGTACTGCTCGCTCGCCATCGAGTAGTCGAGCGAAGGTGCGCCGACGAACGCGATCTGCGCCGGGGAGGGTAGGGGATCGGTCCGGAACCCACGGGGGAGGATCGCGTACGCGCTCGCGCCGAGCGTCGTCGCGATCGTCGAGAGGAGCCGATCCGGGCCGCGCGGCCCGGGCGAAGGCGGCGTCGGCGCGAGGACGACCTGCTTGTCGAAGAGCACGTCCATCTTCACGTCGACGCCGGTCACGCGCGTCTGCGGCTGCACCGTCACGCCGCGCGCGACGCCCATCGCGTACGGCACGAAGCGGGGCGGGCTCTCGCTCCGGTCCTCGAGGCCGGCGACGACGTAGAGCGTGACGTTGCCCGGCGACACGGGGAGGAGGAACCCATAGCCGTTCGCGCCCGGCGAGTCCGGCGTGACGGCCTCGGACGCCGGCGGCAGCTCGAAGCGCTGCGAGGGCGAGCCCGCGGCCTCGAAGACGTACGCCGCGCGGCGCTCGGTCGGACGCGTCGGCTCCGGCACGGTCGTCCACCCGGCGCGCTGGAACTCGCCGCCGCCGGGGAAGAGGAGCTGCCCTTCGATCACGCCCGCGTACCGGCCGCCGCGTCCGCCGCCCTGCGGCGGGTCGCCTTCCGCGCACGACGGATCGAGCACGGGGCTCAGGTACATCGTGACCGTGTCGACGGGCACGTCGACATAGGTCATCGGTTGGTGGCATTTCGCGCCCACCGTGATCGTGACCTTGTTCCCCGGGAGGCCGGAGAGCTCCGCCACGCCCGTCGGCGCCGTCTCCTTCACCGTCGCGGGCGACACGGTCGCGCCGGTGACGACCTTCGCGCCGCCGAGCGGCGTCCCGGTGAACGCGTCGAACGCGAGGACGCGCACGGTGCCGGAGAACGCGCCGCCGGAGAGACCTCCGCGATAGCCGTCCGGCGAGTCGCTGTAGGTGAACGCTTCACGCGCCTGGGCGGAGGCGCCGTCGGGCGTCGTGACCGTGACGTCCTTCGCGCCGGGCGTGCCGGGTGGCGTGACGCACTCGAGCGACGTCGTTGCCGTGACGACGACGTTCGTGCACGCGACGCCGCCGATCGCGACCTGGGTGCCGGTCGCCCACGTCGTTCCGCTCCCGGTGAGCGCGATGCGCGTGCCGCCGCTCGTCGCGCCGGTCTCGGGGGAGACGACGAACGCGTCGTAGTAGAAGCCCTTCGGCAGGATCCGCTCCTTCGCGGTCGCTTCGTCGCGGATCCGGACGTCGACGAAGCCGGGAGCACCCGGCGGCGTCACGATCGCGGCGCGCGTCGGATCGCTCGCGAGCACGTTCGCCGCCGGCACTTCGACGTCGCCGAGGAAGACGCGGATCTTCGTCGAGAAGCCGCGACCGGTCAGGCGCGCGCGCGTCCCGCCCGTGAACGGGCCGTGCGAAGGCGAGAGGCCGTCGAGCGCGAACGGGTCGCCGAGGTCGACGTCGGCGCGCGGCAGCCCCGCGTCACCTCCGAGGTCGGTCGACGGCGGCTTCTCCGCCTGCTCGGGATCGAGCAGCGTCGGCCCTCCGCCCGGGAAGCAGGCGGCGGCGACGAGGACCGCCCCGAGAGCGGCGACGGCGACCTTGGCAGGGGCCCAGCGCACGCATGGAGGTTACGCGTGTGCGCCGGTCGGCGCCAGGGCGCTACTCGAACGTGATCTTCAGCTCGTAGGGCAGCTTGTCGAGGCCGGGCTGCGACGCCGTGATGCGGAACGCGTACGTGGATCCGCCGTCGACGGAGAGCGACGTCGTCGAGGTCGCGTTCGAGACCTTCACGTCGCCGTCCTCGAAGATGCGGTAGCTCAGCTTGCCGTTGTCGGTGCGGGCGATCCGCATCTTGTTCGCGTTGGCGGGCGCGACGATCTCGACGAAGTCGCTGTCGACCGGATTGCCGATCTCGCCGGCGATGCAGCCGGTGAACGGCGTCGCACGGCCGAGCAAGTCGTTCGGCTCGCTCTCCTTCGCGCATGCGGCGGGCGCGGGGTCCTGCGGCTTCGTCGGCTCGGTCGCCGGGGGCGCGGGCGTCGTGCTCCCGCCGCTGCTCGACGAGCCCGTCGCGCCGGACGCTTGGCCGCCCGGCTCGGTCGGCGACGTGGAATCCGTCGGCGACGGACCGAAGAGCCCGCTGTCGGCCGCACCCGAGCACGCGGTCACGCCGAGGAGCACGAGGAGGGGGAGCAGTCGTTCCGTTCGGGAGTACATCGCGAGAGACGTCTCTGCACGCCGAGTGCCACGCACCCGTCGCGCAAATCCACCTGCTCCTACGAGGTGTGCCTACCTCGGCGTGCGGTTCGCGGCGACGCCGGTGGATCGCGATCGGCCCACGCGAGGCGTCCTGGTCGCGATGGCGACCATCGGCGCGCCGCCGCGGAGCCGGGTCAGCCGGTGAGGGCGCGGACGTTCGGCAGTGCGCGACGCAGGAGGAGAATCGCCACGGCTTTCCGCCCCTCCGCGCGCTTGCGCGTCCCACTCGGGCGGCCGTCCTCGTCGCCCTCGAGCTCCGCCTCCGCAGCGCCGACGTGCGGCGCCGGCGCGCCGTCGAGCCCGACGGCGGGACCGACGCAGGCGGGGCATCCCGAGACGCACGGGCATCCTTCGACGAGTCGGAGCGCGTTGGCGAGGAGGACCTCGCGCTGCTCGAAGATGCGCTCGGCGAGGCCGATCCCTCCGGGCGTGTGCTCGTAGAGGAACAGCGTCGGGCTGTAGCCCGGCTTCGGTCCCCCGCGGACGCGGCGCGGAATCGGCGCGCTCGCGCCGCTCGGCGTCGCGCCGACCTCGTTGCCGAGGAAGTCCTCGCGGATCATGTCCGCGCGCGAGTGCTCGCCGACGCCGAGCCCCGACGCGTCCGCGCCGTCGAGGTCGGTGTCGCCGAGCGTCGTCCCGAGATCGCGCGGATCGCACATCAGCGCGAGCGTCGCGACCGTCTCGAGCGCCTGGCCGACGCCGCGGAGCCCGTCGATCGCCGCCGCGCGTCCGCTCGGCATCTCCGCGCAGACGCTCTCCGGCACGGTGAGCCAGAACGCCGTCGTGTGCATCTGCATCGGCGGCAGGCGCACGTCGCCGTAGCCCGCGTTCTCGTGCGTGTAGAACTTGATCTTCTTGTAGCCGACGACCTTCTCGACGACCGAGACCTCGCCCCAGCCGGTCGGCCACGGCGGCTCCGTCGCGAGCGCGCTCGTCCCGAACTCCTCGAGGACGTTGACGGTGACGTAGGTCATCGCGTCGGTCCAGTAGTCGGGCTTCACCTTGCGGACGAACGCCTTGTGGTTCTCGTAGTCGAACTTCTCGACCTGCCAGCACTCGCCGTCGTGCTGGTAGATCGCTTGCTCGTGCACCATCGTGTGCGCGCCACGCCAGTCGATCTCGGCGATCGTCTTGTCGTGCTCGGCGTCGATGATGACGACGTTGTCCCAGCCCACGCTCCGGAGCGACACGTTGTTCGCCGGATAGGCGTCGTCGGCCCAGTGGAACGTGCCGTTCGTCTCGTGGAGGACCTTGTGCTGGACGAGGAACTCGAGCGCCGAGCTCGTCTCCTCGCCGTCGAGCGAGCCGTACGCCTCGCCGCGCCGGAACGGCAGCTCGAACGCGCCGCACTTCACGTGCTGGATCAGGATCTCGGGATTGTCCGGATCGATCCGCGCCTGCTCGGCGGGGGCGCCGAGCAGGTATTCGGGCTCGCGCGCGAGGAACTGATCGAGCGGCGCGCTCGACGTCACGAGCACGCAGATGCTCCGGCCCTGCCGGCGGCCTGCGCGGCCGAAGCGCTGCCACGTCGCGGCGACCGACCCGGGGTAGCCGGCGCAGATGACCGCGTCGAGCGCGCCGATGTCGATCCCGAGCTCGAGCGCGTTCGTCGCGACGACGCAGAGCACTTCGCCCTCGCGCAGCTTCTTCTCGATCTCGCGTCGCTGCTCGGGGAGGTACCCGCCGCGGTAGCCCATGACGCGCGAAGCTTCGACCTCGGGCGCGACCTTGTCGCGGAGGTAGCGGAGCATCACCTCCACGTTGTTCCGCGACTGCCCGAAGATGATCGTCGGCACGCGCGCCTTCACGAGGTCGGTCGCGAGCATCACGGCCTGCTTCACGTAGCTCGCGCGGATCCCGAGCTCCTGGTTCACGACCGGCGGATTGAACATGAAGACGCGGCGCTCGCCCTGCGGCGCGCCGTTCTCCGTGATCGAGCAGAGCTCGTCCTCGGTGACGCCGAAGATGCGGGCCGCGTGCTCGCCGGGGTTTCCGATCGTGGCGGTCGCGCCGATGAAGATCGGATTCGAGCCGTGGAAACGCGCGACCCGGCGGAGCCGGCGGAGCACGTTCGCGACGTGCGAGCCGAACACGCCCTTGTAGGTGTGGAGCTCGTCGACGACGACGTACTTCAGGTTCTGGAACGTGCGCGCCCACGCGGTGTGGTGGGGGAGGATCCCGGCGTGGAGCATGTCCGGGTTCGTGAGGACGACGCCGGTCTTCTCGCGCGCCGCGCGGCGCGCGTCACCGGGCGTGTCACCGTCGTAGACGATCGCGCCGGACGAGAGGCCGCTCGCCTGCATCAGCTCGCGGAGGCCGGCCTCCTGATCGCGCGAGAGCGCCTTCGTCGGATAGAGATAGAGCGCGCGCGCGTCCTTGTCCTCGAGGAGCGCCGAGAGCACGGGGAGGTGGAAGCAGTAGCTCTTGCCGCTCGCGGTCGGCGTCGCGACGACCACCGCGCGGGTCTTGCCGTCCCGCGCGGCGGCGAACGCCCGCGCCTGGTGGTCGTAGAGCTGCTCGACGCCGCGGCCGCGCAGCGCGAACGCGATCGGGGTGGGGAGGTCGGCCGGGAACGCGGCCGTCTTCGCCTCACGGCCGGGGACGGTCTCGTCCGCGGTGAAGCAGGGTTTCACGATCCGGGACTCGAGCCAGCCGTCGAGGACCGCGTCCACGCCGCGCGTCCCCATCCACGGTGCCTTCTTGCTCCTCTGGAACTTCCCCATCGTGCTGCTCCCGCTCGTGGCCTGAACGCCTGAGCCTGAACATCCAAGCAGCATCGCGCGCCGGCGGCAAGAGACGGCGAGAGCGCCGCGCGAACGTGACCCGGGAAGAACGCGGACCGGACGTCGGTTCGCTCCCGCATGACGGTCCGGCGCGTCGCCCTCTTGCTCTTCGCCCTGGGGCTCGTCGGATGCGACCACGGCACGAAGACGCTCGCCGCTCGCGAGCTCGCCGGCGCGCCGCTGTCGATCGTGTCCGGCGTGGTCGACCTCCGCTTCACGCGGAACCCGGACACGGCGTTCTCGCTCTTCGAGCGGTTCGGCGTTCCGCTTGGCCCCGGCGTCCTCGTCGGGCTCGCGACGGCGGCGACGCTCCTCGTCGCGCTGACGTGGCTCGTCCGCGCGCGCCGCGGCCACGCGCGCGCGCTCGACCACGTGGGTTACGCGCTGGTGCTCGCGGGCGCGGTCGGCAACGTGCTCGACCGCGCCTTCCGCGGCTACGTCGTCGACTTCGTGCGCGTCGGGGCGTGGCCCGTCTTCAACGTCGCAGACGTGGCGGTCGTCGTCGGGATGGGGCTGCTCGCGCTCGCGGCGCTCCGCCGCGACCGCACGCCTGACACGATGAAGGCCTGATCTCGCGCCGCACGTGACAGAGAGGGCGGAAGTCGAGTAGCGTTCGCCCCCTCTTCTGGCCGACCGAGCCGGCAGCCGTCCATGTCCGAGAGCACGACCGAATCGCAGGAAAGAGAAGGCACGACCGCCGAAGCCGCCGGGACCCCGGCGGAGCCGGTCGCCGATGCCCCCGCGCCCACGGCCCCCGAAGCCGAGGCGCTCGCGCCGGGCGTCGAGCGCCTGCCGCGGCCTTACGGGACGCGCCGGGAGATCCCCGACGAGATCCTGCTCCACCGCCCCTCGCCGGGGTTCCTCGCGGTCGTGTCGATCACGTCGCTCGTCGCGGACGTCGCGAGCAAGCTCTGGGCGGAGAAGCACCTCGAGGGCTACCCGGGGTTCGTCACCGTCGTCGAGAACCACCTCACGTTCGTCCTCGCGAAGAACAAGGGTGGCGCCTGGGGCCTGCTCCAGGGGCAGAGCGAGAACGTGCGCAGACCGTTCTTCCTCCTCGTCTCGGTCGCGGCGATCGCGTTCATCGTCACGCTGTACCGCCGGCTCCAGCCCTCGCAGCACGCGCTGAAGTGGGGCCTTCCGCTCGTCCTCGGCGGCGCGCTCGGCAACGTCTTCGACCGCGTCCGCTACGGCCACGTCATCGACTTCATCGACTACCGGGCCGACTGGATCCGGAAGATGAACGAGCTCGTGCAGAAGTACGCGCCGAGCCACGTCGTGACGGACCACTGGCCGACGTTCAACGTGGCGGACATCGCGATCTGCGTCGGCGTCGCGCTGATGGCGATCGACATGCTCACCGCTCGCCGCGGCGAGCCGCGGAAGCACGTCGTCGTCGCCGACGTACCGGTCGAGCCGATCACCGAGACGACGGCGACCGAGCCCGAGACCGCCGCGACCGGCAGCCCGTCGCCGGAAGCCGCCGGCGAGTCGTCGGCCCACGATGCGTCCGGCGGGCCCGCGCCCGAGGGCGCGACGGACGTGCCGCCGACCCGCGACGCGACGTCCTGAGCGTCGGAGTCAGAGCTTGCCGGCGCGGAGCAGGCGCTCGGCGAGCTCGGCGCGGCGCGTTCGGCGCGACCGCTCGGCGAGGATGACGCCTTCGAGGTGGCGGAACGCCGTGTCGATGTCGTCGTTCACGACGAGGTAGTCGAAGAAGCCGTAGTGCTCGATCTCCTCGAGCGCGGCCTTGAAGCGGCGCTGGACGACCTCCTCGGTCTCGCTCGCGCGGCCGCGGAGACGGCGTTCGAGCTCGATCATCGAGGGCGGGAGGATGAACACGGAGACGACGTCCGGGATCTTCGCGCGGATCTGGCGCGCCCCCTGGTAGTCGATGTCGAAGATCATCCCGCTGACGCCGGGCTCCGAGCGCGCCCGCTCGATCTCGGCGCGGGACGTCCCGTAGCAGTTGCCGTGGACCTCGGCCCACTCGACGAACGCATCGCGATCGACGAGCTCGTCGAACTGCTCGCGCGTGACGAAGTGGTAGTCCTTGCCGTCGATCTCGTTCGGGCGCGGCTTGCGCGTCGTGTGCGAGACGCTGAAGCGCAGGGCAGGGAAGCGGTCCTGGAGCTTGCGCGTGAGCGTCGTCTTCCCGGCGCCGCTCGGCGACGAGAGGATGAGCAGCAGGAACGGATCCACCATGAGGGACATCTTACTCTCTCCGCCTCACTCGACGTTCTGGACTTGCTCGCGCATCCGCTCGATCTCGGCCTTCAGCTCGACGACCGCATGCGCCACCGCGACGTCCTGGCTCTTCGCCCCGATCGTGTTCGCCTCGCGCGCCATCTCCTGGAGGAGGAAGTCGAGCCGGCGACCGACCGCGTCCTCGCTCGCGAGGAGGGACGTGAAGTGGTCGGCGTGGCTGTCGAGTCGCGTGAGCTCCTCGGCGATGTCCACGCGGTCGGCGTAGAGCGCGACCTCCTGCTCGAGGCGGCCCGCATCGACGTCGATGTCGGAGGCGGCACGTAGCTTCTCGGCGCGATCCTTGAGCCGCTTCCGATACGCCTCGAGGACCTGCGGCGCGCGGGTCGCGACCCGAACCGACAGCTTCCGCACCGTCGCGAGCCTACGCCCGAGATCCTCCGCGAGCGACGTGCCTTCGCGCAGGCGCATCGCATCGAGCGACTTCACCGCGGCGTCGAAGGCGGATGCGAGCGCGCCTCGGACGGCCTCGCCCTGCTGCTCGATCGAAGGCACGAAGAGATCCGGCACGACGGAGAGGAGCGAGAGCGGCACTTCGGACGCCGGCGCGAGCTCGTCGCGCAGTGCGGAGAGCGCACCGAGCACGCTCCGCGCGCGGTCGCGGTCGATCGTCATCGCGCCGAGCGCGGCGCCTTCGACCCGCACCGTGACGTCGAAACGTCCGCGATGGAGGCGCTCGCGCGCGATCGCCTCGGTGACGCTCGCGAGGTCGGGCAGCTGGTTCGGCGCGCGTACGCGCACGTCGAGATAGCGGTGGTTCACCGCGCGGATCTCGACCGTGAGCTTCCCCTGGGGGGACTCACCGCTCGTGGCGAGGGGCGCTTCGCCCACTCCGAAACCCGTCATGCTGCGCATCGCCGACCTCGGTCGCGCTCACGGAGGGCTCAGGCGAGCCCGCGCTTGCGCTTCACCTGCTCGAGCACGCGGGCATGCTCGATGTCCCACTGGGACGTGCCTTCCTTCACGTGGCGGAGCTGGGCCCGGACCTCCGCCTCCAGCTCGGCATCCACTCCCATGTGCTTCTTGAAGATGGGCGCCATCTTGCGGCGGAGCGCGACGTCCTCCGCGAAGACTTCCTCCACGTTCGCGGAGTGCATGAGCATCTCCACCACCTGGTCGAGGACGTAGTCGAGCATCTCGTCGCCGACCTTGATCCCGTGGCTCTCGGCGATCGACGCGCGCACGCGCTGGAACTCGCCCGGACCACGGTTCGTGCGCTGGAGGAGCTCGCGCGTCTTGTCGTCGACGACGCGCTCGGTGTCGAGGTAGCTCTTGAGAACGGCCTCGATGTCGGCCTGCACCTCCTTCGGCGCCTCCGTCTCGATGTCCTTCTGGGACACGAGGGTCCTCACGACCTCCTGCGCGATGGAGGCGACCTTGGCGCCATAGAGCCGCATGGCAGGGGACCGTAGCCCAAAGGCCGGTAAAAGCGAAGGGAGCTCGACCGTGCGGCCGCACGATCCGGGCGCGGTTCTGGGGCGTTCGCCGTCCGCGGCGGCGTCGGCTTCCGGGTCCCCCCGAGTCTCCTCGCGACGCGAGCCGTCGTCTTGGTGGTGCTCTGGGCCGCGGGTCCTCTATCCTTGCCGTCGCATGTCCGTGTGCCCGTTCTGCAAGGCGCCCGTCGCGCAGTCGACAGCGCCCTGTCCGCGTTGCGGAAAGCTGGCGAGCGAGCACCCATCCATCGCGGCCGTCCAGGGCAGGACCCTGAACACGGACTTCGACGACGAGCCACAAGAGGAGCTCTCGCTCGGCAGCGACGGGGCCGGCTTGCACTCCGGCGCGGCGGCCGCGAGCTACGACGCGGGCGGGGTGACGTTCGACGACGACCTGTTCGGCGACGGCGACGGCGGGGACCTCGAGCTCGACATGCCGAATGCCCCGCGTCCGGCGCCTCCGCCCTCGCAGCCGCGCTCGGAGCCACTCCCCACCGCCTCCGGCGAGGTCGCGGTCGCCCACGGCGATCCCGGCGACCCGTTCGGCTCCGTCCCCGACCTGCCGGTCCCCTCGAGCGACCAACTCCGCCCGAGCGGCTCTCATCCGATGCCCGGCACGTCGGGGACGCTTCCCGCCGCCACGCGTCAGGCGCCGAGCGATCCGCGCCTCTCCGCTCCCGAGCTCCCGGCCTCCGCCCCCGCGGGCCACGCGGCCGTGAGCAGCGGGCGCCTGCCCGCGGGTGCACCGGAGTCGGGACAGGTCCTCGTCGCGCCGCCCGCGCGGCCCGCGCCTCCGCCGCCCGATCCGGGCGCGCTCCTCGTCGCGCGGTATCCGACCCCGCCGACGAAGGTGACCGAGATGCCCGCGTACGCGTGCAAGGTCCTCTGGCGGCAGTTCGAGCTGCGCCGGGACCTCGAGTCGCTCCGTCGTCGTCGTTCCCCCGACGTGCCGCTCTACGAGGCCGCGCTCCGCGCGCACGATCCGCGTGCGTTCGGCATCGGCCTCGCGATCACGTGCACGGCCCTCACGCTCGGCACGATCCTCTTCTTCATGCCGGTGATCCTGCGGTTCCTGAGGGCGCCAGACTGACCAGAGTCTTCCGTCTTCTGCAGGTCGTGCTTCTCTCGCCGGACGCGCCCCGCAGATCGGAATGCGGTGCTGAAGACCGAAGACTCACGTCGCGACAGAGACCAGGCCCCAGCCCGAGCGATCGAGACAGGCCCCCTCAGCGTTTGCTCTCCGGGCCTCGACGCGAGCGCTTCGAGGGCGGGCCTTCGCCTCGGCGCGAGGGCGGGCTCGCTTCGTCGCGCTTCCGTGCCGGGGTCGCGGTGTCGGACGCGGGGCGCTCCTTCGGCTTCTCCACCGGCGGGGGGGGAGGCGACGACGCCTCGGTGCGCATCGCGTAGGCGGGCAGCTTCATCTCGCGCATGCCGAGCTGGAGGCGTCGCATGACCGCCTTCTTCTGCCGCTCCTTGTACTTCGCGTGCGAGGCCTCGCCCTGCTCGTTCGCGGCCTCGGTCTCGCGGTCGATCACCTGGAACTCGCAGATGACGAACACGATCGGGCCGAGCGCCCACGCCGTCGAGGGCGCGCGCTCGAGGAGCTTGCGCGGCAGGCGCACGGGCATGTCCACGACGAAGTGGATGACGCGGTAGTTCTCGGCCGTGAAGACGTTGTCCGTCGTCGTCAGCTCCTCGTCGGCGCCGGCCTGCATCTCGGCGAGGAAATCTTTCAGGTGTGCGTTGCTCTGGCAGTAACGCTTGAAGTTGAAGATCGAGTTGATGCTCTGTCCCGGGATCACGTAGTTGAACGGGAAGAGCTTCTTGGTCAGGTACTGGAGGATCGGGAAGATTTCGTCGCGCGACCGCGTGACGATCCGGAAGCGGAGCTTGTCGAAGATCTGCGCCGAGACGGTCTCGCGCTTCGACAAGAGCTTCGTGTAGAGCGAGTCCTTGTTCTTCCGGCCGCCCACGAACTCGATGATCGGGAAGCCCTCGGCGAGCATGCTGCCGATCACGCGATAGACCTTCTCCTCGACGAGGTGGAAGATCTCCTGGTCCGACATCGGGAGCATGAAGAGCAGCTCGCGACCGTCCAGGTGATGGATGATGTGCATGCACTTCAGGATCGTGCACGCGCAGGTCTGACGGTGACCGCGGCTGCTCGCGATCTGGAAGAGCTCCTCGATGCTCGCCTGCTCCACCGGCTTCGGGATCGGGTACTCGAAGTGGCGGCGGAGATAGCTGATCGCCTCGGCCTTGACCGCGTTCATGCGCGCGCGGTCGCCCGGCTCGTCGGGATGGAGCTCCTGCGCGAGGAGCAGCTCCCGGACCTCGCCGAGGTCCGTCACGTTCAACCGATGCCAGTCGATGACCGAGTCGCCTCGCAGCACGAGGCGGACGGCTTCGAGGTCGGCGAGGGTGAACTCGTCGAGCGTCTTCAGGCGTTCACGCGGCATCGATCGGCGGCTGCTTCCACGCACGAACGCGCATTCGCGCGCGTCCTCACGCGAGCACCATACGCCATCCCGAGCGGCTCTGGGCTCACTTCGGCGGCGGCAACGGCGGCGGCGGAAGGCCGTCCCGTGACGGCGGAGGCTTGAAGGCCGGCGGCGTGGAGGACGATGTCGCCGGAGCGGCCGCGCTGGAGCTGCCGGACGAGCTCCCGCCGGAGGACCCGGCGCCGCTCGAAGGTCGGCTCGGGCGCGCCGGCGCCGGCTTCGTCGCGCGCGGCTCCTGCGGTGGCGCGTGAGAGCTCAGCCCGGGGCTGTCGCACGCCGTCGTCGCGAGGAGCCCCGCGAGAGCAGCGAACGCGATCGCCCCGGCGCCGAGCGCGCGCATCAAACCGTCTTGTCGATCTGACCGGCGACGGGCGTACGCGCCGCGGCCGGCTGCTGGCGACCCAGCGAGAGCGTTCCCACGAAGATCCCGATCGCGACCGCGAGGACGGCGACGTGGCCCATCAACGCGCCCGAGCAGCCAGCGACGGCAATCGGGGCGAGCGCGGCGAGGTACCAGGGGGTCAGCTTCATTCTGTTGATGTCTCCGAGGCTTGGCGGAACGAGTCGGGCCAGCTGCTCCCTACATGTAAGATAAGCTACGACACTCCTCGGGGAGGGCCAAACTTGTATCGGGGTCGGGGTTGGCAGATCAACCCCCTATCGACGGGAGCCCCTCGCACGGAACATTCCAGATGACGCCCTAGGGCGCGGACATCACGAACGATTCGGAAAGACGTCGATTCGACGTCTCCTGAGGTCTGGGCACCGCGGGCGCCTTGCGTCGCGACGCCCACGCCCCCGCGTCGGCGTGGCCACGCTCCGCGCCTGCGTGGCCGCGCCGCATGATCTCGACCACGCTGGTGGAACCCGTCTAGAGTCGTGGGCCGTGAGGGCGCCTCGACCGGCACGTCCTGGACCGTGGGTCGCGAGCCTGCTCGTGACCCTGCCGGCCGTGCTCGGCGCCGTCGCGTGCGACACGGTCGACCCCGGTCCGAATTTCGTTGTCGCGGACGAGAACTTCGACGCCGACTTCTTCTTCTGCCGCGTCGAGCCGGAAGTGCTCTTCGCGAAGAAGTGCGGTCCCGGCGAGCCGGGTCAGGACCCCGCGAACGGCTGCCACTTCAACTCCTCGGCCGTGAGCGGGATGCCCCTCGCCGATCACGCGCCGGTCCAGTGCGAGGCCGGGCGGGTCGCGAACCGCGCCCAGATCGGCGCTGGCAGCGCGGCGCAGGGGAACCTGCAGTCGGCCTCGCTCGCGATGAGCCGCGACATCAACGCGGCGCCGATCTTCCTCCGCCCCACCGGGCAGAACCATCCGCGGGCGATCTTCGGCCGCGAGGACCCGGTCGTCGAGGTCCTCCGGCAATGGGCGCAGAAGTGACGAGAGCCCGCGTCCTCGCGCTCCTCCTCGGCCTCGCCGCCGCGAGCTCGGTCGTCACCGCGACGGGCGAGGCGGCTGCGGAGGAGCCGGAGGCGTTCGCCCGCGTCGTCGTCGACGCCGCCGAGATCCGCTCCGGGCCGGGCGTCTCGTATCGCGTGATCTCGACCGCCCAGCGCGGCGAGACGCTCGCCATCGACGGCCGCCCGGGGACCGGGTTCTGGCTCCGCGTCGTCCTGCCCGACGGACGCATCGGGTACGCGCTCGGCGACGAGGTCCAGGTCTTCGCCGTTCGCCCCGGCGAGCCCGAGGCGCCCTCGCGCCCCGGTTTCTTCGCGACGCCGCCGCTCGAGGGCGCGCGTGCCGGCTTCGCCATCGTCGGCGGCGTCCTCAGCATCCCGATCCGCGACGACACGACCCGTGCGTTCGGCTATCTCGAAGGCCGTCCGACGATCGTGATCGACAAGACGTTCACCCTCGACGGCTTCGTCGGCGCGGCGCTCACGAACGACGGCGCGCAGGTCTTCTACGGCGGCGGCGCGACGGTGAACTTCGCGCCGAGCTGGGCGATCTCGCCGTTCCTCGGGATCGGCGGCGGCGCGCTCACGGTGCGCCCGAATGCGGACTCGTTCGTGCTCCGTCGCGAGGACCTCTACCTCGCACGTGCCGGCGGAGGCTTCCTGATGGCGCTCCGCGGGCGCATCCTCGTCCGGCTCGAGGTGACGAACCTTTCCCTCTTCGACGAGGACAACTTCAAGAACGCGCAGACGTACTCCGGCGGGTTCGGAGTCTATTTCTAGGACGGCGCCATGACGAAGACGATCCTCATCCTGCTCTGTCTCGGTGCCTCGGCCTGCACGACCGTGAAGCCCACGCAACGCGCGGTGCTCGCCGATCCGATCATGCAGTTCGAAGGCGATCCCCAGGCGAGCGCGCAGTACCGTCACGCGGTGGACAACCGCGAGGGCTCGATGGGTGGCGGCGGCGTCTCGGGCGGAGGATGCGGCTGCAACTGAGGGCTCGCTCGACCCGGGCAGTCTTCGCGAGCGCGCTCGGCGCGGCTCTGCTCGCCTGGGCTCCGTCTGCGCGCGCGCAGGCGGTCGTCTTCGACACGGCGCACACGCTCTGGCACGAGGCGCCGACGCGCACGAACATGACGGTCTACACGCCGGGCGCGGCGATCTCCGCGACGCCCGCGCCGTGGGTCACCGTCCGCGGCGCGTGGGAGGCCGACGTCGTCTCCGGCGCGAGCGTCGCGACCAAGGCCGGCCCCGCGTACCAGGGCGTGAACCCGGGCGTCGACGTCGTCACGACCGCATCGGTGAAGGACTTCCGCCAGGCCCCGAGCGCGGCGCTCACGCTTCGCAAGGGCGACGTCTCGTACACGGCCTCGTACACGTACGGGACGGAGAACGACTACCGGTCGAACTCGCTCTTCGTCGCGGCGCGCACCGACGTCTTCCAGCACAACACGCAGCTCGAGCTCTCCTACGCGCGGAACTTCGACAAGGTCTGCGACCGGATCCAAGGCGTGAACGACAAGGCCTCGCGCTTCCGTGCGCTCGAGGACTCCTCGGGCTGCTTCAGCGGAGACGCGGTCGCGCGCACGCGGCGTGACCTCGGGATCGACGGCCTCCAGGCGACGTGGTCGCAGTCGTGGACGCCGGTCTTCGCGACGCAGCTCGTCTACACGGCGCAGATCCTGGACGGCTTCCAGAGCAACCCGTACCGGAGCGTCATCCTCGGGCAGGGGATCAAGGCGCAGGAGTACCACCCGCAGCACCGCACGCGGCAGAGCATCACGGCGCGCGCGAACCTCTACGTGCGCCCGCTGAAGCTCGCGGTGCGCCTCTCCGGTCGCGGGTACCGCGACACGTGGGGGATCACGAGCGGCACCGGCGAGCTCGAGGCGGAGCGGTACCTCTTCGAAGGCTTCCGCATCTCCGCGCGCGGCCGCTACTACCGGCAGTCGGGCGCCGTCTTCTGGAGCGACGACTACACGGGTGGGGACGCGCCGCTCGGTCCGAAGGGCCAGTACTGGACGGGCGACCGCGAGCTCTCGCCGTTCTCGAGCATCGGCCTCGGCTTCCGCGCGACGTACGGGATCGCGCCGGAGAAGCCGATCTGGATCATCTCGGCGGTGAAGGCCTCGATCGCGGCCGACGCGATCCAGTTCTCGTACGACGAGTACACCCTCGGCGGCACGCCGATCACGAATGCACGGGCGTACATCCTCGGCGCGAACCTGAGCCTGTCGTTCTGATCACATGCAGTAGGCGTCGCTGCCGAGCGACTGCACGCAGCGCTTCCAGCCGGCCTTCGTGCACTCGGCGTCCGTCGAGCATCCTTGCATGCAGACGCCCTGGCCGCAGACGTAGCCGCCGGTGCCGATCTTCGTCGTGCAGTCCGCCGAGGTCTTGCAGGCGAGGCTGCACCAGGAGTTGCCGTTGATCGAGGAGAGCTGGCAGTCGCCTCCGCAGTAGAAGGTGCCGTTGCCGGGATTCATGCGCGGCGGGCGGCAGTTGTCCTTCGAGCTCGACCCGCTCCCCGCGCTGTTGCCGCCGGCGGGCTCGGAGCCGCTCTGGCCGCAGGCCGCGACGGCGTTGCAGTCGGCCGCGTTCGCGATGCACGTCCGCGCGGACGCGGCGAGGCTCGTGCACTGCGACGCGCAGTTCGGCAGAGGCTGACCGCACTTCGCCTCGAAGTTGCTGCACACGGTGGTGCAGTCCGCATCCGCAGCCGACTGCGGCTCGGTGGGGGCCGAGGACGTGCTCGTCGTCGTGTCCGACGACGAGCAGGCGAAGGTGGTGAAGGCGAGCGAGAGAGAGACGAGGGCGACGCGGAGCATGGCCGCGCTCTAGCGCCGGCCGGTCGTCGTGCAACGACGATCCGACACGAACGTGCATTCTGCAATCAGTGCGTCCAGGACAACGCAGAGACCCGCGTGGCCCCGCGCGCTACGTGCGCGACGGCACTTCGCGCGGGACCTCGATCCGGAGCATCCGGAGGATTCCCTGGAGCGGGATCCATGCGTTGGGCGACTGCCGCTTCAGCTCCGCGCGGAGCTCGGTGAAGGCGCGCTCCATCAGCGTCGCCTCGAGGAGCATCGACACCATCTCGCGCGTGCGCGGGAGGAACACGGCGCCGTTGCCGACCTCGAGATAGCCGCGCAGATACGCGGCGCCGGCCCAACGTTGCCACGTCCAGCCCCACGGCTCGGCGCGCGACTGGTCCTCGGGACGGAGCGCCGCGAGGGCCGTCGAGGCTGCCCAGTGGAACGAGCGGATCATGCCGGCGACGTCACGCATCGCCGCGCCCTTGCGACGCCGCTCGGAGAGGGGCCGGTCACGACCACCCCCGATGCCGACGAACACGTAGTCGCGCCCGGTGAAGAGAGCGCGGCCGAGATGGAGGTCGCCGTGGGTTCGGATCTGCGCGGCGTCGAGGCGCTGGGTGAGCAGCGGCTCGAACCGCGCGAGGATGTCGGCCTCCGAGGCGACGACGCGCTCCGCGCGCTGGGCGATCGCCGGCGGGAGGTCGGCGAGCGACCTCCGCAGATGCGCGAGCACGCGGCCGACGAGGTTCCGCGCCGTCTGGTACTTCGACCGCTGGTCCATCGTCCCGTACGGATGCGGGAGGAACGCGGGGTCGGTCCCGGACGAGAGCGCGAGGTGGAGCTCCGCCGTCTTGCGGCCGAGCCGGTTCGCCCACTCGGCGTAGGACGCGACGAGCTCCCGGTGCTCCGGCTCGATCTCGCGGTCCGAGAGGTCGAGCAGGTTGCCCGACGGCACGCGCGGGAACACGCCGTCGGTCGGGTTCGCGACGACGCGATCGTACATGCGCGAGAGCTCGCTCCGCGCCTGCTGCCACGCGGTGCCCTCGTTCTCGACGAGCTCCTCGACGACGCCGAGCGTGACGGGCTCGGCGCGCGGGACGCGGTACTCGACGTGCGCGAGCGCGCGCGGGATGAGGTCGGTCTTGCCACGCGCGGAGAGGAAGCGGCTCACTTCGATCTCGGGCGCCTGGCCCTCGTCGATCCGCGAGAGGACGCGCACGAGCGTCTTCCCACACGCGACCGACGACGCATGGCGGTCCGTCCCGACGACGCGCGGCGGCGCGACGTCGGACGTGAGGCTCGCGTTCACGAGCTCGGCGCCGCCGGGGAGCGTCTCGGCGACGAGCACGCCGCGCGGGCCACGGACGCGGACGCCACGGGACGCCGCTTCGAGCAGCGTGCGCGCCGCGAACTCGGGGGCGACCTCGAGGACCGCGGCATTCTCCGAGCCGTCGGAGCCGTCCACGGTGAGGTGCGCGACGACGTTCCCGGGCGGAGGCGGAGGCTGACCGGGGAGGAGGCTCGTCCGGCTCTCGACGACCGCCATCGGGAGGGCGAACGTCTCGGGATCGCCCTCGTCGTACTCGACCCGGGTGAGGACCATGTCGAGCGTCGTCCCGTCGGCGACGCGGACGTGGTCGACGACGGCGACGCGGCTCACGGTGCCGGCGAGGGCACCACGCGCGTCGAGGAACGCCGGCAGCACGTCCTCGAGCAGCGCGCGCTCCTCGCCGTCGAGGAGGCCCTCGATCGTCGTGCAGTGGAGGACCTGCGGCCCGTGGAGGCTCATCCGCTCCTCGCGCCGCAGCGCCTTCGACGGCTCGAGGCTGAACCAGTAGAAGTCGTGTCCGCCGAGGGTGAGGAGGTAGGGAAGCTCGCCGATCGCGGGGAAGCGTGTCCGCCCCATCAGCTCGGTCGGCACCATCCCCTTCATCGCCGCGAGATCGAGCTCGACGTACTGGACATGTCGCGAGAGGTTCGCGACGACGAGGATCGTCTCGCTGTCGAACCGGCGCACGAACGCGAGGACGCGCGGGTTCGACGGGTGGAGGAACTCCACCGACCCGCGGCCGAACGCCTGGAAGCGCTTGCGGAGCGCGATGAGGCGCTTGGTCCACCAGAGCAGCGAGTTCGGGTTCGACTGGTGCGCTTCGACGTTGATCGACTCGTAGTGGTACTCGGGGTCGATGATGATCGGGAGGATCATCCGCTGCGGGTTGGCGCGCGAGAACCCCGCGTTCCGGTCGGCGCTCCACTGCATCGGCGTGCGGACGCCGTTGCGGTCGCCGAGATAGACGTTGTCGCCCATCCCGATCTCGTCGCCGTAGTAGAGCACCGGCGTCCCGGGCATCGAGAAGAGGAGTCCGTTCAGGAGCTCCATCTTCCGGCGATCGTTGCCGACGAGCGGCGCGAGCCGGCGGCGGATGCCGAGGTTGATTCGCATCGGCGCCTCGTGGGCGTAGGCGCGATACATGTAATCGCGCTCCTCGTCGGTCACCATCTCGAGCGTCAGCTCGTCGTGGTTGCGGAGGAACATCGCCCACTGACACGAAGGGTGCAGCTCCGGCGTCTGGCGCAGGATGTCGATGATCGGGAACCGGTCCTCCATGTGAATCGACATGAAGAGGCGCGGCATGATCGGGAAGTGGAAGTTCATGTGGCACTCGTCGCCGTCGCCGAAGTAGCGGGCGGCGTCCTCGGGCCACTGGTTCGCTTCCGCGAGCAGCATCCGGTTCGGGAACTTCTTGTCGACGTGCGCGCGGAGCTTCTTCAGGAACGCATGCGTCGCGGGGAGGTTCTCGCAGTTCGTCCCCTCCGACTCGTAGAGGTACGGCACCGCGTCGAGGCGGAGGCCGTCGACGCCGCGCGCGAGCCAGAAGTCGACGACGGACATCACCGCCTCGTGCACGGCCGGGTTCTCGAAGTTGAGGTCCGGCTGGTGCGCGAAGAAGCGATGCCAGAAGTACTGGCCGGCAACCGAGTCCCACGTCCAGTTCGACGGCTCGAAGTCGCGGAAGATGATCCGCGCCTCGGAGTAGCGGTCGGCCGTGTCGCTCCAGACGTAGAAGTCGCGCTCGACCGACCCCTTCGGCGCGCGGCGCGCGCGCTGGAACCACGCGTGCTGGTCGGACGTGTGGTTCAGGACCAGCTCGGTGATGACGCGGAGCCCACGCCGGTGCGCTTCGGCGATGAGCTCGTCGAAGTCCTCGAGGGTGCCGACGTCGGCATGCACGTCGGTGTAGTCGGCGATGTCGTAGCCGTCGTCGCGCCCCGGCGACGGGTAGTGGGGCAGGAGCCAGAGGGCGGTGACCCCGAGATCGGCGAGGTAATCGAGCTTGCTCGTCAGTCCCTTGAGATCGCCGATGCCGTCGTCGTTCGAGTCGAAGAACGATCGCGTACGGACCTCGTAGATGACGGCGTCCTTGTACCAGAGGGGATCACCGGCGACGACGCGGGGCCGGACGCTCTTCGGCCTGATGTCGGATCGATACGCAACGCTCAAGAGGACCTCTTCACCACTCGGACCACGGATACGGCCGATGACTCTGCGCGCGGCACGCGGCGCGTTCAAGCTGCAGCACGCTCATCGCTCGCACAGTCTGCGCTGCACCTAGTCCTCGGGGCCAGCCCGACCATACGTTCGTGTCAGGCGTGCGAGGCGATCCACGATCGCGTCGGGGAGGGGACCTGGCATCCGCCAGCGCCAGTTCAGGCCGCCGGACGTGCCGGGCTTGTTCATCCGGGCCTCGCTGCCGAGCCCGAGCACGTCCTGGACGGGGACGATCGCGGTGTGCGCGACGCTCTGCCAGACGAGGCGCATGAGCTCCCAGTGGATCTCGTGCGCTTCGGCGTCGTTTCGTCCGAGATACGCGAGCGTCGTCCGGCGCTCCTTCTCCGTCTCCTCGGGCGTTCGCGAGCTGCCTTCGCCGCCCGGGTCGAAGAACCACCCGACGGTCGTGTCGTTGTCGTGCGTCCCCGTGTAGACGACGGCGTGCCGGTGATGGTTGTGCGGGAGGAACGTCGGGGCCTGCGGGTCGGTGCCGAACGCGAACTGGAGGAGCCGGATCCCGGGGAGCCCGAGCTCGCGACGGAGACGAGTCACCTTCGGCGTCACGGCGCCGAGGTCCTCCGCCACGAGCGGGAGGTCGCCTACCGCGCGGCGCACAGCTTCGAAGAGCGGCTTCCCCGGGCCCTTCATCCACCGTCCGTTGATCGCCGTCGGCTCGCTCGCCTTCACTTCCCAGTATCGGACGAAGCCGATGAAGTGGTCGAGGCGGATCGCGTCGAAGCGCTCGAGCGCCTTCCGGAAGCGGTCGACCCACCAGCGGAAGCCACTCCGCTCGATCCGTGACCAGCGGTAGAGGGGATTGCCCCAGCGCTGCCCCGTCTTGCTGAAGTAGTCCGGAGGCACGCCGGCGATGACCGTCGGCTGGCCTTCGTCGTCGAGGAAGAACAGCTCGCGGTGCTGCCACACGTCGGCGCTGTCGTGCGCCACGAAGATGGGGATGTCCCCGAGCAGCGCGATCCCGCGTTCGTTGCATTCTGCACGGAAGCGCGCCCACTGCTCGGCGAACCGGAACTGCACGAAGCGCTCGAAGTCGACGGCGTCGGAAAGATCGCGGCGTGCCGCTTCGATCGCGGAGGGGTGCCGGTCGCGGAGCTCTTCGGGCCAGCTCACCCATGCCGAGCCGCCCTGGGTCGCCTTGATGGCCGCGTAGAGCGCGTAGTCCTCGAGCCAGGACGACTCGCGGACGCAGAACTCTTCGTAGTCGCGGCGGTCGCGCGCCGAGGCCCGCCCGAACGCCGCGTGCGCGCGCCGGAGGTGCTCCATCCGGTAGCGACGCGTCGCCTCGTAGTCGACGTAGTCCGTCGGGAGGTCGGCCGGCTCGACCGGGATCCCGAGCGCGCCGATGTCGATCAGGATCGGATCCCCCGCGAACGCCGAGAGCGCGCTGTACGGCGAGTCGCCGTAGCCGGCGGGGCCGACCGGCAGCATCTGCCACCAGCGCTGCTCCGCCTTCGCAAGCTGCTCGGCGAAGGCGATCGCCGAAGGGCCGAGATCACCGGACCCGTGCGGGCCGGGGAGGCTCGTCAGGTGGAGGAGTACGCCGCTCGTTCGGTCGTTCAGCGTCGGGAGCCTGGTCACGGGAACAGGAAAATCCTCGACCCTCGCCACCGCCGCAAGCGGCGTTGTGTCACCCCTCGTCGCCGTCGCTGCCCCGGAGGCCGTGCTTCTTGGCCATGTCGTGGAGGTGCTTGCGGTCCATCTTCGCCTCGCGCGCCGCAGCGCTGATGTTGCCGTTGTGACGGCCGAGGAGCCACTTCACGTACCGCTTCTCGAACTCGGCGTCGTACTTCGCGCGCGTCTCGCGGTAGGTCTTGTCCGGCTCGAAGTGGAAGGCCGCCTCCGCCGCGGCGTTGCCGGTCGGCAGCGTGACGACGCCGATCTCCCGGCTGCCGGTCGCCTGCGCCATGTAGATCGAGCGCTCGAGCACGTTGCGGAGCTCGCGCACGTTGCCCGGCCAGTCGTGGGAGACGAGCGCCTGCATCGTCTCCGGCGGGATGGTGAGGTCTCCGCCGCCGGCGCTCTTCAGCATGTGGAGCACGATCGTGGGGATGTCGTCGCGGCGCGCGCGGAGCGGCGGCACCGTGACCGGCACGACGGCGAGGCGGAAGTAGAGGTCCTCGCGGAACTTGCCGGCCGCGACCTCGCGCTGGAGGTCCCGCTTCGTCGCCGCGATCACGCGCACGTTCGTCTGGAGTGTCTTGTTGCCGCCGACGCGCCGGAATTCGCGTGTCTCGAGGACGCGGAGGAGCTTCGGCTGCACGTCGAGCGGCAGCTCGCCGATTTCGTCGAGGAACACCGTTCCGCCGTCCGCGAGCTCGAACGCTCCCTGTCGCGTCGACACGGCGCCGGTGAACGCGCCGCGCTCGTGGCCGAAGAGCTCGCTCTCGATGAGCGAGTAGGTGACCGCGCCGCAGTCGACGACGAGGAAGGGCTTGTTCGCACGCGTGCTCGTCGACCAGATGGCGCGGGCGAGGACGTCCTTGCCGGTGCCGGTCTCGCCCTCGAGGAGCACCGTCGCGTCGGTCGGGGCGATTCGCTCGAGGACGCCGAAGATCGTCCGCATCGCGAGGCTGCCGCCGATCGCAGGGCCGAAGCTCGTCTTGTCGCTCGGCAGCACCTCGATCCGCTGCGCCGTCGGCTTGAACTGGATCTCGATCTCGCCGACCTTGAGGATGCTCCCCGGTTGGATCATCGCCTCGCGGATGCGCGTGCCGTCGATCCGCGTCCCGTTGGTCGAGTCGAGGTCGCGGACGTGGAGCCCGTCGGGCGCACGCACGATCTCGCAGTGGTGGCGCGAGACGGTGTCGTCGGTGAGGACGAGGTCGTTGTCGGCGGCCTTGCCGATCGTGAGCCTTCCGCCCACGACCTTCGAGCTGCCCCGGTGGGCGCCGCTGAGCACGAGCGCCTGGACGCCGCTCGGCGAGCCGAGGACCGTCACGCCCGAGTGGCGGGTCGACGCCTCGCTCACGGAGTCGAGCCGTGCGCGGGCAGGGGGACGCGACCCGGGCGCGCCGGACGGCGAAGCGGAATCGTCGGAGGTCTTGGGATCGGTCATGGGCGTGGGAGCGCGGCGGAGAGGTCCACCTGGGTGGTCCCGCCCGAGAGGGTAACCTGCCTTTCGACGGTCCGGCGACCCTCCCGTGTATCCGCTTCGATTCGGAGCACGTACGTGCCGTTCGCGAGCGAGGGGTCGAGGGCGACGACCCGGGGCGCGCGGCCGGCCTCGAAGGCCAGCCGCGTCTCGCGCGCAGGGTCCCCTTCGTCGAGGTAGGTCACCTCGAGCGCCGTCACGGCCGGGGCCGCGTCGCCGAGCACGAGCCGCAGGTGCTGGTCACGCGGCGTCCTCGTCGCGAGCAAGACCGTGACGATCGCGCCCACGACGAGGACCGCGAGAGACAGCCGCCGGCGATTCATCTCACCGGTTGCGGAAGGAGCGGACGCGCTGGACGAGGCCGCTCACGACCTCGTCCGGCAGCTTGTCGAACCTCGGCATGCGGCCCTTGCCGTTCTTGATCGAGGAGGCGATCTGGGCGTCGTCGACCTTGGATTGCCAGTCTTCGCGGCTCAGGTCCTGGGCCTTCACCATCGGCCCCTCGGGGCCGTCACCCTTGCCGGACTGCCCGTGGCAGCTCGCGCACTGCTTCTGCCACGTGATGTCGACGAGGGAGGGGCCGCCGGCGTCGCCGGTCGCGCGCTGGCCCTGCCGGGCACCCGGCGCGGCCTTCTGCTCGCCTTCGTGGTCGGCGGCGCTCCACTCGCGAAGCCCGCTGCTCGGAGGCGCCCGGTCGCAGGCCGCGAGCAGGGCGGCGGCGCCGAGCAGGGCAGCAGGAAAGGAAACGCGCACGGACCGTCCTCTAGCACGGATCCTGCTCTGTCGGTCCGCGACCTTTCCCTGGAATCGAGCGGGGTTGCCGGTCACCCCATCCGGCGCTAGGTTCCGCCGGAGAAAGGCGCGGACCTCCTTCGCGGGGCCGTGACCCGGCGCAAAAATGTACGGTAGCTCCAGCACCTCCACGAAGAAGGTGACCGTCCCCGATCTACGCGCACGCAAGGGCGGCGAGAAGATCGCGATGGTCACGGCGTACGACTTCACGATGGCGCGTCTCGCGGACGAGGCCGGGGTGGACATGGTCCTCGTCGGCGACTCCCTCGGGATGGTCGTCCAGGGCCTCCCCACGACCATCCCGGTGACGCTCGAAGAGATGGCCTACCACTGCCGGGCCGTCGCGCGCGGCCTCGGCCGGGCGCACCTCGTCGGTGACCTGCCTTTCATGAGCTACCAGGTCTCGCCGGCGCAGGCCGTCGAGAGCGCCGGCAAGCTCATGAAGGAGGGCGCGTGCGAGAGCATCAAGCTCGAAGGCGGCGAAGAAGTCGCCGAGCACGTGCACCGGATCGTGCGCGCGGGCATCGCCGTCGTCGGTCACGTGGGCCTCACGCCGCAGAGCGTCCACGCGCTCGGCGGGTTCAAGGTGCAGGGCAGGGGCGCCGAGGCGGAGCGGGTCGTCGAGGGCGCGCTCGCCCTCGAGCAGGCCGGCGCGTTCGCGATCGTGCTCGAGGCGATTCCGCCGGACCTCGCCGCGCGGATCACTTCGCTCCTCACGATCCCGACGATCGGGATCGGCGCGGGCAACGCCTGCGATGGGCAGGTCCTCGTCTCGACCGACCTCCTCGGCCTCTCGCGCGGGCACCAGCCCAGGTTCGCGAAGCGCTTCGCGAACCTCGGCGAGCAGGCGATCGAGGCGATCGCGTCGTACGTCTCCGAGGTCCGCTCGGGCGCGTTCCCGGCGGCGGCCCACTCGTACAAGCCGAACACGGCGGCGTCCCAGGCCGCGCCGGCGGCGCCGCGCTCGTTCCCGAGCGTCACGGACGAGCTCGACGCGCCACTCGACCTCGATCACTGGCACTGAGCCGCAGCGCCGACGTTCGAATACACGGGCGCCGGGGCCGTCCAACGGGACGTGCCTCGGCGTCGTCGTTCGTCCCGCTTCGCACGGGCTGCCTACGGGGTCGTGTTCCTCGAGTCGCGCCACGGTCGCGCGGCCGAGATCGTCGGCTGGTCGAACGCGTTCGCGGCCGTCGGGCTCGGCCTCGCCGCGTACCACGTGCTCGCGCTCGCGCCGCTCTGGGCCGCCGGCGTGTTCGTCGCGGCGTTCGTCGTCCTCCGGTTCGCGCTCGCGCACAAGGCGACGCTCGGCCTCGCGGCGCTCCTCGGGACGCTCGCCGTGTCCGCGATCGGCGGCGGCCTCGCGTGGACCTTCGCGCACGTGATCGAGTCGATCCCCGCCGCTCCGCAGATCGCCGGGGTGCTCGGCGCGCTCCTCAGCGCGTTCGGCCCGGCGTGGGCGTACGCGACCGTCGCGCGCCATCGCGCGCGGCGCGTGCCCGACTCGCTGATCGAGCCGGTCTCGGCGCCGACGTCGAACTGAGGCTCACCCCTCGGGCCCTGGCCTGCCCGTCGGCGTCCGGCGCGTCGGAAGCCAGACGGTGAAGCGCGCGCCCTGCCCGGGCGAGCTGACGATGTCGACGCGCCCGCCCATCCGCGTGACGATGTCGCGCGTGATGGAGAGCCCGAGCCCCGTGCCCTGGGGTTTCGTCGTGAAGAACGGTTCGAAGACGGAGCCGTGCTGCGAGGCCGGGATCCCGGGCCCCGTGTCGGCGACCTCGACCCCGACGAGGCCTCCGTCCTCGTCCATCACGCTCCGCACGCGGATCTCGCGGACGGGCTGGTCACGGACGGCCTGCGCGGCGTTCACGAGCAGGTTGATGAAGACCTGGCAGAGCCGCGACTCGTTCGCGAGCACCGCGGGAAGGTCGTCGAGCTCGACCTTCACGTCGCTCGCGTGCGCGATCTCGGGTCCGGCGAGGCGCATCGCGCTCTCCACGACGGCGCGCATGTCGACGTAGAAGAGCTCCTCACCGGCAGACCGGCCGAGCGCGCGGAGGTCACGGACGATCTGCTGCATCCGGAGGGCGCCCTCGCGCGCGTCGCACAGTGCTCGCGCGGTCCGCGCCGGATCCTTCTGCCGGTCCCCGAGCGCGTACTCGAGGTTCACGAGCACGTAGGTGAGGGGGTTCATGATCTCGTGCGCGACACTCGCGGCGACCATGCCGAGGCTCGCGAGCCGATCCTGCTCCGCGACGCGCGCGACGAGCATCCGCCGCTCCGTGACGTCACGCGCGAGGACGACGACGCGGGCGGGCTGCTCGTCCTCGACGAGCGGCACGAGCACCGTCTCGTACCACCCCGTGCGGCTCGGACGCGCCGACGAGGCCCCCATCGTCTCGAATCGGATCGTGCGGCGCGTCGAGAGCGCCTCGTCGAAATGCGCCCGCCACGCGGCGCGGTGGTCTTCCGCCACGAACTCCCACGCGTAGCGGCCGTAGACCTCGTCGGCCGTGAACCCCGGCGCGAGTCGGTTGAGGAACTGGATGCGACCGTCGGCGCCCGCGATGAGGACGTTGTCGGGCAGGTTCGAGGCGATGACGCGCCAGCGCTCCTCGGTCGCGTGCAAGTCGTGCTCGGCGCGCACTCGGTCGGTGACGTCGACGAACGTGACGATGACGCCGGGCTTGGTCGCCGCGTCGTCGTCGACGGCGAGAGGTGCTGCGCGGTAGACGGCCCAGCGGCGTGCGCCGTCGGGACGCGTGATGCCGAGCGTGCGTGGGGCGTATCGCTTGCCGGTCCGGAAGACGTGGAGCGCAGGGTTGTCGTCCGCGGCGAGGGGGCGCTCGTGCTCGTCGAGCATCCGGTACCCGAACGAGCGGACGTTCACGCCGACGAGGACGGACCGATCGACGCCGAAGAAGCGGAGCGCCTCGGAGTTGACGACGTCGATCGTCCCTTCGTGCGAGATGTAGACGACGCCTCCCGACATCGCGTCGAGCATGCGCTCGAGCAAGACGGTGCGGGGGGCGTCGCTGCTCCGGGGCACGCCGTCCCCCTCTCAGCCCTCGTGGATGCCGCCGGGGACCTTGTCCTTGCCTGCCCGCACGCGATCGTTCCACGTCTCGCGCGGTCCGTTCGGGACCTCCACCATCGAGATGCAGCCCGGCACCGGGCAGACGAGCTGGCAGAGATTGCAGCCGACGCATTCGGGCTCGTCGATCCACGGCACGCGTGCGCCCGCGAGCGCTCCGATCGGGAGCGGGTTCGGCGCACGCGCCGGCCCGTGCGCGTGGGCGTGCGGCGGACGCGGTTTGTCCTCCGGTCCGGTGAAGATGCACTGGTGCGCGCCGTCGTGGCAGGCCGTGACACAGACCTGGCAGCCGATGCACTTCTGCGGATCGATCTTCGCGACGAGCTTGTACGAGAGATCGAGGTCGCCCCACTCCTGGTAGGCGCCGGTCGCGCGTCCGCGGAGCTCCGCGACGCTCTTCATCCCGTGGCTGTCGAGGTACTCGGAGAGGCCCTCGATCATGTCCTCGACGATGCGGTAGCCGTGGTGCATGACGGCGGTGCAGACCTGGACGCTCGTCGCGCCGAGCGCGATGAACTCGGCCGCGTCGCGCCAGGTCGAGATGCCGCCGATCCCGGAGATCGGGATCTTGATCCCCGCTTCGCGCGCGAGCGCGGCGACCATGTGGAGCGCGATCGGCTTCACGGCCGGACCGCAGTAGCCGCCGTTCGTCGACGCATTCGCGACGCGCGGATTCGGCACGAGGCGATCGAGGTCGACCGAGACGATGCTCTTGATCGTGTTGATGAGCGAGATCCCGTCGCCGCCGCCCTGGACGGCGGCGAGCCCGGCCTCGACGATGTCGCCGGTGTTCGGCGTGAGCTTCACGAGGACGGGCGTCTTCGCGAACTCCTTCGTCCAGCTCGTGATCTCGGCGAGGAGCTTCGGCTCCTGGCCGACCGACGAGCCCATCCCGCGCTCGCACATGCCGTGCGGGCAGCCGAAGTTCAGCTCGAGGCCGTCGACGCCTGCGTCCTCGCACTTCCGGATGAGGACGCGCCAGTCGTCCTTCGTCTCCGTCATGAGCGACGCGATGACGACGTGCTTCGGGTACCGCTTCTTCACCTCGCGGATCTCGCGGAGGTTCACTTCGAGCGGGCGATCGGTGATGAGCTCGATGTTGTTGAGCCCCATCAGCTTGCGACCTTCGTAGTCGACACCGCCGAAGCGGCTCGTCACGTTCACGATCGGGTCGCCGAGGGTCTTCCAGACCGCTCCGCCCCATCCCGCGTCGAAGGCACGCATCACCTGCTCGCCCGTGTTCGTGGGCGGCGCGGAGGCGAGCCAGAACGGGTTCGGGCTCTTGATGCCGGCGAAGTCGATGCTCAGGTCGGCCATGATGCTTCCTTCAGGTGGCCCAGCGCGTAAGCAGCGTGCGCGCGGAGTTCCGGCCGTCGGCGACGGCGTTGACGACTTCCTTGCCCCCGTTGATGCAGTCCCCGCCGGCGAACACCTTCGGGTTGCCGGTCTGCCCCGTCGCGGCGTCGGCGACGACGCACCCACGCGCGTCGAGCTCGACGCCGGGGAGGAGCTTCGCGATGTCGCGGAGCTTCGACTGGCCGATCGCGAGCGCGACCATGTCGCACGGGATCTCGTGGTCCGAGCCCGGGATCGGCTTCGCGTTCTCGTCGGTCTTCGCGACGCGGAGCGCTGTGAGCTTGCCGCTCTCGTCGCGCACGAACGCGACGGGCTGCGCGTGCGTGACGAGGCGGACGCCTTCGATTCGCGCGTGTTCCATCTCGTGCGCGTAGCCGCTCATATCGGCCTGCGAACGACGGTAGACCATCGCGACGTCGGCGGCGCCGAGCTGCGCGCACTCGCGCGCCACGTCGATCGCCGTGTTGCCGCCGCCGACGACGAGGATGCGCTTGCCGGCGATCTGCTCGCGAGCGGCGCGTCCCATCTCGAGCTTCATCGCCTCGATCCAGGCGGTCGCCCCGACCACACCGGGCCCGTCCTCGCCCGGGATCCCGAGCTTCGTGTCGGCGCCGAGACCGACGCCGAGATAGACGGCGTCGTACGTCTCGAGCAGCTTCTTCGCGCTCATCTGCGTCGCGCCGTCGGTCTCGCCGACCTCGACGCCGGTGCGGATCTCGACGCCGAGGTTCTCGACGAACGCGACCTCGTGGAGCGCGTCGGCCGAGTGCAGCTTGTACGGCGCGATGCCGGTCGTGTTGAGGCCGCCCGCGACGGGGCGCTTCTCGAACACGACCGCCTCGTGCCCTTCGAGCGCGAGGTATCCGGCGAACGCGAGCGACGCCGGACCGGCGCCGATGCAGGCGACCTTCTTCGGCGTGGCCGCCTTCTTCTTCACGAAGAGGGGGGCCTGGCCGTCATGCGTCGCGGTCTCGGTCGCGTAGCGCTGGAGGCGGCCGATCTGGATCGGATCGCGCCCCCAGCCGTTGTAGACGCAGTCGCCGACGCAGAGCACCTCGACCGGGCACACGCGCGCGCACGAGTAGCCGAGCAGGTTCTGCTCGAGGATCGTCCGCGCGCTGCCACGCACGTTGCCGGACGCGATCTTCTTGATGAAGGTCGGGATGTCGATCGACGTCGGACACGCCTTGATGCACGGCGCGTCGGCGCAGTAGAGGCAGCGATCGGCCTCGGCCTTCGCCTCGGCGTCGGTGTAGAGCGGCTTCTTGTCGGCGAGCTCGGTCTCGAGCCGCGCGTCCGGGACCTGGGAGGGGCTGGTCATGGCGATCAGGTGGTCTGCGCGAAGGCGCCGAACGCCTCGTCGAGGGACTTCAGGCCTTCTTCGATCTCTTCCCGCGTGACGTTGAGCGGCGGAGCGATGCGGATGACGTTGCCGTAGAGGCCGCCGCGGCCGATGAGGAGCCCGCGCTTCTTCGTCTCCTCGAAGAGGCGCGAGGTGGCGGACGCGTCCGGGGTGCGGTCCTTCGCCTTCTCGTCCTTCACGAGCTCGATCGCCTGCATGAGGCCCTTGCCGCGCACGTCGCCGACGACGTGGCCGTACTTGCTCTTCAGCGACTCGAGCCCCTCGCGGAGGAGCTTGCCCATCACCGTCGCGTTCTCGGTGAGCTTCTCCTCGACGATGACGTCGATCGTCGCGTTCGCCGCGGCGGTCGAGAGCGGGTTGCCGCCGAAGGTGGAGATGTTGCCGGCCTTCCACGCATCGGCGACCGGCACCGTCGCGAGGACGCCGCCGATCGGCATGCCGTTCGCGATGCCCTTCGCCATCGTCATGATGTCGGGCTCGACGCCTTCGTGGTGCTCGATCCCCCACATCTTGCCGCCCGTGCGCCCGAAGCCGGTCTGCACCTCGTCACAGATGAAGAGACCGCCGTACTTGCGGACGATGTCGACGGCGACCTTGAAGTAGCCGTCGGGCGCGACGATGAAGCCGCCGACGCCCTGGATCGGCTCGGCGAGGAAGCCGGCGATCTGACCCGTCGTCGTCGTCTGGATCAGCTCCTCGAGATCGGTCGCACAGCGCATCCCGCAGTGCTCGACCGTCGCGCCGTACGGGCAGCGGTAGCAGTACGGCGCGTGCGCGTGCTTGATCCCCGCGACCTGGGTCTGGACCCCGCGGTACTTCGCGTGCGCGGTGAGCGACTGCGCGAGGAGCGAGCGCCCCGAGTAACCGTGGCGGAGCGCGATGAGCTCCTGCCGTCCCGTCACCATCTGCGCGAGCGCGACGGCGGTCTCGTCCGCCTCGGTGCCGCTCGCGGTGAAGAACGCCTTGCCGGCCTTGCCGATCTTGCCGGGTGCGAGGCGGAGGAGCTTCTCCGCGAGCTCGACGATACCGACCGTCGGATAGAGCGTCGAGACGTGGCCGAGGCGCTTGATCTGCGCCTCGAGCGCGGCGTTCACCTTCGGATGGGTCTGTCCGACCGAAACGGTGAGGATCCCGCCGAAGAAGTCGAGGTAGCTGCGCCCGTCGAGGTCCTCGAGCCGCGCGCCGTGCCCCTTGTCGAGGCAGACGGGCTCTTCGTAGAAGGTCCCCACGCTCGGGAACAGGACTTCCTTGTGCTTCGCGCGGAGCGCGCTGCTCGTCCACTTCGTGTCGCTCATCGGGACCTGCCTCCGCCTCTGACGAGAAGGCGGCAGCGCGTCCTCCCTCCCTCCGAGGAGAGGCGAAACGCGAGCCCCCGCCCATGGTCGAGGAAGGCCATGACCTTTCTCGCGGAACGGGATCCTGTCAAGTTGCTTCGGCTCGAGCTCGCCCGACGACGCGTTGCGGCGACGCCGTCTCGGCAGCGCGCGCCCGCTCGCGATAGGCTGGCCGCCGGATGTGGCGCGGCGTCCTCGTGTTCGGCGTGACGTACGTGCTCGTCGCGACGCGCCGGCTCCGGTTCGTGGAGATGGATCGCGCGAGCGGCGCGCTCGTCGGCGCCGTCCTCGCCGTCGCGGTCGGCGCGATCACGCCCGAGGAGGCCTCGCGCGCGGTCGATCACACGACGATCGTGCTCCTGCTCGCCGTGATGGGGATGGGCGCGTTCCTCTCCGTCGACGGGTTCCTCGATCGGGCCGGCAGAGCACTCGTCCGTCACGCGCGGACGCCCGCGCGCCTCGTCGGTTTCGTCGTGTGGGGAGCCGGCCTCCTCTCCGCCGTCGTCACGAACGACGCGGTCTGCGTCCTCGTCGCGCCGCTCGTCGTCGCCTGGATCGAGCGGCACCGGCTCCCACGCCTGCCGCTGCTCCTCGCGCTCGCGACCGGCGCGAACACGGGCAGCGTCGCCACCCTCGTCGGCAACCCGCAGAACATGCTGTGCGGGAGCTTGGGTCGGCTCCGGTTCGCGCCGTTCCTCGTCCACATGCTGCCGGTCGCGATCGTGAGCCTCGCGATCAACCACGTCGTGCTCCTCGCCGTGTACCGGAAGGAGCTCGCGGAGCCGATCGCGCCGGAAGCGCTCGCGGCAGGAGAGACGACGGCGCCGCTCCTGACGCGGAAGTCGATCGTGACGATCGCCGTCCTGCTCGCGACGGTCGCGATCTACACCGCGGGCGGACCGCTCGCGTTCACCGCCCTCGGCGGCTTCGCGCTGCTGCTCCTCGTCCAGCGCGAGCCGCCGGCGCGGATCTGGGAGCGGATCGACTGGTCCGTGCTCCTCTTCTTCTCCGGCCTGTTCGTCGCCGTCGACGCGCTCACGCGGAGCGGAGCGGCGGCGTGGGCGTTCGCGCACGTCCCGCTCCTCGCCGAAGGGCAGGGGCGCCTCGCGGGGGCGCTCCGGGCCTCGTCGATCTTCCTCGTCGGCAGCAACGTCGTCACGAACGTGCCGTTCATCCTCATCGTCCGCCCCGAGATGGCGAAGCTCGCGGACGAGACGCTCGGCTGGGAGCTGCTCGCGATGGCGTCGACGTTCGCGGGGAACCTGACCCTCCTCGGCTCCGTCGCGAACATCATCGTCGCGGAGAAGGCGCGCGGCATCGGCGGGATCCGCTTCGGGGAGTACCTGCGTGTCGGCGTCCCCGTCGCCCTCCTCACGACGATCGCGGGAACGCTCCTGCTCGTGCTCGTGCGCTGAGCTACTGCGTCGGCGCGACGACGGTGCCGACGCCGGGGACGACCACGGTCGCCTTGCCGTTCGGATCGGTCGTCACCTTCACGCCGTTCGGCGTCGTCGTCGTGGTGCTGCCGCCCTGACCGACGACGACCTTGTTGCCGTTCGCCTGGACGACGGTGCCCGCATCGGTCTTCGCGTAGACGCCGTTCGCGCCCTGCGCGGCGACGACCTGTCCGTTCGGGCCGACGACGGCGGTGCCGTTCGTGCCCGTGATCGTCGTCGTGCCGTCCTTGTTGACGACGACGGCGTTGCCGTTCGCAGAGGCGACGGCCTTGCTACCGTCCTTGTTGACGACGACGGCATTGCCGTTGGCAGAGGCGGCGGTGCCCTCGGGGCCAGCGCTTGCGGCGGGGCCTTCGCCGCCCTCCTTCTTCGTCATCTTGTCGCAGGCGACGAGGCCGAGCCCGAGCACGAGGATCGCGAGAGTCGTACGCATGATGCCCTCCGGTGCCGCAGAGACTACGGTTGTTCGCAACTGAAACGCAACCGATCGCCCCGGCAGCGGTATCAGGGGAGATCGGCCGCGTAGATCCCGCTGCCCTGCGGGGCGAGCTTCGAATAGACGAGCTTGTTCGCCGACACGAAGAAGTTGCTGAGCACGCTGTCGGACACCTTCGTGAGCGTCGTGCCCTTCGTGAGATCGACGGCCTTCAAGTCGAAGGTGCTCACGTCCTGGCTGACCTGCTTCTCGGTGTCGATCACGATCACGTAGCCCCCCGGTCCAAAGGCGAGGCCCGAGATGTCCTGCGCGATCGTCACCTCGTTGCCGCCCGCGACCGGCTTCGCCTTCAGCGTGTTGCCCGTGTCCGAGACGTCGGTGAGGTAGACGACGTGCGTGCCGCCGCGCGTGAAGCCGATCGGACGCGCGGTCGCGGTCGGCACGATCACGGTCGGCGTCTGGTTCGCCGTCGTCACGTCCGCGACGCGGATGTCCGTGGAGTCGTCCACGGGCGCGACGACGCTGACGAGGATCTTGCTCTTGTCGGCGTTCGCGCCGAGGAGCTCGCCATCGGCGACGAGCGTGATCGGGGCCGGCGTCGCGGTCGCGCTCGCGCGACGGATGCCGGTCGAGCCCGCCGCGGACGTCCGGTAGACGACGGCGGAGCCGTCGTCGGTCAGGAAGCCGTCGGTCACGTCCGCATCGAGCGTCGCGAGCGGGGAGCCGGGCGCCGCGACGGAGAAGACGAGCCCCGCCGAGCCTGCGTTGCTCGCCGTCGCGAACGCCTTCGTGCCGGTCTTGTCGGTGAGCCAGAACGCCTTGATCGTCCCGGCCGCGCCGCCGTTCGCGTCGAGCCGCACCGGCGTCGTCGCGCCGTCCGCGACGGTATAGAGGCGCGCGGCGACCGCGCCTGCGGCGGTGCCGCTGCAGTGCGCGCTGAAGAGGCGCTTGCCGACGTCGGGGCTGCAGTTCTGCGCGGCGAGGTTGATCCCGGTCCCGGTGGCGGTCGACCCCGCGAGCACGGCCGTAGCGGAAGGCGCGGCCGTGTTCGTCACAGCGAGGTCGCTGGTCGTCCCGGTGCCGTTCACGGAGAACGCGACCTTCGTCCCGTCGTCGCTTCCGGCGAAGAGCGTGGCGACGGAGCCGGTCGCGACGTCGGCCTTCAGGCCGGTCGCCTTCGTCCAGAAGCTGAACGTGCCGACGTTGTTCGCATCGAGCCCCTTCCAGATGCCGACGACGGCCCCGACGACGCTCACCGGCTCGGTCTGCGGATCGATCGCCTGGGCGATGACCGCCTGCTGACCGCCGGCCGCAGGCACCGCCTCGAGCGATGCCTGGTTGCCGTTGACGGAGAGGTAGACGACCTGGCCGTCTGCCGTGAGGTCGACGGCAATCGCATTGCCCTGCTTGAGGAGCATGCCGCCTCCGGTGCTCGAGGACGCCGAGCCGGAGCTCGAGCTGGAAGAGCTCGACGACGAGGTCGTGTCACCGGAGGACGATGAGCTCTTCTTTCCGCTCGAGCCGCTCGAAGCCCCCGCGTCTTCGTCGCCCGCGGGGTCGCTTCCGTTCTCGGACGAGCCGCACGCGGCGACGAGAGCAGCGAGACTCACGAACGAGACCGACGCGACGAGCAACGAGAGACGCATGGACGCTCCTTCGCGCTCGCACGAGCGCGGCAACGCCCGGGTCTGCCTCATCGAGCCGCGCGGCGCAATCGCGTTCCGGGCCTGCGTCCGTACGAGGACCGTCGAATTCGCGTCTCGCTCCGGCGCGGCGGGCAATTTTCGTCCTCGGCCACGCCGCGCTGCGCTAGATGTTCGCCGCGTCATGAAGGACCGACTCTCGGCGTTGGGGGGACTGACCGTCCTCGCAGCTCTCGCCGCCTGTTACACGGGCCCGCACGTCGATCCCGATCGGCTGCCTGCTCCGACGACCGAGGTGGCACCTACCGATCCGGAGGAGGAGCCCGCCCCCGAGGAAGAGTCCACGCCGGCGCCCAGCGCGCCGACCTGCACGAGCAAGAAGACGTGGACGAACGGTGACCGCGGCTCGAAATTGATGCACCCCGGTACGGCCTGCATCGACTGTCACGAGACGTCGAGGAAGCGCACGCCGCTGTTCGCGTTCGCCGGAACGGTCTACTCGACCCTCCACGAGGTCGACGACTGCTACGGCGTCGCGAGCGGCGTCTCCGTCGTCGTCACGGACAAGAACGGGAAGAAGGCCACGGCCGCGGTCAATGCGGCGGGGAACTTCTACTTCGAGGGGACGCTCGTCCCACCGCTCTCCGCGAAGGTCGTCGCGGGCTCGAAGGAGAGCGTGATGAAGGATCCGGTCGACACCGGCGACTGCAACAGCTGCCACACGAAGACCGGGAAGAACGACGCCAAGGGAAGGATCACGACGCCGTGAAACGCACCTTCGGGCTCGTGTCGATCGCGCTCTTCGCGCTGTTCGTGACGGGCTGCCAGCACACGAAAGCCTACGAGCGCGCGAAGCTCGCGCACCCGACGATGGTGACGTCGAGCTTCTCCGGTCCCGCCGAAGAGCACATGTACTCGGTCCAGGAAGGCGCGACCGGCGGTGGAGCGTCCGCGGAGAGCGGCTGCGGATGCAACTGAAGAGCTGGTCCGCGGCCGCCCTCACGGCCGCGCTCTCGCTGTCGACGAGCCAGGTGAACGCGGAGGAGGCGTCGGCCGGAAGCACGGCTTCGCCCGAAGCGCCGCCGAGCACCGGCGCGCCGGCGACGGCCGCGGCCGACGTGAACGCGACGGTGGAGCCGCCGCCGAAGCCGAGCAGCAACCTGACGGCGCGCATCTCGGGACAGATGGCGGCCTATCAGGACTCCACGGCGACGACCGTGTTCACGCCGAGCGTCGGCGCGTCCGTCGAGAATCCGACGTCGGGGTGGGGGATCAACGGGCGCTACCTCGTCGACATGGTGTCGGCCGCGTCACCCGACATCGTCGCGACCGCGTCGCCGCGCTGGGAGGAGGTCCGTCACGCCGGCAACCTCGGCGCGAAGTACAAGCCGGGGAACTTCGGCGTCTCCGCGTACGGGTCGGCGTCGTACACGCCCGACTACCTCTCGCTCGGCGGCGGCGGGCAGCTCACGCAGGATCTCGACGAGAAGAACCTCACCCTCGTCGAGGGCTACGGTTACGGCCGCGACACGATCGGGCGCACCGGGACGCCGTTCTCCGTCTTCTCGCGCGAGCTCGAGTACCACGCGTTCTCGCTCGGCGTGTCGCGCGTGGTGAACCCCGCGCTCGTGCTCGCGCTCTTCGGCGATGCGGTGCTCGAGAGCGGCGATCAGTCGAAGCCGTACCGCTACATCCCGATGTTCGCGCCGGATGCCGCTGCCCGCGTGACGCGTGGCGCGTCCCCCGACGACGTCGCCGCGCTGCGGATCAACGCGCGTCCGCTCGAGCAGCTGCCGCTCTCGCGGCAGCGCTGGGCGGCGACGGGCCGCCTCGCCTGGCGCTTCACGGGCTCGACGCTCCGCCTCGAAGAGCGCGGCTACACCGACAGCTGGGGGATGCTCGCGAGCACGACGGACGCGCGCTATCTCGTCGACGTGGGCGACCGCGTCATCCTCTGGCCGCACGTGCGCGTGCACTTTCAGAACGGCGTCGACTTCTGGAAGCGCGCGTACACCGCGAACGGCCCGAACGATCTGCCCGCGTTCCGCACCGGCGATCGCGAGCTCGGTCCGCTCCGCAACCTCGGTCTCGGCGCCGGGACGCGCATCGCGCTCGGCAAGGCCGGAAGGGTCGACGACTGGCTCCTCACGGCGAGCGTCGACGGCACATGGACGTCGTTCGCCGACGCGCTCTACGTCAAGGAGCGCTTCAGCATCATCGGCGTCGTCGGCCTGGAGGTGACGTTCTGATGGCCGCGCTGCTCTCGCGAAGCACGTTCGCGTTCGTCGCGCTCGCCTCGACGCTCGCCGTCTCGTGCATCGACCCGGTGAACCAGGACGCCGAGGACGCGCTCGGGCCCGAAGCGCCCGGCGTCCCCGAAGGCCCGACCCATCGTCCCGGCCAGCCCTGCCTGACGTGCCACGGCGAGGTCGGCCCGGGCTCGCCGAAGATGGAGGTCGGCGGGACCGTGTTCCAGGGGACCGAGGACGGCGCGCCCGGCGCGGCCGGCGTCACCGTGCGGCTCACGGATGCGACCGGCCACGTCGAGGAGCGCATCACGAACTCGGTCGGGAACTTCTACGTCTTCCTCGAGGAGTGGGAGCCGAAGTGGCCGCTCCGCGTCGCGCTCCAGAAGGAAGGGCAGGCGGCGAGCGAGATGAAGACGCTCCTCAACGGGCGCACCGGCTGCGCCACGTGTCATCGCCTCTCCGGCAACGCGACCTCCACCCGGCTGATGCCGAAGCTCTCCTACTGACATGCGCCGCCTCGCGATCGTCCTCGTCACCGGCTCCGTCCTCTCGATCGGGACGACGATCCTCCTTGCGTGCTCGGCGCCGGACACGAAGGCACGCGTCGACGCGTTCGGGCCCGACCGCACCCAGTTCCAGCTCGTGCATCCGGTCCTCCAGCTCCGCTGCGGGACGCTCGAGTGTCACGGCACGCCGTACCGGAACATGCGCCTCTACGGCTGGGGCGGACAGCGGCTGGGCGGCAACGACGTCTACATCGACGGCGGCTTCGTCGCCGCGCCGGATGCCGCGGCCGATGCCGCGGCGACGGGCGCGACGAGCTCGCCGTCGCCCACGCCGGACGCGCTCCCGGAGACGAAGAGCGGCGCCGTCGCCTACGGCACCGACGCCGAGATCAACGCTTCCTACGACTCCGTCGTCGGGCTCGAGCCCGAGATCATGCGCGACGTCGTGAACGCGAAAGGGAAGGACTCCGGCCGCCTCACGTTCGTCCGCAAAGGGCGAGGGGACGAAGCGCACAAGGGCCTCCAGCGCTACTGCCCGGGTGACAGCGTGGACCGCTGCATCCAGAGCTGGCTCGCGGGCGCGGTCGACGAAGGCGCGTGCTTCACGGCGGGGCCGCGGGGCCCGCTCGCCGGCGCCGCCCCGTGCGCGCCGCAGTGAAGCGCACTGGAATTCATCCAGGTTCACCAAATATTTCCAGCGGGTGGTCAGCAGCAAGTGCTCCCCGTCGGCATCGCCGCCTGGATCAAGTCTCCAGACAAGCGGACTGACCAGCGGTTGGTGACCCTCATGCACCTGGGAGGCCGCAACCGACCGGAGTCGTGACGGACCCCGGTTGGAGGTTCAGCTGGCAAGACTCCTTGCCAGTTGTTCGGTGGATCGACGGCACACCGCGTGCTCGTTGGTCCCGTCATGAACAAGCCGTCGCTCCGAATCATCGACTCGGCGCTCCTCACGCTGCTCGTCGCCGGCGCCGCGACCACGATGGTCGCGTGCTCCAAGGAGGAGCCGAAGCGCGCCGCATGGTCCTGCACCAACACGGAGGTGCCGATGGGCGAGGTCGTGCGCTGCTCGTCGGCGGCGCTCACGTCGGACGGCCCGCCGATCGACTCGACGGGTGGCAGCACCACGACCACGTCGGGTGGCACGGGGACGACGGACGGCACCACGGACGGGACGACCGGGCTCGTCGACGGTACGACCTCGTTCCCGACGCAGAGCGACATCGGCTCGGGCGACGGCTCCGGCATCACCTCGACGACGACGGACGGGACGAACCCCGACGGATCGATCGTCTACACCTGCTCGTCCGACTCGACGAACCCGGACTGCCCGCCGGCCGACCTCGGCTCCGGTGACGGCTCGGGCACGACCGGTGACGGCTCGGGCACGAGCGGCGACGGCACCACGGCGGACGGCACCGCGGGTAGCTCGGGCAGCTCGGGCTCGAACGTCGGCTCGGGCGACGGCAGCGGCACGACCGGTGGCTCCTCGGGCAGCAACGCGGGGGGCAACGGCAACGGTAACGGTAACGGCGGCTCGAACGTCGGCAGCGGCTCCGGCAACGGCACGACCGGCAACGGCGGCGGTCAGAGCGAGTGCTCGTACGTTCCGGACCTCCCGTACTGCGGTGGCGCGGCGGGCGACGGCGGGGCGGCGGGCGACGGCACCTCGTCGGGCGGCAGCGCCGACTGCACGAGCCCGAGCTGCGATGCGCCCGGCAAGACCAAGGACGGCACGAACAGCGG
>JBDHVE010000048.1:40000-56101 GCA_039809485.1 Polyangiaceae bacterium | reverse complement strand
GGGCGAGCCTGCGCCGACGAAGAAGCCCGCCGCCGACGCCGGTGCGCCGCGCGCGGCACCGGCGCCGGCGGCCGCCGCGGCGGACGCGGGCGCGCCTCCGCCGCCGAACGACAAGAAGTCGTCGCTCGGGATGGACGACTACTACGAGCGCTGGAAGTCCGCTTCCCGCAAGTACGACGACTTCCCGACGGGCTACTTCGCGAACGCACCCGGCACGTTGATGGTCGTGCGCATCGTCTCGAACGCGTCGGGCACCGGCGGCTACACGGGCGATCTGTTCCTCCGCGACATGGAGGAACGCGTGAAGACGATGAACGTGAAGGAGAAGTACCACCCGCAGATGGTGGTGGGCTTCGCCGGCGACATCCCGAACGCGGTCGCCGAGAAGGACTCCACGCTCAGCGAGGCGGCGTGGGCCTCGGGCATCGCGTTCCTCCTCATCCTCGGCGGCATCGTCGTCTACTACCGCTCCTTCTGGAGCCTCGTCGTGATCGCGCCGCCGGTCTTCATGGGCATCGGCGCGGCGTACGCGTTCGCGACGGCGTACTTCGGATACGTGAACACGCCGGGCGCGTTCCTCGGCGCGATCATCCTCGGGAACGGGATCAACTATCCGATCGTGCTCCTCTCGCGTTACCGCGAGTTCCGCGCCCGCGGGATGGGGGCGGAAGAAGCACGCCGCGAGTCCGTGCTGAATGCGTTCCGCGCGGAGCTCGTCGGCGCGTCGGTCGCGAGCATCGCCTACGGGTCGCTGACGATCACGAACTTCCGCGGCTTCAGCCAGTTCGGCACGATCGGTTTCGTCGGCATGATCCTCGTCTGGATGGCGATCGTCCCGGTCGTCCCGGCGCTCATCGTCACGGTCGAGAAGCTCCACGCGAAGCTCGCCAAGGTGTTCGACCTCCCGAATGCGTCGGAGGACGCGACGTTCAGCGGCGTCGCGAAGGACGGCTCGAGTGGTCCCGTCATGCGCTTCGTCGCGCATCTGACCGAACGCTGGCCGGTCTTCTTCATCCTCGTGCCGCTCGCGGTCACGGTCTACGCGGCCGTGCACATGCCCGCGTACTTGAAGGATCCGTGGGAGTACAACTTCTCCAAGCTCGGCTCGCGGTCGTCGAAGGTCGGCGGGGCAGGGGAGTGGAGCAACAAAGCCGACGAGGTGTTCCAGGGGAAGCAGAACATCTCCGGCACGCTCGTCCTCGCCGACACGCCCGAGCAGGTCCCGATGCTGGAAGCGAAGATCCTCGCGAACGACGCGGCGGATCCGCAGGGGCAGCTGATCGAGGACATCGTCACCGTCCACGATTTCCTCCCCGGGACGCCGGAGACGCAGAAGAAGAAGCTCGAGATCATCGAACGCATGCGCGAGCGCCTCACGCCCCGCGTCCTCGGCGAGATGAGCGAGGACGAGCGGAAGCGGATCGAGGAGATGATGCCGCCCGAGACCCTCGGGCTCGTCGAGGCGAAGGACCTCCCGCCGCTCATCCGCCGCCGCTTCGAGGAGAACAACGGCCGGCTCGGGACGCTGATGTACATCAAGTACAAGTTCGGCGTCTCGTTCTCCGACGGGCGCACGCTGCTCCGGATGGCGAAGACGACGGACAACGTGCAGCTCCCGGACGGCACCACCGTCCAGACCGCGAGCCGTTCGACCATCTTCGCGGAGATGATCCGCTCGATGGAGCGAGACGGCCCGCTCGCGACGTCCGCTTCGTTCATCGCCGTCGTCTGCGTCGTCATCGCCGCAACACGCTCGCGGATCGGCGTGTTCTCCGTCCTCCTCGCGCTCGTGATGGGCGTCACGTGGCTCGTCGGCTTCGCCGCGGTCTGGGACGTGAAGCTGAACTTCTTCAACTTCATCGCGCTGCCGATCACGTTCGGCATCGGTTGCGAGTACCCCTTCAACGTCTTCGACCGGACCCGTCTCTTGAAGGGCGACGTCACCGGCGCCGTCTCGCGCACGGCGGGCGCGGTCGCCCTCTGCAGCTACACGACGATCGTCGGCTACGGGTCGATGTTGTTCTCCGACAACCAGGCCCTCCAGTCGTTCGGCCGACTCGCCGCATGGGGTGAGGTCGCGTGCACCGTGACCGCGCTCTTCTTCCTGCCCTCCCTCCTGCACCTGCTCCTCCGCACGCGAACCAAGAAGCACGAGGAGCAGGCGCCGGCCGACGGCGCGCGCTCGTGACCCCCGAGAGCGCGTTCGTCCGCCGGCACCTCGCCCTCTCGCTGCTCCTCACGTGCGTCACCGCCGTCGGGAGCTACGCCTACTTCCACATCGACGAGTACTTCCAGGTCCTCGAGCTGGCGCGGTTCCGGCTCGGCCTCGTCGATGCGTGGTCACTCCCGTGGGAGCACGCCGAGCGCATGCGGCCGTGGCTCCAGCCCGCGCTCTACGTCGTGATCGGCAAGGTCCTCGGGCCGCTCGCGCGCGATCCGTTCGTGCTCGGCCTCGCGTGTCGCCTCGCGACGGGGCTCGCTTCGTGGAGCGCGCTCCGGGTCTTCGTTCGTGCGACGCTGCCGCTCGCGGGGACGGAAGAAGAGCAGCGTCTCCACGTGCGCGTGCTCACGCTGACCGGCTTCCTGCCATACCTCTTCGTGCGGACGTCGTCCGAGACCGCTTCGATGGCGGCGCTCACGGCGGGCACCGCCGTCCTCCTCGCGGGATGCCGGCTCGAGGAAGAGGTCGCCTGGCGGGGGACCGCCGCGCGGATGCTCGCGACCGGCGCGCTCTTCGGCGTCGCGTTCGAGACGCGTTACCAGACGGCGTTCGCCGCGGCCGGCGCGATCGGATGGGCTGTCGTCGTCGCGCGCGCTCCGCTGCGCTCGGCGGCGCTCTTCGTCGTCGGCGCGCTCGCGGTCGTCGTCGCGTGTGTCTGGATCGACACGTGGGGCTACGGCGAGCTCGCGTTCCCCGCGCTCGCGTATGCGCGGACGAACCTCCTCGAAGGCGCGGCTTCGCTCTTCGGCTCCGACCCGCCGTTCGCGTACCTCTGGCTCTCACCCGCGAACCTGATGGCGCCGCTCGTCGTCGCGCTCCTCGTCGTCGTCGTGCTCGCGTGGGTGCGTAACCCGCGTCATCTCCTCACGTGGACGACGCTTCCGTTCTTCGTCGTGCACGGCCTCCTCGGGCACAAGGAAGAGCGGTTCCTCTTCCCGATCGCCGTCCTCTCGCTCGGCCTCGTCGTGATGGGCGTCGGACCGTCGCACGGGCCGAAGCTCCGCGCCGCGACGTGGATCTGGAGTCACCGGAGCGGGCTCGCGGCGAGAGCGCTCGCGGCGTGGAGCACCGCCGGTCTCGTCCTCTTCGCGCTCTGGCCGATCGGGTGGAACCACCACGTGCGCTTCACGCGGTTCGCGCGCACGGTCTTCGGCGACGAGATGCACGTCGCGGCGCTCCCCGACTTCGATCTCGGCCTGCCCGCGTATCACGCACGGGTCTACGACGTCGAGAAGCTCCCTCCCGAGGAGCTCGCGCGGCGCATCGAGGCGGGGACGGCGCGGACGTACCTCGTCGCCGACACGCCCGAGCTCGTCACCGGGATTCCGGCGCTCGACACGCGCGCGCGGCTCGTCTGGTCCGAGCTCCCGCTCTGGGATCATCCCGCGCTCGGCGGGCGCGTGCTCGCGCTCGCGAACGCGTACGACGCGCACGCGAAGCCGCCGCTCAAGCCGATCCGATTCCGTTCGCTCTACCGGCTCGAGCCCGCCGCCCACTGACCGCCGGCACCCGTGCACGCGCTGCGCGCAGTGTCCGCGCTGAAGTGATTCGGCGGGCCGCCGTAGAGGATCTCGACGACGTGCCCACTCTCCTTCGTGCACGTCCCGAGGCGGTTCTCCGAAGGGCACGAGGACGTGCCCTCCCGCCACGTGAAGCCCGCGCACATGCGCTTGCCGGCGGCGGCGCGCTCGGACGGGTACTCGGTGCACGCGCCGTCGCGGTCACGCATGCAGCTCCCGGCAGACGCGTCGCCGCTCGGCTTGCAGGCGGCGAGCGCGACGAGCGTCACGAATGCCACGGCCTCACCAGCGCGCATCACGGAAGGCCTCCTCGAGGAGCAGAACGAGGCGCTCGCCCTCGGCCGCCGAGAAGGCGTCGAGGTGATGCGCGTCGAGGTCCAGCACCGCGCGGACGTCACCGCTCGCGGCGACGACGGGTACGACGAGCTCCGATCGCGTGCGGTCGTCGCACGCGATGTGACCCGGGAAGAGGGTCACGTCGGGGACGCGCTGCACCTGCGCCGTTCGCGCGGCGGCTCCGCACACGCCGCGGCCCGTGTCGATCCGGAGACAGCCCATCGGCCCCTGATAGGGCGCCACGGCGAGGGTGCGCGCGTCGATTCGCCGGTAGAACCCGCACCAGCTCGCTTGCGCGAAGGTCTCCCAGAGGAGGCACGCCAGCGTCGCCATCACGGCGACGGCGTCGGTCTCGCCGCGCACGGCGGCGAGGATCTGCGGAGCCGCCTCGTCGAGCCGCGCCGTCCGCGCGGCCTCGGGCAGGAGCGTTCCGCGCGCGACGGGCGGGAGCAGGATGCCTTCGGACACGCGGCCGACCTTATCGCATCCACGTGTCGGAGGAACGACACGCGCTCGGGAGACGACACCGGCTCCGTGCGCAACCAGCGCGAAAGCGGGCGATTGCGGGTGGCACGCGACATGAAACAGGGCCTCTCGTGAACGACGATCGCGCTCGGTTCGACTCGCCTGCGCATGACGGTGACGACGGCGTCGCCCGGGAGCTCCCTGCGCGCGACCTCGGCGCGGAGGCTCACGAGCAGGCGGGATCGTGGTGGCCGTTCGGCGGCTGGCGCGCCGTGCTGAACGACGACTTCGTGCTCGCCTGAAGCGTCAGCGCCCGTAGTTGCGCCGGATGTCCTCGAGGCAGGCCGGATCCGGCGGCGCCGAGCAGAGCTTCTTCAGCATCGTCACTTCTTCCTGCGTGCCGTGGCCCGTGCGGACGCCCTTCGCCTCGAGGATCTGGCGCGCCTCCCAGGGCTTGCCGTCGAAGATCGCCTGAGCCGCACGCTCGATCGCCGGCTTCTTCTCGACCGGCGGAGGCTTCGGCGTCTGGGGCGCGACCGTCGTCGGCGGGCTCGCCGTTCCGCTCGTCAGCGTCGGATGGGACGTCGGCTCGGGCTTGCGCGTGGGCGTCGGAGGCGTCGGGCGAGGTTCGGGGACCGGCGGGGGGGCGACGACGACCGCCTGCGTGGTCGGCGGCGGCGCATTCGTCGGGGTGCGGTCGAGCGCGGACAAGAGGTCGGCCGCCTGCTGCCGCTGGACGGCGTCGACGGTCTGCGTCTGGAACACGCGCGTGAGGAGCTTCCGGCGCTGCTCGATGTCCGGCTCGGCTTCGGCGCGCTTGATCAGCGACGTCGCCCACGTCCCCTCGATCTGACGGAAGTCGGGGGAGCTCCGCCACATCGAGCCGGCGGGAAGCCCGCTGACGGCGCGGTGTCCCTCCTCGCAGTCCTCGATCGTGCACCGGGCCTTCGCCTCGAGCACGAGCGCCTGCTCGGCGTCGGCGGGCGGTGTCGGTCCCGCGACGGGACCCGTGCCTGCATCGGTCGCGGCGCGCGCGCGGAGGACGTAGACGAAGGCGAGGATGATGCCCGCGCCGACGACGCCTGCGCCGAGGATCGGGACGGCGTAGCCGGCGAGGCCACGCCGGGTCGGCGCGGCGAGCTCCGCCTCGCGGTCGCTGATCGCCGTGAGCTGCTGGCTCTCGTTCGGACCGGGGACGAAGACCTGCCCTGCGCCGACGAACTTGAACCGCACGTCGCCGAGCTCGATCGTGTCGCCTGCTTCGATGATGCTCCTCCGGAGCTCCACCGCGTTGACGCGGACGCCGTTCGACGAGCCCTTGTCGACGATCTCGAAGCGTCCGTCCCCGAGCGCGTGCACTTCGCAGTGCAGCCGCGACACGGAGTTGTGGTTGACGGAGATCGACGCGTCGTCGGCGCGCCCGATCGTCATGCGCTCGCGATCGAGGGGGTACTCGACCCCAGGCGTCGGGCCGACGAGCATGACGAGGCGGTTCGGGCGTTCGGTGAGGAGGGAGCCGCGGTACGCGCTCGCCATCGGCACCGTCGACTTCACGTCGTGGTGCGGAACGGCTTCGGGCGGTACGGCGACGGCGGCGACCTCGGCGGACGCTGCGGCGTCGTCCTGGAGGACGATGCGGTAGTCGCCGATCTGGATCAGGTCGCCGTGCTGCAGGTCCTGCGACGACGCGACGCGGAGGCCGTTGACGAAGACGCCGTTGTAGCTCTGGCAGTCCTCGAGGGCGAAGGTGTCACGCGCGCTGCCGTTCGTACCGGCGCGCTTGCGGCGGACGCGTCCGTGCACACGGGACACGTTCCGCTCCGTGAGGCGGATGGTGTTCCCCTCTTGGCGCCCGATGGTGTAGTCGTCCCGCGAAAGCGGCACCACCGTCCGTTTGCCTTCGTCGTCCTCGATGACCAGCTTCCACATGGGACGGGCGCGCCTTCGGTTCGCGTGCGTGACTGGTGCCGAACCCGAGCGTGAGAGCAATCGAAGGATAGCGATCGCGAGGGGACGAACGCAACCGCAACCCTGCTACATGGTTCTCTTCTCCAAAGTGGAGGCCCCCGGGCGAGAAGCGCGATGAGCGGACCGATTTTCCTTTACCTTCACGGTTTCGCCTCCAGCCCGGAGTCCGGCAAGGCGCGAGCGTTCGCGGAATGGGCTGCTGCGCGGGGGTTTCGAGTCGAGCGGCTCGACCTCCGGGTCCCCTCGTTCGAGCACCTCCGCCTCTCGGCGATGATGAGCCGGGTCCGAGAGACGATCGACGCGGCGGGCGGGACCCGGGCGCGCGCCGTCCTCCTCGGCTCGAGCCTCGGTGGCCTCTGCGCCGCGCGCGTCGCGGAGGAGGACCCGCGCGTCTGCGCGACGTTCCTGATGGCGCCGGCGTTCCGGCTCGCGGAGCGCTGGCGGGCGCGGATCGGCGAGCGCGCCTGGCAGAAGTGGCAGACGACCGGCTTCATCGAGGTCGACGATCACGCGACGCGCCGGAAAGGCCGCGTCGACTACCGCTTCATCGAGGAGCTCGCGGAGATCGACGCCGGCGGCGAGGGCTGGCCGGACGTCCGGGTGCCGACCTGCATCGTCCACGGGATCCGCGACGACGTCGTCGACGTCCGGATCTCGCGCGAGTGGGCGACGGGGCGGCGCCACGTTCGGCTCGTCGAGGTCGAGGACGGCCACGAGCTCTCGAGCTCCATCGACCGTATCCTCATGGAAGCCGGAGACTTCTTCGTGCCGTTCCTAGGGTGACCGGCGCCGCGACGACGGGCCGCGTCAAATCCAGCCTTGACGCGCCGCGTCTTGGTGGCAATCTCTAACGCGTCGCGTTGAGTTGGTCGACGCGCTGGAGGTCACGATGAACGCAGCACCCGAGACGACGCCCACGACCCTCGAGACCACGCCCGCCGCCGAGCCGGCCCCGCCGGGGACGCTCCGCGACTCGGTCGAGGACGCCGTCCGCGCTTTCGCGGTCCGTGCGCTCGACACGACCCGGCGCGGGCTCCAGGCGAGCGCACGCTGGCTCGAGGCGCGCGCCTCGGACGTCGAATCGCTCGCCGTCAAGATCGCCTGAGGCGGCGCCGGCCTACTCGATCCGCTGCGGCTCGCCGGCAGGGAGCATCGCGACGAAGGCGTCCCGCGCCTCGTCGACGCGCTTCGGATCACGGCCGTCGAACGTGAGCTTCGTCCGGTACGTCGGGTCCTGCCACTTCGGGTACGAGCCGACGCCGACGTCGGGAAAGTCGGCGACGACCTTGTCGAGGAGCGGCCGGAGGTCGCCTTCGTCCATCTTCGTGAACACGGCGCGCGAGACGAAGGCGACGTCGGCGCCGATCCGCGCGACGGCGACCGGGAGCTTCATCCGGAAGATCTCCGGCACGCCCGGGAGGAGCCAAGTGTTCGCGTACCGGATCGTCGGCCAGCGCACTTCCGGCGAGACCTCGAGCGACGCGCCCTCGGGCACGAGCGCCATCCGGAGGTGGCCATCGGTGCAGCGCTCTCCGTAGTGGTCCCGGAGCATCTTCGCGAGCTGCGGGCTCTCGATCACGCGCGTCCCGAACGCTTTCGCGACGCCTTCGACGGTGACGTCGTCGTGCGTCGGGCCGACACCGCCCGACGTGAAGAGAAAGTCGTGCGCCGACGAGAGCGTCTTCACTTCCTTCGCGATGACGTCGACGTCGTCCGGGATCATGACGACACGGTCGAGCTGGACCCCGAGCCCCCGGAGCGCCCGGGCGAGAACGGCGACGTTCGCCTCCTCCACCTTTCCGGAGAGCAGCTCGTTTCCGATCACCAGCGCAGCGGCCGTACGCGCGGGGGCGACGGGGACGGCGGGATTCGCGCGGCGTTCGTCGGTCACACCCCGAGCATAGCCCCGAAACGGGAATCTCGCGCGAGCACGGGCGAGGTGTGTAAGCTCGGAAGAGATCGATCATGCGCCGGATCCTCGTGGTGGAAGACTCCGCGTCGACGCGCTCGCTCGTGCGCGCGATCCTCGAGGACCCGGCATTCTCGGCGGCGATCGGCCCCGTCGAGGTCACGGAGGCGCAGAGCGGGTTCGACGCCATGCGGCTCCTCCCCCGTTCGCGGTTCGACCTCGTCATCACCGACATCAACATGCCCGACGTGAACGGGCTCGAGCTGATCCACTTCATCCGGCGCTCGCAGCAGTACCGCAGCACCCCGCTCGTCATCATCTCGACGCAGGCGACGGAGCGCGACGTCGAGCGCGGGAAGAAGCTCGGTGCGGACGCGTACGTCCCGAAGCCCTTCACGCCCGAGGAGCTCCGCGCCGCGTGCGAGAAGCTCCTGCCGAACGGCACCGGCGGATCGGGCGACGCGAGGAACGGCGGCGATGGCTGAGCACTCGGGCGGCGGTCGCGGCGAGAGCGCAGGCGACAAGGCGCGCGAGGAGTTCTTCTCCGAGGCGCAGGAGATCGTCGACGGCCTGAGCCGCGATCTTCTCGCGTTGGACGACGTCTCCCGGCGCGGCGGCAGCGACGCGGAGCTCGTGAACGACGTGTTCCGTGCGGTGCACACGTTGAAGGGGCTCTCCGGCCTGTTCGGCGCCGCGATGATGTCGGGCCTCTCCCACGAGCTCGAGAATCTCCTCGACGACCTGCGTCTCGGGCGGATCGAGCTCACCCCGCAGGTGCTCGATCTCCTCTTCCAGTCCGTCGAGCTCTACGGCCGCATCCTCGCCGCCGCGAAGGGCGACGCGCCGGAGCCGGCCGCCGAGGTGAAGAGCCTGCTCGCCGCGCTCGGACAGGTCGCGCAGCAGAAGGGCGGGACGGCGGGCAGCGTCGTCGCCCAGTACGAGCTCGATCCGGGGCTCCTCGGCGTCCTCACCGAGTACGAGGAGCACCGGCTCCGCACGAACCTCCAGGCGGGGCTCTCGCTCTACCGGATGCGGGTGCAGTTCCAGCTCGCGACGATCGACTCCGCGCTCGACGAGCTGAAGGCGAAGACGCGCCCGCACGGCGAGATCATCACCTTCCTCCCTACCGGCGAAGGCGGCGACGCGGAGAGCGTCGAGCTCGAGATCCTCGTCGCGAGCCGTGCACCGATCGCGACGCTCCGGGGCGCGATCACGGGGCCGAACATCGCGATCGAGGAGGTCCGTCGCCGCGACGCCGCTCCCGCGATGGACAGCATCCGACCGCCGCGGCGCGCGTCGGAGATGCCTCCGCAGGTGTCGATCGCGCCGCCGGCCGCGACCGGCGCCGGCACCGAGCCGCCCCCCGGCGTGATGTCGGACGAGCCGCGCCCGCGGACGTCGATTCCGCCCGCTCCTCCCGCCGTGCCGGCGGCGTCGATCACCGGCTTCGGGATCCCCGGCGCGCCGTCCGGGATGCCCTCCGGCGTCGCCGCGCCGCCCGCCCCGCAGGCGCGCGAGCAGGGGAAGGCCGACAACCGCGAGCTCACGCTCCGCTCCGTCTCGCAGACGGTCCGCGTCGACATCCGCAAGCTCGATCACCTGATGAACATCGTCGGCGAGCTCGCGATCGTGCGCGGCGCCGTCGCCAAGCTGCAGGAGCGCGTCCGCTCGCAGCCGCACCTCCGCGAGGTGATGAGCGATCTGCAACGCGTGCAGCGCGCGTTCGAGCGCCACCTCGCGCAGATGCAGAACGGCATCCTCGAGGTCCGCATGGTTCCCCTCGGGCAGGTGTTCGACAAGCTGTCGCGCATCGTGCGGCAGCTCTCGCGCGAGCACGACAAGCCGGTGAACCTCGTCATCACCGGCGCCGAGACCGAGATCGACAAGCTCATCGTCGAAGAGCTCTCCGACCCGCTCATGCACATGATGCGGAACGCGGTCGACCACGGGATCGAGGAGCGCGACGAGCGCATGCGCGTCGGCAAGCCGCCGGTCGGCACGATCGCGCTGAACGCGTTCCAGAAGGGCAACCACGTCGTCATCGAGGTCGAGGACGACGGCAAGGGCATGGACCCCGCCCTCATCGTCGCGGCCGCGATCCGGCGCGGGATCGTGTCGGAGGCCGAAGCGCGCGAGATGGGCGCGAAGGAGGTCCTCGGTCTCGTCTTCGAGCCGGGCTTCACGACGAAGGACGAAGCGACGGCGCTCTCCGGGCGCGGCGTCGGGATGGACGTCGTGAAGACGAACATCGCCGGCCTCGGCGGCGTCGTCGACATCACGAGCGAGGTCGGCATCGGCACGAAGATGACGATCACGCTCCCGATCACGCTCGCGATCATCAGCGTGCTCGTGGTCGAGGTCGCCGGTCGCACGTTCTGCATGCCGCTCGCGAGCGTGGAAGAAGCGATCGTCTTCGACGAAGGCGACGTCCGTACGTTCGAAGGCCGCGAGGTGATGACCCAGCGCGGAGCCACCTTGCCGATCGCGCGCCTCGCGAAGCTGTTCCAGCTCGACGGCGTCCGCCCCGGCGTCTGGATCAACGAGGAGGCGAAGACGCCGAAGCCTCCCGAGGTGCGCCCCGGCGCGAAGCCGAAGAGCTACGTCGTCATCGCGACCGTCGCCGAGCGGCGCGTCGGCTTCGTCGTCGACAAGCTCGTCGGGCAGCAGGACATCGTCATCAAGGCGCTCGGGAAGTCGCTGAAGCGCGTGCGCGGCTTCGCCGGCGCGACGGAGCTCGGCGATCAGCGTGTCGGTCTCGTCCTCGACGCCGCCGCCCTGATCCACGAAGTTCTCTCGACGCAGGAGAACCGGTTCGCGCTCGCGGCGATCGAGCCGCCGCGCCAGCTTCCCCGCGCGGAGCTCGGGTCGCGCGGCGACGGAGAGGAGGGGCTCCTGTGAACCCGCTCGCACCGCGACGGATCGAAGGGCGGAGCGCGATGCAGCGCGCCGACGAGCTCGGCAAGCGCGCCGAGTACCTCGCCTTCCTACTCGGGACCGAGGCGTACGCGATCGAGATCGGCACGATCGTCGAGATCCTGAAGCCGCTCCCGATCACCGAGGTGCCACGCGCCGATCCCGGGGTCGTCGGCGTGATGAGCGTCCGCGGCCGGCTCGTCACCGTCATCGACCTGAAGCGCCGCTTCCGGCTCACGCGCACGTTCTCGATGAACAAGAAGAGCCGCATCCTCCTCGTCGACGCCGCCGGCGAGCAGATCGGGCTCCTCGTCGACGAGGTCGTCCAGGTCTACCGGCTCGCCGAAGCCGACATCGAGCCGCCGCACGTGCTCGGGAGCGAGCAACCTCCGCACGTGGTCGGCATCGGCCGCCCCCCTGGCGGCGCCGTGCTCCTCCTCCTCGACCTCACCCCGCTGTTCCTCGACTGATGGCCGCCCGTCGTCACGCGCCCAGGCACCGACACGATCCCTCGAAGAACTTCGTCGGGTTCCTCGTCGGCGACGTCATGTACGCCGTCCGGATCGAGGTCGTCCGCGAGATCGTGAACCCGCTGCCCGTCGTCGAGCTGCCGCGCGCGCCGAAGGCGATCCGCGGTGTCGCCGACTACCGCGGTGTCGTCGTCCCCGTGCTCGACGTCCGCGAGCGCTTCGGCCTCCAGCGCGTCGAGACACGGCGGACGAAGTGGATCGTGATCGACGCCACGCGCGTCGGCCAGCAAGGCGCGCCGTCGCCGACGGTCGCGGGCGGCTCGGCGGCGGGGCACGCGGCGCTCGTCGTCGACTCGGTCACGGAAGTGTTCGGTACGGGCGGAGAGGACGTGCGGCCCGCGCCTCCGCTCGGCGCGGGAGACGACCTCCGCGGGATCGAAGGCGTCACCTCGTTCGGCGGCCGGCTCGTCTTCGTGCTCGACGCGCGCGCGTTCGCGGCGCTCGCGCAGGAGGCGCTCTCGCAACATCCGCCGGCGATCCCGTACGGAGAGGCGCGATGACGGATCGGGCGACCGTCGCGGCGCGCCTCGCCGAGATGGACCCGGAGGCGCGGAGGCGCGCGGCGCAGGAGATCCCTGCACTCCCCGCGCCGGAGTCGTGCGACCTGCTCCTCCGCGCGCTCGGCGATGCGGACTGGCGCGTCCGGAAGGAGGCGGCGTCGATCGCGCCTCGCGTCGAGCCGCGAACGGCCGTCGTCTTCGCGGTCGCCCGTGCGCTCGGCGAACGCGACGCGATCGGGCTCCGGAACGCGGCGGTCGAAGCGCTCGTCCTGATCGGGCCCGACGCGGTGCCCGGCGCGATCGACGCGCTCGGACGGCTCGATGCCGACGGTCGCAAGCTCGCCGTCGAAGTCCTCGCCGGCGCGCCGACCCTTGCCGGGATCCGCGCGCTCGTGAGCGCGCTGGAGGACGCGGACGAGAACGTCGTCGTCGCCGCCGCGGAAGGCCTCGGCCAGGCGCATCTCGCCGGTGAAGAAGCGCGTGACCTCGCGCGCGTCGCGCTCGTCTCGACGCTCGAGGGCAAGAGCCTCGTGGTGAAGCTCGCCGCGCTCCAGTCGCTCCGGAGCCTCGAGGTCGAGGTGCCATTCGCGCAGCTCGAGCCGATGCTCGGCGATCCCCTGCTGCGGAGGCCAGCCCTCGCCGCAGCAGGAGGCACGCGCGTGCCGCGCGCGATCCGCGCGCTCGCCGAGGCCTCCGCGGACCCGCTCCCATCCGTCGCACGTGACGCGGTGGTGGCGCTCGGGCGTTCGATCGAGGAGGCGTGGGGCGAGGACGAGCTCCTCGAGGTCGCCGCGAAGACCCTTCGCGTCTCGCCGCCGGCACGTGCGCGCTTGCGTGCGCTCGCCGGCGATCCCTCGGACGCGGCGGCGCGGGGCGCGTCGATTCTCGCGCTCGCGCTCGTCCGCGATCCGGACGACGTGCCGCTCGTCGCCGACGCGCTCGCCGACGACGCCGTCGCCGATCGCGCCGAGGCGGCGCTCCGGCTGTTCGGCGAGCAGGCCGTCGAGCCGCTGCTCGTCGCGGGACGAACGGCGGCGCCGAGCCTGCGTGGCGCGACGCTCTCGATGCTCCCACAGCTCGCGCCGGCGACGTCCGAGCCGCTCGAGGCGGTCCGAGAGGCGCTCTCCGATCCTTCGGTCGACGTCGTCGCGCCGGCGCTGAAGAGCCTCGCCATCGTCGGCGGCGCGGCCGACATCGTCCCGGTCGCGCGCCACGTCGGATCGGGCGACCCGAAGGTGGCGAGCTCCGCGCAGGCTGCCCTCGTCGCGATCGCGGCGCGCCATCCGGCCGAGGCGCGAGCAGCCGTCGCGACGGCCGATCCGCGCGGGGACGACGCGCTCACCGCCGCGCTCGTGCGAGGGGCGGCCGCGTCGGCGGGGGCGAGGCAGCCCGACGACGCGAGCTTCCTCGCGAGCGCGGTCACGCACCGCGAGGCGCGTGTCCGCCGCGCGGCGATCGAAGCGCTCGCTCACGTCGGCGGCGAGGACGCCGTGCACGCGGTCACCTTCTCGCTCGCGGACGAGGAGGACGTCGTCGCGCACGCCGCGATCCGCGCGCTCGGAACGCTTCGTCGTGCCGACCAGCTCGCGTCGCTCGCGGCGACGACGCGCGACCCGATCCGCCTCGGGGTCGTGCTCCGCGCGCTGCGCGAAGCCGATGCCGAACGCGCCTTCGCCGCCGCGCGCCCGCTCGTGCGCGGAGGCGTCGCGGCCGTCGCTGCGGCTGCCGTCGAGGTCGTCGGCGCGACGAACGTCGCCGCTCGCGTCGACGCGCTGCTCGACGCGACCGACCACGCCGATCACGAGGTCGTGAAGCTCGCCCTCGCGCGCCTCGCGGACACGAAGGACGAGCGCGCGTTCGTCGCGATGACGCGTGCGCTCGAGCACGCGAGCGAGAACGTCCGCCGATACGCCGCCGAAGTGCTCGGCCACGTCGCGGGGCAGGACGTCGAGCCCGCGTTGCGCGCGCGGCTCGATCGCGAGCCGAGCGCGGAGGTACGGCGATCCATCATGGCGGCCCTCGCCGCCCGCTCGCAGGGGGAACCGCCCTCGTGACGAGGCGCCTGTTCGGCGGAGGCGGCCTGGAGCCCCAGCTCCGTGCCGACGAGTACCGGCTCCTGCGCGATCTCGTGAGCGAGCGGCTCGGACTCTGGTTCGGCCCGGAGTCGCGCGGCTCGCTCGAGCGCCGCCTCCGCGACCGACTCGCGGTCCGCGGCGTGGCCTCGTTCGCGGACTACTACCAGCTGCTCCGCTTCGGGCCCTCCGCCGCAGACGAATGGGAGGAAGCCGCCGAGCTCCTGACGACGCACGAGACGTACTTCTTCCGCGAGGACTATCAGCTGCGTGCGTTCAAGGACGAGCTCCTCCCGATGCTCGCCGAGCGCGGCAAGACGCGGAGGCGCCTCCACGTGTGGAGCGCCGGCTGCTCGACGGGAGAGGAGGCGTACACGATCGCGATCCTGCTCCTCGAGTCGAAGCTCTTCGAGGGCTGGGACGTCCGCGTCTACGGGTCGGACCTGTCGAAGCGCTGCGTTGCGGCCGCGCGGCGTGGCGTCTACGGACCCACATCGTTCCGCGTCACGCCGGACGAGACCCGCCGGACGTGGTTCGTGCCGGCGAAGGAGGATCGCGAGGCCTGGAGCGTCGTCCCCGAAGCGCGCGCGCTGTGCCATTTCGGCCAGATGAACCTGCTCGACGACGAGCGGACTCACCTCGTCGGCCGGTGCGACATGATCTTCTGCCGGAACGTCCTCTTCTACCTGGACGCTTCGGCGCGGAAGCGCGTCATCGAGACCTTCTACGAACGGCTCGTCCCGGGCGGAGTCCTCTTGCTGGGGCACGCCGAGTCGCTGTTGAATGTGACGACGGCTTTCGAGCTGTTACATCTCGAGGAAGATCTCGTGTACCAGAAGCCGATGACCGCGGGAGCCCGGTGAGCCACGTGAAGGGACCGATCCGGCTGCTCGTGGTGGACGACTCGGCGTACAACCGGCGCAACATCGCCGAGGTGTTCGCGGGCTCGACCGAGGTCGAGGTCGTCGGCAAGGCGGCCGACGGCGAGGAGGCGCTCCGCCTCGCGTCGCTCCTGAAGCCCGACGTCATCACGCTCGATCTCGAGATGCCGCGCATGGACGGGTTCACGTTCCTGCGGATCCTGATGACGAAGCAGCCGACGCCCGTCATCGTCGTCTCGTCGTATTCGCAGAAGGAGAACGTCTTCAAGGCGCTCGAGCTCGGTGCGCTCGACTTCGTCGCGAAGCCCACCGCGCAGATCGCGCCCGACGCGACCGATCTCCGCGAGCAGATCCTCGAGAAGGTGCTGCTCGTCCGGCAGCTCCGTGCGTCCTTCACGCCTCCGCCCCCGATGTCGCGCCGGCAGGTGAGCGGCAACTTCGGTCCCGACGGGCGTCCGCTCGGGCCCGAAGGCGCAGCGTCGCGCCCGGTCGGCTATCTGGCACCGAAGCACGTCGTCGCGATCGCGAGCTCGACCGGCGGCCCGAGCGCGCTGCTCGAGATCTTCGGCAAGGTCCCGCCGACGAGCACGGCTGCGATCGTCGTCGCGCAGCACATGCCCGACAAGTTCACGCGCACCTTCGCCGAGCGCCTCGATCGGCGCGGTCCTCTCCGCACGGCGGAGGCGGCCGACGGCGATCGCGTCGCGCGTCTGACCGGCTTTGTCTGCCCTGGTCGCCAGTGCATGGAGATCGTGCAGAACGGCGTCGAGCTCCGCGTCACGATCG
>JBDHVE010000048.1:0-35000 GCA_039809485.1 Polyangiaceae bacterium | reverse complement strand
GAGGTCACAGGAGCCCGCGGATCGGCTTCCCGAGGCTCTTCCATGGGCTCGGCGGCCGGGGGAATCGTCTCGAAGGTGTCCTCCGGCGCGGGCGCCGGGGCGTACATCGTGTCGTTCGGTCCGCGCGCGGGCTCCTCCACCGTTGCGTCGTCGAGCTCGACCACGGCGCTGTCGTCGCGCATCCACTCCGTGTCCTCGCCGGGGGGCTCGGTGAGCGTCGCGGCATCCTCGCCCTCGTGCTCGGGGAGCTCGCCGCGTTCCCGCGCCGCCTCTTCCGCGATCTGGCTGTCGAGGTCCGGATCGGTGTCGAGCGGCGCGTCTTCGCCCTCGTCTTCAGCCTCCTCGGGAGCGTTCATCGCCTGGAACGGCGCGTCCGGGCCTTCCGGGATCACGGCGGACGCGAGCGGATCCTCGTCACCCGTCACCTGCGCGGCGAACTCGACGAAGATCGGCGCGAACGGGTCGGCCTGGAAGAGGCGGGTCATCCGCAGCTTCGTCATCTCGAGAAGCGCGAGGAACGTGATGACGAGATCGAAGCGCGTCGTCTGCCCTTCGAAGAGCTCTTCGAACTGGACGCGCTTCTTCACGCGCAGGACGTCGACGAGCTCGTTGATCCGGTCCGTGAGCGTCATCCGCTCGTGGACGATGTCGTGCGTGAGGCGGACCTTGCTCTTCGAGAGCACGCCCTGGAACGCCTCGACGAGGGAGAAGAGCGGCACGTTCGCGAGCGGCGGCAGGCCGGTCTGGACCGCCTCCTCGAGCTTCATGCCGCGGAGGAACACGTCGCTGCCGGCGATGCCGCGCGACACGAGGTCGGCCGCGGCCTGCTTGTACTTCTGGTACTCGAGGAGCCGGCGGATGAGCGCCTCGCGCGGATCCTCCTCCTCGCCGGCGGCTTCGTCCTCCTGGCCGGGCGGCGGCGCAGGGAGCAGCTGCTTCGACTTGATGTGCGCAAGGGTCGCGGCCATCACGAGGTATTCGCTCGCGAGGTCGAGATCGAGGAGCTGCATCACGGCGAGGTACTCGAGGTACTTCTCGGTGACGAACGCGATCGGGATGTCGAGGATGTCGAGCTCGTGCTTCTGGCAGAGATGCAGGAGCAGATCGAGCGGACCCTCGAACGTGGGCAGGCTGACCTTGTAGCCGCCCGGGGGCGCTTCGCTGAGCTCGACTTCCGACACGACCTTGCCGACTTAGAGGAGAGCGGGCGCGGCTTCAAGAGTCAGCGGCCTCCGATTTTCTCCACAGGTTTTCACGACTCGGCCTCATCCTCGCCGATCCGCTAGGATGGAGGCCGTGAAGCCCGTCCCGCACACGTCCTCTGCCCACGTTCCGACACGTGGGAGGTGGAGGCAGACGTGAACGAGGCGCAGGCGCTCGTCTCGCGTGTGTGTGCCTCGTGCGGGGCGCGCTACCCGACGGACGCCCTCTTCTGTCCGAACGACGGGACGCCGCTCCAGAGCGCGGGCGGTGCCGATCGCGAGTCCGACCCCTACCTCGGCCAGGAGATCGCCGGGCACATCGAGATCCGGCAGCTCGTCGGGATCGGCGCGATGGGCCGCGTCTACCGCGCCTTCCAGCGCGGGATCGATCGCGATGTCGCGGTGAAGATCCTCCACCGCGAGCTCTCCGCGAACGCGCAGCTCGTGTCGCGCTTCACGCGCGAGGCGAAGGTCGCCTCGCGGCTCCAGCATCCGAACGTCGTCCAGGTCCTCCTCGCGGGCCAGCTCCCCGACCGCGCGCTCTACATGGTGATGGAGTTCCTGGACGGGCTCTCCCTCCAGAGCGCGATGCTCGCGGCCGGCGGCGCGCTCCCGCTCGCGCGTGCGCTCCACATCGCCTTCCAGCTCTGCGAGGCGGCCGGCGAGGCGCACCAGCAGGGCATCGTGCACCGGGATCTCAAGCCCGAGAACGTCATGCTCGTCCGTCGCGGCTCCGACGACGACTGCGTGAAGGTGCTCGACTTCGGGATCGCACGCATCAACTGGGGTGAGCAGTCGGTCGCGACCGCGGCGGGCCTCATCTTCGGCACCGCGCGGTACATCAGTCCGGAAGGCGCGCAGGGGCACGCGGTCGGGCCGGCGAGCGACGTCTATTCGATCGCGACGCTGCTCTACCAGATGCTCTCGGGTCGGACGCCGTTCGAGGGCGACCAGGCGGTGGGGCTGCTCGTCCAGCAGATCCACGATACGCCGCCGCCGCTGAAGTCGATCCCTCGCGCGCACTACGTACCCGACGCGCTCGCGGACGTGATCATGGCGAACCTCGCGAAGGACCCCGCGCGTCGCGAGCCGGACGCTCGCGCGCTCGGGCAGACCCTCGTCGACGCGGCGAGGAGCGCGGGGCTGTCGCTCGACGAGATCTCGCGTCCTCTCCTCCGCAAGTCTACGAACGCGATCCAGCTCGCTTCGCTCGAGCGCACGAAACAGCAAGAGCTCCCTGCCGACGTCGCCGCGCGCCTCACGCCGAACGGCGCGAACGGGCATGGTCCGCTCGGGCAGCGGCCGCCCACCGGTGCGACCGTGAAGTGGGAGCCTCCGACCGAGTTCCAGGCGAAGCTCGCGGCGGAGCTCTCGAACGTCGGCGCTGCCGACTCCGGGCCGCGTTCGTCGCCGTCGATCGATCCGACGCCTCCGCCGCGAGGACGGATTTCGTCGGTCGACACCACGCTCGACGACGCGACCGCGCCGCCGGCGCCCGTCGGTTCCGCGCCGAGCTTCCCGTCGGTGCCGGTCGCGCCGGCGTCGGTGCCGCGCACCCTCGCCGAGGATCCACGCGCGACGACGCAGTACACGCCGCCCGTCCCTGCCGCGATGGAGGCGCCCCGCTCGGAGCCCCAGCTGCGCGCGAGCCAGCCTCCGGTCTCGCGCGAAGACGAGGCGTCGCCGTCGCGAGGCTACTTGTGGGTCGTGCTCTGCTTCGTGCTCGGCGTCCTCGTCGCCGCCGGCATCGCGTGGAAGATGGGCAAGCTCGGAGGCGATCCCGAGCAGGACCGGTTCGCCGCCCGAGCGAACGACGCGATGTACAAGAACCACTTCGCGGCGCCGCCGGGGGAGAACGTCCGCGAGCTCACCGACGAAGCGCTCCGGCGCTGGCCGAGCGACCGTCGTTTCGCCGACATCCGTGAGCGCGCGGCGAACGAGCTCGTCGCCCAGGCGCTCGCGCATCGCACGTCGAACGATCCGCACGAGGCGCTCCGTCTCGCCCGCCTCGCGACCGAGCTCGATCCGAAGGACCAGAGCGCGAAGCGTCTCGTCGAACAGATCGAGTCCGAGCTCGCCGCGCCGACATCGACCGCGCCGCCGCTGCCGTCGACCGCGCCGGCGGGTTCACCGGCAGCCACGGTGAAGACGAACGGTAGCGCGCCCGCCTCGTCGCTCCGGGTCGTGCTCGAGGTCGCGCCCGGCCAGCCGCGGCCGATCCAGCCAGCCGAGCTCACCGCGAAGATCACGTCGAAGGCGACGCTCGAAGCGGCGGCCTTCGTCGTCAGCGGGCCCGGGCTTCCCGCGCCGGTGCGCGTCCCGGCGCAGGCGCCGTCGGCCGGCGTGTTCAAGGCGCCGTTCGGATTCCCGCAGACCGGCAAGTTCGAGGTCGCGTTCACCGCGACCGAGGGCGGCAAGACGGTCCGTGCCGCGCGAACCGTCGCCGTCGTAGCGGAGGGCCCGGTCGCGCCTCCGCAGCCGCCCGCATCGGCGGCGCCGTCTGCACCCGCGACACCGCCGCCGACCCAGCTCCCTCCTCCTGCCCCCTCCGCGAGCGTCAAGTGGTTGTAGAGCGCATGCTTCGACCCGCCGCCGTGATCGTCGCGCTGCTCGCGTCGCGCGAAGCGTCGGCGCAGGGTGCGCCGGAGCCGTCGCTCACGGCGCCCTCGTCTTCGCCTTCGGTGTCGGTCACCGCGACCGGCCGTGCGAGCACGACCGCTCCCGCGAAGATGCCGCAGAGCACGGCCGAGCCGGGCCACGTCCTCGACCGCATCATCGATCGGCCGCACACGATCGCGGAGGTCGAGGCCGGCATCATCGCGCTCCCTGCCGCGCCGATCTCGCCGGGGCAGCGCGGCGGCGACACGCCGTTCGGAACGATCGGCCGCGGCGACGCGACGATCCAGACCGGCATCCACGTCCTGTACCGCTTCACGCGCGAGCTCGAGATCGGCGCCGGCGCGCTCTTCGCTCCGAGCCCGACCTCCGACAAGGAGTACGGCGGCCTCCGCGGCCTGCCGCGGACGCATTCGCGCAGCTATCTCTTCCTCGGCGGAGAGGGGCGCTACATCCCGCTCCACTACCGATACTTCGAAGCGTGGGTGGGCGTGTCGGTCGGCGGTGTCGTCGTCGCGGATCGCTTCGTCACGGAAGGCGACTCGGTGCCGACGATCCTCGGCACGCGCGAGGTCACGATCCGCACCGAAGGCTTCGCCGCCGGCGCGCAGGCGGGCGCGAGCTACTACCTCTCCGAGAACTGGATCAGCGGGCTCCACCTTCGCGGCTACGGCTGGGTGCTGCCGGAAGCGGCGCGCTGCTCGTCGATCGGCGACTGCGCGACGCTGTCGGGCACGGTCGTCGCGCTCGAAGCGGGGCTGACGATCGGGTATCGGCTTCCTCTATGAAGGGCGTTTCGCCTTCGGCGCTGCGCGCCTACGGCGAAACGTCCTTCATAGGTCCTCGTCTCGTGGGGCCCTGCGGGCCCCCTCGCTCGCGGAGCGAGCGAGCCTCCCCCGCGTCGCTTCGCGAAGCCGTGCTTCGCACGGCGGGAGAGACGAGTGTGCGCGCGGTCGCTTCGCTCGCGCGTTCGCTTCGCTCGCGCGTCGCTTCGCTCGCGCGTCGGTTCGCTCGCGCGTCGCTCCGCTCGCGCGTTGCTGGTTGGGTGGGGGACGTCCTTTTGCGGAATGGAACGGTGCGCACTGGAAATGGGTGCAGATCGTTCCATTCCGCGTGGGGAAGGCCCCCGCGGGCGCCGCTCTCGGGGACGGGCTGTCCCGCGTCACGGACCTCGTTCCCGTTCCCGTGCTCGGCGGCGGCGTCTGCCAACGAGCGCGACGCGAGAGCTGGGCGGCGGCGGTGACGCCTTACGGTGTCCGCACGCCGAGCGCGAGGAGGGCGGCGACGCGGTCGAGCACGACCGCCGCGATCGCGAGGAGGCCCACCGCCCGCAGCGGCGCGAGCAGCGCATGGATCTGCGCTGGCGTCGCGGCGCGCGCGATGAGCGCGAAGGCGAGCTCGAGGACGACCGCGGCGGCGAGCAGAGGCGCGCCGACCGACACGGCGATGCCGATTCCGGCGACGAGATCGTGCGAAGCGGAGAGGAGCGCGCCGCGGAGACCCGTCGCCGTGACCGCGTGCGCCTTCGCGAGCGCGCCGGCCACGCGTGCCGGGCCGCCGGTGGAGAGGAAGATCGTGCTCGCGAGGAGCGAGAGGAGGATGCCGAACGACGACGGCCGGTCTTCGACCACCGCGAGGCCCTGACCGTCGCTCGCGCCGCGGAGCCCGTCGACGAGCCCGCCCGCCATCGTCGCGACCCAGAGCGGAATCGCCGCCGCGAGGGCGACCGGGAGCCCGAGCACGATCTCGCCGAGCGCACGCGCGACCCAGGGCAGGGTCGCGTCCGCTGCGGTCGCGGTCGCCGCGACGGCAGGCGCGATCGCGGCGGCGAGCGCGAGGCCGACGACGGCCCGCGCCGATGCCGGCAGCGCACGGAGCCCGAACGCCGGAACGAGCGTCACCGTCGGCGACACGCGTGCCCACGCCAGGCCGATCGCCGACAGATCCTCGAGTGCGGGGAGGGGCACGCGCCGGTCCTATCAGCCGTGGAGGTTGACTGCCAGGGCCCTCGCGTCGAGGATGCGCGCCGTCATGGCCCTCGACCTCGGCATCATCGGCAAAGAGAGCGATCCCATCTCGTTTTCGTACACGTGGAAGGACGTCGTCCTCTACGCGCTCGGGATCGGGGCGAAGAAGGAGGAGCTCGACTACCTCTACGAAGGTCGCGGGCCGAAGGTGATCCCGAGCTTCGCCGTCGTGCCGATGTTCCAGCCGATGTTCGAGCTCGTCGCGAAGACGAAGGGCGATCTCGCGATGGTCGTCCACGGCGCGCAGCGCGTGAAGGTGCACGGCCTCCTCCCGCCGGAGGCGACGCTCACGACGACGGGCAGGATCCGCAACATCTACGACATGCGGAGGTTCGCGATCGTCTGGATCGACCTCGCGACGAAGGACGCCGCCGGCAAGCTCCTCTTCGAGAACGCGACGCAGATCATCTTCCGCAACGCCGGTGGGTTCGGGGGCGAGCCGCCGCCGAAGGAAGAGAAGTTCGCCGAGGTGCCGAAGGGCGTGGCGCCCGACTTCCGCGTCGAGGAAGTGACCACCCCCGAGCAAGCGCTCCTCTACCGCCTCTCCGGCGACCTGAACCCGCTCCACGCCGACCCGGCCTTCGCGGCGAACGTCGGCTTCACGCAGGGACCGATCCTGCACGGCCTCTGCACGTACGGCTTCATGGTCCGTCACGTCGCGAAGGGCGCCTGCGGTGGCGACGCGACGAAGATCACCGGGTTCGAAGCGCAGTTCCGTCGCCCCGTGTGGCCCGGCGACACCCTCGTGACGGAAGGGTGGAAGGTCGGACCCGGCAAGTACGCGCTCCAGGTCAGCGTGAAGGAGCGTCAGGAAAACGTGATCACCGGAGCGTGGGCGACGACGGTCGAGTGAGACCCGGAAGGGTCCTCGACAGCACGCCGCGCGGATCGGCGAGCACGCGGGCCGTCTCGAATGCCTCGCGATGCGAGCCGAAGTGGGCGTCCCATTCGGCGCCTTCGCGCGGCAACGTCCCGCCGAGCATGCTCACACCGCCGAGCGCCTGGGCGGCCCCGAGCAGCTCGTGGTTCTCCGCGAGCACGCGCTCGCTGGACGGGCGCGTCACGATCACGGAGTAGACCGTCTCGCCGACGGCGACCTCCGGCAAGCGGACGAGCGCGCCGGCGGCGCGCGCGCGCACCTTCCGGATCGGGATGACCTGCACGCTCGCGTCGTCCGCGAGCCGGCTCGTCACGACGTCGAGCCAGGGCTCGAGCGCCTGCGCGGGCAGGACCATCTGCAGGTAGACGGTACCTTCCGGCGGCGCCGGGCGCGCCGCCTCGAGATAGGTGAAGGCGGGCGTCAGCGCGACGCAACGTGCGCCTTCGATCGCCGGCCTCGCGTCGTCCGCGGCCTCGATCACCTGCACGGCGTTCCATCCGCGCTCCGACGCGAACGCCGTCGCGTGCCAGGTCGCGGGATCGGCGGTGATCCGGCCGAACGCCGAGACGAGGTCCTCCACGCGCGCGACGTAGACCGCGACCTCCTTCGGCGCCGACCGGAGCGCGAGCTTCGCCTGGACGACGACGCCGACCTGCCCGAGGCCGCCGAGGACGGCCTCGTGGAGCCAGGCGGCCTGCTTGCGCGTCGTTTCGACGATGCGGCCGTCGCCGGTGACGACGACGAGCTCTTCGACGTGGTCGATCGCGAGCCCGTCGTGGATCGTGCCCTTGCCGATCCCGCCGCTCGCGAGCGTGCCGCCGACGCTCGCGCGCACCCAGCCTGGAACCACGCGCGGCACGAGCCCCTTCGGCGCGAGCGTCCGAAGGAGCTTCCCCCAGGTGATGCCCGCGCCGACGGTGATGCTCGCCCCGTCCTCCGCGACGATCGCGTCGAGCCCCGACGTCGAGAGGACGAGCCCGCGTTCTGCACGCGAGAGCGCCGCGGTGCTCTGCTCGCGCCCGCGGACGACGACCGAGACGTCGTGCGCCGTCGCCTCGCGCATCATGCTCGCCGCGGCCGCGATGCTGCCCGGCGTGAGCACGACGGCCTCGCGCTCGACCTGCCCCGACGTGACGGCGAGCGCCACCGAGGCCGCGATCGTCGCCGCACCGTTCGACGACTTCGCCACGATGCGCGCCGGCTTCGCGTCGAACGCGCGCGTGAACGAGACGTACTGGAGCTTCTCGCGCTGCATCCGCTCCGCTCGCTTCGCGAGCGCCTCGGGGTCGAACGGAGCCGCGACGGTGCACGTGCACGCGTAGCGGGCGTTCAGCTCCGCGTGCGAGAGGCCCGCCGTGCGCTCCGCCGTCTCGGGGAGGAACAGATCGCGCGACGGGTCGTGCTCGAAGCCGAGCCCGACCAGGCCGGCGTGCCACGGCGGATCGGCGCGCACCCAGATCCCTTCGCCGTCGAAGAGCTCGCGGAACGACGCGATGATCCCGTCGAGCATCGCGATGCCGATCCGAGCGCGCCGGAGCTCGTGGAGCACGCTGAGGTTCACCATGTGGTGATGGCGCTCGGGCTTGAAGCCGGGGAACCGGGACGCGGGCACGTTGCAGGTGCGGCGATCGACGGTGAAGATCGTCTCGTGCGTCTTCGTGAGGAGCACCGTGCCGACGATCTCGCCGGCGCGCATCACGCAGAAGCGATGCCCGTAGGGCGCCCAGAGCGTGCGCACCTTCTCCGGCGAGATGTAGTTGCGCTCGACGTCGCCCACGAGCCAGTCGGGGAGATGGCCGCCGAGCGTCGCGCGCGCGTCGCCGATCGAACGGAAGAGCAGGCGCGAGATCCCTTCCGCCACGCCGGGAACGCTCGCGTCCACGACGCCGAGCTCGAGCCGGAGCCCCGCGAGCGGGAGCGGTACGACGTCTCCGACGAATGCGCTGCGGAGGTCCCCTGACATCCCCCCATCGTACGGGTGCGGCGGGAGTAGCGCGACCGAGAGCTTCGCACTAAGGTCCCGGGCCGCTGGAGGATCTCGCAATGGGCAAGCTCTCGAAGTCGATCGTCATCGTCGGCGCCAAGCGCACTGCGTTCGGCACCATGTCGGGCACGCTGAAGTCGTTCAGCGCGAACGATCTCGCCGTCCACGCCGCCAAGGCCGCGCTCGCGCAGTCCGGTGTCGCCCTCGACGCGATCGGGCACGTGATCATCGGCAACGTCATGCAGACGAGCCCCGACGCGATCTACTGCGCGCGTCACATCGGCCTGAAGGCGGGCCTGCCGATCACGACGCCGGCGCTGACCGTGAACCGCCTCTGCGGCTCCGGCTTCCAGGCCATCATCAACGGCGCCGAGCAGCTGCTCCTCGGCGAGACCGAAGCGGTCCTCGTCGGCGGCACCGAGAACATGACCCAGGCCCCGCACGTCCTCCGCGGCGGTCGCGAAGGCTGGCCGTTCGGCAAGGCGCCGCAGGTCGAGGACTCGCTCTGGAGCGCTCTCACCGACAGCTACTGCAACACCCCGATGGCCGTCACGGCGGAGAACCTCGCCGCGAAGTACGAGATCAGCCGCGCGGACTGCGATGCCTACGCGCTCACGAGCCAGCAGCGCTGGGCGTCGGCGAACGAGAAGGGCTTCTTCAAGGACGAGATCGCGCCGATCGAGATCACGTCGAAGAAGGGCACCGTCCAGTTCGCGGTCGACGAGCACCCGCGCCCGCAGACCACGCTCGAGATCCTCGGCAAGCTCGCCCCCGTCTTCAAGAAGGACGGCGTCGTCACGGCCGGCAACGCGTCGGGCATCTGCGACGGCGCCGCGTGCCTCGTGCTCACGACCGAGGAGCACGCCAAGGCGAAGGGGCTCCGGCCGCTCGCGCGCCTCGTCCAGTGGGGCGTCGCCGGTGTCGAGCCGAACCTGATGGGGATCGGGCCGGCGCCCGCGATCCGCAACGCGCTCACGCGCGCGGGCCTCGAGCAGAAGGACGTCGACCTCTTCGAGGTGAACGAGGCGTTCGCGCCTCAGTACCTCGCGGTCGAGAAGGAGCTCGGCCTCCCGCGCGATCGCACGAACGTGAACGGCGGCGCGATCGCGCTCGGCCATCCGCTGGGCGCGAGCGGCGCCCGCATCACGACCCACCTCGTCTACGAGCTCGCGCGCCGGACCGGCCGCTACGCGGTCGGCAGTGCCTGCATCGGCGGTGGTCAGGGCCTCGCGGTCGTCCTCGAGCGCGTCTGATTCGGCTCGTGAGCGACGACCAGGACGAAGCGCCGAAGCCGATGGCGATGGAGCCGCGGCGCGAGGACCCGGGGAGGTACACCGGGCCTTCGCGCGCGGCGCCGTATGCGCTGTCGCGGATGGCGCCTGCATTCGATCTCGTCGACGTCGCGGAGGAGATCCAGAAGGCCGACGCGATGCTCGCGACGATGACGGGCGGCAAGCTGACCGTCATCGCCGAGCAGATCCGCGCGCTCAAGGAGCAGGCTGCACGGCTCCTCGAGCGCGCGCGCCGCGATGCCGACCTCCATCGCGCGCGCTGCAGCTTCGAGAAGAAGCCGGGCGGCGTCTACCACCTCTACCGGCGCGCAGCGGACGGCGAGCTCTGGTTCTCGCTGCTCGGCCCGACGGAGTGGTCGCGCCCGCAGCCCCAGAGCTACGAGGGCAGCTACCGCCTCGAAGCGGACATGTCGTTCACGCGCGTGGACGTGCCCGACGAGACGACGGCGCCGGACGTCGATGCGGTGCGCGCGCTGCTCGCCGATCCGCGTCGCTGACGATCAGCCGAGCTGCTCGATCAGCACCGCGCCGTTCGCGCGCGCGCTCTCGATGTCTTCCCACGACTCGCCGGAGCAGATGCACCACTCGACGGCGTTGCGCATCGTGCGGACCGCATCGAGCGCCGCGCGAAGGCTCGGGAAGACCCAGGAGAGCGGCCCCGGCTGCACCTGGTGCCAGCCGTAGACGAACAACGTGACGGTCGCCGCCGCCTCGCGCGCCTTCTCCTTCGCCCGCGCCGCTTCGGGCGCGCCGGCCGTGTGACGGCAGACGAAGACGTCCGAGTTGTCGATGTCGTCGGCGTCCGGATGCTGCGCGCCCCGATCATGCGCGATCGCGTTCACGCCGGTGGCGTCGAGCGCGACCTCGTCGCGGACCTCGAAGTCGAGCAGCTCGTCCGGCGTCTCGAACGCGAGCACTTCGCGGCGCGACTCGTACGAGCTCACGATCGACGACGTCCGCTCGCCACGGCCGAGCGGCTTCGCCGCGATGCGGTTCGATTCCTCGCCCGACACGAACACGACCGGCAGCTCCGCCGTCACTGCGTTCGCGAGGTCCGGACCTTGCGACCCTTCGAAATGGGAGAGCGGCGAGACGTCCTGGCTGGCTTCCTGGTCGAGCACGCGGGCATCCTGCACGGCGCCAGCGACCGCCGTGCGGCGGGAAGCCGACGTTTTCGTGTCGCGGAACCGGCGGAAGACCCCCATGGACTCCTCTCGCTTTTGGACCGGCTTCGACCAGGGGACAAGGGTGGAAATCCAAAATCGTACGGCGCGCCGCGTCGAAGATGCTTGGAGGTCAAACGATCTGACACGGGGCCGACACCGATCACAGCCGATCACCCCCTCGCGCTCCACGCGTCTGCCCCGCATTTCCCGCCGAACGTCCTCGACCAATCGGCGGTGAAAGCGGGTGGCTCCGAGGTAGGATGATCGGGTAGTCGATGAGCGAGGACGAGGGCAGGGCAGGAGCGGCGCGCCGTCGTGACGGCGCGGACGACACTGCCGACGACGCGGACGCCACGGGCGTCCTGCCGGCGGTGCGTCCGCCCGCCGAGGTCGCCGTCCCGGTCACGTCGCCGTCGCCGGTCACGTCGCCGTCGCCGTCCGCGCCGCCGCCGCGGGCGCTGCCGGGCCGCGCGCAGGGAATCCCGTTCGTCCCTCTGCTCCCGCTGCTCGTCACGCTCGTCGGGTTCGCGGTCGCGCTCGCGATCGGCATCGTCGGGCTCGACCATCTCGCGCGCGCCGGCGACGCTCGCGCGGGAGCGCGTGCGGAGCTCGTCGCCGCGACGCTCGCGGCGCGCCTCGCGCAGCTCCCCGAGTCGCGGCGCCTCGAGGCGACGCAGCTCGCGGCGCGGCGGACGGCAGCCGAGGTGCTCGTGGTCACCCCCGACGCGCGCATCGTCCACGACGTCACCCTCGGCGCGCCCGACAAGCGCGCGCTCGAACGGATGCTCGCGAGCTCGCAGGGCGTCGCGTCGGTTCGCCTCGGTCGCGCCCGCTTCGCGGTGGCGCCGCTGACGAAGGCGCCGGATGCGCCGCGCGTGGTCGCGCTCGTCGCGGAGCCGACCGCGGCGCGCGGGGCATCGCCGCTCGTCTCGGCCCTGGTCGCGCTCGCGACGCTGCTGCTCGTGACCGCGCTCACGGTCGCCTACGCCGTCGCGCGCGACGTCTCGCGTGACGTCGACTTCGTCACCGACCGCGTCCGCGCGATGAAGCAGGTGCGCTCGGAGCCGACGGGCGAGCTGATCCCGCTCCGCACCATGGACGAGGTCGGTGTCCTCACCGCCGCGTTCAACAAGCTCGTCGGCCGCTTCGGCAAGGCCGAGCACGCGTATCGCGGCGACCTCGCACGCGCGAACGCGGCCGACCGAGAACGCGCCGCGTTCCTCGCCGCCGTGAGCCACGAGCTCCGGAGCCCGCTCAACGCGATCCTCGGCTTCGCCGACATCCTGATGACGGAGGTCGACGGCCCGCTCACCGACGCGGCGCGCGAAGAGGTCGAGCAGATCCGCGGGTCGGGTCAGCATCTCCTCACGCTCATCAACGACATCCTCGAGCTCTCGGCGCTCGAGAGCGGGCAGCTCCGTCTGAGCCGCGCCCGCGTCGACCTCTCCGCGATCGCGAGCGAGGTCGTACGCGAGGCGCGCGGCCTCTCGCTCGGCAAGCCGATCGTGCTGCGCGTCGAGGGCGAGGAGCAGGTGCTCGCCCGCGCGGACGGTCGTCGCGTCCGGCAGATCCTCGGCAACCTCGTCAACAACGCGATCAAGTTCACGCAGCAGGGCGAGGTCGTCGTGCGCGTCGTGCGCGAGGGGACCTTCGCCGTCCTCTCGGTGCGCGACACGGGGCCGGGCATCAGCGCGGCGGAGCGCGCGCTCATCTTCCAGGAGTACAAGCAGGCCCGCGGCGAAGTGCGCCGTCGGCGGGGGACCGGGCTCGGCCTCGCGATCACGCGCCGGCTCGTCACGCTCCACCACGGCACGATCGAGCTCGAGAGCGAGCTCGGTCACGGCTCCACGTTCACGGTGAAGCTCCCGATTGGTCGCATCGACGCGCCGCCTTCCATGCGGCCGGGAGCTCGCAAGTCGGCGCCGCCGGCAGGGGGGGCGCGGTGAACCCGACGCCTGCGCGCCTCGTCGCGCGCCTCGTGGTCGTGCAGCTCGGGATGCACGTCGTCGCGTTCGCGGTCACCACGGCGTTCGCGTCGCGCGTTCTCCTCCTCGAGGAAGGTGCGCAGACCCCTGCGGTCGCGATCGTGTTCGTCCTCGGCCTCTTCGCGGCGGCGTTCTCCACCGCGGCGACGCTCGTGGCGACGCGCGCGCTCGAGCCCACGCTCCGCGCGCTCGCGCTCGGGTCCGAAGCGCTGGTTCCCGAGTCGCTCGTCTCGCTCTACGCGCTTCCCGCGCGGCTCGCGATCGGGTCGGTTGCCTTCGTGCTAGGCGCGTCGGTCGTCACGGTCGTCCCCGGGGTGCGGCCGCAGTCGTTCGACACGACGACCGCCATCGCGCTCGTCCTCCTCCTCTTCACGCTCCTCAGCACCGCGGCGCTGCCCTCGTACGTGCTCATGCGCGCGTCGGTCGCGAGCGTCCTCGAGCTCGCGCCGGTGCCGGTCACGCAGCAGGCGCTCCGTCATCTCGGCTACCGCCTCTTCGGCAAGGTGCGCCGCCGCCTCGTGCTCGCCGTCGCGGCGCCGGTCGCGTTCGTCGCGCTCGGCGCCTCGCTCCTCGTCGACGCGCATGCGCGGGCGCGGGATCAAGAAGCGCGCGTCGAGGACGCGCGTGACGTCACGCGCGCGGTGTTCGAGCCGCTCGCGTGGGACGGCACCGGGATCGAGACGAAGGGCCGCCCGGAGGTCATCGAGGCCGCGGCGGTTCTCGGCTACTCCATCCGCGTCGAGCCCAACTACACCGGCGACTACGCGCTCCGGCGCGGTGACGACGGCGTCACCCAGATCGCGGTAGCGATCGATCGCGATGCCGTCCTCGTCCGCTTCGGCACGAGCCGCTCGCGACCGGTGACCGCGCTCTACGCGCTGCTCGCGATCGCCGCCGTCGCGCTGGCCGGGATCCTCGGGACGAGGATCGCCGCCGCCTTCGAGAAGGACGTCGCGCTCGCGACGCGCGAGATTCGCCACGCCGGCGTCGACCAAGTGATGCGCGGCACGATCATCTTGCACGACGCACGCTTCTCGATGGTGCGCGAGCTCCTCGAGGCGATCGACGCGCTCGGAGGCATCTTCCGCGAGTTCGCAGGGGCGCAGCAGCGCGCGATCGACGCGCGCGAGGCGACCGAGCGCATGCGCGGGCTCCTCCTCGCCTCGATGAGCCACGACCTGAAGGCGCCGCTCAACGCGGTCCTCGGCTTCGCGGAGCTCGTCGGCCGGAGCGAGCTCACCGAGGCGCAGTACGAGAGCCTCGCGATCATCGAGCAGCGCGGAAGGGAGCTGCTCCTCCTCATCGACACCATCCTCGACAGCGCCCGCGCGGAGGCCGGCGAGCTCGAGGTGTCGCCCGAGCTCACGCACGTCGGCGACGTCGTGATGAGCGCCGTGCTCGAGGCGCGCGACCTGACCGTGGGCACCGACGTACAGGTGACCGCCGAGATCCAGCCCGGGATGCCGCGGCTCTTCGTCGACGGAACCCGCATCGCGCAAGGGCTCACCGCGGTCGTGATGACGGCGGCGCGCTTCAGCCACAAGGGAATCATCCCGATGCGCGCGACGCTCCCCGGCGACGGAGACCGGCTGCGGATCGAGGTCGAGACGAGCGGCGAGGGGCTTCCGCTCGCCGAGCGCGAGAAGATCTTCGACGCGTTCAAGAGCGCCGAGAGCGCACGCCGGCAGGGCGGCCTCGGGCTCGGCCTCCAGCTCGCGCGATCGATCGTGTCGATCCACGGTGGCACGATCGAGGTGGAGGCCACGGAGGGCGGCGGGATCGTGTTCCGCGTGTGGCTGCCGGTCCACCAGGACCGCGCCTCGATCCGGGCCCGCGCGAGCAAGCCGACGTGGGAAGCCTGATCGCGCCGCGCGCGCTAGGATGAAGGCATGGGGATGTGGGACGAGCTCGACAAGCTCAAGAAGCGCGCCCAGCGCGAGCTCGCCGAGCGCGCCGCGAAGGCGGCGGTCGAGAAGAGCAAGGAAGCGGCCACGAACGCGTTCAAGAGCGCGAGCAAGAAGCTCGGCGACGCTCTCTTCGGCGAGGAACAGGCGCCGAAGTCGGCGCCGGCGAGCGACCTCGAGCGGAAGGCGCGCGAGGACGAGACGGGCAAGAAGCTCCGTGAGGCCGCGGCGCGGCAGGCCGATCGCGAGGCCGCCGAGAGGACGCGCGCCGAGCGCGATCAACGGGAGGCGGAGGCGCGCGAGGCCCGCGCGCGCGCTGCGGCCGATGCCGAGAAGCAGATCGACGACGAGCTCGCAGCCCTGAAGAAGAAGATCGGCAAGTGAACGAGGACGTCCCGACGACGCTCCGTCTGGAGCGCTGCACGCTGCGGCCGTTCCGCGCTTCGGACGACGTCTCGCTCGCGCGGCACGCCGACGACGAGGGGGTCTGGCTGCACCTCCGCGATCGCTTCCCGAACCCGTACACGCTCGAGGACGCGCGGAGCTGGATCGAGCTCGCCGCGAGCTATCCGGAAGGGACGCACTTCGCGATCGACGTCGGCGGAGAAGCGATCGGCGCGGCAGGGATCGTCCTCCAGACCGACGTCCATCGCCGCTCGGCCGAGATCGGGTACTGGCTCGGACGCGCGTACTGGGGGCGCGGGATCGCGACCGACGTCCTGAAGGCGCTCACCGTCCACGCCTTCGAAACCTTCGGCCTCGTCCGCGTGTTCGCGGCGGTCTTCGACAACAACCCTGCGTCCGCGCGGGTGCTCGAGAAGGCCGGCTACGAGCTCGAGGGACGGATGCGGAGCGCGGTGATCAAGGACGGCATCCTGATGGACGCGCTCCTCTACGCGCGGATCGCCCCGGCGCTCCCGTCCCGGATCCCGCCTTCGGTACCGGTGCCTTTCTCCGGCCCGTTCTCGTCGTCGCGTCGCGGCCGGCGCTGACGTCAGCCGGCGTCATTTGGCCGAGCGCGGGGCGAGCCGTACGTCGGGGGCATGAGCCCTTCGCGCCGCGTCGTCCTCACGTTCCTCTCCCTCGCCGTGTCGACCGGCGTGGGGACTGCGCGCGCGGAGCCGCCGGGTCCGGGTCCCGTCTCGGCGTCGACGGAGAGGAGCTACGCGGGACAGACGATCCTCGTCGACGCCATCGGTGCGTCGCTGTTCGGGGGCGGGCTCCTCCTCGCGGCGGAGGACAGCGGCGCGTCCGTCGCCCTCTCGCTGCTCGGGCTCGGGACCTACGCGCTCGGCGCTCCGATCGTGCACGGCGCGCACGACCGGTGGGGGGCGGCGACCGGCAGCTTCTTCCTCCGGATCCTCGTCGTGCCGGTCGCCGGGCTCGCCGGCGGAGCGGTCGGTGCGAAGGCGTGTCCGTCCGGGAGCGAGGGGGAGGACACCGGGTCGGTATCGCGCGCGGCGTCGGCTGCTTCGTGCGCGGCGCGGCCGTCGGCGGCTTGCTCGGGATGGTGGCGGTCAGCGCGGTCGACGCGACGCTCCTCGCGAACGAGCCGACCGCGCCCGCGTCTCCGCCGTCGCCGCGCACGCTGGTCGTCCCGACGCTCGATCCCGTGCGCCGCGACGCGGGCCTCGTGCTCGTCCGCACGTTCTGAGCGTCAGGGCCGAGGCGCGGCTTCGATCGCGCAGAGGACGCCGCGCGCCTTGTTGCGTGTCTCGTCGGCCTCCGCCTGCGGATCGCTCGCCTCGACGATCCCGGCGCCGGCGGTGACCTCGAAGCGGTCGCCCTTCTCGACGAGCGTTCGAATCGCGATCGCGAAGTCGAGATCGCCCGAGCGCGTCGCGTAGCCGATCGCGCCGCCGTAGATGCCGCGCGGGCGTGCCTCGAGCTCGCGGATGATCTGCATCGCGCGGATCTTCGGCGCGCCGGAGAGCGTCCCGGCGGGGAAGGCGGCGTGGACGACCTCGAGCGGCGGCGTCTCGGGGCGCACCTTCCCGCGCACTTCGCTGACGATGTGCATGACGTGCGAGTAGTGCTCGACCGTCATCCGCTTCACGAGCTCGACGGAGCCGATCTGCGAGACGCGCCCGACGTCGTTGCGACCGAGATCGATCAGCATCACGTGCTCGGCGAGCTCCTTCGGATCGGCGAGGAGCTCCTTCTCGAGCGCGGCGTCCTCCTCCTCGGTCCTGCCGCGCGGACGCGTGCCGGCGATCGGACGCACCGTCATCGTGCCGTCCTCGAGGCGCACGAGCGTCTCCGGGCTCGCGCCGGCGATCCGGAGGCGGGCGCCGGAGGGATCGCCGGGCGCCGGAGGCAGATCGAGGAAGTACATGTACGGCGACGGGTTGAGGAGCCGCATCGCGCGGTAGACGTCGAATGCGTCGCGTCCCTCCCGCGGCACCGAGAACGTGCGCGCGAGGACGATCTGGAAGGCGTCGCCGGCCGCGATGTACTCCTGCGCGCGGCGCACGCGCTCCATGTACGCGGCGTCGTCGAGGTCGGTCTCGACCGACCCCGGCAGCTTCGATCGATCCGGGATCGCGATCGCGCCGAGCTTCGGCGTCCGCTCGAGATCGGCGAGCGCGCGATCGACGTCCGCTTCGTCCTCCGCCGCGATCGTGACCGTCTGCGCGAGCGCGTCGAACACGACGACGGTGGCCCCACCGAGGAAGCGCGCGAGCGGGACGAAGTGCTTGGTCCACGTCGCGTCGCTCCCGGGCGGGACCTTGTCGATGAGGTGAACGATGTCCCACGCGAGATAGCCGACGTGCGCGGTCGCGAAGCGCGCCGCGGTCGCCGCCTTCGGATCGGCGTGCTCCGGCGCGGTGCCCTTGCCGAGGATGCTGCCGATCGCGCCGAGCGGATCGCCCGCCGGCCCCGCGTCGAGCGTCGGCACGTCCGCCGGGCCGCGCGCCCCCGAGCCGGGGCGCAGGCTCCAGCCCGACCGACCGAGGAGCGCTTCGTAGCGCGGGCGATAGCCGAGGATCGAGTAGCGACCCCAACGCTCGCCGCCGACCACGCTCTCGAGGAGGAACGACGCTCCTTCCGGATCGGCCTCACGGAGGGCCGCGTACGCGCGCACCGGCGTGAGCGCGTCGGAGGCGAGCGTCCGTGTCGCGACCCGCACTCAGCCTCCCTTGGTCAGGAGCAGCGCGCGCGCCCGCGCGGGCTCGACCGGCGTGCGGCCGATGCTCTTCGCGAAGGCCGCCGCGCGGGCGACGAGCGGCGCGCTCCCTTCGGCGAGGACGCCCTTCGAGAGGTAGATGTTGTCCTCGAGGCCGACGCGCGCGTGACCGCCGAGGCGCATCGCGAGCTCCGTGAGCGGCTGCTGGAAACGCCCGACGGCGGCGACGGCCCACGAAGCGCCGGCCGGCATGCGGGAGACGAGGAAGCGGAGGTTCTCCTCCTTCGCGCCGATGCCGCCCGGCACGCCCATCACGAACTGGAAGTGGAGCGGCGCGGAGACGATGCCCTTCTCCGCGAGCGCGAGCGCTTCTTCGACGTGACCGACCTCGTAGCACTCGAGCTCCGCGACCGCGCCCGACTCGCGGATCCGCGCGGCGAGGTCCCTGATCTGCGGACGCGTGTTCACGAAGACGTCGTCGCCGAAGTTGAGCGTCCCGCAGTTCAAGGTCGCCATCTCGGGCCTGCACGCGAGGGGCCCCGCGCGCTCCTCGATCGACATCCCGACGGCGCCGCCGGTCGTGACCTGCACGATGCAGTCGGTCTTCTTGCGGATCGCGTCGATCACCTCCGCGAAGCGCTCCTTCGCCTGGGTGTTCGAGCCGTCGTCGTTGCGGACGTGGAGGTGGATGACCGCCGCGCCGGCCTCGCGGCACCGCGCGGCCTCGTCCGCGATCTCGCGCGGCGTGATCGGGAGGTGGGGCGTCTGCTCGCGCGTGACCTCCGCGCCGACGATCGCGGCGGTGAGGACGAGCTCCGGCACGTGCGCTTCTGCGGACGTGAGCGTGCGGCGATCCGCTTCGGGCGCCGACGGCGTCACGATCGGCGACGCCGTCGGCGGTCCGGCCGCGGGGAGGGCAGGGACGTAGAGCCCGCGCGGTCTCCGCTGGAGGTCTTTCGGCGTCACGCAGGTGCCCGTCGCCCGGCAGACGACGACGGGGTCGTCGAGCACGTCGGCCTGGCTCGCGGGGATCCCGGGCCCGCGCACGTTCGCGATCACCTTCCGCGCCTCGAAGCGCATCTGCCGGCTCGTGTTGCCGACCTTCACGAGCTCCGCGGACGCTTCGATGTAGTCGCCGGCGAAGACGGGCGCGAGGAACTCGACGGAGTCGTATGCGCGGAAGAGGCCTTCGTCGCCGTCGAGCCGGATGAGCAGCTCGGTGGCGAGGTCACCGAAGAGGGCGAGCATGCGCGCCCCGTCGACGAGCTCGCCTGCGTAATGCGCGTCGTGCGCGCTCATCCGGAGCCGGAGAACGACCTTCGTGCCGATCATGGCCTCGATCGATAACACGGCCGCGAACGGTCGGCGCGCACGTCCGAGCCGCTCTTCGCCTCCGATGACCGGTCGAACACGCCCGCGCTCCTGCGTGTTGTCCGAGCAAACCCCCGGCCACTTCGACGTCGTCGGCAACCGCCGTTGCCGCTACGCGTCGATCATGGTACGGGGCCTACCCCCGCGAGCCGGATCAATATGGTCTTCGTCGAAGCGCGTAATCTCCCTTCTCACGTCGGCATCATCATGGACGGCAACGGGCGCTGGGCCCAGCTCCGGGGGGCGGAGCGGGTCGAGGGCCATCGAGAGGGCTCGAAGGCCGTCCGGCGCATCGTCCGCGCCGCCCGGCGCCTCGGTCTCAAGGCGCTGACGCTCTACGCGTTCAGCGAGCAGAACTGGGCGCGTCCGGAGGACGAAGTCGACACCCTGATGGTGCTCCTCCGCGACTTCCTCCTCTCCGAGCGGAACGAGATCCTCGATCACGGCATCCGCCTGAACGCGGTCGGGAATCTCGGGCGCCTTCCCGGCCTCGTCCGCGGCGTCCTCGACCCGCTCCGGAAAGACAGCGAGTCGCACCACGACATGACGCTCACGCTCGCGCTGAGCTACGGCGGCCGCGAGGAGATCGCGGCGGTCGCGCGTGAGCTCGCCTCCGAGGTCGCGAGCGGGCGCATGCGTCCCGAGGACGTGACGGCGGAGAGCCTGCGTGGCCGGATGCCGAGCCTCGCGGTCGGTGATCCGGACCTCGTCATCCGCACGGGCGGCGAGCGGCGCATCTCGAACTTCCTGCTCTACGGCCTCGCCTACGCGGAGCTGCACTTCACCGACGCCCTCTGGCCGGACTTCTCCGAGGACGACCTCTACGAGGCGATCGCGAGCTACCAGAAGCGGGAGCGCCGCTTCGGGCTGGTCGGCAAGGGGGTCGCGCCGCTCGTCGACGCCGAGACTCCCGAGCCGCCGCCGGCCGAGTCGGCCGAGGGCGCCCGTCTCCGACTCGTGGGGTGAGCGCCCGCGCCGACTCGTGCTAGAGGCCTTCGCTCGATGGCCGACGCGAAAGCACGCCCCGCCGAGTCCCCGGACGAGAAGCGGAAGGCGAACAGCAACCTGGCGATCCGGATCGCGACGGCGGCCGTCGGCGCGCCGCTCATCCTCGCGCTGCTCTACAAGGGGCCGCCCTGGGGCTTCTACCTGCTCGTGCTCCCGGCCGCGCTGATCGGCGCGTGGGAGCTGTTCAACATGACGCATCCGGGGGATCGCGTCTCGCAGGCGCTCGGGACGCTGATGACGGCGTTCGCGTCGGCGATGACGTTCCTCGCCGAGGGCGACGTGCGGATGATCACGACGATGGCGATCGTCGTGCCGCTCGCGGGACCGCTCCTCACGCTCGTCCGGCTCGGCGACATGAAGACGGCGGCGCTCCGTGCGTGCGCGATGGGGTTCGCGCCGCTCTTCGTCGGGGTGCCGCTCACGCTCCTCGCGCTCGTCCGGCGCGACCTCGGGAGCGACGGTCCGGGCTACGTCGTCGTCACGATCATGTTCGCGTGGTTCAGCGACACGGGCGGCTACTTCGCGGGCCGCTTCCTCGGGCGTCACAAGCTGTACGAGGCGGTGTCGCCGAAGAAGACGGTCGAGGGCGCCATCGGTGGTCTCGCCGGTAGCGTGCTCGGCGCCGTGCTCGCGCACTTCTGGTTCCTCCCGTCGCTGTCGCTCGCGCACGGCATCCCGCTCGCGATCGTCGCGGGCGCCCTCGGGCAGGCGGGCGATCTCGGCGAGTCGGTCCTCAAGCGCTCGACGGGCGTGAAGGACTCCGGCGCGATCGTCCCCGGGCACGGCGGCATCCTCGACCGCGTCGACGCGCTCGTGCTGACGAGCGCAGTCACGTACCTCTACACGCTCTGGTTCGTGCGGCCGGGCGTCTGAAGCCGCGCTCTCTGCCGACTCGTCACTCAGTCCAGAGTCACGTGTTCGCGGTTCGCGGGACGGTGCAAAGCGCCCTCGCCGCGGGGGTGCTCACGCAATGTTTTCGTGCAGGATTCCGACGCGACGCGGCAGCTCATTTTCCGGCTTGCGGCATCCACGGATGCGCTAAGACGACCGGCGATGAAACCGTCCGATCCCCCGTCTGAAACGATGAAGGTTGGAACGCCGTCTGCCGTTCCCGCGGCCCCGGGCTCCACGCGGACCCTCGTGAAGGAGTACGACTTCTTCAAGGTCGTCCAGGACTACCTCGATCGCGCTGCGCGCACGATCAACCTCGCCGACTACGTCCGCACGATCCTGAGCCAGCCGAAGAACGAGCTCATCATCAACTTCCCCGTGAAGATGGATGACGGGACGGTGCGTCTCTTCAAGGGCTACCGCGTCCAGCACAACAACCTGCTCGGACCGTTCAAGGGCGGCATGCGCTTCCACCCGAGCGTCACGCTCGACGACGTGAAGGCGCTCGCGGCGATGATGACCTGGAAGTGCGCGCTCATGCGCGTCCCGTTCGGCGGCGGCAAGGGCGGCATCAAGTTCGATCCGCACGCGGTCTCGAAGGCGGAGCTCCAGCGCATCACGCGTCGCTTCACCCACGCGCTCGGCGAGAACATCGGACCCGAGTACGACATCCCCGCGCCCGACGTCGGCACGAACAGCCAGACGATGGCGTGGATGATGGACACGTACTCGAACATGGTCGGCGCTGCGAACAAGCAGAGCGTGAAGGGCGTCGTCACCGGCAAGCCCGTCGCGTCCGGCGGCACGCTCGGCCGTGCGAAGGCCACCGGCCAGGGCATGGTCTACTGCGTGATCGAGTGGTCGAAGGAGAAGGGCTTCGAGCTCGAGGGCTCGACGATGACGGTGCAGGGCTTCGGCAACGTCGGCTCGCACCTCGCCGTCATCCTCTCGCGCCTCGGCGTCTCGACCGTCGCGGTCGGCGACCACTCCGGGTACATGTACAACCCCGAAGGCTTCAACGCGCACAAGCTCCAGGACTGGGTCGAGGAGCACGGGTCGATCGCCGGTTACCCCGGAGGAAAGGCCATCACGCGCGAGGAGTTCTTCAAGACGAAGTCGGACATCTTCGCGCCCTGCGCGCTCGAGAACCAGATCGGCGAGACCGAGGCGCGTGCGCTCGAGTGCAAGCTGATCGTCGAAGGCGCGAACGGCCCGACGAACCCGGCCGGTGAGAAGATCCTCCTCGAGAAGGGGATCGACATCCTCCCCGACGTCCTCGCCAACTCCGGCGGCGTCACCGTCAGCTACTACGAGTGGGTGCAGAACAAGCGCTCGGAGTCGTGGACGGAAGAGGAAGTCGACGCGAAGCTCGAGCGCGCGATGAGCCGCGCGTACCGCGAGGTCGCCGACTTCGCGCGCCAGAACAAGGTCGACCGCCGGATCGCGGCGTACGCCCTCGCTCTCCAGCGCATCGAAGCGGTCTACAAGGAGCGCGAGATCTTCCCGTGAGGAGGCCGCTCGCCTGAGCGACCCGTTCTCTCGAAGCCCTCGCCGCGTTCGCGTGGCGGGGGCTTTCGCGTCTTCGACGGCGCGTTCTGCTGAAGGCTGGAGGCTCTGGTCGAGTTCGGCAGCGCGCCCCCGAAGACCGAGCGCTGATGCTCGAGTCATGTAGCCTTCTCCCATGTACGTCCGCACCCGGGTCGGCCGGTTGTTCTACGAGGAGCGCGGCGAGGCGAGAGCGCCGGACGCTCCCGCAATCGTCCTGCTCCACGGCCTCCTCTTCGACGGCGGCTCGTGGCGGCACCAGCTCGAGCCGCTCGCGGAGCTCGGGCGCGTCGTCGTGATCGACGGGCCCGGTCACGGAAAGAGCGAGCCGCCGCCGAAGGGGTTCTCGCTGGAGGACCACGTCGAGGCGCTCTCTGACGTGCTCCGCGAGCTCGGGATCGAGCGCGCCGTGCTGTGCGGCCTGTCCTGGGGCGGGATGCTCTCGATGCGTTTCGCGATCCGCTTCCCGTCGAAGATCGCGGGCCTCGTGCTGCTCGACACGAGCGCCGAGTCCGAGGGCCGCGGACGCCGCGTGCGCTATCGCTCCTTCATCGCGCTGCATCGCGCGCTCGGGATGCCGCGCTGGCTCTACGAGCGGCAGGTGAAGAAGCTGATGTTCGGCGACGCGACCCTTCGCGAGCGGCAGGACCTCGTCGAGGAGAGCTACGTACGGACGATGGGCTTCGACCGCGAAGGCGTCGCGCGTGCGGCGCTCGCCGTCGTCGTCGACCGCACCGACGTCACGAAGCGACTCGGCGAGATCCGCGCTCCGACGTTGGTGCTCGTCGGTCGTGACGATCGCTCGACGCCGCTCGCGAAGGCCGAAGCCCTCGCGCGCAGGATCGAACGTGCGGAGCTGCACGTCGTCGAAGGCGCCGGCCACATGTCGGCGCTCGAGCAGCCGGTCGCGGTGAACGCGCTCGTCGTCCCGTTCGTGCGTCGCGTGCTCGGCGGCTGACCCGGCTCAGCGCGCCTTGCGGCGGCGCGCCGAGAAGACCGACCCGATCACCGCGCCGAGCATCAGGAGGCCGTTCGAAGCGCCTGCGCCGGTCGTGCCGGTCGTCGAGCAGCCGGAGGACTCGGCGTTCTTCGCCTTCTTCGCGTCCGTGCGCTCCTCGCCGTCCTCGGTGCTCCCGACCTCGCTGTTGCTGCCGCGCGAGCCGCTGCGCGGCGGAGGCGGCGAGCTGTTCGGCGTGCTGTTGCCGCCGAGCTGCTCGTCCTCGGGATGCGAGTCGTCGTCGTGCGCGGGCGAGCCGGCGTCGGCCCTCGTGCCTGCGTCCGCCGTCGTGCCACCGGAGCTGCTGGTGCCGCCCGACGAAGAGGTCCCGCCGGAGCTGCTGGTTCCGCCCGAGGAAGACGTGCTCCCCGAGCTGCTGGTCCCGCCGGAGGACGAGGTCGACGTGCCGAACGGATCGTCGCCGCTCGACGACCCCGAGGAGCCCGACGTGCCGGAGGAGCCCGACGTACCGGAGGAGCCGGAGGTGCCCGACGAGCTCGTGCCGTCGGCGCCGCTCGAGCCGTTCAGGCCTGCGTTCGGATCCTCCTCCTCACCGCTCGAGCCCGAGCTGCTCGACGTGCCCTGCGGCTGGTCCGCGCCCGACGTGCCGACCGCGTCGGCGAAGCGATCCCAGATCTGGTGGTGGAGGCTCGCGCCGCCGACGCCCGACTTGCCGCCGCCGGCCTGACCGACCCAGGGGGTGTACGTGTAGAGTGCAGCCGTTCCCGCGTTCTTCGGCGTGACGGAGATGCCGTCCTCGGTGCGCTTCGACGTGCCGACCTTCCAGCCGCTCGCGGTGCCCTTCGGCGTCGTCGCGCGGTCGACCGCGCGACGGAGGGTGCCCGCGGCGCATTCCGCCTGGTTCGCGAACCCGCGGTAGTCGTCGGAGCAGAGCGGGCTGTGCGGGCAGCCGCACCCGAACGCCTCACGCAGCGTCGCCTGGGGAGCCGTCTCCTTCCGGATCAGGCTCTGCTCCATCTGGAGGCGCACGAGGAGGGCGAGGGGGCTGATGCCGTGCTTCTGCGAAGCGGCGTAGAGGATGTCGGCGGCCGACTTGCCGTCCTCCTCGTAGTCCGCGAGGACGGACTTGTTTCCCCACGGCGTCTTCTCGAGGAACCGCTGGACCTGCGATGCCGTCATCGCGTCCTTGTCGAGGAGGTCGCTGTCCTTGACGACCTCGTTCTTGTCGAACGCCGTCGCCTGCGAGACCTGAGACGACTGGTCCTCGACGCCTTCTCCGCTGATGGCAGTGCAGGCAGCAGCGAGAGCACTCGCGACGACGAGACCGAGGAAGCGCGTCCGACCGTTCATGGGGACGCTGGAGTGCTACATGTGTGCCACTGTAGATAGCCTGGTTTTCCAGGAGAAATCCGGGCTCGGAAGAAAAGCCCTGGGCCATGAGACTGGTCCCCTCCGGATCCAGGGACCGCCGTCGAAGAGAGCCCCTCAGCCGCCGCCGCAGAGGAGCGCGAGGCTGAGCGAGTCGCTGCCGGACGTATCGCATCTGCCGTTGAGGCAGCGGTCCGTCTCGCACTGCTCGCTCTTCGTGCACGCGGCACCGGCCGGCAGCGTCTTCGTGCACTTCTTCGTCGTGCCGTCGCAGTACGTCGTGTCGGCGCACGCGCTCGACGACACGCCGTTCGTCCCGCAGGGCGAGCCCTCGGCGAGGCGCGGGACGCACTTCTGGGTCGCGTCGCAGTACGCCGTCTTCACGCAGGCGTAGCTCGAGCCGTCGCACGGGCCGCCGACGTCCGAGATGCGCGTGCACTTCGTCGTCTTCGAGTCGCAGCGGAGGCCATCGGACACGTTGCACATGAAGCCGCGGCTCGGCGTCGTCGTCCCGCTGCCGCTTCCGGAGAAGCTGAACGACGTCGTGTTCCCGTCGCGCGTGCCGAGGCACGGCGAGTCGCCTTCCTTGCCCGTGATCTGCACCTGGCAGATCCGCGTCTCGGCGCCGCTCGAGAAGGTCGAGGCGCAGTCGACCTTGCCTTCCGTCGAAGGGGCGCAGTCCTTGTCGTCCTTGCACGCGCCGCCCGGGGCCACGTTGCCGGGAGGCGCCTTGTAGACGTCCTGGCACGAAGGCGCGTCGCTGCTCCCGAGCTTCGTGCAGAACTCGGCCTTCGACGACGCGGCCTTCATCTGGTCGAGACACTCGGTGCCCTTCGCCGCGTCGTAGGTCTTGCCGCTCGCGGCCGCGGTGACGAAGGCCTTGCACGTCGCGCCGTCGGTCGGACGGTTCGCCTGCCCGCAGCACGGCGCGAAGGTCGCGCAGTACTGCTCCGCGAACGAGTCCGAGGTCGCAGCTTCGCTGCTCGAGCCACCGCCGCACGCCACGACCACGCCGACCCAGACGATCGCCACGACCAGAGCTCCCGCGCGCATCACCAAGCCTCCTCGCGTTCCTTCTTGGACGAGGATACGTGCCCGTTCATTCGGATGCGACAAACCAGGGCCGGAGCTCTCGTCAGAACATTCCCCTGAGACCGACACCGTAGGCGGGCTGCGCTCCTGTCGGTGTCGCGGACGAGCCCACCACGCCGCCGAACGGCGTCGCGCGGAACGTCGACGAGCGTGCCGGCTTCACTTCGCGGTCGCGCGTGAGCCACCACGCGACGCCGCCGCCGGCGAGCGCACCGGCGAACGTCGCCGCGACGAAGCCGCGCGTCTTCTCCGGCGTGACGTCCTCGAACACGAGCGGGCTGCCGGCGGCCGCACCCGCCGCCGCCCCGAGGCCGGCGCCGAGATCGACGAGCATCACGCGCGACGGCGAGACCTGGACGAACGTCGCGAGCGTCCCGGCGGAGACGAGGCCGATCGCGCTCCCGAGGCCCGCGCCCGTGTACGGCGTTCGATCGAGATCGCCGTGGTAGAAGAAGTCGCCGAGCGCACCGAGCGAGAGCCCGAGCGCCGCGCCGGAGTGCACGAGCACGGCGTCGCCTTCGTCCGCGCGGCTCCGCGCGAGCGCGACGGTCGCGAGGCCGAGACCGACGAGGCCGCCGCCGATGCCCCACGCGTAGCGATCGGTGAGCGGCGGCGGATCCTTCAAGCCGTTCGCGAGGAGGATGCCGGATCCCGCGCCCCACCACGCGGCGCCGGCCAGCGTCCACGCGTCACCGGTGCTGACGTCCCACTCGGCCGCGACGAGGAGGGCCGCGCCGAGGCCGACGCCGGTCCCGACCGCGAGCAGAGGGTAGAGGAGGCGCGGGTCGTCGGAGCCGCTCGCCCGCTGCACGCTGTACGCGGTGTACGCACCGAAGAGCGCCGCGTTCGCGGCCAGGACGGCGCGGCCCGGAGAGCGCAGCTCGCTCATGATCCCGCTCGTGGCGGACTCCTGCGGCCGCGGCCCGACCTCCGACGTGCTCGCGCCCGGCGACGCGAGGAGGTCTCGGACGAGGACGAGGCCGCGAACGGCGACGTCGGCGCCCGACACGCGCTCGACGCGGACGCGGAGCTGCTTGCTGCGCGGAGGGACGGCGACGATGCGGAGGAGGAACGTGTCGGCGCCGAGCGCTTCGAGACGCGCGCTCACGACCCACGTGCCACGGGCATCGGGCCCGTTCGCGCGCGGAGACGTACGGCTTGCGCGCTCGACCATGTCGAGGTCGCGTGCGCGGCCCATCGCGGGCCCCTGGTCACCGACGTCGAGCGCGTAGCCGAGGTCCTGCACGGCGTCGCGCAAGGTCGCGTCGAGCTCCTGCGCGCGTGCGTAGACCGGCCCTTCGCCCGCGGCGGGCTTGTGGAGCGCGACCGACGCGGCGTCGTCGCCGGCGGGGGTGAGCGTCGGCCAGACGACGATCGGCTTCTCGGCCGCGACGTCGTCGCTCGGTGCGGGTGGCGGCGTCGCGGTCGCGGGCGGCGGGGTCGCGTTCGGCTCCTCGCCCGCGCGCGCCGCGGGAGCGAACAGCGCGCTCGCCGCGACGCCGAGCACGAGCGCGCGAGCACGCTGCGCGACGAGAGGGCTCCGCCCGGCGCTCGCCACGGCGCCTCCTCAGAACATCACGACGCCGCTCAACCAGAGGTCGACGATCGTCGTGTCGTCGACGCTGAAGCGGCGTCCCGGCAGGTCGATGACCTGACGGTGGTTCGGGTTGGGAATCCCCGTCGAGCTGCCGCCGCCGACGTTCGGAGCGCCGGTGCGGCAAGGGCCGGCCGCGGCGATGTCTCCGGACTTGAAGTCCGGGTTGCATGCGTCGGCAGCGGTGATGAGGTGCGATTGCGCGTAGGTCAGACCGAGGCCGGCATTGAGCTTCACGTACTCGCCGAGCTGGTACGTGACGGCCGCCGACGCGCCGAACGAGCCGTACGCCTGCTGGTCGGTGATGCCGGTGAAGAACACCTTGGGCGAGGTCGGATCGGCGACGCTCGAGGTGCCGTCACCCCCGAGCCGGTAGCCGGCGGGGTTCGGGTTCCGCAGCGAACGACCCTGCGACGAGCCGAGCGCGTCGAACAGCTCGGAGTACTCGCGGCCGGGCGAGTGGTACGTCCCGCGCACCTTGAAGTCGAGGCCGAGGCGCTGGAACGCTTCCCGGTTCTCGTACGGGAAGACCTCCATGCCCATCGTGATCGTGCCGAGGACCGGCGGGCGGTTCAGGAGAGCGCCCTTCAGATCGTTCGTCGCGCCGAAGTCGCTGTTCGACTGCGGCATGTCCACGAGCATGCGGAAGCCCGTGTACGGCTCGACGTAGCCGAACCGACGCGAGAACGTCGTGTGCACGATGAGCGTGTTCATCCCGCGCGACACGCCCGGGCTCCGGTCCACCGCCGGGTTCGCCGGGTCGGGGCACTTCACCGCCGCGTTGTCGTTGCACGCGTGGAGGCGCTCGCCGATCGCGAAGCGCGTCTCGGCGCCGAGCACCCACGTCGGCTTCGTGTCGTCGCGCTGCTGGTTCAGGATCGCGTAGTTCAGCGCGATCGAGATGTAGTCGACGCCGCTGCGCGTCGGGCTCTTGAACGGGACGGAGAACAGCTGATCGCCCGACGGATCCTGGAGTCGCTGCGGGTTGCGCGAAGAGCCATCGAGGTCCGACAGCTCGCGGCTGTCCGCGAGGATGATCGGCAGCCGGAGCGAGAGCGCGAGGTCCTTGAAGATGCCGATGTCGCCGCCGACGTCGAGGATCGAGAGCGACTGCGAGTACTTCGCGACGTTCTCCGTCGCGGCGAGGAAGTTGCCGGTCGAGAGGCCGGGCTGGCTCAGCGACGTCTCGCGACGGATGCTCGCGGACTTCCACTGCTGGCGGAACCCGAGGACCAGGTTCGCGTCGAAGGGGTCGTCCTTGTCGAACGCGTCGACGACGATCGTGTTCTCCCCGGTTTCGCGGAAGATCCTGGGCTCCTTCGCGGCGACCGGCTCGTCGGCGCGAGCTCCCGGCGCGAGGAGGACTGCGCTCAGGGTCGCGGCGATGCCGAGCAAAACCGGAGCGAAGCCGCGTCGCCGCTGCCTCGTCGCCCCTCCGCGGACGTGCCTCTCTGACACGTGCATTCCTGCGCGACGCTACCACCCTTCTGGGCGCAGAGTCACCTTCCGATCGCGGCCGCGCCCCGCCCCGCGTCGGCGCCTCGCTCGGAGCTCTTCGCGTATGCCGCGCCGGCGGCGCGCGCGACGGGGACGACGCATGCCGAGCGCGCGGCCCGCCTCGCCCCGACGTGCTGGGCGGTGAGGTCTCCGACGGACGCGAGCGAGCCGCCGTCGAGCCCGCGGATCCGCTCCGCGAGGCGCGCTTCGCGGTGCTCGGCGTCCCGGCATGCTTGCGTGGCCTCCGCGACGGCGGGCGCGGACGGGAAGGGGAGCCTGCCCTTCACCCGAACAGCCGATCGCGCGTCGAGGCGCCACGCGCCGTCGGCACCGAGCGCCGCGCGGCCCAGCACGCCGCCGTCGAGGGCCGAGGCGTCCGGCGCCACGGTCGTGCCGACGGCAGGGGTGAAGAAGAGGGTGCCGGTCGTCGTCTGCGCCACGCATTCGTTCGTGCCGACGGTGATCTTGTGGGCGCCCGCGATCCACCGGAACGTGCCGCACGGCGTCGCGAGCCACTGACCGTCGCCGGGAGACTCGCCACCGCTCGGCATCGCGACGACGGTGCCGGACGCGACGACCACGACGTCGTCGAAGCAGGGCCGGACGTCGCCGGGGCCGACGAAGCGGAGCTCGCGGCCGGTCTCGGTGATGCGGACGACGAACGACGTCCCGGCGCCCGGCGCGAGCCAGGTCGTCGGATCGCTCGAGGGGGTGATCGTGCCCTCGCCGGCCACGATCCGGCAGCGGCCGTGATCGGGCGAGGACGGATTCGATGCGGGCGGCGCAGCGGAGACGACCGGTGCCGGCGCGCTCGGCGCTGCGTCGGGCGTCGTGTCGCGGGTGTGCGGCTCGCACGCGGCGAGGGCGAGGAGCGCGCTAGCTGCGACGGAACGAGCCGGAGGCACGGTCGCTCTCGATCCCCGGGAAGATCTCGATCGTGACGTCGTCCGTGATGTCGTCGGCGTGCAGCTCCTGCTTCGCGTGACGGAGCTCGCTCGACGTCGCGTCGAGGCGATCGGCGAGGACGCCGAGGAACTGCCAGAGCATCTTGACCGCGATCTCGTGCTCGGTGCGGAGCAGCTCGAAGAAGTCCTGGCGCCGGATCGCGATGAGCTCCGCCGCGCCGTCCGCCGCGACGGACGCCGAGCGCGGGACCGCGCGGATGAGGGCCATCTCGCCGAAGTGCTCGCCGGCGCCGAGCCGGGTGAGGGTCTCGCCGCCGCGCAGCACGTTCACCTTGCCGGAGAGCACGATGAAGAGCTCGTCTCCGCGATCACCCTCGCGGATGACGAGCTGGCCGTCCTCGTAGACGCGCACTTCGACCGACTGCATCACGCGGAGCAGCTCGCGCTCGTTCAGCCGCGCGAAGAGAGGCATCCGTGCGAGCACTTCGCGCTTCTGCGCGAGGCGACGTGCGCGCTCGTCGTCCTGGCCGTCGCCGCCGAGGCGGACGAGGACGAGCGTGATGTTGTCCTTGCCGCCGCGCTCCTTCGCGAGCTGCACGAGGCCCTTCGACGCGCTGTCGCCGTCCTGGCCGAGGAAGCCGGTGAGCTCCTCCGGCGTCTCGAGGTAGCCCGTGAGGCCGTCGCTCGCGAGGAGGAACTGATCGCCCGGGAGCACCTCGAGCATCAGCGTGTCGACGTCGACGCGCTCGTAGACGCCCACCGCGCGCGTGATCGCGTTCTTGTGGGCGACCTTCTCGATCTGCTCGCGCGTGAGCTTGCCGCGCTTCACGAGCTCGTTGAAGACGGTGTGGTCCTCGGTGACCTGCTGCACCACGCCCTGGCGCTGGAGGTAGATCCGGCTGTCGCCCACGTGCGCGATGAACGCACGCGTGCCGAGGATGATGAGGACGCTGAGCGTCGTGCCCATGCCGCGCTTCGCGGCGTCGGCCTGCGCCTCTTCGTGGATCCGCGAGCAGGCGCGCTGGACGGCATGCTCCATCAGCGCGAGGACGTCCTTGTTCGTCACGCGCGCCGCACCGCGTGCGCCGGCGACGAAGTCCGCGAGCAGCTCGCGCTCTCGCTTGATCTCCTCGTGGACGGTGCGAACCGCGATGGCGCTCGCGACCTCACCGGCCGCGTGACCGCCCATCCCGTCCGCGACCATGAAGAGCGAGAGCTTCTTGTCGACGAGGAAGTTGTCCTCGTTGTGCTCCCGTACGTTGCCGACGTCGGTCGCGGCGAAGAAGCGGATGGCGTCCGTCGACATCTGAACCAGGATGATAGACCTACCGCGCGTGAGGCGTCGACCCTCTGCCTCCGGCCGAGGTTGTGGGCAGGCGTGCGTCCTCCCGGCCGGGCCTCGACCGGCCTCGATCGTCGCGTGCTCGCCCATGTCGGGGGACCTCCCGTATGGTGGATCACGGAGGTTTGTCCCTTGACCGTGCTCGTCCCCTTGTTCACGAAGCTGAAGGAGCTCGGAGCCGATCGCCTGGTGCTCGACCCGGGCGAGCCCGTCGTGGCGGAGCTCGGCGAAGAGAAGCGGCCGCTCGGGCGCACGCCCCTCCAGGCGAGCACGATCCTCGAAGCGATCGGGGATTTCGTCTCCCAGGACGAGCTCGCGGACCTGCCGAGCAATCGGCCGCGCATCATCCGGCACGAGCACGCCGGCGATCCGTACGTCCTCGAGATCGTGCGGCGCGCGAACGGCGGGATCGCGCTCGTCATCCGCAGCGCGACGAAGCCTCCCGCGAAGCCCGCGGCCGGGGAGGGGAAGCGCCGGAGCCACCGGCCGCCGAAGCATCCGTCGCGCCCCGCGCAGCAGGCGGTCGCGGCGCCGCCGGCGGGCGCGCCGCTGCCGAACGGCGGCGTGCTGCCGAGCCACTCCGCTGGAGGCGGAGGCGCGCCGGCGACGACGCTCCGCGTGGACTCCCGTGAGCTCGCCGCGCTCGACCTCGACGCGCCGACCCTCGAGCTCGACGCGCCTCCGAAGAAGGCGCCGGCACCCGCGATCAAGCCGATGCCCGGCCTCGCGCATCCCGCCGCGCCCGAGGCGTTCGGCGGCCCCGTCATCACGCCGGCAGCGGTCGGAGCGACGGCGATGGTCGCGAAGCATGCGCCGACGTCGGTCGCGATCCGAGGCGCTGCCCCGCGCATCGACGACCTCCTCCGCGAGATGGTCGCGAAGAAGGCGAGCGACCTCCATCTCTCGGCCGGGAGCCACCCGGTGATGCGCATCCACGGCGAGATCCACTTCCTCCGCGACCGCCCGGCGCTCTCCTCCGACGACATCCATGCGCTCGTCACGGAGGTCATGACGGACAAGGCGCGCGCCGACTTCGAGTCGCTCCGCGACGCGGACTTCGCGCACGAGATCAAGGGCCTCTCGCGCTTCCGCGTGAACGTGTTCGAGGACAGGAACGGCGTCGGCGCCGTGCTCCGTCAGATCCCGATCGAGATCGTCCCGGCCGACAAGCTCGGTCTTCCGCAGGCCTGCCTCGATCTCTGCTGGCTGACGAAGGGGCTCGTCGTCGTCACGGGACCGACGGGCTCGGGCAAGTCGACGACGCTCGCGGCGATGATCGACTTCATCAACAAGAACCGGAACGATCACATCATCACGATCGAGGACCCGGTCGAGTTCGTGCACGGCAACATCAAGTGCCTCGTGAACCAGCGCGAGGTCGGCCAGCACACGAAGAGCTTCAAGAACGCCCTCCGCGCCGCGCTGCGCGAGGACCCGGACATCGTCCTCGTCGGCGAGATGCGCGACCTGGAGACGATCGCGATCGCGATCGAGACGGCGGAGACGGGGCACCTCGTCTTCGGCACCCTCCACACCACGACGGCGCCGAGCACCGTCGACCGCCTCATCGATCAGTTCCCCGCCGATCGCCAGGCGCAGATCCGCGTCATGCTCAGCGAGTCGCTGAAAGGCGTCGTCGCGCAGGTCCTCTGCCCGAAGATCGGCGGCGGCCGCGTCGCGGCGCACGAGATCCTCCTCGGGACCTCGGCGGTCACGAACATCATCCGCGAGGGCAAGACGTTCCAGCTCCCGAGCGTCATGCAGACCGGCCGCAACCAGGGCATGGTCACGATGAACGAGTCGCTCATGCAGCTCGTCCAGAAGAAGCTCGTCGAGCCGAAGCAGGCGTACATGAAGGCCGTCGACAAGAACGGGCTCGTGTCGATGTTCAAGGCCGCGGGGATCGCGACGGCCTTCTGACTTCCGTCTTCCGTAGGTCTCTCCTCAGCCGCGAGCAGCGACCATCCGAGGAAGGACGCTCATCCGAAGAGATCGGCCGGCAGATCGGAATCAGGGTCGGAAGACGGAGGACGGAAGACGGAAGACGGGCGAGTCACTCGAGCTCCTTCACATACTGCGCTTGGAGCGTCTTCGAGCCGCTCTCGAACTTGATCGTGAGCTTCGCCTCGGGGCCCGTGCCGCTCTGCGCTTCGAGGACGCCTTCGCCGAACTTCGGGTGGTGATAGCGCTTCGGCGGCGGAGGCGGCGGCGGCTTCACCGGGCGCTTGAACTCCGGCATCGGCATCTTGGTCGGGATCTCGCGCTTCGGGGCCGCGGCGCGCTCGGATCGCAGCGCCTTCGCCTTCGCCGGAGCCTCCGGCGCGACCGCGGCCGAGCCCTTCGGCACCGCGAGCCCGAGCTCGGCGCGGAGCGTGAGGAGGCGGCCAGCGCGCGTCTCCTCCGCGAGCGGCGCGAGCTCGGGGACCGCGATCCGCCGGAGCTCGTGCTTCAGGAGGTCGAGGCCGACGAGGGCGAGGATCGTGTGCCGCTTCTCCGCGTCGTCGGTCGCCCAGAGCCGCGCGAGCGTCCACACGTCCTCGGGCGTGGCGGGCGGCACGTACGCGAGCGCCCAGTCGACGATCTCGGACGGCTCGGGGAAGAAGTCCCACTGCCCGAACCCGGCGCCGAGGTTCTCCGCCACCTTCCGCGGCAGCTTCGACTGGTCGGCGAGCGCCTTGCCGGCCGCCGTGCACTCGGCGTACGCGCCGGCGCCGTGCGCGCGCGCGACCATCGTGACGAGCTCGTCACGGGAAGGCGCGGTGGAAAGGGCTTCGTCGCTCATTCGTCTTCGTCCGCCGAAGAGCCGCGGAGGCCGAGCGCGCGCGCCTTCTTGTAGAGGTGGCTCCGCTCGAGATCGAGGGCGCGGGCGGTCGCGGCCATCTGCCCGCCGTGGTGGACGAGGGCGTCCTGGATGATCTGGCGCTCGGCTTCCTCGACGAGGACGCGGAAGGGAACGCCGGGGCGATAGAGGCCCTGCGCCTTCGGCGCGCTGCCGCCCGGAAGGCACGTGCGGACGTCGGCGGCGCGGATCACGTCGTCCGGCGTGAGGATGACGAGGCGCTCCATCAGGTTGCGGAGCTCGCGCACGTTGCCCGGGAACGCGTAGCCCTCGAGCTGCTGGATCGCGTCCTGCTCGAGACGGATTCCCGGTCGATCGTTCGCCTTCGCCGCGAGCTCGAGGAAGTGGCGCGCGAGGAGCGGGATGTCCTCGCGCCGCGCGCGGAGCGGCGGGATGTGGAGCGGCAC
>JBDHVE010000047.1:0-56884 GCA_039809485.1 Polyangiaceae bacterium | reverse complement strand
CGACCTTCACGAACTCCGGCGACAGATCGGCGATCTGGGCGAGGCGCGCCCGGACGCCGTCGAGATCCGCCAGCGCAATCCGGTAACCGATGAAGCGGAGCACGCTGACGCGCGCGGCGAGGTCCTCCAGGTCGAGCGCTGCACCGCGCGCGCGGATCTGGAGGACGACGCGCTCGGCGATCCGCGCGAGCGGCGTGTCCGGCGCGAAGAGGTCGGTGTCGAGGAGGTCGGAGGCGTGCACGTCGACGAACAGCGTCGCGAGCGAAGGCGCGGAGGCGAACGACTTCACCGCGAGATCACGCGCGCGGCGGCGGAGCTCGTCGAGCCGTCCGAGCTTCGCGGCCGTACCGACGAGCGCGTGCTGCGTCCCGAGCGTGTCTTCCTTCGAGCGGATCTTGGCGTCGTAGGCGATGACGGTGCGATGGCGCGGGTCGACGATCGGCTCGAGGTCGGCGTAGCTCGATGCCATCGCGCGGTCGAAGAGCGCGAGCGCGGTCGGGGCCGGCGCGACGGACGGCGGCGCCGGAGCCGCGTCGGGCGGCGCGGTCGGCATCTCTTCGCGGCGGAGGAGCGCGGCGCGGCGCGCTTCGGTCGCGCGCCGTAGGACTCGCGCGATCGCGTCGCGCGTCGCCGGCTTCACGAGGTACTCGAGGACGCCGAGGCTCGCCGCGTCGATCGCGCTCTGCACGTCGGGGTCGCCCGTCACGAGCACGAGCGGGATGTCGGGATCGTAGGCGCGCACGACCGCGAGGACGTCGACGCCGTTCGCACCGGGCAGATGCAGGTCACTGATGACCGCGTCGAACATGCCCCGACGGAACGACTCCACCGCGGCGGCGCTCGTCGACGCATGCACGACCCTGTAGCCCTCCGTCGTGATGAGCCGCGACATCGCCTTCGCGACCTGCTCGTCGTCCTCGATGAGCAGCACCGAGGCCGAGCCAACACGAGCAGGAGTCGGGATGCGAACGGTCTCGTGCACGAGGAGCACCTCCTTCGCCGAAGCGGCGCGAGGCCGGGTGCAAGGCGCGATCCGGAGACGCGGTACGCCCGCGCTCGATCCGATCGACGCTGGAAACGCGCGAGCGCATCGCTCGACGGCCGCGCTGCGCACGGGGTCGCATGCGACTCAGGGTCGACGTCCACCCGTTCGGGGTCGCCTCGGCGCCGAGCACCTACGCCGTGCGCAACGACGTCACGAGCGCGGCGACGAGCGGGTCCGCGGTGTCGATCTCGGCGAGCACGGCGTCCAGCGGAGCCGCCCTCCGCACGAACAGACGCCCGAACGCGCGCCGGAGCGCCGCGACGGAGGCGGGATCGACGCCGCGGCGCTCGAGACCGATGACGTTCAGCGCGCGCACGCGCGCGCGGTCTCCCTGCACGATGACGAAGGGAGGAACGTCGCGCTCGCACATCGCCCCCGCCGCGACGAACGCGCTCTGGCCGACGCGGAGCCGCTGCGCGACGCCGGCGAGCCCGCCGAACGTGGCCCAGTCCTCGACCGTGACATGGCCCGCGAGCTGGACGCCGTTCGCGACGATGCAGCGCGAGCCGAGCACCACGTCGTGGGCGACGTGGACCGCGGCCATGAGGAGGTTGTGCGAGCCGATGCTCGTGACGCCCTCGGCGTTCGACACGTTCACCGTGACGTGCTCGCGGAACACGTTGTGGTCGCCGACGACGAGCGCGTTACGCGGAGGACCGCGCCGCGGCCCGTCCTTCCGGACCTGCGGCTCGCCTCCGATCACGCAGAAAGGGTGGAAGACGTTGCCAGCGCCGATCGTCGTGTCGCCCGCGACGACGACGTGCGAGACGAGACGCGAGCCGGCGCCGATTCGAGCCTGCGGGCCCACGGTGCAGAACGGCCCGACCTCGACGTCGCTCGCCAGCTCGGCCCGCGGGTCGACGATCGCGCTCGGGTGGACGCGCGGCACGGCTCAGCTTTCCTGATCGACGACGCTCGCGAGGAGCTCGCCCTGCGCGCAGAGCGTGCCGTCGACGCTCGCCTGACCGCGGAGCTTCCACACGTTCGTGCGGTGGTGCACGACAGTGACCTCGAGGTCGAGGCGGTCGCCCGGCACGACGGGGCGACGGAACTTCGCCTTGTCGATGCCGAGGAAGTAGAGAAGGCTCCGCGAAGCGTCGAACGGCTCGCTCGCGTACGCGAGGATGCCGCCGATCTGCGCGAGCGCTTCGACGACGAGCACGCCCGGCATGATCGGGCTCTTCGGGAAATGGCCCTGGAACCAGGGCTCGTTCATCGACACGCACTTGTGGCCGCGGATCACCTCGTTAGGCACCACCTCGGTGACGCGATCGACGAGGACGAAGGGCCAGCGGTGCGGGAGGATCTGGAGGATGCGCTCGATGTCGAGCTGCGTGGAGCGGCTCATCCGTCCGTCCTCCCGGAGCCCGGCATCGGCGAGGTCCGCCGGATGATCGCTTCGGGGCGGACCGAGCCGCGCATCACCGGCGGGTTCGTGAACGAAGGCGGCGGCTCCGTCGCGGGACGATCGCCGACGGACGGCGGCGCCGGGCTCTTCGACCCGGGCGCCATCGACGGCCGCTTCGCGACGAGGCGATAGAGCTCGGCGAGACCGCGGAGCCAGCGATGGCGATCGACCGCGGGATACCCGGCGACGGTCGCGCCGGCCGGGATGTCGCCGATGACGCCGCTCTTCGCCGCGACGCGCGCTTCGTCGCCGATCCGGACGTGATCGGCGACGCCGACCTGACCGCCGAGGAGCACGCCGCGGCCGATCACGACGGAGCCGGCGAGACCGCACTGCGCGGCGAGGACGCTGCCCTCGCCGACCTCGACGTTGTGCGCGACGTGCACCTGCGCATCGAGCTTCACGCCCCGGCGCAGGATCGTCGGACCGAGCGTGCCGCTCGCGATCGTGCAGAGCGGACCGATGTGGACGTCGTCCTCGATGACGACGCCGCCGAGGTGCGGGATCTCGCGCGTGCGCCCGTTCGGCCCCGTCGCGAAGCCGAAGCCCGGCGCGCCGACGACGGCGCCCGGGCCGATCCGGACGCGCGCTCCGATCCGGACGCGCGGGAGGACGATCGCGCCGGGCGCGATGCTCACGTCGTCGCCGAGCACCGGCTCTTCCGCCGGCACGTCGGCGTTCTCGAGGAGCTCCGCCATCGCCCACGCGGCATACGGGTGGACCCACGCCGGCAGGGCCGCGACGTCCTCACGCGCGACGAGCGACTCGTCGACGAGGAGGTGCGCGCCACGCGCGACGGCGCGGAGACCTTCTTCGACGTAACGGGTCGAGAGGAGGGGGGCCAGATCGCCCATCGCCGCCTGGGCGACGGGGACGATCCGGCGCACGACGCCCCCCGCACCGCGACGGAGCTGCCCGCCGTGGCGCGACGCGAGGTCGGCGAGCGAGCGCGGCGCGAAGGGAATGCCCGCCATCAGGGCTCGGTCACTGCTTCGGAGCCGGCGCGGCGCCGCCGCTGTTGTACATCTGCACGCAACGGTCGGTGAGGTCGAGGTCGCCGCGCACGTAGGCGACGGTCGCCTTGTCGACGACGAGGTCGATGTTCTCCGAGGTGGCGATCCGCTTGATGATCGCCATCACCTTCTCGAAGACGGGATCGGTGAGCTCCTTCTGCTTCTTCTCGAGCTCCTTGTTGTACTCGACGAAGACGGCCTGGAGCTCGAGCATCTGCTTCTGCCAGTCGTCGACGCGCTTCTGGAGGGCCTCCTTCGAGAGGACCTTCGCCTGCTTGTCGATGTCCTCGCGCTGGCGCTGCATCTCGGTCTGCTTCTTGTTCAGCTCCTGCTGACGGCTGTCGAAGAGCTTCTTCAGCGTCGCCTGGGCGCGGAGCCCATCTTCCGTGCTGGCGACCGCCCGCTGCACGTCGACCACCGCGACCTTCTGCTGGGCGCTGGCCATGCCCGTCGAGAGCAGACCCGCGAGCATCGTGGCGATGGCGAGAAGGATGGACAGAGCCCGGTGACGCGACGCACTCATGGTGCGCCGGGGTAGCGAATGCGGCGCGGGGGGTCAAGGACACCGAGCGGGTGGGCCTGAAGAGGGCGCTTGCGACGGGCGACCGCGGGCGTCGGGCGGGCGGCGTGGAGGCTGCCGCGCGAGGTCCGGTGTTCTCGCGGCATAGAGAACGGTGGTTTACAGGCGGCGTGGCAGGCCGGTCCTATGGAGGGCAGGGTCAGGTGGAAAGCCCGCACGAAAATGCGTGGAGTCCTGCTCGGACGCTCCCGTGGACCGGGTGGCACGCGACGTGGATACTTGGGGTCGGCTCGGCGATGGCTCCGCCCGCCGACTGCTGGCCCGCTCGCCCCGTCGTTCCCGGAGGACACCGATGACGTCTCGCTTCTCTTCCTCGGCTCCCGTGCGCCCCGGTCTGCGCGCCTTCGTGATCGGGGCGCTCGCCGCGGTCGGGACGCTGGCGTGGGCCGGCTGCGGGCCGGGCTCCGAAGGCCGCTACTACTGCGACGACTTCAACTGCTACGCGTGTGACGCGTACGGCTGCTCGAACGTCGCGCCCCCGCCGAAGGCGGCGTGCACCGGCAACGCGACCTGCCCGGCCGGCAGCGTGTGCACGAGCGCGGGCTGCGCCGTCGCGTGCAAGGACAACAGCACCTGCCCGCAGGGCGAGGTCTGCAAGAGCGGCCTCTGCACCGCGCCGAGCAGCGCGCCGCCGAGCACGAAGGAGTGCACGACGAAGGCGGACTGCGGCGCGGGCAAGGCGTGCGTCTCGGGGACGTGCCAGGCGTGCGGCGGTACCGACGGCCCGTGCCCCTGCACCGCCGCGACCGACTGCGCCGGCGGCGAGGCATGCGTCGCGGGCAGCTGCACCGCCGCGCAGAACACGTGCAAGTACTCGAGCGAGTGCGGCGACGCGAAGGTCTGCGCCGACGGCCAGTGCCTCGCGGCGTGCACCGATGGCGGCTGCGTTGCCGGCTTCACGTGTGACAAGGGCGCGTGCAAGCCGACGACGCCGAACTCGGGATGCACGACCGACCAGCAGTGCTCGGGCGACACCCCGCAGTGCGTCGGCGGCGCGTGCGTGAAGGCGTGCGCGGGCGACGCGGAGTGCGGCGCGGGCAAGTACTGCAACCAGGGCGCGTGCGTCGTCGACACCCGCCCGCAGCCGAACTGCACGTCGGACGATCAGTGCGGGGGCACCGCGGCGACGCCGAAGAAGTGCCTCGGCGGCTTCTGCAAGTACACGTGCACCACCGACCAGTACTGCCGGACGATCGACTCGCGCATCGGCTACTGCGCGAAGGACGGCGTGTGCCGGACGGCGGCGGAAGCGAACGCGCAGTGCCTCTCGTCGGCCGACTGCCAGGCGGGCCAGAGCTGCGTCGACAACGCGTGCAAGTGAGCTGAGGGGCGGGTCGACCTACTCCGGGTCGACCTGCACCGTCACGTACTCGACGGCGAACTTGTCCTTCAGGCGGTCCGCGACCCGGAGGCCGAGGTCCGGCGACGGCGCCTTGGCGCGGACGTGCGCGGTGACCGCGTCGTGGCCCGTGCCGAGCGACCACACGTGGAGCGCGTGCACGCTCGAGACCCCGGGATGCGCGAGGATCGCCTGGCGGACGCGGTCGATCGGAAGCCGCGGCGGCGCGGCCTCGAGCAGGACGAGGACGGCGTCGCGGAGCAGGCGGAAGGCGCCGATGACGAGGATCGTCACCACGAGGAAGCTCGCGATCGGATCCACGATCGTCGGCGCGCCGAGCTTCATCGCCAGACCCGCAGAGAACGCTGCGACCGAGCCGAGCGCGTCGCCGAGGAGATGGAGCCACGCGCCACGCATGTTGAGGTGGTGCGCGTGCGGGTGGTGCCCGTCGCCGTGCTCTTCTTCCCCGTGCGCGTGCGCGTGGCCGTGCCCGCCATGCGAATGCCCGGCATGCCCGTGCATCGCGCCGTGGAGCAACAGCGCGCTCACGCCGTTCACGCAGAGCGCCGCGGTCGCGATGATCAGCATCAGCCCCGACTTCGGCGTCTCCGGCGACTTCAAGTGCTCGATCGAATCGCGCACGATCTCGATCGCCACCGCGAACACGAGCACTGCGTTCAAGAGCGCCGCGACCGGCTCCGCGCGGCGGAGGCCGAACGTGAAGCGGTCGTTCGGACGCGCCGACGCCACGCGCATCGCGAGCAGGCTCACCGCGATCGCGAACACGTCCATCAAGAGGTGATAGGCGTCCGCTTCGAGCACGTCGCTCGACGCTGCCTTCGCGCCCATCAGCTCCACGACGAAGAAGGCCGCGATGAGCGCGAGCACCATCCCGAGCCGGCGCGCCTGCTTCTTCTCCTTCGCCTCGACGTCGACGGACGGCGGGGCGTGCGACGCCGGCGCGTGCCCGTGCGCGTGATCGTGATGATGCGCGTGATCGTGCGCGTGATGATGCGCGTGATCGTGCGCTTCGTGCGCGTGCGCGTGCTCGTCGCCGGCCATCAGACGAGGTCGTAGTCTTCGGCGACCGACGCCGCACCACCCGCGAGCACGCTCGAGGTCTCCTCGTCGCGCTCGACGGCGGCGAGGTAGAGCCCGGCGAGGATCGCGGGATGGGCACGGACGAGGTCGAGGAAGTCCTCGCGCGGGAGGTGGAGCGTCACGGTCGGGTGCACCGCGACGACGTCCGCGTTCGCCTTCCGGCGGAGCACGAGGGCGACCTCGCCCACGGTCTCGCCGACCCCGAGCGACGCGATGACGAAAGGCTCGGTGCTGTCCTCGTGCCCGACGACGGCGACCTCACCGGACGCGATGAGGTGGAGGCCGCTCGTGTCCTTCCCCTCTTCGATGAGCTTTTCGCCCTTCTCGAAGACCTTCGTCTCGAACCGCTCGACGAGCGCGGGCCGCTCCTGGGGAGCGACCGACAAGAGCAGCTTCGACGTGCGCACGAGGTTCGCGACCATGCGCCGACGGCAGTGCGCTGCGAGCTCGACGCCGACGTCGGGCCGCGTCGCGGCGACCGCCTCGAGCGCGTCGCGCCGCGCGACGAGCAGGATCGACGGCCGGTTCGCGACGACGCTCGCCGCGCGCGGGGCGCGCGAGAGGAGCGCCATCTCGCCGAAGAGCGCGCCGTTCGCGAGCCGCGCGAGCGTGACCGTCTTGCCGTCCTCGGTCGTCCGCCGCACCTCGAGCTCGCCACGCGCGACGATGTACGCCTCGGCGCCTTCCTCGCCCTCCGAGATGACCGCCTTCCCCGCGGGGACGGTGAACATCTCGAAGCAGCCGATGAGGGCGCGGAGGCCTTCCTTCTCGAGCGCGCTGAAGAGCGGCAGCGGCGAGACGAGCGGCGACTCGGACTCGCTCGACGCGTCGTAGTCCTTGCTCGCCTCGTGGACGATCTCCGTCGCCTTCGACAAGAGGGCCGGTCCGGTGAGGAACGAGCTGAGCGGCTGGAAGTCCTCGCCGTGCGGGAGCGGCGGCGGCGGCGGCGTCGCGTCGTCCGACAGCCGCGGAGAGCCGAGGCAGAACGCAGAGGCGATCTCGTCGAGGTGCTTCGCGACTTCGACGCCGAGGAGGCGGAGGTCACCGACGGCCGCGACCGCGAGCGGAAGGTTGCCCGTGTCGATCGCGCGCTCGACCCCGAGCTCGAAGCCTTCGATCGCCGCCTCGGTCCGGCCCGCATCGGCGAGCAGACGCGACGTGAGGATGAGCGCGCTCGGGACCGACGCATCGTGCTGGACGACCGCCGCGCTCCACCGGAGCGCCGCCTCGCGCTCCCCGGCGAGGAGCAGGGCGAGCGCTCGATCGAGCGGCGAATCGGAGCTGCTCGCTCCGGGCAGGTTCGGAGGCGCCGTGCGCATCACACGGGGGACGATACACGATCGGGCGGCGCTCTGCGCTGGCCTTCGGTCAGTCGTCGTCCGCGTCCGCCGCCTCGCGCTGAGCGGTCTCGCGCCGGTCGATGACCGAGCTCATCGCATTCGCGGTCGCGGTCACGAGCGGGACGACCTTCGGGTAGTCCATCCGGGTCGGGCCGATGACGCCCACCGAGCCGGCGGTCCTCCCCTGGTTGTGGTACGTCGCGCCGACGATCGCGAGCTGCCCGCCCGCGAGGTCGCCCGCCTCGCGCCCGACGACGACGGCGGTGCCGTTCGCGGCGAGGGTCGCGTCGAGGAGCCGGACGATCGCGTCCTCCTCGTCGAGCGCGGAGACGACGCCCTTCATGTCGCTCGCGGCCGCGAACTCCGGGAGCCCGAGGAGCTTCGCGCGTCCCTCGATCACGACGTCGGTCCCCGCATCGACCGCTTCGGATACGGCCGCTTCGCCGAGCTCGAAGGCGCGCCTGCGGACGGCGTCGCCCTTCATCGTGTCGCTGCCGAGCCGCCGGGCGAAGAGCTCGCGGAGCTCGCCGAGGGACCGGCCTTCGATCACGTCGTCGAGCAGGTTGTGCACCTTCTGGAGCTCGCTCTCCTCGATGCTCGCCTTGAGGAACCGGTTCTGGACCGTGCCGTTCGCCATCACGAGGACGGCGAGCAGCTCGCCGGGCAGGGTCCGGATGAACCGGAGGTGCTTCAGCGTCATCGACTCCGCGCGCGGCGAGACGACGACCGCCGCCGTCCCGGCGAGATCGGAGAGGAGCCGCCCCGTCTCGCGGAGGAAGTTCGGGCCCGGCTCGATCTCGGCGAAGCGCTGGAGGATCTTCCGGTTCTCGTCGTCTGTGAGCTGCCGCACGTCCATCATCGCGTCGATGAAGAGGCGGAACGCCTTGTCGGTCGGGACGCGGCCGGCGCTCGTGTGCGGCTGGACGAGGTAGCCCATCTCCTCGAGGTCGGCGAGGACGTTCCGGATGCTCGCGGGCGACAGCTCGATGCCCTTCTTCGAGAGCGTGCGCGAGCCGACCGGCTCACCGGTCGCGACGAACTCGGTGATGCAGGCATAGAGGATCTGCCGCGCGCGACTTCCGAGCTCCGCCATCCTGTGCGCTCGATTTTAGCAGGTCCCGCCGTTCCTTGGTAAGCTCGGCCGCGAATGGCGTTTCGCAGCGCGCTCTTCCGACTCGTGAAGCCGGGCAGCCTCGTGCTGAGCTCGCTGCTGTCGGCCGGCTGCGTGCACGGTCTCGGACGCCCGATCGCGTCGGAGGGCCTGCCCGGGACGTCGGGCGAAGAGCTCCCGCGCCTGCCCCCGCCCGAGGCGCCGCGCGCCCCCGAACCGGCGGCCCTGTCCCACGACGACCACGGCGACCAGCAGGGCGAGGACGCCACCCCCACCCTGGAGAACGCTTCGCAGGGCGCCCCTGCGCTCCGCTACGCCGCGCTCGATCGCGCGACGTGCGAGGCCGAGCTCACGAAGCGCGGCGCGTCGTTCGACCGCGTCGACTCGGCGCGCGGCGTCGTCGCCCCGATCCGGCTCCGCGGTCCGCTCTCGGGCGTGACCTACCGCGGGCTCGAGCCGGCCGCGAAGCGCAAGACGTCGCCGTACGAGATCCTCGACTGCCGCCTCGCGCTCGCGCTCGACGACCTCGCGAAGGTGCTCGCGAAGCACGACGTCGTCGAGGTCGTGCACTACTCGATGTACCGGCCGCCGCCGGGCAAGGCGCCGATGGCGAAGCCGGGAAGGCGCCACTCGGGCGCGCTCGCGATCGATCTCGGGGCGATGACCACGAAGGACGGCCGGACGCTCTTCGTCGAGAAGGACTTCCACGGCGGCATCGGCCAGAAGCCGTGCGGGCCGAAGGCGCCGGGGAATCCGAGCGAGCTCCGCTCCGTCTACTGCGAGATCGCCGACGCGCAGCTCTTCAACGTGATGCTCTCGCCCGACTACAACTGGGCGCACCGCAATCACTTCCACCTGGAAGTGACCGCCGGCGTGCGCTGGCTGCTCGTCCGCTAGTTCGCGGCGTCCGAGATCGCGCCCTGCTCGCGGAGGAACTTCGCGACCTGGTGCTGCGAGCGCCCGTCGAGGCGCGTGTGGAAGTTCGTGACGGGGAGACCGACCGTGTCGTCGGCCTTGAACGTGTAGTTCGAGTTCACGCCGACGACGACGAGCTTCGACCCGCGCCAGCGATAGACGGGACCGCCGGAGTCGCCGGGGCAGAGGCCCGCTCGCGCGTTCACGAGGCCGGGGCCTCCGGTGATCGCATACGAGCCGGCGACCTTCGGGACGTCCTCGCGCGTGACGGGGCTGCCCTCGTGCGCGGTGCGCGTCGCCGGGATGATCGACGTCTCCGAGAACTTCAGCTTCCGCTCGTCGAGCTTCGGGCGCTCGCCCATGACGCCGGCTTCGCAGCCGTAGCCGAGCACGATCACGCGGTCGCCGCGCTCGAGCGGCTTGTCCTCGATCTGCGCGACCTTCACGTCGTCGAGATCGGTCTCGACCTTGATCACCGCGACGTCGGGCGCGTCGAGCTTGGCGGTCACCTCGTTCGAGATGCACGCGTCCTTCGTACACGCCGCCTGCCACGCCGGGTGGATGACCACGCTCGTCACGGTGAGCGGCTTGCCGGGGAGCTTCGGATCCTTCGCGTAGGAGAGCGGCCGGCCGGGCGCGAGCGAAGGCTCCTTCGCCATTGCGTCCCAGACGCAGTGCGCCGCCGTGAGGAGCACCTTCGGGGCGACCTTCGCCGCCGTGCACTTCTTCTCGATCAGGAAGACCGTCGCCGGGAACTGCGCCGGCGAAGCGACCTCGCCGTTGATGAGCGCGGAGGCTTCGTCGGCGGGGTCGAGCGCGTCCTGGCCGACGTCGGCGTCCTCTTCGCTCGCGCAGCCCACCGCCGTGACGGCGAGCAGCGCGAAGAGGATGCGAAGAGGGCTCATCGGTTCACCCGGTCACGTGGTGCGAGGGATCACTCGCCCTGCGGAGCGTCGTCGTGCGCGCCCGACTCGTCCTGGACGAGCTCGGCCTCGTTCACGCCGCCCGCGGTGACCGACTCGTCGTACTCCGCGCTCGGCGGACGGACCATCTTCGGGAAGTTGCCGGCCTGGAGGTCCGAGATGCGCGAGCTGTTCGCTTCCATGAAGGTGGCGAGCTCCTTGTAGGTGACGCACTTGACCTCGGGCAGACCGCAGACGCGCTTGGCGAACGTCTGCATCGCCTTCCAGTAGGCGCCGCCGTTCCACTTCGAGAAGTGGTGGCCGATGTGAACCGGCGCGCGGTTGCCGTAGTAGTTGTTCTGGAAGTAGGCCATGTACGTCTCGACCATGTTCCGCTCGTACGTGGCGTAGTTCGCGGTGTTCGGGTCGTTCACGCCCTTCGAATCGGCGATGTAGAAGTTGTAGTCCATCGAGAGCGTCGACTTGCCCGTGTTCGCGATGCGGAGCTGCGCGAGCGGGAAGTTCCAGATGCCGCCGATCTTCTGCGGCCAGTAGTTCGGCGCGCCGGACTTGCTCGTGTCGTAGCTGAAGTCCTTCTTCGCGAGCGTCTTGTAGAGGCCCGGGCTGTGACCGAGCTGCGGAGCGCGGAAGCCGACGATGTCTTCCTGGGCGAACCCGAGGTTCACGGCCGGGATGCCGGCGATGCGCGCCGAGTTGAAGAGCATCGTGTTGAACTGGTCGAACTCCGAGGTCCAACCCTCTTCCGTCCACCTCGAGCCGTCCCAGTGACCGACGGCGTGCGAGGCGATCTCGTTGCCCTCGCGGTGGGCCATCGCGGTGTGCTCGAGACGGAGCTTGATGTCGTCGCTGTTGTCGCCCCAGCCGATCGCCGACGAGCCCGGGCCGTGGTCCGGCGCCTTGTACGGCTGGCCGTTCACGCAGCTCATGTTCTTCGGGCGGGCGACGTAATACACCGGGTTCACGAAGTACGTGAACTTCAGGTTGTTGGCCTTCGCGAACTCGCGCGACTCGCCCCAGAACGCGTTGTTGTAGGAGCCGTCGAACGCGAGGAGGACGAACTGCGGGGGGCGCTGGACGGTCTGCGCCGCCGCTCCCGTGGAGTCTTCATCCTGCGCCTCGGCCGCGCAGCCCTGGGCGGCAGCGGCGATGACGGCGAACGCGGAGAGGGCGAACGAACGGACGAAGAAGCTGCGAAGGGACATGGTCGTCAGGGCTCCGTGGTGAGGTGAACAGCTCTAGAGCACGGGGTGTGCCGGTGTGGTCACGAAGCATTTCCGAGCACTTGCGCAGGTCGCGGACACGAAAATTCGGTTCCCGCCGAACGGCCGATCCACCTCGATGGACTCACCTCCTGGCGGAATCCGGGAAAGACCCGATCACCCGGTCGGCCCGCGAAAGACACGGCCCCGGTCCGAGCGGTTTGACCGAGCGCAGTCATGTGCTTGGATGCGCCGCCCCGGCGGACGGGCGACAGAGGCCGAAGCGCACCCATGATGCAGAGCAAGACCGAAGCGGGAAGCGGCGACGTGACCAACGAGAAGGGCGACGACGCCCCGCGCGACTCCGGGATCTCGAAGGCCAAGACCGAAGGCGGCGGCGGCACGACCGAGCTGCCGAAGGAGGGCCACCCGGCCGGCCTCTACACCCTCTTCGGGGCGGAGGCCTGGGAGCGCTTCTCGTACTACGGCATGCGCGCGCTTCTCGTCCTCTACCTGGTCAACAAGATCGGGCTCTCGCGAGAGAACGCGCTCGAGATCTACGGGATCTACACCGGCCTCGTGTACCTCACGCCGCTCCTCGGCGGGTATCTCGCCGACAAGATCCTCGGCCGCCGCAAGGCCGTCCTCATCGGCGGCATCGTCATGGCGCTCGGGCAGATGGCGCTCACCTCGCCGGCCCTCCTCTACGTCGGCCTCGGCCTGCTCATCGCCGGCAACGGCTTCTTCAAGCCGAACATCTCGACGATGGTCGGCGGCCTGTACCGCGAGGGTGATGTCCGCCGCGACGGTGCCTTCACCATCTTCTACATGGGCATCAACCTCGGCGCGCTCTACTCGCCGATGGTCTGCGGCTTCCTCGGTGAGAAGGTGTCGTGGGCGCTCGGCTTCGGCTCGGCCGCGATCGGGATGGTCTTCGGCCTCGTGCAGTTCGGCCTCGGGCAGAAGAAGCTCGGGAACACCGGCCTCCCGCCCGGCCGCGCGCTCGAGACCGAGACTGCGCAGGCAGGGCCCTATCGCTCCGGCGACATGCCGTCGGGCCCGGCGACCTCGCTCCTCTCGCGCGACTACGTCGACGTGCTCGTCTGGACGGGCGCGACCGTCGCCCTCGTGTGGGGCCTCCTCTTCGCCGGCAAGTTCGCCGCGCCGGCCTGGGCGGCGACCCCGGGTGTCGTCAAATCGCTCCTCGGCCTCGGCGTCCTCGGCGTCGCGTTCTTCCAGCTGTTCCGCGGATCGAACAAGACGGAGGCGCAGCAGATCCTCGTCATCGTCATCCTCTGCGCGTTCAACATCTTCTTCTGGATGGGGTTCGAGCAGGCGGGCGGGACGATGACCCTCTTCGCCGACAAGCAGACGGACCGCAATCTCGGCGGCGCGAGCGTCCTCGTCATCGCAGTCACCTTCGGCGCGTGCGCGTACAACTTCTGGCGCTCGACGAAGGACGAAGTGAGCGGGCGCGCGCTCTGGACCGGCCTCACCGCCATGTTCGTCCTGATGTCGCTCGCCGCGGCCGGCCTCGCGGTCCGCAACTTCGCGACGGGCGCGACGACGACGATCCCCGCGTCGCAGTTCCAGGCGATCAACCCGCTCCTCATCGTGGCGCTCGCCCCCACGTTCTCGAACATGTGGACGAAGCTCGACAGCGGCCGCTTCCGCACGTCGACGCCGACGAAGATGGCGATCGGCATGGTCATCCTCGGCCTCGGCTTCGGCGTCCTCTTCGTCGGGCAGAAGATCGCGATCGCGACCGGGTCGGCGAGCGCGGCATGGCTCGGCGCCGTGTACACGATCCACACCATCGGCGAGCTGTGCCTGTCGCCGATCGGGCTCTCGATGGTGACGAAGCTCGCGCCGCCGCGCGTCTCGTCGCTCGCGATGGGCCTCTGGCTCGGGTCGTCGGCGGTCGCGAACTACCTCGCCGCGATCCTCGAGGCGAAGCTCGAGGCGGTGCACGTCCCGCTCTACGGCTTCCTCATCGTGAGCTCGATCGGGCCGGCGCTCCTCCTCCTCGCGCTGACGCCACTCCTCAAGAAGTGGATGCACGGCAAGGCCTGAGCGAGGACCTCGCCGCGCTCGGCGTCGAGCGCGGCGGCGTGCTCCTCGTCCATTCGTCGTTCCGCAAGCTGCGTCCGGTCCCCGGCGGGCCGGAGGCGGTCGTCGATGCCTTGCTCGACGTGGTCGGTCCCGAGGGCACGCTCGTGATGCCGACGATGACGGACGGCGCGTCGCCGTTCGATCCGCGGACGACGCCGACGTACGAGATGGGGATCATCGCCGAGACGTTCTGGCGGCGACCGGGCGTCGTGCGGAGCCCGCATCCGGGCGCCTCGTTCGCGGCGAAGGGACCGCGCGCGGAGATGATCTGCGCGCCGCATCCGCTCTCGCCGCCGCACGGGCTCGAGAGCCCGCCGGGGCGCGTCCACGCGCTCGGTGGACAAGTGCTCCTCCTCGGGGTCGACCACTCCGAGAGCACGGTGCTGCACGTCGCCGAGAGCCTCGCGAACGTGCCCTATTCCGTCGTGCATCCGTGCGTCGTCACGGAAGACGGTGTCTCGCGCGTCGCGATGATCGCGGAGACCGACCACTGCTGCACGGGCTTTCGTCGCATGAACGAATGGCTCCGCGTGCGCGGGCTCCAGCGCGAAGGGCTCGTCGGCCACGCGCCGTCGATCCTCGCGCGCGCCGGAGACGTGGTCGAGGTCGCGCTCGAGCACCTCCGCGTCGATCCGCTCGTGTTCCTGTGCGCGCCGGACGCGGGCTGCGAGGAGTGCGAGGCGGCGAGGGCGAGCGTCCGCTGAGTGGCACGAGGCTCGCAACACCGCGCCCCATGTTCGAGGTGGACGTCAGCGCACGTGCGCTCAGCCCGTTCGTCGAGCTCGTCGGCGAGGAGCGCGTGCAGCGCGTGACGACACGCGCCGGCGTCATCTCGAAGCTCGTCGGTGGACGCGCGGTGTGGAACATCAACTCGACCGCCGCGGGCGGCGGGGTCGCGGAGATGCTCCGCTCTCTTCTCCGGTACGCGCGCGGGCTCGGGATCGACGTGCGGTGGGCCGTGATGGAGGGCGAGCCCGACTTCTTCCGGATCACGAAGCGCCTCCACAACGCGCTCCACGACGAGGCGGGTGACGGCTCGCCGCTCGGGCCGCGTGAAGCCGAGGTGTACGAACGCGTCACGCGCGCCAACATGGAGGAGCTCGCGCGGCTCGTTCGCCCCGGCGACGTCGTCATCTGTCACGATCCGCAGACGGCCGGGCTCGTGCCGTTGCTCGCGCGTGCGGGGGTGCACGTGGTGTGGCGCTGTCACATCGGCCACGAGGACCGAGGCGTCCACGTCGACGCGGGATGGTCCTTTCTCCGGCCCTATCTCGCGGACATCCCGGTGGCCGCCTTCTCGCGCGGCGCGTACGCGCCGCCGTGGCTCCCGCGGAAGCGCTTCATCGTGCTGCCGCCGAACATCGACCCGTTCTCGGTGAAGAACCAGTTCATCCCGGAGACGTCGGTCCGCGACATCCTCGTGCGCACCGGGCTCGTCAGCGCGCCGATGAGCGAGCTCGGCCCGGTGTTCGTGCGCGAGGACGGCACTGCCGGGCGCGTGGAGCGGCACGCGCGCGTCGTCCGCGAAGGCGGACCTCCGCTTTGGCACGTGCCGCTCGTCGTGCAGGTCTCGCGCTGGGATCGGATGAAGGACCACGTCGGCGTGCTCGAGGGGTTCGCGAAGCTCGTCGAGCCCGGAGACATCGACGCGCACCTCGTCCTCGCAGGACCGGCGGTGAGCGGCGTCGCCGACGATCCGGAGGGGCCCGTCGTATACCAGGAGGTGCAAGCGGCGTGGCGAGCGCTGCCCGATGCGACCCGCGCGCGCGTCCACCTCGCGGAGCTGCCGATGGCGGACGCGGACGAGAACGCGGCGATGGTGAACGCGCTCCAGCGGCACGCGACGGTGATCGTCCAGAAGAGCCTCCGCGAAGGCTTCGGGCTCACCGTCACCGAAGCGATGTGGAAGCGGCGGCCCGTCCTCGCGAGCGCGGTAGGCGGGATCCAGGACCAGATCCGCGACGAGGTCGACGGCCTCCTCGTCCACGATCCGACGAGCCGCGAGGAGACGGCCGACAAGCTCCGGCGCATCCTGCGCGATCCCGAGCTCGGCGTCCGTCTCGGCGATGCCGCCTACGAGCGCGTGCGCACCGAGTACCTCAGCGTGTCGTCGCTCGAGCGCTGGGCCGATCTCCTCGAGCTGCTCTACGCGGACCGCAGCTTGCAGGTCTCACCCGACGGGGGGAATGGCCATGCTCACGCGCCGTGAATTCTTGGGCCACGCCGTCGAGGTGACGGTCGGGCTCGTCTTGGTTCCGTTCACGATCACGAGCTGCTCGTCCTCGTCGAGCGAGAGCGAGGTCGTCCGCACGACGAGCCCGACCGAGCCGGGCTGCGACGGCGCCGGAGCGACGTCGAGCGTCGCCGAGGGACATGCGCACTCGCTGTGTGTGCCCGCCGCGACGCTGAGCGGACCGCCCCCGGAAGGCGTGACGCTCGCGACGACGACGAGCCTCGACCACCAGCACGAGGTGAAACTGACGCAAGCGCAGCTCGAGACGATCGCGGCGGGAGGCTCCGTCAGCGTCGTGACGTCCGTCACGAACGGGCACACCCACGGCTTCTCGATCCGGCGCGCGTCGCAACCGAGCACGTCACCGACGGTGCCGGGGCCCGGGTTTCCGTACTGACCGACACGGTTCGTCGCGTATCGGTTCGAGATCACGATTCGAGAAGCGCGGTGCCCTGCGGCGCAGGAGACGTCGCGAGGTTACGTCGACATCTGCGCCGGTACGGGCGTTGCTCGACGCGAACGCATGACGCGCCTGCTCGCGGCCCTCCCTGCCCTCGCCATCCTGCTCGCCCTTCCGCGCGCTGCGGAGGCCGCTCCGTCGACGGCCGACAGCCTCTTCGAGCAGGGCAAGGAGGCGATGGGCCGCGGAGACTTGGCTGTAGCCTGCACGCGTTTCGAGGAGAGCCTCCGCCTCGAGCACGCGGTCGGCACGATGCTCAACCTCGGAGCGTGCGAGGAGAAGTCCGGACGCCTCGTCGCCGCGATCGACCACTTCACCGCCGCCGGCGCGGCGCTCGCGAAGGACGACTTCCGCGTCGGGTACGTGCGTGAGCGGCTCGACGCCCTCTCCGCACGCGTCGCGCACGTGACGCTCGCGGGGAATCGCCCGGTTCGCGCCTCGCTCGACGGCCGTCCCGTGCTGCGCCCGTCGTGGGGCTCGCCGATCCCGGTCGATCCCGGACCCCACGTCGTCCTCGTGACGGACGAGGCCTCGAACGCCGTCCTCTCGCGCGTCGAGCTCCGGCTCGGTGAAGGAGAGCGACGCGCCGTCGACCTCACGCCGCCCGGGCCGCCGGCTCCGGCGAAACCGGCGGGGGGCGAAGTCTCGAGCACACGCCGGACGCTCGCCTACGTGACCGGCGGCACGGGCCTCGCCGCGATCGCGGTGGGCGCCGTCACCGGCATCATGACGATCGACGCTGCGACGACGGTCAAGGAGCAGTGTCCTTCGTCCGTGTGCCGCGATCAGCAAGGGATGGACGCGGCCGCGACCGGACGCACGACGAGCATCGTGTCCCCCGTCGCCTTCGGTCTCGGCGCGGCGCTCACCGGCCTCGGCGCGTATCTCTTCGTCACCTCTGCGCCGGGGGGCGGGCGCACGGGGGTCGCGCCTTCCGTCGCACCGACTCATGCCGGCCTCTCGCTCGTGACGTCGTTCTGAGGTCTCCCATGCGAAACGTCCACGCCAAGTACCTGCTCGCCGCGATCCTCGCGAACGGTGTCCTCGCCTGCGGAGGCCTCCTCGGCGTCGACTTCGACACGACCCTCGCGAGCGACGCAGCGGACGCCGGACCCGACGGGACGACCGGTGGCGACGGCACCGAGCAAGAAGGCACGCTCGACGACGCCGGCAACGTCATCCTCCCCGACGGCGCCGTCGTCCCGCGTGACAGCGGCTCCGGAGGAAGCGACGCCTGCACCGGCACGTGCGCCGAGGGCGGGCCCGGTCCCACCGGCTGCGGGCTCGGCACCGTCCTGAGCGGTTCCACGTGCGTCGCGATCGATCCGATGCGCATCGCGGTCGGCAACGGCGCCGCGTGCGCGATCAAGACGAGCGGCGACCTCGACTGCTGGGGCGAGCTCGGATCGAACACGGCGATCACGTCGTCGCTCGATCCGCCGGCCGGGAAGTTCAAGCAGGTCAGCATGAGCAACTACGCCTGCGCGATCTCGACCGGCAACTACGTCCGTTGCTGGGGGAACACGCAGGGGGACGTGCCGACCACCGCGCGCTGGCGTCAGGTGTCGGTCGGGAGCGACTACGCATGCGCGCTCCGCGACGACGCGAAGATCGTCTGCTTCGGCAAGCCGACCCAGCTCGCCGTCACGAAGACGGTGGCTTCCGGCAGCTACGTCCAGGTGAGCGCCGGCTACGCCTGCGCGTGCGGTGTGCGCAACGACGGATCGATCGCGTGCTGGGGGGACGACTCCCTCGGTCAATGCTCCCCGCCGGCGGGAAACACGTTCCGCCAGGTCGTCGTCGGCTACAGCTTCGGTTGCGGGCTCCAGAACGACGGGGCGCTCACCTGTTGGGGCGACCCCGCCTCTGCCGTCTTGAAGCAGCAGCCGACCGGGACCTTCCGCACGCTCGGCGTGTACGGCGACGGCGTCTGCGCCGTGCGGTCGAACGGATCCCTGGTCTGCTGGGGCCAGGGGCTCTACGGCAGCCTCGACGGGCTCCCGGGCCAAGGCTTCCGGCAAGCCGCCGTCGGGCAGTCGAACGGATGTGCGATCCGGACGAACGGCACCCTCGCCTGTTGGGGCGAGGATCTCCCCCCGTCCGTCGTCTCCGTACCTTCCGGCACGTTCTGGTGACGACGCGCGGATCGGAAACCATGCGATGGTCACAGGATGCCGGCGGAAGGAATTCATCTCACCGCGCTCCGCGAGGCGGCGTTCGTCGGTTCCCTCGCGTCGCCGGCGCGGCGGTGCATGGTCCGTTTCGAGGATTCGGCACGCCTCGGCGCGATCGGCCCTGACCTGCCGTACTTCGATCACTACGCGGAGGAAGTCGTCCGCTACGTCGTCCGCCGGCCTGCGCGCGCGAGCTCCTGGGGAGCGCGCATCCACGGCGGCGGCGCGATCGACCTCGTCCACGTCGTGCTCGACCACGCGCGCCGCGCGCGCTCCGACGCCCTCGCCGCGCTCGCGCTCGGCCTCGCGAGCCACGCGTCGATCGACCGCTCGATCCACCCGCTCGTCAACGCGCTCGCGCGATGCTTTCCGGAGAGCACGTCGCACGACGCCTCGCACCGCGAGGTCGAGAAGTTCCAGTCGATCCTGTTCCACGAACGCTACTTCGGGCGTGATCACATGGGGACGTCCGGAATCGTGCGGCTCGTCGCGGTGCCCGCTCCGGAGCTCCTCGCCGAGACGGCCGCCGGCGCGGCGCTCGAGGCAGCCTTCGCGCGCGGTGCGTCGGACCGCGACGTCGCCGCGCCGCTACGCCGGATGGCGCGAGGCTACGCGTTGCATGCGCGGCTCCTCGGATCACCGGTCGGCAAGCGCATCGCACCGGAGGCCGAGAAGGAGCGCGCCGCGCCGCTCTTCGCGAGGGGAACCTGGGGTACGTTCGAGGACGTGCTGAAGCAGGCGATCGCGCATTCGGTGCCGACGCTCGACGCGGTGTGGGAAGCCTACGCCGCGGACGACCGCGACGCGGACCGCGCACGCGAGCACCTCGCCCGCCTCCTGCCCGCGGGGAGCATCGAGGGACAAGGGCTCGACGTCGACCTCTCGCGCACGTTCGTCCCGGAAGCGGCTAGCGTGGTGGTGGCGTGACGGTGGTGCTCAGCCCCGCACCCCACGCAGGAACCTCAGCACCTCCTGCATGTCCTCCGGCGGCTCGCTCGTCCAGTGCATCTCGCGATTCGTTGCAGGATGCACGAAGCCGAGCTCCGCGGCGTGGAGCATGAGGCGCGGCGCGGGGACCTGCGGTCCCTGCCAGTCACGGATGTAGACGCGCTCGCCGACGAGCGGATGACCGCTCTCGGCGAGGTGGATCCGGATCTGGTGGGTGCGGCCCGTCTCGAGCCGACACGCGACGAGCGCACACGGGACACCGGCGGCCTTCGCGTCGAAGCGCTCGACGACCTCGAAGTGCGTGACCGCGAGCTGGGTCTTCTCGCTGCCGACCGCGTGCGCGCGTCCGTGCCGCTTCTCGACCGACCCGCGGAGCCCGTCGCCGCGGTCGGGGACGAGATGCGAGCGGATCGTTCCGTCCTTCGGCTCGCCGTGCACGATCGCGAGGTAGCGCCGGTGCACGTGGTGGAAGCGGAACGCTTGCATCAGCGCCTTCTTCGCCGCCCACGTTCGTGTGAAGACGACGAGGCCGCTCGTCTCCTTGTCGATCCGGTGGACGACGCCGAGGCTCGGCGGCGCCCCTCCGCGCCCGCGCCCCTTCTCCATCCGCGCGAGGAGCGAGCGCACGCGCTCGTCGAGTGTGACCTCGTCGCCGGGCCGCGCCCGCTTCGCGATCGACGCGCCCATCCCCTCCGGGTCGAACGGGACGGTGCTGATCCCCGACGGCTTCTCGACGACGACGACGTGCGCGTCGACGAAGACGACGGCGTTCCGCGGCAGATCGTCCTCGCGCGGGGTCCGCGCATGCAGATCGAGGACGATCTCCGCACCGCCCTTCACCCGGACGCGGCCGTCGGTCACGACGCGGCCGTCGACCGCGATCTTGCCGCGCTGGATCAGGTTCCGCGCATCGCCCCACGAGACCGCGAACAGCTGACGGACGACGCCGTCGAGCGGGGACCCAGCCAAATCATCCGAGACATTCGCTTTTCGCACGCGAGACGTAGCTTGACACGGGTTGGCCCGCCTCCGCACAATCGGTGCCAATTCGGAGAACGACTTCCGTGACCAAGACCCTTCTTGCTGTCGACGACAGCGTCACGATGCGCAAGGTCCTCGAGATCACGTTCAGTGGCGAGGATTTCCGCGTGGTAACGGCCGAGAACGCACAGAGCGCGCTCGGGAAGCTCTCCGAGAATCCCGCCGTGTGCGTAATCGACACCATGCTCGGCGGTGAAGACGGCTACGCGCTCGCGAAGGAGCTCCGCCGCCGGAGCCCGTCGGCCGCGATCATCCTGCTCTCGAGCCGCTACGCGCCGTACGACCAGGCGCGGGGTCGCGATGCCGGCGCCGACGACTACGCCGACAAGCCGTTCGACACGCAGCAGCTGATCGACAAGGTGAGGAAGGTCGTCGGCGCGAAGGAAGCGGCCGGCCCGGTCGCCGCCGCGCCTGCCCCTGCTCCGCAGCCGACGCCGCAGCCGGCGCCCGGCTTCGCGCCGCGCCCTGCTCCTGCCGCGACACCTGCCGGCGGCGCGCCCGCGTTCGGTCGCGGCACGCAGCCTTCGCTCGGTGGCGCGGCCGCGTCGGCGCGCACGGGCACGCTCGTCTTCGGCGAAGGTCAGTCGCCTGCTCCGGGCCAGGTCGCTCCGCGTCCGGCTCCCGTCCAGCCCGCCCAGCCCGCACCGCACGCGGCGCCCGCCAACCTGGCGCATACGATGCCGACCGCTCCGCAGCCGGCCGCGCACCAGCCCGCTTCGCCCTCGGGCGCCGTCGCGACCGCCGTGAACGGGCACATGGGACCGAAGCTCGACGGGCTCGGCCTCTCTCCGCAGCAAGCCGACGCGGTCCTCGCGCTCTCGCGCGAGGTCGTCGAGCGCGTGGTGTGGGAAGTGGTCCCGCAGCTCGCCGAGGCGCTGATCAAGGAAGAGATCCAGCGTCTGATGAAGGCTTGAGGCTCAGCCCGGCTCGAACGAGAGCAGGGAGAGCGTCCATTTCGAATAGTCCGTCCGATCCGGCGGCGTGCCGTCCGGGTTCATGCGGATCTTCACGCGCCACGCGCCGGCGGGTCCTGCGTCCTGGAAGAATTCGGGCGTCTCGGCCGGCGCGCGGCGCTCGATCCGGAACGTGACGACGTCGCCCTCTTTCACGTCGGCCGCGCTCCCGTCGGGACGCACGGTGCCGGGCGACGCCTCGGTGATGCGGTAGTCCGGACGGGCGTCGATGCTGTAGCCGCTCGAGCCGGCGAGGTAGCCGATTTGCACCGCGACGGCGGCGTCGCGGAACTTGGTCGAGGTCCTGATCGCGCAGGAGCCGGGCGCCTTCGTGAGGTCGAGGTCGGCGTCGTAGATGTCACGCCCCTCGAAGGACTCCACCTTTGTCATCGGGATCGTGCAGAGGGCCGCGGGAGGCGTCGTGCTCGAGCCGGCGTCGAAGGTGCCGGACGGGAAGTAGTTGGGCGGCTCGCTGCTGTTCGCGTCGTCGGAGCACGCGACGTGCGCGAGGAGCGGACCGAGAGCACAGGCGAAGGCGAGAACGGAGCGATGGCGCATTCATCGCCGATGATACGCAATGAGAAACCGCGCGTGCGCGCGGTCGCCGGCCCACGCCGAGGTGGCGCGCGACCGAGCGCGACCGTCGCGCGGCCCTCGTTCGCCCGGAGATCCCGCGTCGCGCGCGCCCACCGCTGCCGCGCGCGAAATCGTGTGGTAAGTCGAGGGGCCATGAGCACCGATACGTCCCCGGCGACGCCGCCCGCGCCCACCCTCGACAAGGCCTACGAGCCGCGCGAGGTCGAGGAGCGCTGGTACGGGTTCTGGGAGAAGGAAGGCGTCTTCGAGGCGACCGACGATCCGAAGGACACGCGTCCCGTCTACGTGTGCCCGATGCCGCCGCCGAACGTCACCGGCTCGCTCCACATGGGCCACGCGCTCATGACGACGCTCGAGGACGTGCTCACGCGCTGGCACCGCATGCGCGGCTTCAACGCGCTCTGGCTCCCGGGCATCGACCACGCCGGCATCGCGACCCAGACCGTGGTCGAGCGGCAGCTCGCACGCGAGGGCAAGACGCGCCACGACCTCGGACGCGACGCGTTCGTCGAGCGGATCTGGACGTGGAAGGCGGAGAGCGGCGGGACGATCACGAAGCAGCAGCGCGTGCTCGGCGCCTCTCCCGACTGGCGCCGCACGAAGTTCACGATGGATCCCGATCTCTCCGTCGCGGTGACGGAGGCCTTCGTGCGCCTCCACGAGGACGGGCTCATCTATCGCGCGACGCGTCTCATCAACTGGTGCCCCGACTGCCGGACCGCGCTCTCCGATCTCGAGGTCGAGAACGAGGAAGGCGCGAACGGCGAGCTCTTCCAGTTCGCGTACAAGGTCGAGGGGCACGAAGGCGCGCCCGAGGGCGAGCACGAGCTCGTCGTGGCGACGACCCGTCCCGAGACGATGCTCGGCGACACCGCCGTCGCCGTGCACCCGGACGACCCGCGCTACAAGCACCTCCACGGCAAGAAGCTCGTCCACCCCTTCGTGGACCGCCTCGTGCCGGTCATCACCGACGCGATCCTCGTCGACCCGAAGTTCGGCACCGGCGCCGTGAAGGTGACGCCCGCGCACGACTTCAACGACTTCGCGACCGGCAAGCGTCACGGGCTCGAGGAGATCAACATCCTGAACCTCGACGGCACGCTGAACGATCAGGGCGGGCCCTTCGCCGGCCTCGATCGCAAGAAGGCGCGCACCGCGGTGAAGAAGGCGCTCGACGAGAAGGGGCTCGCGCGCGGGTCGAAGCCGCACGTGCTCACCCTCCCCCGCTGCCAGCGCTCGAACACGATCGTCGAGCCGATGATCTCGACGCAGTGGTTCTGCAAGATGAAGGGGATGGCCGACGAGGCGATCAAGGCGGTCAAGGACGGCCGCACGAAGATCATCCCGGAGGAGTGGGAGAAGACGTACGACCACTTCCTCGAGAACATCCAGGACTGGTGCATCTCGCGCCAGCTCTGGTGGGGGCACCAGATCCCGGCGTGGCACGGGCCGAGCGGCGAGATCCGCGTCGCACGCACGCGCCCGCCGGAGTGCACCGAGGAGGCGGGCTGGAAGGCGGATCCCGACGTGCTCGACACGTGGTTCTCCTCCGGGCTCTGGCCGTTCTCGACGCTCGGCTGGCCTACCGAGACCGACGCGCTGAAGAAGTTCTACGCCCCGCCGAGCAGCGATCTCGAGACGGGCTACGACATCCTCTTCTTCTGGGTCGCCCGGATGATGATGTTCGGGCTCTACTTCATGAAGGACGTGCCGTTCCGGCGCATCCTCCTCCACGGCCTCGTCGTCGACGAGACCGGCGACAAGATGAGCAAGGTGAAGGGGAACGTCATCGACCCCTTGGACCTGATCTACGGCGCCGACTTCAAGCAGGTCGTCGCGAAGGCCCTCCCCGGCGCGCCCGAGCAGGAGGCGCTCACGAAGTTCAAGAAGGCGTACCCGTCGGCGGCCGCGATGGGCAGCGGATTCCCCGCCTTCGGCGCCGACGCGATGCGCTTCACGCTCTCGACGTTCCCGCCCTCGAACAAGCGCATCGCGCTCGCGCCGAAGCGGATCGAGGGGTACCGCCACTTCGCGAACAAGATCTGGAACGCGTCGCGCCTCGTCCTCGGCCACCTCGAGGGCTTCGATGCGTCGAAGCTCACCGGCAAGGCCCCGGCGAACGTGCAGGGCTTCTACAACCGCTGGATCCTCGCGCAGCTCGGGAAGACGATCGCGATCTGCAACGCGGGCGTCGATGCCTTCCGGATCGACGAGGCCGCGAACGAGTCGTACCGGTTCTTCTGGAACGACTTCTGCGACTGGTACCTCGAGGTCACGAAGCCGATCCTCCGTGAGGGTGGCGCCTACGACGCACCGCCTGCGAAGACGCCGGAGGCGGAGGAGACACGGCTCGTGATGGCGCACGTCCTCGAGACGTCGCTCCGCCTCCTCCACCCGCTGATGCCGTACATCACGGAGGAGCTCTGGCAGCGCGCGCCGCGGCCTTCGTCGCGTCGCTCGTCGATCGCGTTCGGGCCGTATCCGATGCCCGAGATCGACGGCGTGCCCGACGACGCCGTGCTGCGCGAGTTCGACGTCTTCAAGGCCGTCGTCTCCGCCGCCCGCAGCATCCGGAGCGAGCACGAGGTGAAGCCCGCCGCCGACGCGCCTCTCGTCGTCCGCACCGACAACGAGGAGGCGAAGAAGCTCCTCGCAGAGCGTCTCTCCACGATCGGCTTCCTCGTCCGGTCGAAGGCGCCCGCGCTCGAGAAGCCGGGCGGCCCGCGCGCGGCAGGGACGACGACGAGCGTCGTCCCGACCGCCTACGGTCCGATCGAGGTCCTCGTCGGCCTGAAAGGCCTCGTCACGAAGGAAGAGGAGCTCGCGCGCATCGATCGCGAGATCAAGCGGATCGAGAAGGACCTCGCCGCGGTCGAGAAGAAGCTCTCCTCGAAGGGCTTCACCGATCGCGCGCCGAAGGAGGTCGTGGAGGAGACCCTCGCCCTCCAGACGCAGCTGAAGGAGGCGCGGACGCGCCTCGACGAGTCGCGGACGCTCGCCGAAGAGCTCTGAGACCGCTACGATCGCAGGGGATGTCCTCCCCTGCGACGTCGCTCGTCTCCGCGCTCCTCTTGTCGCTCGTCGCGTGTCGCACGGAGCCGGATGCGACGAGCGAGCCGCCGGGCGTCCTCGGCCAGAGCGATCCGGGCTCGTCCGATCCGAGCGCGCCCTCCCACACCGACGGCGTGAAGAACGCCGGCGAGACGGACGTCGACTGCGGCGGCGCGAGCGCGCCGAAGTGCACGACGGGCAAGGCGTGCGGCGCGGCGAGCGACTGCGTCGACGCGGTCTGTACGAGCGGGACGTGCGCGGCGCCGTCGCCGACCGACGGCGTGAAGAACGGCGACGAGTCCGACGTCGACTGCGGCGGGACCGTGGCGCCGAAGTGCAAGACCGATCAGGCGTGCACGACCCACGCGGACTGCGCCTCCGACGGGTGCAGCTACCAAGGGAAGTGCGCGCTCGCGCGGAGCTGCGCAGTCCACCACGGCGGCGACACGTGCGGAGCCGGCGTCGCCGGCGAGGACCGCGATCCGAATACGCCTCCGAACGCGGTCGCGAACGAGAGCTGCTGCACGGCGCTCCCGGTCCCGATGGCCGGCGGCAAGACCGCGCTCCTCGACAAGTACCTGATCACGGCGGGTCGCATGCGCGCGTTCGTCGAGCGCACGAACGCGAACCTCCGCAAGTACATCGCGGACGCGAAGCCGAAGGAGTGGTGGAAGGACGAGTGGACGGCGTACCTCCCGTCGACGATCGACGAGGTCCACGCCAAGCTCGGGCCCTACCCCGCCGACGGCTTCACCCGCCAGGGGTGCGTGATGGCGCCCGGCGGAGGCGGCGCGCGCACGTACTGGCAGCCGCCGAACAACCCCGCCTACCCGGACGAGAAGCAGGCGTACGGGAAGGACGTCCTCGACGACAAGGCGCTGAACTGCACCGAGATCTTCATGTTCGCCGCCTTCTGCCTGTGGGACGGCGGGCACCTCGCGCACTCCGATGAGCTCGTCGCCGCCTGGGGGACGGCGAAGTACCCATGGGGCGACACGCCGAGCGCGACGCAGTCCTCGACCGGCGCGACCAGTTACGTCGTGCACGAGTTCGGGGTCCGCTTCGAGGGCCCGTTCACGTACGCGTGGCCGAAGGACGAGCTCGATCACACGGCGCACATCGCGCCGCCGGGTCGGAAGACCCTGGGCAAGGGGCCGTACGGGCACATGGACCTCGCCGGGCTGATGCTCCCGATGACGATGGGCTTCGGCACCGCGCCGAACGGCGAGTCGGTGCCGATCTGGATCCACGGCGGCTCGTGGGAAGCGCACGAGATCCTCGAGACGACGCAGCAGCGCTACTATGTCGCGAACGACTCGCTGAAGCGCGCCTACTGGGCGGCCGGCGGACGGTGCACACGATGAGCGACGAGCGCGAGCTCCCCCCACGGGAGGAGATCGATCCCGTCCTCGACGCGGTGAGCGAGGAGTACGGGCTCGAGCCCTGGTACCGCGACTGCGTGCGACCGCTGCTGCGCCAGCCGGAGGAGCAGTGGCCGTCGTGCTGCGGCGGCGGGTGTGACCCGTGCACGCAGGTGCTGGTCGAGGTCGCGCGACGGACGCTGATCAAGCTCGGTCGCTGAGATGGAGCTCCGCACGCGGGTCCACGTCGAGGGGTCGAGCCTGGTGCTCGGCCGCGGGCTGACGTTGATCGCGTTCGCCGGCTCGCTGATTGCCTCGGTCGTGCTCGGCGGGGTCGCCACCACACATCCCGGCGCGCTCGCGTCGTTCCTGACCGCGCTCGGCGTCCTCGCGCTCTCGGGCGCGGCCCTGTACGCATCCCTCCGAACGCCGACCGTCACCGTCCGCGCCGACGCGAGCGGCCTCCGCGTCGGTGACCTCGTCGTCCCGGCGGAGAGGCTCCTCGCCGGGTTCTACTTCCCGCGAAACGGGTATCGCGCTCAGCACGTCGTCGTGCAGCGAACCGACGGAGCTCCGATCGCAGTCGACGTCGAGGACGAGACGCGGGCCGACGCGCTCCTTCGCGCGCTCGGCCTCGACGCAGACCATCGCGCGACGAGCTTCCCCGCGACGCTCCCTTGGCCCGAGCAGCTCGATCTCCGGAAGCAGCTCGCGGTCGCGATCATGGCGACGTTCGCGCTCGGCATCGCCACCGTTGCCCCGCAGGCACTGGTCGCCTTCCTCGCCGCGCTCACCATCGTCGCCGGCCTCGCGCGCCGGGCGACGGTGCACGTCGGCATCGACGGGGTGCTCGTCCGGACGCAGTCCGGAACGTTCGCGCGGCCCGCGGCGCGAACGCACTTCTGGCCGTACATCTTCGCGGGCGCGTACCACCGCGCGCGCGGCGGCTCGGTCTCGAGCTGGTCGTTCACCGAGCTCCCGCACTGGTCGCTCCGGTATACGGCGGGTCACGCGCCGCCGGAGCACGCGCCGTTCTGGATCTTCGACCCCTGCGCCTACGATTACGACCGCGACGGCGCGTACCACGACTACGTGCTCGTGAACGGCGACGAGAAGCCGTTCGACGACGACCCGCCCGGCCCGCGGTTCGAGCCGGTCGCGACGAGCGGCGCGATGACGCTCTACGCGAAGACGCGCGCGTCGTTCGAGCCCAGCGGTGAAGCGATCGGCCCGTGCAGCCGCGCGGCGAAGACGGCGAGCCGCTGAGTGCTAGCCTCGCCGCCATGGAGGACGACGCGCTCCGCACCCCTTCCCGCGTTCGACGAGGAGCAGCCGTCGCGGCTCAGCAGGTCGCGCGCGCCGTCGGCAACGTCCGGATGACCGACTCCTTTCTCGAGATGCTCGGCCGCGCCGACGCGATCACGGCCGCGCGCGCGGCGATCGCCTCGGCCTGGACGGACGGCGGCGTGCTCGTGGTCCCTGCGGTCCGATTCCGAGGGGTGCGGTTCACGAGCGGCAGCCGGTAGCGGGTGTCTGGTTTCCGGCACGCAAAGTTGCTAAAGCGTGTAGGCCTTGGGGAAGAGGTCGTCTCTTTCCCTACACGCTTGCCTTCCTCCGTCTTTTCCGGCCTGACCCATGAGCGAGACGAAGCCGACCGAGTCGACCGATCGCGAGCGTGACGACGTGCCGAGCGACATCCGCAGCGCGGCGGTCGAGGAGAGGGCCGACGCGAACGGCGAAGCGGAGAAGGGCGCGAACGGAACCCACGCCAAGAGCGCGCTCGAGACCGAGGGCGATGAGAGCGCCGAGCGCACGAGCGGGACCTCGGACGAGGATCGCGAGATCCTCCCGCGCGGCAATCCCCTCCGCACGAAGCGCGGCGTCCTCACCTTCCTCGCCGGCGCGGTCCCCGCGTTCGTGCTGATGGCGAAGAACGCGCAGACGAGCTGGGGCATCCCGGTCGGCGCGATCTTCATCGCGATCGCCGCGTGGGGCCTCATGGACCTGCTCGGCTCGTTCGACGACGGCGACGACCAGGTCGAGAGCCGCGTCGCGCTCGACGAGCTGCGGATGCCGCTCCTCCGCACGGTGGGCCTCCTCGTCGCCTTCGGCGTGTCGCTCTGGGCAGGGCAGAAGAGCTTCGGCCCCTGGTGGCTGTCGGGCCTCCTCGTCACCGGGACGTTCCTCGCCTCGGTCGCCTCCCTCTTCGACCTCGGTCGCGTCCTCGGCCCGTTCCGGACCGACGAGCTCGGGCTCGAGCGCCCGCTCTTCCGTCGTGAAGGCTTCTGGGTCATCGCGGTCGGGGCGCTCCTCTACTTCCCGCTCCTCGGCCACTTCTCGCTCTGGGATCCGTGGGAGACGCACTACGGCGAGGTCGCCCGCGAGATCCTCGCGCGCGACGACTGGATCTCGCTCTGGTGGGCGCAGGACGGTTGGTTCTGGTCGAAGCCGATCCTGAACTTCTGGATCCAGTCGCTCGCGATGGGCTCGCTCGGCACCGACTTCCATGCCGACAAGATGCTCATGGGCGCGGGCGGCATGGGCACCGGACATCCCGAGTGGGTGCTCCGCACGCCGAACGTGCTGATGACGATCCTCGCGATGTACCTGCTCTACAAGGGCGTCGCGAAGGTCTTCGGGCGCCGCGCGGGGCTCCTCGGCGCGATCGTCCTCGCGACGATGCCGGACTGGTTCTTCCTCGCGCACCAGACGATGACGGACATGCCGTTCGTCGCGGCGATGACGTCGGCGATGGGCCTCCTCCTCTTCGGCCTCAACACCGACGAGGACGCGAAGGTCCGCGTCTACGAGGTGAAGGCGTTCGGGACCGCGTTCCGCCTCTCGCTCTGGCATCTCGTCTTCGGCGCGGTGCTCGTCTGCGCGCTGCCGCAGATCCTCTATTTGTTCTCGCGCAATCTCGAGATCGTCGTCAGCGGCGGCGGCGAGAAGGGGCTGAACCCCCATCTCGACACGTTCATGAGCGGGTCGCCGGGCAACTGCGGGCTGCCCGGCAACGACGGCGCGAACAACTGCCTCGCGCACCTCCCCGCCGCGATCCCCAAGTCGGTCGGGAAGAACGGCGCGCCGATCGTCCGCTTCTTCACGAGCTTCGAGCCGACGCTCCAGGGCCTCGTCTGGAGCGCCGTCATCGGCGTCGCGCTCTGGTTGAACTGGGGCGAGCGCCGTGCGCGGCGCCTCGTCTACATCGCCGCGTGGCTCTTCGCGGCGATCGCGACGATGGCGAAGGGCCCGGCCGGCATCATCCTGCCGATGGTCTGCGCGTTCGCGTACGTCGCGACGAAGAAGCGCTGGAGCGAGCTCCTCCGCCTCGAGATGCTGACCGGCCTGCTCGTGATCCTCGCGGTGGCGCTCCCCTGGTACGTGGCGATGTACGTCCGCCACGGATCGCCGTTCACCGATCGGCTGATCTTCCACGACATGTTCAACCGCGCCTTCAGCCACGTGCACGACACGAACGAAGGCGACGACACCGGCATCCGCTTCTACATCTGGCAGCTCGGCTACGCGCTGTTCCCGTGGACGGGTCTCGCGCCGCTCGGCCTGCTCTGGGGCTTCCGCCGGAGCGACTCCGCCCTCGCGCGCGCGTTCCGGAAGATCACCGGGCAGGACGAGCCCGCGACCGCAGCGGGCGGCGGCGCCGCCGTCGGCGACGCGTCCGTCATGCTCGTGATGTGGTTCGTGTTCGCCTTCGCGCTCTTCACGTTCATGGGCACCAAGTTCCACCACTACATCTTCCCGGCGGTTCCGCCGGCGGCGATGCTGGTCGGGATCGTGCTCGACGACGTGCTCGGGCGCGGGCCGCTCGCGAAGCCGGGACGCCTGCCGCTCTACGTCGGCGGCCTCGGGCTCGGGGTTGCGATCGCCGTCTACGGACTCTCGCGGCTGTGGCCCGGCGCGATCGACGGTGAGAAGGGCGAGGTCGCGAGCGTGCCGTTCGCGGTCGTGGTGGTGCTCGTCGGCATCGGGGTCGTCGCCGCCGCGATCCAGCTGTTCCGCGCGCCGGAGCCGATCGAGAGCGGCCGCCGCGTCCTCGCGACCGAGGGCGGCGCGCCGTTCCGCGGCGGCGGCGTCACGATCGAGGGCGAGCCCGAAGAGGACCTCGGCCGACGTCGTCACGAAGCGCGGATGTTCGCGGCGGCGGCGCTGCTCGCCGGCCTCGTCGTCCTCCTCGTCGGGCGCGATCTCGCGATCAAGCCGGAGGGCTCCGATCAGCCTGGCGCGATCCGCCTCCTCCAGCTCTTCACGTACAACTACCGGCGCCCCTGGCCCGACACGCTCGACTTCGGCGCGATCCTCACCGCGTTCACTGCCGCTGCCGCCCTCGTCAGCTTCGCCGTCACGTTCCAGAAGTGGCGCCGCCACATGCTGGCGCTCTTCTGCGCGCTCGCGATGGTCTGGGCGGTGTGGGGCCTCGACGTCTACATGGTGAAGCTCTCGCCCCACTGGGGACAGCACGAGCTGATCGAGGCGTACTACCGCGATCGCGCGGGGCCGGACGAAGTCCTCGTCGCGTACCAGATGAACTGGAAGGGCGAGAACATCTACACGGGCAATCACATCCCCGCGTTCGTGTCGTCCGGCACGCCGTTCCAGACGTGGCTCACCGAGCAGCGGAAGAAGGGCGCGAAGGTGATGTACTTCATCACCGAGCACTCGCGGACGGGCGGTCTCCGGAGCGAAGTCGGTGCGAAGTCCTACAAGGAGATCACCGACAAGGCGCTCTGCAACAAGTTCGTCGTGGTGCGCGCGGAGCTCTGAGCCGTCTCAGTCTTCGTGGTCGGCGGGCGTGAGCGCGCGGGCGGCGAAGGCACGCGCGGCGCGGAGGATCTCGTCGCTGAGCGGCGTGCCCCTCACCGCGCGCGCGAGGCTCAGGCCGCCGACCATCACGGCGATCGCGCCGAGCGCCTTCTGCCGTTTCGCCGCGGAGGACTCGCCCGTCAGCATCGAGCCGAGCAGCTCCGCGAAGCTCGCGAGCTCGCCCGCGAGCACGTCGCGGTGCTCGGGCGCCGATGTGCCGATCTCGGCCGCGACGGCGGGGAACGGGCATCCCCCCGCCGGATCGTCGCGGTGCACGGCCGAGAGGTAGCGCTTCACGGCCGCGAGCGCGCCTTCCGGCGCGGGCTTGTCCTCCAGCCCGCGGAACAGCTTCTCGCGGAGGCTCTGCGACGTCCGCCGGAGCGCGTCGTCGACGAGCGCCTCCTTCGACGCGAAGTGCGCATAGAACCCGCCGACGGTGAGACCGGCAGCGCCCATCACGTCGGCCACGCGTGCGCCGGCGATGCCGCGCTCGCGGAGGAGACGTCCCGCCGCCTCGACGATCGCCTGGTGCGAGCGCTCCTTCTTCTCGGCCTTCGCGTTCATGCGAGCACCCGCTCGAAGTGGCGACGGAGCTCGGCGTGGACCGGCGCCGGATTCGTGAGCGGCGCCATGTGGCCGACGTCCGCGATCTCGACGAGAGAAGCATTCGCGCGATCGCGCGCGAGGCCGTGCGCCATCGCGCGGGAGGCCGCGGGAGAGCGCGTGCCCATCGCGATCGTGGTCGGGGCGTCGAAGCGCCACGCGTCGAACGAGCGCCCGTCGCCGAAGCACGCCCGCACCTCCTGGTACATCTTCCAGCCGCTCGCGAGCGAGTGCTCGCGCATCGGCGCCGGCATCCGCGACCAAGAGCCCTTCCGGTTCCAATAGTCGACGAAGATCTCGAGCCACGCGTCCGTCCCGCCGCGTGCGTCGTCGGTCAGGAACCACGGATGCTCGGTGAACGACTGCGCCTCGGCGGCGGCGTCCGGTTGCCCGCCGTCGCGGCGGAGCGCGCCGAAGAGGACCGGCTCGTAGAGGAAGAGCGACGCGACACGCGAGCCGAGCTGTTCGGTGACGAGGAGCGCGACCGTGCCGCCGTAGGAGTGCCCGACGAGGTGGACGCGCCCGGCGTCGGGCGGCACGGCGCGGAGCACCTCGGCCGCGTCGTCGTCTGCCGTCACGACCGTGCCGCGCGCGACCGGCGGGTTCGGCGCATAGCCGAGGTTGGCCGGCGCGACTGCGTGGAGGCCACCCACGATCTCGGGCCCCACGCCGGCCCACAGCATGGGCCCGGTTCCGGTCGAGTGGACGAGGAGGACGACATCGGCGCTCATATGACGAACATCATATGTCCATCGTCCTACGAAGCAAGCCCTCGGAACCGCAGCCGCTCTGAGGCGCGACCGCTGCTCCGTGCGTCGTCGGCTTCGATCCGGAAAGCTCCACCGCTACGATGCGGTGCATGGCGTCGCCCTCCGGCCACCGCCCGTCGCCTGCGAAGGGTACGCTGCGAGACGTCCCCGTCGCGCACGCGCTCGTGTACCTCCGCAACAAGCGGCTCAGCGGGACCTACGAGGTCGCGTCGCCCGACGAGCGGAAGGCGAGCGTCGTCGTCTGGCGCGGCCGGCTCGCGCAGGCGGCGACGTCACCGGCCGTCGCCCGCTTCGGCTCGGTCGCCTACGAGCTCGGGCTCATCGACGCCGCGACGCTCGACGACGTGACCGCCGCGTCCACCCGGAGGCGCGTGCCGCAGGCCGACCTCCTCGTCGACCGCGGTGCGCTCACGCCCGCAGAACGCGTTCGCGTCACGGGCGAGCAGCTCCGGCGCCGCGTCCTCCACCTCTTCACCTTCCCCGAGACGTCCACCTTCGCCTTCCGCGAAGCGACGGCGAGCGCCCCCGAGCCGCCGCTCCTCGTCGACCCGCTCGCGCCGGTCTGGCGCGGCATCTCCGATTTCCCGGACCTCCGGCGCATCCACGAAGCGCTCACCCGGGTCGGCACCTCGTCACTCGTCATGGTGAGCGAGGCCGTGCTCGAGCACGGCGCGCTCGACGACGCCGAGCGCGCGTTCTGCGAGGAGCTCATCGCGACGCCGGCGACGATTCCCGAGCTCGTCGCGCGGACGGCGCTCCCACGCGCCGTCGCGGAGCGTCTCCGTCTACCTCCTCCTCCTCGCCCAGTGCGTCGAGCCGGTCGCCGCGCGGGTGTCGAAGCCGAGCGGAACGCGGTCTGCCGTCATCCCCGAGCAGACGTCGCGGAGCTCGCTCTCGTTCAAGCTTCCGCACGTCGGCGCGACCGAAGGCGTCCGCCGATCGCCGAAGACACCCGACCAGCTCGGGGCCTCCGGAGTACGGCTCCGAGCCGCCCGGATCGGGCAGGAGACGGCGCACGAAGCCCTCGGTGTCGACGGCGGCGCGTCCACGGAGGAGATCCGCGCGGCGTACATGCGGCTCGCGCGCGAGTGGAACCCGACCCGCCTCGCGCCGGAGCTCGCCGCCGTGCGCGACGAGGTCGCCCGCGTGCACGCGTGGCTCGGCGTCGCCTACCGCGCGATCCTCGACGCGAAGAGCGCGCACGGCTGAGCGCTACGCGTCCGCGCGCGGCCCGGGCGCGACACCCCGTCCTTCGAGGAGCTTCGGATCGAGCGGCGCGAGCGCGCGCGCGGCGTCCGAGAGCCGCGACGCCGTACGCTCGAGACGCTCCCGCACGTCCTCGTTCGAGGCCGCACCGCGCCGCTCGAGCGAACGCCGGACCCGCGCGAGCGCGCGCGCGTCGAAGGCGAGGCCGATCGGCGAGCCCTTCTCGCGATTCAGCTCGATCGAGCTCGCGAGGAGGTCGACCGCCTCCTTCGGGTCTCCCGCCGAGGCGAGCACTTCGGCGAGGGCAGCCGTCGCGCGCGCGATCCCGGTCAGATCCGCCGTCGCGTCCTCGACGCGGAGCGCCGCCGAGAGCCGATCGCGGGCGCGTCCGAGCTGACCGCGGCGCGCTTCGAGCCGCCCCATCGTCTCCCACACGCGGGCGACGTCGCGCCGGTAACCGATCCGCGAATAGAGTCGCTCCGCTTCGCGCGCGTGCTCGAGCGCGGGCTCGAGGTCGTCTGCTGCCGGCTCGTGCAGCGCGAGCCGCGCGAGCAGGTGGCGCGTGTCGCCGAGGTCGGCGATTGCGTGCACGTCGTCCGGCTGCTCGGCGATCCGCGTCTCGAAGATGCGACGCGCATCGCCGAGCGCCTGGCGCGCGCCCGTGAGCTCACCGCGCCGGAGGAGGAGCGCGGCTTGGTCGTCGAGCAGACGCGCCGCTTCGAGGCGGGCGCCGCGCGAGAGGAGCGTGCGCGCCGTCGCCGCGAGCTCCGCCTCGGCGCGCGCGAGAATCTCGGGTTCGCCGAGGTCGTACGCGATCCCGGCGATGATCGCGGCGGCGTCCGCGAGGGCGTCCGGACGCACTTCGAACGCGAGGAGCGCGCGCGCGGCGAGCGCCTCGTCGAGCGCGCCGCGGAGCGTGAGCGACGGCTCGAATCCGACACCGAGCCAGCGCAGGCGCGCACGCTCGAGCGTGACCCGCGCCTCGACGCGCGACCGGTCGCGTGCGATCGGGATCTGCGCCGCCTCCTTCGCGACGGCGTCGACGAGCTCCGCCGCGCGCATCACGTCGCCACGACGCGTCGCGCTCGCGGCCGCTTCGAGCCTGCGCTCGAGCGCATCGGACGCGCGACCGGCGGAGGCGAGGTGCGCCGCAGCACGGAGATCGTCGCGCGGCGCGGCGGGCGGCGCGGTCGTGACGGTCACGGGAGCGACCGGCGCGCTCTCGCTCTCCGCGAGGAGCTCGGCGAGCCGCTCGTGCCAGCGCATCCGGAGCGACGGCAGGACCGAGTCCGAGAGCGCGCGGGCGAGCCAGGGCGGCATCGCGAACGTCGTGTCGGCCCGGTCCTCGAGCGGAAGCCCCGCGTCCCGCGCGGCCTGGAGCGCCTCGAGCACCTCGTCGAGCGGCGCGCCGAGGAGGGCCGCGACGAGCCGCGCCTCGCTCCGGACGCCGACGACGCCGCAGGCGCGGAGCACGCGGAGGACGTCGGCCGGAATCCTCCCGAGCGCCGCCTGCGCCTCGGCGGCAGCCTCCGCTTCGATCTCCGGCGACGCCACGTCCTCGCCGTCACCGCGGAAGCGATCCTCGTCGGTCTCGATCGGCGCGATCCGGAGCACGCCGCCCTCCCCGAGGGCGCGCGCGATGGCGAGGAGCTCGCCGCGCGGCTCCTGGCGCGAGACGAAGAGGACCGGAAGCTTCAGCCATCCCGGCCGCGCGACGACGCGTGCGAGCGACGCGAGCGTCGCGCGGTCCGCGCTCTCGAGCCCCTCGAACGCGACGACGGCACGACCGCGCGCGACCGCGGCGAGGCGGTTGGCCGTCTCGACGAAGCGCGTCTCGACCCCGGCCTGCGGCTCCTCGCGCAGCAAGCGATCGCGCAGCATCGCGCCCGCGCGTGCGCGGACGAGCCGCGCCGTCGGCCCCTCGATGAGGTCTTCGATGCGCGCGACCGCGCGTTCGAGCGCCCCGAGGTCGCGCGCCGCATGCGCATCGACCCGGACGACGACCGTACCCGTCGGCAGATCCGGCGCTTCCCCCGAAGGGCTCACGACGAGGGTGGAGAGGCCTTCGCGGATGCGCTCGAGGACGATGCGGGTCGGGTCCATGCCGCGCATCGAGCAATGGGCGGGCCGTACGACGAACGGCGCGGAATCGCGCGCCCCGTGCTGGTGCGAGGGCCGTGCTGCGCGCAAGGCGTGCGTCGCCGCGAACGCAGCGCGACCGCGAGCCGAGCGCGACCGGCATGCGACTGAATGGCGATTCAGTTTCGTCTTGACGCGTCACGAACGGGCCCCCACGATTACCTCGCACGATCCCCTCGTCGATGTTTCCAGGAGCGCGCCCGTGACCAAGCCCATTCAAGCGATCAACCGCTACAAGGCCGACCTCCGCGAGATGAGCTTTCTGCTCTTCGAGCAGTTCAAGCTCGCCGATCTCCTCGGCAAGGCGCCCTACGACGCCTGGGGTGAGGAAGAGGTGAAGAGCTCCCTCGCCGAGTGTTACCGCTTCTGCCGCGAGGTCCTCGGCCCGCTCAACGTCGTCGGCGACATCCAGGGCTGCAAGCTCGAAGGCGGCAAGGTCGTCACCCCGAAGGGCTTCCAGGACGCCTGGAAGAAGCTCTACGAGGCCGGCTGGAAGTCGATCGGCGTCCCGCAGGATCTCGGCGGCGCCGGCGCGCCGCGCTCGGTCCAGGTCCTCGTCGAGGAGCTGCTCTCCGGCGCGAACACCGCGTTCAACATGTACCCCGGCCTCGCCTACGGCGCCGCCGAGGTCATCGAGCACTTCGGCACGCCGGACCAGAAGAAGCTGTATTGCGAGCGCATGTACAACGGCACGTGGGGCGGCACGATGTGCCTGACCGAGCCCCACGCCGGAACGGACGTCGGCTCGGCGAAGACGACGGCGACCCGCAACCCGGACGGCAGCTACGTCATCCGCGGCACGAAGATCTTCATCTCGGGCGGCGACCACGACCTCGCCGAGAACGTCATCCATCTCGTCCTCGCCCGCGTCGAAGGCGCGCCGCCCGGCACGAAGGGGCTCACGCTGTTCATCGTCCCGAAGATCCGTGCGTCGCAGGACGGCACGCTCGGCGAGAGCAACGACGTCTCCGTCGGGGCGCTCGAGCACAAGATGGGCATCAACGGATCGGCGACCTGCGTGCTGAACTTCGGCGACAACGGCACCTGCCTCGGCTGGCCGGTCGGCGGCGAAGAGAAGCTGAACCAGGGCATGCCGCAGATGTTCAAGATGATGAACGGCGCCCGCATCGCCGTCGGCATCCAGGGCGTCAGCGTCGCCTCGAGCGCGTACCTGAACGCGCTGGAATACGCGCGCGATCGCAAGCAGGGGTCGAGCATCACGCACTGGAAGGACGCGACCGCGCCGCGCGTCTCGATCCTCGAGCATGCCGACGTCCGCCGGATGCTGCTCCACATGAAGGCGATCGTCGAGGGAACCCGCGCGCTCGCGGTGAAGCTCGCGCACCACCAGGACGAGGTCGTCGCGCTCACGGGCAAGGACGAGAAGGCCGTCGCCTACCACCAGGGCCAGGTCGACCTCCTCGTGCCGCTCGTCAAGGCGTACGGCTCCGACCAGGGCTTCCGCGTCTGCGAGATGGCGATCCAGACCTACGGCGGCGCGGGTTACACGCGCGACTACCCCGTCGAGCAGTACTGCCGCGACGCGAAGATCTTCAGCATCTACGAAGGCACGAACCACATCCAGGCGATGGACCTCGTCGGCCGCAAGCTCGGTCAGGCGGGTGGCGCGAACCTCCAGACCTTCCTCGGGGACATCGCGAAGTTCGTCGCCGCGAACGGCAACCACGCGAAGCTCGGCCCGGCCGTGAAGAAGCTCGGCGCCGCGCAGGAAGCGGTCGCCGGGACGGCGATGCGGCTCCTGATGTGGTTCCAGAGCGGCCAGCTCTCGCTCGTCCCGCTCTCGGCGAACCGTTTCTGCGAGATGATGAGTGAGCTCACCGTCGGCTGGCTCCTCCTCGAAGGAGCGATGGTCGCCGAGGCCGCCCTCGCCAAGACCGACGAGAAGCATCCCGACCACGCGTTCTACACGGGCAAGATCGCCGCCGCGCAGTACTACGCGAAGAACATCCTGCCGACCGTCGAGCACAAAGCGCAGCTCCTCGCGGACGAGGACAAGTCGCCGCTCGAGATCCCCGACGCGGCCTTTGCGACGGTGTGATGCCGACCACCTGAACGGCGTGACGTTCCGCGAAACGCGGCCGGACGTTCCTCCCGACGTCACGGCCGCGTTCGCGTCTTGCGCTGCGTGCGCGGCTCGGCGAAGCTCGACGTTGCCCTGCTGACGTTCGCCGCGACGTTCTCCCTCGCGATCGCCGTCGTGAGCTTCCTCGCGGCGCTGCTCGCGCTCGCCATCTCGTCGGCGCCGGGCTGGAAGGAGCTCCGCTGGTTCGCCGCGTGCGCGGCATGCGCCGGCGGCTACGTCGTCTGCAACATGTTCGTGACGCTGGACGTCCCGTTCCGCGTCACGCTCGTCGGCTCTCACCTGTCGCTCTTCTTCGGAGGGCTCCACGGCGCGTTCTGGTTCGTCTACGCGACGCGCGGACGTGGCAAGCCGCGCATGTCGACGGCGTACCAGGCGATCGCGAGCGGCGGCGTGCTCTTCGCGCTCGGCGGCCTCGTCCCGGGGCTCTATCTCACGAGCGAGCCCGTCGTCCGGCAGCTCCCCGCGTTCGGGCTGACGATCCGTGACGCCGTGCCGACCGCCTTCGGCAAGCTCGCGTTCGCGTACTTCTGCGGCTCGCTCGGCGTGCTCTTCGTCGACTACGTGACGCGCTGGGTCCGGCGAGAGCCCGCCGCAGGCGCTCACGTCGTCGCGCTCGGGACTCTGCTCGTCGCCGGCGCCCACGACAGCCTCGCCGCCTCGGGCGTGCTGGCCCACCCGTACACGCTCGAAGCCGGGATGCTCGTCGTCGTCGTCGCCGTCGGCGGCGCGCTCACGTCCCGCTTCGTCGTGACCGCGCGCGCGCTCGATGCGTCGGCGCGGAAGCTCGCACTGGCGCACGAGGAGCTCGTGAAGCACGAACGGCTCGCGGCGCTCGGACAGCTCGCCGCGACGATCGCGCACGAGGTCAGGAATCCGCTCGCCGTCGTCTTCAACGCGGTCGCCGGGCTGCGGAAAGCGCCAGCCGGCTCGAAGGATCACGAAGCGCTCCTCGCGATCGTGCAGGAGGAGGCCGAGCGCCTCCGCGACATGGTCTCCGGCCTGCTCGAGTTCGCGCGGCCTCGCCCTCCGATCCTCGCGCCGGCGAAGCTCGACGCCGTCGTCGCCGGCGCCGTCGAAGCGGCGCTCCGGGCCTCGGGCGCGCGCGACGAAGACGTATCCCTCACCGTCGCCGGGGAAGTGCCGCCGTTCGTCTGCGACGAGCAGCTCGTCAGACAGGCGATCATCAATCTCGTGTCGAACGCGCTGCAGGCCGAGGAGCGTCGAGGGCCCGTCCACGTGACGATCGCCGACACGGACGACGCGACCGTCACGATCCGCGTCTCCGACGACGGTCGCGGCGTTCCGCAGGAGCTCCGCGACCGGATCTTCACGCCGTTCTTCTCGACCCGTCCGACCGGCACCGGCCTCGGGCTCGCCGTCGTCCAGCGGAGCGCCGAGACGCACGGCGGCGAGGTCGCCGTGTCGACGACCCCCGGAGGCGGCGCGACGTTCGAGCTGCGGCTGCCGCGGCGCAGCACGTGAAGCGCTGTTGCCTGTAGCCGGGGCGCGCGAGCCTCTCTACAGTTGCACGCATGCGAAGGATCGTCGCCGCCGCCGCCGCGCTCGCGATGCCGCTCGCGCTCCTCGGCAGCTCGGTGCCCGGTTGCAAGCCGAAGGTCGTGCGGATGGACGCGGTGCGCGATGCCCTCGTGTCCTCCGACCCGAAGGCGCTCGAGGACGTCGTCCGCCCCCTGCCGACGTGCCCCGACGCTCCGCCCGTGGCGCTCGCGCCGGGGCAGGCTTCGCCGCTCGACAAGGGGTGCCTCTCCGAGATCGCGACCGCGTTCGGATCGAAGACGGGGTTCTCCCCCTCCCCGCCCGATCAGGCGGCGCTGACGACGGCCGCGGTCCTCGTCGCCCGCGACGCGCGGGGCGACCAGATCGCGCACGCCGACCTCTGGCTCGGTGCGCTGAAGGGGGGACGCGGCGTCGGCGCCGACACGCTCCGCGCCGCGGTGTCGCGCGCGATGGAGCAGGTCGCGCCGACGGTGGGAAAGCCTCTCGGCGACGACGGGGCCGCGCGCGAAGCGATGCGCGCAGTCGCGAGCGCGATCCCGGGCGCGTGCCCGACGTACCGTTTGCTGGGACGCGGCGACGACACCGCGCGGCTCCCGCCGGAGCTCGCGCCCGAGCACGCCGCGTGTGTGCAGCGCGATCTCTCGCGACGCGAAGGACCGGGGCCGAGCTACGGCGCCGGCATCCCGCGCGCGCTCGAGGGGGCCCTCGCCCTGTGGCGCGAGACCGAACGCGCGCTCCGCCTCGGCGCCCCGGCTGCGGAGCCCGCCGTGAAGCAGAGCCTCGAGGCACGTCTCGCGAAGATCGAAGCGGCGACGCAGAAGATCGCCACGAACAAGGCGCCGCCGACCGTCCCGCAAGCGACGCTCGACCGGATGGGCGAGCTCCACGCGATGGCGGGCATCCTCCTCTGGCGCGACGCGGGCGCAGGCGACGGCGGGCTCGAAGGCGGAGTCCCGAAGGGCATCCCGGTCGCGCAGCCCCCTTCCTCTCCAACCGAGCCGCCGATGAAGCGGCCACTGCCGATGGTGCGTGACCGATGACACGCAGCCCGAACGACGACGCTCCCACGGTCGAAGCCGGCGCCCTCACCGCCGAGATGGCGGAGAACCTCGTCCCGAGCGACAAGATGCCCGCCGCGCCGAACCCGCACGAACGGGACACGACGCGCGAGCTGCCGCCCGACCCGGACGCGAGCGGCGCCCAGGCCGACCGCGCCGCGCTCGACGCCGCGCGCCTCATCGTCGTCGGCGAGCCGCGTCCGTCGATGACGCCGTCGCGAGCGCCGCCTCCGCCTCCTCACCCCCACAAGCCCTCGCGCGCGGTCGTGATCGCGCTGTTCATCGCCGTCGCGGTGCTCGCCTCGGCCGCGGGCGTGCTCGCCGGCATGGCTGCAGGGCACTGAACCTGCGGCCCAGCTCCTCACCCGGGGCAGCAAAGTCCGTACCGTGGCCGGAGCGCCAGCGCGCTGGCCTGCGGTGCGGTCGTCCTGTCACACTGGCGGTCATGATGAGCAGGGCTCTCGGGGGGGCTCGGGCCATCGCGTGGTCGTTCCTGGTCCTCGTTTCGATCGCGCCGCTCACCGCGCGCGCCGAGGGTGGGCTCCGGATCGAGGACGCCGTGCGGGAAGCGCTCGCGCGGAACGAGCGCGCGCGGAAGGCGCCGCTCCGGATCGAGCAATCGGAAGGGCAGCGCGAACGCGCCCGGAGCGCCTTCCTCCCGTCGCTCACCGCGACCGGCAGCGCGGGCGTGAACGGGCAAGAGGACCGGAACGGCAACATCGGTCAGACGAACGCCGCGCTCACGCTCCAGCAGCCCCTCCTCGCGCCGAGCGCATTCCCTTCGTATGCGCAGGCGAGCCACCAGCTCGAGGCCGACAAGTGGACCGCGGCGCAGGACAAACGACTCGTCGCGTTCGACACCGCACGTGCCTTCCTCCAGGTGCTCGCAGCGGAGCGCGTCCTCGAGGCCGCGAACCGACGCACCGAGCGCGCTCAGGCGAACCTCGACAACGCCGACGCGCGCGCCGCCGCGCAGCTCGCGAGCACGAACGACGCGACCCGTGCGCGTCTCGAGCTCGCGAACGCCGCGCGCGAGGCGGCGAACGCGCGAGGCTCGACGGAGCGCGCGTACCTGAACCTCGGCTTCCTCGTCGGCCGCCGGGTCCAGCCGCCGCTCGTCGCCCCCGATCGGACGACGCGCGCAGCCGAGAGCGTCGGCGTGGTCGACAAGCAGCTCCAGGCTGCGCTCGAGCGGCGTCCGGACGTGCGCTCGGCGCGCGAGCGGACCGAAGCGCTCCAGGCGTCGGCGCGCGAGCCGCTCTACCGGCTCGCGCCGACGATCGGAGCGTCGGCCCAGGTCCGCGCGGCGGCGCCGACGGCGACGGGCACCGATGCGCTCACGGAGACCGCGCAGCTCACGCTCTCGTGGCAGATCTTCGACGCGGGCTTCCGCTATGCGGACCGGCGCACGCGCGTCGCGCAGGCCGAGAGCCAAGCCCTCGACGAAGCGCTGCTCCGGCGCTCGGTCGAGACCGACGTCGGGCTCGCGCTCGCCTCCCTCCGGGCCGCACGCGAAGCGCTCCGGATCGCGGACGAGGCGGTGACGGCCGCGCAGCAGAGCGTCGAGGAGACGGAGATTCTCTATCGCCAGGGGCTCGCGCGTGCGATCGAGCTCACCGACGCGAACGCGCGCCGGTTCGACGCGGAAGTGAACCGCGCCGCATCGAAGCTCACGATGGAACAGGCGTACCTCGAGCTGCGGTTCGCGCTCGGGTTCGGACCGGTCGACGAGGAGGGCGCGAAGTGATGCGGCGTGTGGCTCTCGCCCTTCTCACGGTCGCGACGGCGGGCGCGGCGCTCGGCGCCGCGTCGTGCAAACGCGAGAACGCGGGGGGCGCCGCGCCCGCGGGTGGCCGCGGGATGCGCAGAGACGGCGGCCTCGGCGGCCTCGTCTTCGCGGTCGACACGCTCGAAGTGAAGTCGCAGAAGGTCGACTACAACGTGACCGCGCCGGGCACGATCGAAGCGTTCGAGCGCGTCCAGGTGACCGCACGCGTCGCCGGCGTCGTCGATCGCGTCGCGTTCAGCGAAGGCCAACAGGTGAAGAAGGGCGACGTCCTCGTCGTCATCGACTCCGAGCGCTATCGCCTCTCGGTGAACAGCGCGAAGGCCGCCCTCGCCAAGGCGGAGGCCGCGCAGAAGGACACCGAGGCGATGGTCGCTCGCCGCGAGGGCGCGAGCGAGACCCATCCCGGCCTCATCCCCGGCGAGGAGCTCGCGACGTATCGCACGAAGAGCCTCACCGCGAAGGCGGACACGTCGGTCGCGTCGGAAGCGCTCAAGGTCGCGGAGCTGAATCTCCGCGACTCCGCCGTCCGCGCGCCGATCGAAGGTGTCATCCAGACCCGCACCGTCGAGACCGGGCAGTACGTGAACCCGGGCTACGTGATGGCGACGCTCCTCCGGGCCGAGCCGATGCTCCTCCGTTTCCAGGTCGAGCCGCAGGAGGCGGCGCGGATCAAGCCGGGGATGAAGGCGTCCTTCACGATGCGCGAGACGCAGCGCACGTTCGCGGCGAACATCACGCTCGTCGCCGGCTCCGCCGACCCGACGACGCACATGGTCGGTGTGACCGGCGAGGTCGTGGACGAAGGGCACAAGTACTGGCTCCGCCCTGGCTCGTTCTGCGACGTCGTGCTCGACGTCGGCGCGACGCGCGACGCGCCGATCGTGCCGCGCACGGCGACGCGTCCGACCGACCACGGCTACATCGTCTACGTCGTCGACAACGGCACGGCCGCCGAGCGCCCCGTGAAGCTCGGGATGAGCTCGAAGGACGGCTGGGTCGAGATCCGCTCCGGACTCCAGGCCGGAGAGCAGATCGTCGTCCGCGGCGCGGAGGCGCTCACGACCGGCGCACGCGTCCGCGCGAACCTGCTCGCGACGTTCGACCCGCTCGCCGGGATCGCGAAGAAGGAACCCATGGGCGCAGACCCGGTCGACGGCGGCGCTCCGCCGGCGGGCTCGGGCGAGAGACCGCGGCGACGGCGCGATGCCGGAGACGCGCCGTGAACCTCACCGACGTCTCGATCAAGAACCCGGTCTTCGCATGGATGCTGATGGCGTGCACGATGCTGTTCGGCATCGTCGCCGTGACGCGGATCGGGATCAGCCAGTTCCCCGACGTCGACTACCCGAACGTCTCGGTCTCCGTCTCCTGGGCCGGCGCCTCGCCGCCGGCGGTCGAGCGCGAGATCGTCGAGCCGCTCGAGCAGGCGATCTCGCAGGTCGAAGGCGTGAAGCAGATCCAGTCGTCGGCGCGCTCCGGCAACGGACGCATCACGGCCGTCTTCGACATGTCGCGCGACGTCGACAGCGCGCTCCAGGACGTGCAGGCGCGCGTCGCCGCCACCCAGCGGCAGCTCCCGAAGGACGTCCCGGCCGCCACCGTCTCGAAGTCGAACCCGGACGACCAGCCGATCCTCCAGATCGCCGTCTCCGGCCCGTTCTCGCGACAGGTCCTCGCCGACGTCGCCCGCTACCAGGTCCAGGAGAAGCTCCAGACCGTCTCCGGCGTCGGCCAGATCACGCTGAGCGGCTACTTGAACCGCAACGTCCGGATCTGGCTCGATGCGAGCAAGCTCGCGGAGAAGGGCGTCGTCGCCTCCGACATCATCCAGGCGATCAGCCGCGAGCACGTCGAGGTGCCGAGCGGTCAGATCGACACCGGCGCCCGCCAGCTCGACGTCCGCCTCCTCGGCGAAGCGCTCGACCTCGAGGCGTTCCGGAAGATCGTCGTTCGGAAGACGAAGCCCGCGCCGGTGCTCCTCGAGGACGTCGCGCTCGTCGAGGACGGCTTCGAGGATGCGACGTCGATCGCGCGGCTCGACGGCGTCCCGCTCCAGGCGCTGGGCGTGCTCAAGCAACGCGGCACGAACGCCGTCGCTGTCGCCTCCGCGGTGCGCGCGAAGGTCGACGAGATCCAGCGGAACCTCCCCGAGGGGATGAAGGTGGAGGTTCTCTTCGACTCCACCGTGTTCATCGAGGAGTCGGTCCACGAGCTCGAGCTCGAGCTCGGGATGGCGGTCGTCCTGACCGCGATCGTGTGCTGGGTCTTCCTCGGCTCGCTCTCCAGCACCGCGAATGTCGTGCTCGCGATCCCGATGTCGCTGCTCGGCACCGTCGCCGTCATCTACTTCTGCGGCTTCACCCTCAACACGTTCACGCTCCTCGGCCTCTCGCTCGCGGTAGGCCTCGTCGTCGACGACGCCGTGATGGTGATGGAGAACATCTACCGCCACGCCGAGATGGGGAAGGACCGCGTCCGCGCGTCGGCGGAGGGTACGAAGGAGATCACCTTCGCGGCGCTCGCCGCCACCCTCGCCGTCATCGCGATCTTCCTACCCGTCGTGTTCATGAACGGCGTGATCGGGAAGTTCTTCTTCCAGTTCGGCATCACCCTCAGCGTCGCCGTCTTGCTCTCGTACCTCGAGGCGATCACGCTCGCGCCCGCGCGCTGCGCGCAGCTCTTGAGCACGTCACGCGAGGGGCGGAGCGCGGTCGGACGCTTCGTCGACCGCGGGTTCACCGCGCTCGAGCGCGGCTACGCGCGCTTGCTCGCCTCCGCCCTCCGCCATCCGCTCAAGGTCCTCCTCGCGACGCTCCTCGTCGTCGCCGCGATGCTCGCGCTCGTCCGGTTCGTGCCGACCGAGTTCATCCCTTCACAGGATCAGAGCCGCCTCGTCGTGCGCGTCCAGACCGAGGCCGGCACGTCGCCCGCGGCTGCGGCGCCGCTCGTCGCCGAAGCGGAGCGCCGGCTCGCGACGCACCCGGAGATCCAGCGCATGCTGGTGACGCTCTCCGGCGCGCAAGGGCAGATCGCGCTCACGCTCGTCCCGCCGTCGCAGCGCAAGATGTCGGCGAGCCAGCTCTCGCAGCAGCTCCGGCGCGAGCTCCAGGGCATCGCGGGGATCCGCACGTCGATCCAGGATCCGTCGCAGCAGGGCTTCGGCTCGACACGCTCTTCGCCCGTCGACTTCACCGTCCGCGGCGCGAGCTGGGACGAGCTCGTCGCGAGCGCGACGAGCCTGAAGGCGCAGCTCGAGGCGAGCGGTCTCGTCACCGATCTCACGACGGACTACCAGGTCGGCAGCCCCGAGCTCCAGGTCGTGCCCGATCGGCGGCGCGCGACCGACCTCGGCGTCTCGATCGCGGATCTCGGCTCCACCGTGAGCGCGCTCGTCGGTGGCAACATCGTCGGCAAGTTCTCGACCGGCGGACGCCGGATCGACGTCCGCATGCGCCTCCTCGCCGAGCAGCGGAGGCGCCCCGAGGACCTCGGCCTCGTGCGCGTGCGCGCGTCGAACGGCGAGCTCGTGCCGCTCACGCTCGTGACGACGCAGCAGGAGGTGCCCGTCCTCCAGTCGATCAGCCGCCTCGACCGCGAACGCGCGATCAGCATCACCGCTAACGTCGCAGCCGGACACTCGCAGGCGGAGGCGATGGCGAAGGTGCGCGAGCTCGGGGACAAGCTGCCGCTCGGCTACCGCGTCGTCGCGGGCGGACAGGCTTCACAGCTCGAGGAGACCACGAGTGGGCTCGCGTTCGCGCTCGCGGTCGGGATCCTCGTCGCGTACATGGTGCTCGCGAGCCAGTTCAACTCGTTCCTCCACCCGGTGACGGTCCTCACGATCATGCCGCTCGCCCTCGGCGGCGCGGTGCTCGGCCTCGCGATCTCGGGCAAGAGCCTCAACCTGTTCAGCATGATCGGGCTCCTCCTCCTGATGGGGATCGTGAAGAAGAACTCGATCCTCCTCGTCGAGTACGCGAACCACATCCGTGAGCACGAAGGCGCCGATGCGCTCACAGCGGCGTCACGCGCGGGACCGCTCCGCCTCCGGCCGATCCTGATGACGACGGTGGCGACGATGATGGCCGCCGTGCCGGCGATCCTCGGCCTCGGCCCGGGCACCGAGACGCGGAGCCCGATGGCCGCGGCGGTCCTCGGTGGGCTCGCGGTCTCGACCGTCCTCAGCCTCGTCGCGGTCCCCGCCTTCTACGTCGTCTCGGACCGCCTCCGTTCGCGGCTCCTCGGTAGCAAGCCGGCAGTCGTCACCGCCGAGGCGCACGCTCCAGAATCGTGAAGACGACGCGCCGGTTCTTCGCGCGCCCGGTCTCCGTCTCGTTCGTGTCCATCGGCTTCGTGCTGCCGTAGCCTTCGCTCACGAGACGGGTCGAATCGATCCCGTGCTGGACGAGCCAGTCGACGACCGCCGACGCGCGCCGCCGGCTCAGGTCGTCGTTCAGCTTCGCGTTGCCCGTGTCGTCGGTGTGCCCTTCGACGCGGACGCGGCGCACTTCGGGGTGCTCGACGAGGATCTTCGCGACTGCGGCGAGCACGGCGTCGCTCTCGCCGAGGAGGTCGGCGCTGCCGGTCGAGAACTGGAGCTGCTCGGCGATCCGTATCTCGGCCGACGTCATCACCGCGAGCGGCTTCGGAGCGTCGGGCGGGCAGCCGTTCGTCATGGGATCGCCCGTGCGCGGTCCTGCGAGCGCGGGGCATGCGTCGTCGGCATCGCGGATCCCGTCCGCGTCGGTGTCCTCGTCCGGGATCCGCTCGGGCAGGGGGCAGCCGTTCTCCTCGGGGTCGCCGCTCGGCGGGCCGGCGACGTCGCGGCACGCGTCGGCTTCGTCCGGGATCCCATCGCCATCGCGGTCCGGAGGCGACGTCGTCAGGGCCGGCGCGCTCCACGACACGGCGAGCAGCGCGCGAAGCGCCGGCGAGCCGAACCCCTGCGTGAGCCCGGTCCCGACCGCCGCCGAGAAGCGCAGCCCCGTCGCCGTCTCGACGTGCGCCCCGAGGAGCACGTCGAGAGGCGTCCCGCTCTTCGTGCCGGCGCCCTCACCACCGAGGCGCGTCGCGCCGAAGACCTCCGGACCGATCGTGAAGCGGCCGCCGCGCACGAACACACCGGCCGCGCCCTCGACCTCGCTCCCGAGCGGGGCCCCGGCGTACGCGTCGTCGCGCCCGCGGTATACGAACGCCCCGCGCGCGGCCCACGCCAGGAAGCCGGCTTCGCCGGCGAGGAGGAGCTGCGGTCCGACGCGCACCGCCCCGTCGCTCGTGAACTGCGAGCGGAGGCCGGTCGGGAGCCAGCCGCGAACACCGACCGCGACGGTGAGCGCATCGCCGTGGACGCCGAAGACACGCGCGTCGGCCGCGAGGCGTAGGTCGCCGACTGCAGCGGCGGTTGCGGGCGAGAGCGTCTCGCCGCCGACGACCGCGGGCTCGCCGTCCTGGTAGACGGCGAACGGGATGTCGAGACCGAGCCGGAACCACTCCGCGAGCACGTACGAAGCGCCCGCGTGCGCGAGGAGCTGGTGGCGGACGATCGCGACGCGTTCGTTCCCTTCCAGGTCGTACGCGACGAGCGGCTTGTGAGCGTAGTCGACGAGGACGCCGACCGCGGGGAGCTCTCGCCGCCGGAAGTCGAGCCCGTCGACGACGACATATCCGCTGCCGCGCTCCGCCGGCTCGAGGCGGGCCAGCGCGAACCCCGTCTGCGACTGCGCGAGCGCCGGCTTCGTCGGCGACGCCAGGAGGAGGAGGGCGCCGAGGGCAACGCGCGCTCTCATCGCTTCCGCAGGGTGACGTCGCGGAACGTCGACGTCGCCTTGTAGACCTCACCACGCGGCGAGAGCGCGACACGCCCCGACCGGGCCGAGACGCTCAGCGCGAAGACCTGCACGTCGACGGACGTGACCTCGTCGCGATACGGGATCGTGAACGTGCGCGAGGGCGACGCCGCCGGCGGCCCGTTGACGATCCACACGAGCTTCCCGCCGGCGTAGAGGCGGGCCTGGAGCTCGGCGCCGTCCGGGATCCCTTCGACCGCGATCGGATCCTTCACCGTCCGCGACGCGTCGGGGTCGACGACCTCGGGCGGGGCGGCGAAGTCCTTCCAGACCTGTCCGTCCTGCATCGGACCGGGCTCGATCCGGAGCGACTGCGAGCCGTCGGGCCGTGTGAGGAGCGCCTGGCTGACGGGACGCTCGGGAGAGACGTCCGTGTCGACGACGGCGACGTCGACGTCGAATGCGCGTCCCGCGGCGACCGAGCCGGCGAAGATGCCGAGACCGACGCTCGAGTCGGCGCTGCCGGTCGACGCGACTGCGCGCGTCCCTTCTCCGAACGCCGCCGGTGGTTCGACGCGGACACGGACGCGGTTGTTCGTCAGCGCCGGCAGCTTCGCGACGTCGAGGTCGAGCAGCTCGTCCTCGGTGCGGGCGGGGAGGTCGAGCCGGAAGCTCTTCACGAGATCGTTCTCGACGACGAGCCCCTGCGCGTCGACCAGCGTGCGCGTCTCGTGGCCGAGGAGGAAGAACGGCTCGCCGCGTGGGGCGCGGAGCACGTATGTGTCCTCCAAGGCCTGGTAGCCCCCGAGCCGCGCGAGCCTGCTCGCCCCGATCGACACGACGTGGTTCGCGTCCTGTTTGCCGGTGATCGTCCCACGGAGCTCGACGGTCGCGCTCGTGACGGCGTCGTCGAGGCGCGGCGGAACGACGACGAGATCGGAAGCGGGCTTCCCGAGCGCGTTCGGGCGCGCGCGGGCCGCTTCGGGGGAGGCCTCCAACATCGTCACGTAGACGTGCGCGTCGGAGAGCACCGTGACCGTCGCGCTGCCGCGGGTGAAGTCGGCCTCGAACGTCGCGTGACCGTCGGGCTCGGTCGTCTTCGTGATGCGTTCGCCTCCCGCCGGCGGGTCGAAGGCGACCTTCGCAGCGACGACCGGCGTCTCGACTGCGCCGAGGACGATCGGCGCATCGAGGACCCACACGGTGAAGGGCGTCGTCGGCCCTGACGGACCGACGGGGTCGTCGGTCGCGCACGACGCCATCGACGCGGCGAGCAGCACGGGGACGAAGACGCGCGCGAGCCTCATGCGGATGCAGAATCTACCATGCACCGCGCGCGCAGACGCCTTGTCCCCGGTCGCGAGGAGGACGAGAATCCGGGCGCGGATGGTGGCCTCGACGTCAAGAACGGCCGCGCTCGCGATCGCCGTCACGATCGCGACGACGACGCGCGTCGCCGCCGGCGAGCTCGCGTGTGACGCCGGCGTCGTGTGCCCGGACGAGGACGGCGACGGGTTCGCCGCGTGTGGCTGCGCGTTCTCCGGAACGCCGTGCGACTGCGACGATCGCGACCCCGCGACGTTTCCTGGCGCGCCCGAGACGTGCGACGCGGTGAAGGACCACAACTGTAGCGGCCTCGCTCCCGAACGTTGTCCGCGGAAGAAGGGATGCTGGGAAGGCGCGTGCGTGCCCGAGTGCGTCCCGCTCGACGACTTCGGCTGCGCGACCGGCTCCCGCTTCGCGAAGGAGACGGACAGCGGCACGTGCGTCTGCGCGCCCGACGACTGCACGCTCTTCGGCTGCCCCGCCGGCCTCACCTGCGACGAGTCGAAGCACTGCGTGCCGACGTGCCATCCCGGCGTGCGCTGCCCGTTCGGGCAGGTCTGCCGTGGCTTCGGCTGCGTCGATCCGTGCGCGGAGGTGACGTGCCCCGAGGGGTCCGTCTGCGACGAGGGGCGCTGCATCCCGTCGTGCGCCTGCACGCCCGGCGCGCCCTGCCCTGCCGGAGAGACGTGCGACCTCGCCGCGCCGATTCCGAAGTGCGTGGAGACGGCATGCATCGGAGTGACGTGCCCGGCGGGTGCGCACTGCGAGAAGGGCGCGTGCGTCTCCGACTGCGAGGAGGTCGTCTGTCCGCCGATGCGCGTCTGCCGACGCGTCAGCCTGAACGGAGCGCCCGCGCAGCCCCGATGCGTCGACTTGTGCTCGCCGAACCCGTGTGAGCCGGGCTTCGCGTGTGACTGGCGGACCGCCGCCTGCACGCCTTTGCCGACGGCAGACGGGGGATTGTCCGCGCCCGAAGCGATCCTGGACCCGCTCGTCGTCGGCGGCGGAGGTTGGGTCTGCAGCACGAGCGCGGTCGCGAGCGCCGGCGCCGCGACCGCGATCGGCAGCGCGCTTGCCGCGGTTGCGCTGGCGACACGGCGCGCACGAGGTCGGCGACGACGCTGATCGCGAGGTGGAGCACGGGGCCGCACGCAACCTTGCGGTTGCATGTCTCCGGCGGGCGGGACTAAGCTACGCGCAACCCGGAGGTTGCGTGATGACCGTGCCTGATTCGATTCGGAAGTCGATCACCCTGCGAGCGCCCCTCGCGCGCGTCTGGCGAGCGGTCAGCGACGCGCACGAGTTCGGCGCGTGGTTCGGCGTCGAGCTCGACGGGCCTTTCGTCGCCGGCGAGCGACTGACCGGCAAGATCCGTCCGACCCAGGTGGACGCCGCCGTCGCGAAGGGCCAGGAGCCGTACACCGGCAAGCCGTTCGAGATCACCGTCGACCGGATCGAGCCGCCGTTCCTCTTTTCGTTCCGCTGGCGCCCGTTCGCGGTCGAGACGGGTGTCGATCACGGCTCGGAGCCGAGCACGCTCGTCACGTTCGAGCTCACCGAGATCGAAGGCGGCGTGCAGCTCGTGATCACCGAGTCCGGGTTCGACAAGGTGCCCCTCGAGCGACGCGCTCGAGCCTTCACGATGAACGAGGGAGGCTGGGAGGCCCAGACGCGCCTCGTGAAGAAGTACGTCGAAGAGCACGCGCCGTAGGACCGGCGCGCGCTCTCGTCGCATGTCAGAGCGTGAACGTCTGACGCTGGGTCTTCGCGCCGTCCGCCGTCGAATACGAGATCACGAGCTCGTAGGTGCCGGGCAGGACGTCGATCCCCGTGTTCGTCGGGAGCGGGCCGACCACACGCGCCCCGTTGAAGAACAGCTCGTAGGTGCCGCGCTGGTTGTAGACGCTGCCGTTCTCGCGCTGCACCTCGACGTCGTCGACGTCGAGCCGGTGGATCTTGAACGTGTTCGTCGACGTCTGGGTCAGCTCGGCGGTGCGTCCGCCGGCCGAGAGCGTGTAGACGCAGCCGGGGGCGGCGAACGCCTTCAGCTCCAACGTCCCCTGCGCGTTCGGAGCCACCGTGTAATTGCGATCGCCGGCGCAGCTCGACGAGATCGTCGTCGAGAGGCCCGCGCTCGGCAGCTCGCGCGCCTCGACGAACGAGAGCTTCGTCGTGAACACGTTCGGCACCGTTCCGAGCGCCGGGAGGGTGAGGGGGACGTCGGTGAGGTCGCCTTCGTCGAGCTTGAACGTCTTCGTCGCGCCGTCGATCGTCACCGAGTAGGTGTCGGGGACGAACGCTTGATCGGTCGCGAGGAGCGAGCCGCTCGATGCGGAGATCTTCGCCCAGCTCCAGTCGTTCGCGACCGCGGCGTTGCAGGCGGTCTGCGCGTTGATCGGGGTCACCGAGAGGCATTCACCGCCGTTGATGCGGAGGCCGTACACGGTGTATGGGGCGTACAGAGAGCACGCGGTCCCCGGCGTGCCGAACTTCGTGAGCACCTGACCGCAACCGGCCGAGTAGTACGGGTCGACCGCCGACGTTGCGAGGACCGGCGTCGCGGGCGCGCTCGACCCGAGGACGGTCGTCGGGCACACCGCGTTCGTGAGCGTCACGGTCTTGCCGAAGTCCGTCTGCGGCACGGTCCCGAGCGCGGTCGCGGTGCACTTCGAGCGCGCGACGGGCAGGACGAACGTGCGCTGCTGCCCCGCGGAGAGCGTGATCTTCTTCGTGCCGCCGTTGGCGGCGATGACGTGGTCGCCGGGGCGGACGCGCGTGGTCGCGCCGATCGCGACGTTGGAGCCGTCGAGCTGGATCGACGGGTTCGTCCCGAGGGGACGCGTGCAGGTGTTCCCGGGCAGGCAGCTGCCGGTCGGGAGCGCGATCGTGAGGTTCGCCCAGTTCTCGCTGTCCTTCGGCTTCACGCGGTAGTCGTCCTCGCCGCTCGCCACGTCGTCCGAGACGGAGCTGCACGCGACGACGAGACCGGAGAGCGCGACGAGCAAGGAGAGGGCGATCGGAGTTCGGATCATGGAAGTTCCTCGGTGGGGAAGACGAGCAGCGCCCATTTTTCGGGTTGCCCGGAAGACCACCCCCTCGTACGTCTCCCTGCCTGCCCACCTTCCCTCTTCTTTCCGCGGCGCCGGAGATGTGAAAACGATCGCGCATGCTCCTCGAGCACGACTGGCCGCGCGCCCACCTCGTCATGGACGACTTCTTCGGGAAGGCCGCGCTCGGGGCGATCTTCCGCGAGATCGCGACGCTCGCACCGAAGATGAAGCCGGGGCTCGTCCGCGACATCGGGCACGACGGCCAGTCCGTCTTCTTCGAGCACGAACGGCGACGGAACCGCGCCGTGTGGATCCACGAGCCCTCGAAGACGCTGCGCCTCTTCCGAGAGCGGCTCTGGTCCCCCGCGATGGTCGGCGCGTTCGAGCGCGCGCGGGAGCCGCTCTTCCAGATCATCCCGAACTGCTCGGCGCCCCACCTCCAGGTCTCGAGCTACCGGACGGGGGACCACTACGACTTCCACGAGGACGAAGGCGCCGGCGTGAATCTCACGTCGATCGTGTTCCTCGCGGCGGCGCCGAAGAAGGTGCACGGCGGCGACCTCGTGCTGTCCTACGACGGCGAGGAGACGACGATCCCGTTCCGCCACAACCGGCTCGTCGTGTTCCCGAGCAAGACGCTCCACGCCGTCACGCCGGTTCGAATCGACGGCGACGATCCGGAGCACGCGCGGATCTCGCTCCAGTGCTGGCTGACGTTCGGCCGGACCGAGACGCGAGGCGAACGCCGCGGCGCCGAGGCCGATCAGCCGACGTTCTTGCTCGCCGAGGAGGGCATCCTCGCCGCCGCGCAGGCGCTGAGCGCTTCGGCGCCGGAGGACCAGGCGCCGGAGGATCTCTACTGGGGCGCGTTCTACCTCGCGCGGATCCTCTCCGCGAACCTGCGCACCATCGCGCGCGATCAGGACGGCCTCGAGCTCGGCGACGTGCGCGTCCGCCGGAGCGGCGAGCTCGAGGTCCATGCGCGCGCTCGTCTCGCCGGAGCGCAGCTCCGCGTCGGCTTCGTCCTCCGCGGTCCCGAGACGCCGCCGGCCGAGGCCCTCTCCCTCTTCGTCGAGACGGGGCGCGGCTCGGCGCGGCGCACGAAGCGGAAGGCCGTTCCCGCCGGCGCCGGCGAGAAGGAGACGAGCGCGCTCCTGCGGCGGCTGCTCAGTCGATCTGGACGAGCGTCCGGAGCGGCTCGCCGCTGACGTCCAGCCGATCGACGTGACAGCGCTTCCCGGCGCGGCGCATCCGGAGCGACACGCGGGAGCCGCCGACGCGGAGGCCCTCGATCCAGAACCGATCGACGGAGCGCGGCATCCGCGGATTCCGGATCACGAGCTGCTGTGCCGGGCCGTCGATGTGGATCCCGAGCACCGCCTGGACGAGGAGGAACGGCGCCGCCGCCGCCCACGCCTGCGGGCTGCACGCGACCGGGTAACGCACGAGCGTCGCGTCGGTTCCCGACATCCCGCAATAGAGCTCGGGGAGCCGCCGGTCCCGGAACTGTTCCATCGCGGCGACCATCGCCTCGAAGACGCGGCAGGCCTGATCCATCAGCCCGTAGTTCGCGAAGCCCTTCATCACGAGCGCGTTGTCGTGCGGCCACACCGGGCTCGTCGGGACGCTGCTGTTCTCGCTCTACTGGGAGCTGCCGCTCCATCTGTTCTCGCCGGTCGGCTTCGTCCTCCGCCCCGTCGGGTGGCTGGAAGCGATCGCCGCGCATCGCGCCACGCTGAGCCCGGCGCCTCACTTCGCGTACAGCCTCTGCGCGTTCAAGCTGCGCGACGAGGCGATCGCGCGCCTCGACCTCTCGAGCTGGCGTCTCGCGCTCGACGGCGCCGAGCCCGTGCGGGCCGCGAACGCCCGGGCGTTCCTCGAACGGTTCGCTCGGAACGGGCTCCGGCCCGCCGCCTATCATCCCGTCTACGGCTTGTCGGAGGCGACGCTCGCCGTCGCGTTGCCGCGCGTCGGCGAAGGTCTCCGCGTCGAGCGCGTGTCGCGCGAAGCGCTCGCGCGCGGCGAAGCGGCGCTCGCGCAGCACGACGGCCCCGGATCGGCCCGCGACTTCGTCGAGGTCGTGTCGGTCGGCTTCCCGGTCGAGGGGCTCGAGGTCGAGATCCGTTCGACGATCGACGACCTCCCGCTGCCGGAGCGGAGGCTCGGCGAGATCTGCGTCCGTGGATCGTCGGTCTCGCCCCGCTACTACGGCGAGGAAGGCAAGACGCGCGACGTCCTCCGCACCGGAGACCTCGGCTACCTCGCGGGCGGCGCCCTCTTCGTGACCGATCGAATCAAGGACATCATCATCCAGGGCGGCACGAACGTGTATCCGACCGACGTCGAGACGGCGGCCGCCGAGGTCGAAGGCGTCCGGAAGGGCCGCGTCGTCGCCTTCGGCCTCACGAAGGCGACGGAGGGGACGGAGGAGATCGTCGTCGCGGCGGAAGCGCGATCGAAGGCCGTCCGGTCCGAGCTCGCCGCCGCGATCCGGACCACGGTGCGCGAGCGGACCGGCGTCGTGCTCGACGAGATCGTCCTCCTCGATCCCGGCACGCTCCCGTTGACGACGAGCGGCAAGTTGATGCGAAGCCGCGTGCGGGAGGGCTACCTCGGACAGACGCTCGAGAAGCACGGGCTCGCGAAATGGCTGGCGCGATTCCGCCGCCGCGTCCGCGAAGCACGCACGCGAAAAGCACGGGGAGAAGGCCTCTGAGGCGGCCCATGACGCGCCCGTGACAGAACGCTGACCGACGCGTGGGCCGCGACTCGGGTAGGGTGCGCCCGTGCTCCACGCGGTGACAGATCACGCGGTCACGCGAGCGCTCGAGATCGGGTTCCTCTATCGCGAGGGGTTCGGCGACGTCGCGGTCCTCTCGAAGATCGCCGACCTCATCGAGACCTACTCGCGCGCGCGCGACCCGGGTGAGGTCGTCCTCCGTGACATGACGCCGATGCGCACCGTCGCCGGCGGCAAGGTCCGCTCCGCGGCGTTCGAGAGCCCGGCCCCGACACCGCTCCCGAAGGAGTCCCGGGCGGCGCGCGTCGAGCTGTGGCTCCCGGAGCGGCACCTCGAAGGCGCGATGTGCATCGTGCTCGCCTCGACGGCCGAGGAGGGCTTCCTCCGGCGAAGACCGCTCGCGAAGCGCCTCCTGGCCGACGGGATCGGATCGATCCTCCTCGAGAGCCCCTTCTACGGCACACGCCGGCCGCGGGGTCAGCGCGGCCCCGTCCTCCGCACCGTCGCCGACCAGCTCGCGATGAGCACCGCGATGGTGGACGAAGCGCGCGCGCTCCTCACGTGGGCGCACCGGCAAGGTTACTTCCCCGGCGTCACCGGCTACAGCCAGGGCGGCTTCATGGGAGCCTTCGCGTCGGCGCTCGTCGACTTCCCTTCCGTGTGCGTCCCGCGCGCCGCCGGAACGCATGCGGCTCCCGTGTTGACGGAGTGGCCGCTCAGTCGTGCCGTCCACTGGCCGTCGCTCGCGCGCGAAGCAGGCAGCGTCGCGGCGGCGCGCGCGCAGCTCCGCCACTGGCTCCGCCACGTGGACCTCCGCCTCCACGCGGCGCCCGTCGCGCCCGAGCTCGCGACCGTGATCATCGCGCGCCACGATCGGATCTTCCCGCCCCACACCGGGATGGGGCTCCACGCGCACTGGCGGGGCTCCGAGCTCGTCATGTCCGATGCGGGGCACCTCACGTCGGCGCTCGTCGGCAGCAGCGTCCACACGCGCGCCGTCGTCGAAGCGTTCCGCCGCGCGCGGCTGTTCCAGCGCCGCGCGTAGGCGGATCGCTTACGATGCTCCGATGCCC
>JBDHVE010000046.1:0-57430 GCA_039809485.1 Polyangiaceae bacterium | reverse complement strand
GGACGCGGCGAGCTCCGTCACACGCGCGACCGCGAGCGCGCCGGCGGCTCCATCGGTCGCGGCAGGTCGAGGCGGGAGGGTCATGAGGTCGAGCCGCGGCGAAGGGCCGCGAGCACGGCACGACGAGCCCCGGCTCTCGAACGATAGACCAGCCCCCGACCGGCCGGGATGCGAATCCTCGTCCTATCGTCAGAGGCCTGGACCGCGGCACGGCCTGCGCACGTCCCGAGGCCCGCAGGGCGCGGGGGAGCGCTTCCGAGTGAGGTTTCGGTACTCGTCGCGAGTGAAGCGCGACCGGCCTACGCGTTTGTCGTTACGAACCGGAACGAACACCGCCGCCTGGTGAGGGCAGCAGTCTCTTCCATCTACTTGGTCGAGGCTCGCGAGGAGCTGCGGATCATCCTCGTACCGCCCGCAGGTCGCACGGCGATTACGTGGTTTCCGCGCTTGTGCGAGGAGAGCAGCGGGCGCATACCGAACCCATCATGTTCGGGGGGAACGCCACTCTTCACCCGAGGGAGCACGCTCGCGTCGCGGAACAGCGACTCGAACGGCTCACTCACCTGGCGAGAGACATCGCCTCGGCCACGAGATGCCGAGACGTCGCTCGCATCACCGCACGCGAAGCGTGCATCGTCACCGGAGCCCGAGCAGCGATCGTCGTCGCATGCTCCCGCGACGGCTCGACGCTGCAGGTCGTCGCGTCGCACAACGCTTCGCCGGCGCTGATCGCGCAATGGGACGGGCTCCCGATCGAGCTCGAGCACCCCTTGGCGCGGACGTGTCGCTCCGCAGCGCCGGAGTGGCTCGACCTCGCGCAGGCCGAGAGCGCGGCCCTGCCGGGGGTCGCGCTCACGGACGGTCCTCCCGGCGGCTTCGCGGCGCTCCCGCTCTGCGCCGAGCACCGCGCCGTCGGAGCCGTCGGGCTCTCGTTCGGCGGCCGCTCGCTCCCCCCCGGGCACGAGCGCGACTTCCTCGCGACGCTCATCGAGCTCTGCGCGCAGGGCTACGTCCGCGCGCTGCGCCACGACATCGAGCGGAGCGAGCGTGTCGCGGCCGCGCGGCTCGGCGTCATGCTCGAAGCAGGACAAGCGATCTCCCGCGCGACCGACGCGCGCGAGGTCATCGCGCGTCTCGGCGAGCTCGTCGTGCCGCGCTTCGCCGACTGGGCAGCGGTCGACCTCGTCGAGCCGAACGGCGCGCTCCGGCTCGGCGCCGTCGTCCATGCCGACAGCGGGAAGGTGCTCTGCGGGTACGAAGGCGACCGCGAGCTCGCGCTGCCGCCTGCGGCCGCTGCGCGCGCGCTCTTTGCCGTGCTGCGGACGGGCGAGCCGCAGCTCTTCGAGGAGGCGCCGAGCGACCTCGTTCGCTCGCCTTCGAACGAGGACGCGCACCTCCTCGCCGCGCGCGGCGAAGGCATGCGGTCGGCGATGGTCGTCCCGCTGGCCGCGCGGGACTCGGTCCTCGGCGCCGTCACGCTCGTCTCCGCGCGCGAGGGCCTCCGCTACGACGAGATGGACCTCCGTCTCGCCTGCAAGGTCGCCCAGCACGCGGCTCTCGCGCTCGACAACGCGAGGCTGATCGAGGCCGAGCGCGCCGCGCGCTTCGAAGCGCAGAGCGCGAACCGGATGAAGGACGCGTTCCTCGCCACCGTCTCGCACGAGCTCCGGACGCCGCTCCACGCCATCCTCGGGTGGTCGACGCTGCTCCGTTCCGGCACGCTCGACGCGCGCGGCCGCGAGCGCGCAGTCGAGACGATCGAGCGCAACGCACGCGCGCAGGCACGGCTCGTCGACGACGTGCTCGACGTCTCGCGCATCATCTCGGGCAAGCTCTCGCTCGAGCTCGCAGACATCGAGGTCTCGGACGTCGTCACGCGTGCGGTCGACGTCGTCTGGCCGACCGCGCAGGCGAAGGGCGTCGCGCTCGAGGTGTTCGTCCCGTCCCGGCTCGGGACGATGAAGGCCGATCGCGGCCGCATCGAGCAGGTGTTCTGGAACATCCTGTCGAACGCGGTGAAGTTCACGCCCGCCGGCGGCCGCGTACGGGTCGAGGCGAGCATCCAGGCGCACGACGTCGTCGTCCGCGTCGTCGACACCGGCAAGGGCATCCGCCCCGAGTTCCTCGCCTACGTCTTCGAGCCGTTCCATCAGCAGGACACGTCGACGACGCGAAGCCATGGCGGGCTCGGGCTCGGCCTCTCGATCGCGCACCACCTCGTCCGCCTCCACGGCGGGCTCATCAAGGTCGAGAGCGAGGGAGACGGCCGAGGGGCGACGTTCGAGATCCGCCTGCCTCTCGAGGTCGTGCCGTTGACGCGTGAGCCGGCGCTGGCGCGCGAATCCTCGCGGGAGGCTCGCGACTAGCTCGCTCGCGGGCGACGACGGCGGGGATCACTCCTCGTCGTCTTCGCCGCGGGCGCGCGCTTCGTCCTTGCGCGCGTCGTAGAGGACGGCGTGGCTCGGGCGCTTGTTCTCTTCCGGCTCGCCGAGATCGCCGCTCGTGACGCCGATGGCGTCGTCGAGATCGCGATCGTGAGCGTCGTGCCGGATCTCTTCGCGCTCCATGGCGATTCCGGCGATGGCGCCGACGGCGGTGCCGATGGCTCCGCCGGCGACGGCACCGATGGGTCCTGCCATCGCGCCGATGACGGCACCGGCGGCCGCGCCGCTGAGCGTCGCGGCGCCCGCGACGGCGTGGTCGTGCTTACGTGCCTCGTGCTTCTCGGAGGTCTTCTTCGCGGGTTCGTGCGACATGCACAGATTGCTCGCAAGGAGCGCGCCGAAGGCGGCGCGCTCGTAACGCCGCGACGACACGCCCGGCCACGCTCTGCTTGCGGGCTCTCCGGCGAAGGAGCCGCGCGGCTTTTGCGCGGCCGTGCACCGAGCGCGTCAGCGACGGGACATGAAGATGCGGAGGAGGAACATGAAGAGGTTCCGGAGCTGGACGATGAGACCGAGCGCGTCGTCGACGGGGTCGTCCATCTCGGAATTCCGGAAGATCCAGCTCGTCTGGTAGAGGATGAAGCCGATGGCGAGGAGCGACCCGACGCTCGCGATCGCGAGCGAGAACGGCTCGCTGCCCCACACGAACGACAGGATGCAGCCCGTCAGCACGACGAAGAAGCCCATGCTGAGCGTCGCGCCGAGGAAGGAGAAGTCCTTCCGCGTCACGAACACGTACCCCGTGCATCCCGCGAAGATGGCGAGGACCATCGCGAACGCGTCACGGACGGGGTTCGCCGACAGCGTGTGACCGAGCCCGGCCATCACCTGTGCGACGAACGCCATCGGCGCGAGCTCGACGCCCATCAGGGCCGAGACCGCGAAGAGCGCGACGACGTTCACGCCGCGCACCTTGCTGACGAAGCTCGCGCCGAAGACGCCGACGGTCAGGAGCGCGAACGCGCCGTACTCGATGACGGGGTTCTGGAGCATCACCGCCACGACGAGCGGGACCGAGATCGGCGTGCCGTCGTCGAGGTGGAGCGTGAACGACCCGAGCAGAGGGCTCGTCACGAGCCAACCCGCGACCACGGCGAAGAGGGCCGAGATCGCGAGCAGCCCGTAGACCTTGCGGATGTAACGGACGCGCTCCTCGCCTTCCGAGACGGCCGCGCCCGCCGGCGCGAAGACCTGGCCCGGCGCGCCCGGCCCGAAGCCCGCGGCGGCGAAGGCCGGCGCCGCGTACGCCGCGGCGTATTGCGGAGGTCCGGGCGGCGCGCTGGGCGCGTGCATCCCGAAGCCCGGAGGCGCGCCGTAGGCCTGCTGCGGCGGCGCCGGGCGGAGCACCCGCACGTGGAGGCCGCCCTGCGGTAGCGGCTGGGTCTGGACGACGAGACCCTGCGGCTCGTACTGGCGACGGATCTGATCGAGCGCTTGGTGGTCCGACGCCGGATGTCCCGTACGAACCGTGGTCTCCCAGACGAGCATGCGTGGGCCTCCGTGCTGGCGCGAGCTCGAGCGTATCGAGCGCCGCGGCACGAAGCTACAGGCGTCGGGGACAGGCGATGTCGGAGCCGGGCCTACCGCCTCACTGCGCCTTCATCGGGGTGCCGGTCGCCGCGAGCTCGCTCCAGAACGTCGCCGACCAGTACGAGGCGAGCGCGTTCAGCTTGTCCTCGTCGCTCCCTTCGCGGAACGCGTTGCCGTTCTGGAAGGCGAGACGCGCGGGCGACGGGACGAACCCGACCGAGCCCTTCGCCCGAGCCGCCGCCTCGCGCGCCGAGCGCCGCGCGAGATCGAGCTGCGCGGTGAGCGCGCGGCGGTTGCCGAGCACCAGCTTCCCGTCCTTGTCCTTGCTCGCGTCGAGCGCGTACCACTTGTTCACGAGCTTCGCCCCGTTGATGTAGGAGAGGCTCGCCGCGCCGAGGCGCATCAGCTTCGCGCCATCGGTCGCCGCCGCGTTGCCGGTGTACTCGGAGAGCGCATTCGCCTTCCGGCCGAGATAGTAGTCCGGCTCCGCATTGGCGATCTTCGCCTGGGCCTCGTCGGGGCTGAGGCGACTGTCCTTCGCGATCTCCTCGGTGATGATCGCGTCGAAATAGGCGAGCACCGCCGCCGAGGCGGACGCGTAGCCCTTCACCGTGCGGTCGACGGCGGCTCCGTCGATCGGCGGCGCGGCGCCTTCGTCGGTGATGAGATCCTGCACGTCCTTCGCGTAGTCGAGGTACACGCGCGCGATGTCGTAGTAGAGCATCGTGACCATCGCCTTCGTGGCGATCTCGGCCATGACGGCTTCAGTCCGCACGTTCTTCAGCTGGCCGCTCTCCGCCGCCTTGATGATCTGGACCGCGGTCTGGAGGAAGTCGTCGCCGATCATCGTCGCGGCTCGCGCCGTGACGTAGTGCGTGAACGCGTACGTGGTCGAGATCTGACCGCCGCGCGTCTTGCCGTGCGCCTTCACCTCGAGCTGCGTGCCGTACGACTCGACCTCGGGTTTGATCCGGCTCGAGGTGTCGACCGCCGCGAAGAGGGACTTCATGTCTCCGCGCTGGATGTGGAAGACCGAGGTCGTCGCGTGTGTCGCGACCCCGATCGCGATCGCGGTCTGGGCGTACGCCTCGAGCGCCGGCACCATGAAGCCGTTGCGCTCGTATTGCTGCGCCTGGACGTAGGACTTGTCCGCCTCGGCGAGCATCGGCGACACAATCTGCGCGGCCGTCCCGGTCCGCTTGACCTCGGCCTTCAGCTGCCCGAGCTCGCGGTCCACGCGCGCCTTCCACGTCGCGACCTTCGCGCGGAGGAGCGCTTGCGCCTCGGGCGGCGGCTCCATCTCGGCGTCGGCGATCGGCTCGACGCGCGGGAGCTTGTCGCCGGTGAGGAATTCGTACGCCTCGTAGACGTCGCTGATCTCCTTCACCTCGAGGCCGAGCCCCTGGCCCGTGGCCATGAGGTCGACCATCTGCCCCGTCTGCATGTCCTTGTGCTGGCGGGTGCCGATCGGGAAGCCGAAGCGCTTCAGGCCGTCGGCCTTTGCGCCCTGCATCTTCTGGACGATGCCGCCGACGGGCCCCGCGGTGCCGTCCGGGTTGATCGTTCCGGTCATCGTCGTGTCCGGACGCGGCGGGTGGTCGCGGAGCAGCGCGATCATCGTCGACGTCGTGAGCATGCCCGCCGAAGGGCCGTCGACGTGACCGCCGACGTGGACGTTGAACTCGTAGTCGGAGAGAGAGCCGCCCGTCGTCCGCGCGGTGTTGAACGCCGCGAGCCAGGTCGCCGTCTTCCACTGGTTGCCGCCGCCGCCCGCGAACTCCTCCGAGACGCCGACGGAGACCATCCCGCTCTTGTTCGGGCCGACCCGGATCCGAGCCGCGGAGGTGCCGCCCTTCGCCGTCGCGCCGGGCTGGCCGGAGAACCAGACGAACTTCACGTTCGCCTCGCGCGCTTCCGTGAGCACGGGGGCGCCCGTCGCGCTCTCGGTCGTGCTCGCCGCCTTCGCGCCGATGAGGAGCGCGCCACCGATGACGCCGCACGCGCCGAGCAGCGCGACCGGGATCGCGATCAGCCAGACCGGCATGCCCTTCTTCGGCTGCGCCGCGTACCCCGGCGGCATCATCCCGGGCTGCGGCATCATCCCGGGCGGCGGCATGGCAGCGCCCATCCCGCCGGGCGGGGGCATCGGCTGCTGCCCGTAGGGCGGCGCCGCCGGCGCGGCGGCGTACGACGGCGGGTATCCCGGAGGCGCGCCCATCGGAGCAGGTCCCGGCGCGGGGCCGGCGGGCGGAGGCGCCTGCCCCGGGCCGCCGAGCATCACGTTTCCCGCAACGGTACGGCCCTTGGCGGGACCGGCCGCGCGGACCTCGCGGAGGACGAGCGCATGCGCGCCGATCTGGAGCGTCATACCCGGCGTCCACGCGATGTCGTCCACGCGCGCGCCGTTCACGAGCGTGCCGTTCGTGCTTCCGAGATCGCGCACGCGCACGGTGCGGCCGTCGAAGAGGATCTCCGCGTGCGTCGACGAGCAACGCGCGTCGGGGACGACGATGTCTCCCGCCTCGCGGCCGATCACGACACGGGGTGCCGAGAGCTCACGGACGGAGGGAGGCGCGGACGGGCCCTGGAGAGCGACGAAGTAAGATCCGGACATCAGGACGCATGCTAACGCATGCAGAAAGCGGATTACTTCTTCTTCCGTGCCGATGCGGGCACGACGAACCGCATCGCCGAGAGCGCATCGTCGAGCTCGATCGCCTTTTTCGCATCCGATAACTGGAGCGTACGTCCCGCGATGATGACGTCCCGTTCTCTCAACGACGCGTCCGCGTTGGCGTTGCGCGGGTAGACGACCCAGATGCAGCCGTCGTCCTTGATCATCTCGCGGGCCGACGGGAGCTTCTCGAGATCGGCCTTCTGGTGAGCCGCGAAGAAGACGACGTCGAAGTCCTTTCCGCGCGCCGTCTTGGCCACCTTCGCACCCGAGCCTTCGATGTCCGCCTTCAGCTCCGGATCGACCTTGCCGACGACGGCCACCTTCTTCGTCGCGTCGACGCCCAGCTTCGCGAGGAACGCGCCCGGATTCTTGATCTTCTCGGCCCAGCGCTCGGCCTTCGTCCCGAGCTCGAGCAGGAGGAGCCCGCGCGAGGTCTTGAGGTCGAGCCAACCGGCGCTCGCTTCGACGGAGAAAATCTCCGAAAAAGGTAGGTTCAGCGTGACGCCCCCCTTGAAGACGAGCGCAGATCCCTCCAGCGCCACCGTCCCCTCGTGGATCCGCCCGTCCATCCGCAGCGTCGTCTTGATGTCTTGTGCCACGCCGTCCTCCCGAGCCCGAGCGATGCGACTCCCATGCTACCAGCCTTCCCGAGCCGCGCGTGACCCGGGTGATAGGATGGGACTGTGATTCCGGCCCCGGGCAGCCGCCGCGTCGAGGAGCCGCCTTCGGCGCTGCTCGAAGAGCGGCCCTGGCTCGAGGCGGCCCTCGCCGCGATGCGCGACGGCGTCATCGTGTTCGACGCCGTCGGACGCGTCGCCCACGCGAATCCCGCTGCCCTTGCCTACGCCGCGCGCAATGCCCTCAGCCGCGACCCGAAACAGTGGCCGGTCGAGCACGGTATCTTCCTCCCCGACCAGACGACGCCCTATCCCCCCGACGCCCTGCCGGTCTGGCGCGTCCTCCGCGGCGAGAACGTGCGGGACGCGGAGATCTTCGTCCGCAACGCCAACGTCCCGGCCGGCGCGTTCATCCTCGTCAGCGGCAACCCGCTCTGCTCGACCGAAGGGAACATCCGCGGCGCCGTCCTCAGCTTCCGCGACAACACCGAGCGCCGAGCGAAGGACCGGAAGATCTTCGAAGCCGAGCAGCAGAAGAAGGCGATCCTCGACAACATCCCCGACATCGCGTGGCTGAAGGACGTCGAAGGGCGTTTCCTCGCCGTGAACCGGCCGCTCGCCGAATCGGCGGGGTTGGGGTCTCCGGAAGAGGTCGTCGGTCTCACCGACCACCATCTCTGGCCGAAGGAGCTCGCGGACGGGTATCGCGAAGCGGACCTCGAAGTGCAACGGACCGGCCGTCCGATACGTGTCGAAGAGCGCTTCGTCGCCGCCGACGGACGCGTCTACTGGATCGAGTCGATCAAAGCCCCCGTCCTCGGGCCGTCCGGAGAGGTCATCGGGACGACGGGCATCGCGCGTGACGTCACCGAGCGCCGCCGCGTGGAAGAGGCGCTCCGTCAGATGAACGACGAGCTCGAGCGCCGCGTCCACGAGCGCACTGCGGAGCTCGCGGAGGCGCAAGAGACGCTCGTGCGCAACGAGCGCCTCGCCGTCCTCGGACAGCTCGCCGGCGGCGTCGCCCACCAGATCCGGAACCCGCTCGCGGCGATCATGAACGCGACCTACGTGCTCAAGCGCCACTGCACGCAGGAGCATCACCCCGACGTCGACCACGCGCTCCGGATCATTCACGACGAGGTCCGCCACGCGAACGTCATCATCACGAGCCTGCTCGACTTCGCGCGCGTCCGCTCGCTCGATCGGCAGCCGACGTCCATCGTCGAGATGGTCGATCGCGCGTTCGCGAGCCAGCCGATCCCCGAGGTGGTCCGCGTCGAGCGTCACCTCGAGGACGTGCCGGCCGTGAACGTCGACATCGACCAGATCCAGAGCGCGCTGGCGAACGTGATCCGCAACGCGCTCGAGGCGATGCCGGCCGGCGGCGTCCTGCGCGTGGACGTGAAGCAGGTCGAGGGCGAGATCGTCGTGGCGGTCAGCGACACGGGCCCGGGGCTCAGCCCGCAGATCCGCGCCCACGTCTTCGACCCGCTCTACAGCACGAAGCCGCTCGGCATCGGCCTCGGTCTCGTCACGGCGCGGACCTTCGTCGAAGCGCACGGCGGGCGCATCGCCGCGATCGACGTGCCGGAAGGCGCGCGCTTCGAGATCAGCTTGCCGATCACCTGACTCACGCCTCGGCGCGGTGCCGCTGGAGCGCCCGCATCCAGTAGCTGAGGGCGGCGGCGAAGCCGACCATCGCGGCCGTCCACACGCCGATGCTCTTGTCCGGGCTCCCGAGCAGCGTGAGGACGACGACACCGAACTGGAGCGTGGTCGCCGCCTTCCCGAACGCGTTCGCCTTGTCGTCCACCTTGCGGCGCCGCGCGTCGTGGCTCAGCGCGAGCCAGAGGACGAGCGGCAGCTCACCGAGCTCGCGCGTTCCGAGGAGGAGCACCTCCGAGAGCGACAGGCGCGCCGTCGCGAGGAGCGTCGCGAGCACGGAGCCGACGAACAGCTTGTCGGTGATCCCGTCGACGACCGCGCCCGTCGGCGTCGCGAGCCGGAAGCGTCGCGCGATCCAGCCGTCGACGACGTCCGTCATCGCGGCGAGCGCGAGGATCACGAGGCTCAGCCCCGGGCTCCGGTGCGAGAACGGAAACGCGACGGCGAGCGGCACGCGCAGCCAGCTGACCAGCGTCGGGGCGTTGATCAGGTCGCGCGAACGGTACCGGCCCACGCCGGGAGCTTAGCCCACGTTCACGAGCGACGTCGGCGGCGCAGCGCGACGAGTCCGAGCGCTGCGAACGCACCGAGGAAGGCCGCATCGCGGGACGACGCGCCGGCCGAGGCGACGGCGCAGCTCGTGGTCGTGGTCGTCGTGGTCGTCGTCGCCGGATCCGCCGCAGCGGCGCCGGGGTCCTCCGCCGGCGGATCGGCGCCGTTGTCGAGCCCGGAGCCCGCGCACTCGTCCTTGCACTTCGAGGCGACGCACGTCGCGAGCGCCTTGCGCTTCGGGTTGGTAGCGCAGGCGGGATCCGCGTCGCTCGTCTTCAGACACGAGAAGCAGGCCGCGTCCGCGGTGCACTCGAACGTCTCGTCACAGCACGCGCCTTCCGTGCACGTCGAACAGGTCCCGGCGGGCAGCTTGTAGCCGCACTTCGGGAGGCTCTTGCAGGAGAAGCCATTCCCGCACTCGGTCGCGCAGGCTCGCGTACAGACGCACGACGTCGCGGCGGAGAAGGGGCCTTCCGCCTTCGGGTACTTCTTCAGACAGCTCGCGCGGCAGTCGACCGTGTTCCCGCACTGCGAGACGCACTGGTAGAACGCGCTGCAGTCCTTGTCGGCGAGGCATGCGCGCGTGAGCACCGCGCACTCGTTGTTGCCCGAGTTCGCGATCGCCTCGCATGTGTTGCAGTCGGCCGGCGGCGGAGCCTTCGCGAGCTCGGTCGCGATGAACGTCGCGGCCGCCGTCGCACGGCCGCTGACGCCGAAGCCGTTGCAGTCGCCCTGCACGAACGAGTGGATGCCGGCGACCTTCTCGACGCCGCCCTGCTGGACGAGGACGGGGCCGCCGCTGTCGCCCTGACAGATCCCCTTCGTCGACATGTCGTAGCCGATCTGCGTCTGCCCGACCTGCGAGAGGGTCTTCGCCACGCGCCGCCGGAGCGAGTTCTCCGTCGTGTCGCCCGAGTCGATGAGCGACGTGCGCCCGTAGCCGACGCTGAGGACGGGCGTGCCCGCCCCGAGGCCGTCGGGCGAGCTCACGACGGGGATCGTCGGCGTCGAGGCGTCGACCCCGAGGATCCGGACCATCCCGAAGTCGTACGAGGAGCCGGTCTGGCCCGAGTAGCGGGAGTCGGCAGCGTAGTCGAGGACCTCGTAACGGACGATCGTGGGCGACATGATGTCGTCGCCCTGCATCACCATCACGGGCCGCACCTCGACGCAGTGCGCGGCGGTGAGGACCCAGCCGACCTTCGTCGCGGGGTCGACCTTGATGATCGTGCCGGAGCACAGGCCGCTCTGCGCGCCCTCCTGCGCGAGGATCGCGACGACGGCCTGGTGGGTCGTGTCGAGCTCGCCGTTGATGATCGCGCTCTGGGCGCGGCCGACGGGCTCGCCGCTCGGCGCCACGTCGGGCGGTCCGCTGCTGCACGCGAACAGCGCGATGGTCAGGGCGGAGACGGCGGCCGATACGAACCCACGCATGAAACGACCTCGCTTCCCCCGCGTTGGCGTCGCGGAACGGGCGAGCCGTTCCGCGGAGCGCGTGGAGTATACGGCGCGTTCTCGAAAACGCTCCCCCGGCGCGCGGAAAGTCGTGAGACGCGAAGGATCGCCGTGATCTCGACGTCTTTCAGAGGCGTTCGGAGCGGATCGCGCGGTAACCGCTCGCCTTCAGCGAGCTCGTCGAACGCGTGCGGAACTCCATGTCGAGCGCGGTGCTCGCCTGCTCGATGACGCACGCCGAGCTCCGCGCGCTGTCGTTCCAGCCGAGGAACATGACGATGTGGCCGGCGCCGTTCGCGCGACGGACGAGGGCGTCACCGGGCGCGAGCTGGTCGTACGACGAGAGGCGATCGGACTCGCCGCCGCCCGCGATGAAGTCGGCCGTCGTGTAGCTCGTGCCCGTCTCCCAGCACATCGAGATGAAGCCGCTGCAGTCGGTGCGGTAGCCCTTGTACCAGCGGCTCTGGCTGTACGGCACCTGCGCATCCCACCACGTGAACGCGCGCTCGATCATCTTGCGACGCGTGCCCGACACGGACGAGAGGATCTGCGAGCGGCTCTTCGAGCACGACGACGACAGCGCCTCGCTGTTCGTTCCGACGTCCTCGTCGTCGCCCATGTCGCCGTCCTCGGTCTCGGCGGCACAGCCCGTCGCACCCATGAGGGCGACGGAGAGCGGGAGGAGGATCGCGAAACGGCGCAGGCTGGCGAACGTCATGGCCGCCGCCACCAGCAGGCGGCGTGCCGATGAGCTCACGTCCTGGAAGTCGATGCCCGCGGGCTGCAGCGGAGTCGAGACGCGCCCACTTCCGTGCAGTCACGTTGCGCATGCTGCAACGACAGTGCGCGATCGCGTGGCGTATCATGTGGGCTCGTGGTTCGGGACCGACTCAGGCAGCCGTCTCGGGGCGCTTCGCGAGCGCTCGCGACCCTCGCGAGAGCGTGCGAGCGCGATCGCGCGCGGACGCGAGCGGACCGGTCACTGCAGCTTCACGAGCACGACCCGGGGCAGCGCGCCGAGGACGAGCGCGCCGAGGTTGAACCAGGCCGCGCACGCGTCGAGGACGTCGGCATCTCCGGACGCGACCTGCTTCTCCTTCCGGAGCGCCTTGGGCGCGCTCGGCGCGCGGACGACCTCGGCCTTCGCCTTCACCGTCTTCGCGCGTGCGGTGATCCGCGCTTCGAGATCGGCCGCGCCACGTGCGGCTTCGTCGACGACGACGCGGATCACCTGCGGGCGTAGTCCCTTCGCCGCCTCGAGGACGGCGTCGATCGCGGCATCGGCGTGCGGGCCGGGCACGTAGGCGGCGCGGTCGACGTCGAGCGCGCGCACCGTGCCGTCGAGGGTCTGGAGCACGGGCGCGCCGGTGAGCGCGGCCTCCACCGTCGAGAGCACGTCGACCGCGTCCACCGCGAGCGGCCTCCGCGCGACGTCCTCGCCTTCGAGCTCGCGCGCCGCGCGGCGGCGATACTGCGGCTCCGAGCAGGTCCCCCGCGCGAGCGCGCGCTGCTCGAGCTCGGACAGGTGGTGGTGCCCCGCGACGAGCGGCGTGACGCTGTCGATCGGGTAACCGCGTCCGGTGAGCCAGGCGACCTCTTCGGCGGCGAGACGGAGGCGGGCGATGGCGGCTTCGTCGAAGGTCGGCACGAGCAGAGTATAGAGCGCTATCCTCGCAGGATGCCGCTCGACGACGTGCTCCGGAGGCGCCTGCGCGCCGCTCGTGGCGAAGAGCCGTGTGACCTCGTGCTCGCGAACGCGCGCTGGCTCGACGTGTTCTCGTGCGCGTTCGTGGAAGGCGACGTCGCGATCCACGAAGGCGTCGTGGTCGGCACCGAGAAGCTGCCGGCGAAGCGCACGATCGACCTCCGCGGCGCCTCCGTCGTCCCCGGCTTCATCGACGCGCACGTCCACCTCGAGAGCTCGCTCCTCGTGCCGGAGAGCTTCCAGCGTGCCGTGCTCCCGCGCGGGACCACCGCCGCCGTCTGCGACCCGCACGAGCTCGCGAACGTCCTCGGCGTTCCCGGCATCACCTACTTCCTCGATGCCGCCGAGCGGCTCCGGACGCCGTCGCGCGCGGGCCTCGACCTCCGCGTCATGCTGAGCTCGTGCGTGCCGGCGACGTCGTTCGAGACGAACGGCGCCGGCATCCTCGCCGCCGACGCGCTCGCGCCGCTCCTCGGTCGCCGCGCCGCGCTCGGCCTCGCCGAGGTGATGAACGTGCCCGGCGTCCTCTCCGGCGATCCCCTCGTCCTCGACAAGATCGTCGCCTTCGACGGACGGCCGCTCGACGGCCACGCGCCGCTCGTCCGCGGCCGCGCGCTCTCCGCCTACGCCGCGTGCGGGATCACGAGCTGCCACGAGAGCTCCGAGCTCGAGGAAGCGCGCGAGAAGGTCCAGAAGGGCATCGCGGTGTGGATCCGCGAGGGCAGCGTCGCGAAGGACCTCGACGCGCTCGCGCCGCTCCTCACGCTCGCGACGTCCACCACGGTGGGCTTCTGCACCGACGACCGGAACCCGCTCGACATCGCACGCGAGGGGCATCTCGATCACTTGATCCGCTCCGCGATCGCGAAGGGCGTCCCGATCGAGGTCGCGTACCGCGCCGCTTCGTGGACCGTCGCGCGCCACTACGGCCTCGCGGGACCGGCGCGCGCCGGCGAGCGCATCGGCGCGATCGCGCCAGGCTTCCGCGCGGACCTCGTCGTCCTCGACGACGCGAAGACCTGCGCGGTCCGCGACGTCCTCGCGCAGGGCACGCTCGTCTCGGAGCTCGAGATGCCGGAGGGCCACACCGAGACGCCACCCAACACGGTCCGCGCCGCGATCCCGGAGCCGATCGATCTCGAAGGGCCGCGAGGGACCGTCCACGTCATCGGCGTCCGCGCGGGAAGGATCCTCACCGATCGCCACGTCCTCGCGAGCGACGCCCCGGGCGTCCGCCGTCTGTCCGTCCTCGAGCGGCACGGACGGGGGCAGAAGCCGGCGAACGCCTACGTGACCGGCTTCGGCGAGCTCCGCGGCGCGATCGCGTCGAGCGTCGGCCACGACAGCCACAACCTCATCGTCGTCGGCGATTCGACGTCGGACATGCGCGCCGCGCTGGCGGCGCTCGCCGCGTCCGGCGGCGGCTTCGTCGTCGTGCGCGACGGCGCCGTCCTCGCGCACCTCTCGCTCCCGCTCGGCGGGCTCATGTCGCTGGCGAGCCCCGAGACGATCGCGCACACGCTCGAAGAGCTCCACGCGGCGAGCAAGGCGATCGGCTGCACGCTCCCGGAGCCGTTCCTGCAGCTCGCGTTCCTCAGCCTGCCGGTCATCCCCTCGCTGAAGCTCACCGACCGCGGGCTGATGGATGTCGATGCGTTCCAGCTGGTGGATGTGCGGGCCGCCTGACGACGCCGGAGGGGGAAGCCAACGTCTGGCGATCACTCCGCTCCGAGCACGCACGCCGTCCGCGCGGTGCCGTCGGGGACGACATCGAGCGAGTCGACGCGGCCGCCGGGGTCGTTCCACCGGATCACGTAGCGGCCGCCCTCGAGCGGAGGGATCCGGCACGGCAAGCGCTTCTTCGTGCACGTCGACGTGCACGAAGCGCCCGGCTCGGGCATGCAGTTCGCGCCGTCGAGCGAGAGGACGAGCGTGCGCCCTTCGCGGACGACGCTGCACGTCTCCGCACGCGCGCCGCAGGCACCACACGCCGCGACCGCCTCGAAGAGGAGCGGCACGCCTTCGCGCGCCGACCGCGGGATGCAGGCGGCCTCGACCGGTTGGCCGTTCCACGCGTCGCAGCCGGGCGGGAGCTCGACGGGTGTGCTCTCGCGCGCGGACGCGGGCGACAGCGGCGCGAGGGAAGACGTCTCGCCTCCGCACGCCGACGCGACGAGGATCGCCCCGACCGCGATCACGAATGCCCCTCTCGCCCCGAGACCCACGGCACGAGCATGGCAAGGGAGCGCGCTCGCGTCGAGCCTCCGCCACCGCGCTTTAACCTGGTAGCGTGCAGAGGTGGGTACGCGAACGCTCGTCCTCGTCCGCCACGGGCAGTACGACACGAACGACGGCGGCCGTCTGACACCGCTCGGCCGCGAACAAGCCGCGACGACCGCTCGTTTCCTGTCGCGCCTCTCCCCCGACGCGGTCTGGGCGAGCACGTTGCCGCGCGCGAAGGAGACGGCCGGGATCATCTGCGACGTCTTCGCGAAGAAGCGCGTGCGGTGCTCGCGCCTCCTCTGCGAGGGCATGTACACGAAGGTCGAGGGCTACGATCTCTCGCCCGCCGAGCGGGCCGAGGATCGGGCGCGCGCGGACCGCGCCTACGCGATGCTCTTCAAGAAGAGCAGGACCGACCGCACCGAGCTCGTCGTCTGTCACGGAAACCTCATTCGCTACCTGGTGTGCCTCGCGCTGGACGTCCCTTACGCACGCTGGATGCGGATGACGAGCCATCATTGCGCGATCACGCGGGTGCTCGTCCGCGGTAGCGGGTCCGTGCGGCTCTGCTCGTACAACGAGACGGCGCACCTGCCGCCCGACATGATCACGTGAGGATGCCGCCCGAGCGCAGCCGCAAGAGGCGAGCGCGCGTCGCCGTCGTCGGAAGACTCGTCTCGGGGCGACTTGACCGGATCGACAATCGCAGGTTTTCTCCCTGATCGCTTGAGTTCGAGCTGGATGCTCCGCGTGACGGCAGCACCGGAGCGGTTCCTCTCGCGCGGCCTCGCCCAGTGGCTCGCGCGTCGAGGTGTCGCTCGGAGGCCGTCGTCCGCGCATCGCTCGGTGGTCGCGCTGCCGCCCGACCTCGTCGCGCTGCTCTCGGCGCTCGGCGGACGCCGGGTCGGGGACCTCACGCCGAAGGAGCTCGGCTCCCTCACGTTCGCCAGCGTGCTCCGCGCCGCGCGACGAGGAGGCGCTGCGCGCGCGCGCCTCGTCGCGCTCCTCGCCGGCGCGCTGCCGTTCGGGACGGGCCCCGCAGGCACGATCTGGGTCTACGTGCTCGACGGCGGCGCGAGCCCCGCACGCTCGGCGATCGTCGCGGTCGACACCGAGACGCTCTCGCCCCGCGTCGTGTGCCGGGGCGCCGCCGCGTTCGCGGTGCGGCTCGCGCTCGTCGAAGCAGAGCGCGACGATGCGCTCGCCACACGCGCCGGCGAGCTGCTCGCGAAGCTCCCCTCTCCCGGCGTCGCCGAACAAGAGGCGGTCCGCACGGCGTTCGAACGCGCGCGCGCCGTCGCCGACCTGCTCGTCGCCGACGACCCCGCCGTGCGCCGCGCCGCGAAGCGCCTCGTCCATCGTCCGCTCGCGGTCCCGCATCCCCCGCGCTCGCTCCGTTCGACGCGCGGTCGCACGAAGGCGCGCAGGCCCGCCGAGCGGACCGACCCGTTCGCGCTAGGCAGCGTCGTCGAAGCGTTCTTCCGGACCGAGACGGGCGACGCCGATCTCGTCGGCGCGCACGCAGCATCGCCGGACGCGATCGTGCGCGACGCCGTGTCGGTCCTCGAAGGCGCGACGCGCGAGCCTTCGCCGCGCACCGCCCTCGGCAAGGACCTGGCGCGCCGCCGCGTCGTCGCCACGCGCGCGGCGAAGTCGAAGCACGCCGCACCCGCTTCCGTCGGCGAGACACGCCTCGAGCTCACGCGGCGAATCGTCGAGCGGATCGATGCGCTCCGCCCCGTCCCGGATCCGGGCGCGGCGACGGCCGAGCGCGAAGAAGCGCTGCTCGCGCTGGGTGAGCTCGGCGACGGCGGCGTCCTGCCCTCGCTCCTCGCGCGTGCGCTCACCGGCGACGTCGCGGCCGTCGACATGCTCGGCGCGCTCGGCGACGTCCGCGCGATCCCGCACCTGCTCGATCTGCTCCGACGTCCTTCGCAGGGAGGCCTCCGCCTCCTCGAGACGGCCGCGGTCCGTGCGCTCACCGACCTCCGTGCGCGCGACGCGGCCGACACGATGCGTGAGCTCCTCGAGCAGAGCCCGCTCTCCGGCTGGCGGGAGGGGATCGAGCGCGGTGCGCTCGTCCGCGAGCTCGTCGGCGCGCTCGGGACGTTGCGCGACGAGGCGGCGGCGCCGGTCATCCTCCAGATCCTCGAGTCGAAGAGCAACGAGTACCGGCACGTGCTCCCGGTCGCCGCGTGGGCGATGGGACGCCTCCGTCACCTCCCTGCCCTCCCCGCGCTCGAGCGGCTCGTCTTCTCGCCGAAGGAAGCGTCGAGCTCCGAGGCGGTGTGGGCGATCGGCGAGCTCGGCTCCGCTCACCCTTCCGCGCGCGAGCGCGTCACGACCGTGCTGCGGACGCTGCCGAACGTCGAGAGCCTCGAGCCCGGTGTCGACATCGTACGGCTCACCGGCCTCGCGAAGACGAACGCCGGGACCGCCGCGGCGCCCACGACGAGCGAGCTCCGTCGCGGGCTCGAGCGGGCGCTTTGGGATCCCGCGTTCCGTCAGGAGGAGACGTCGCGGCGGCAGGCCTGGGCCCTCCGCTCGCTCGCGGAGCTCGCGCGCGTGTGGCGGGAGTCCTACCCCGACGAGGAGGATCACGACGCCTTCTTCCTCGGCCACGAGGCCGTCCGCTACTTCGTGACGCGCGACGACCACCGCGTGCGCACGTCGGCCGAGGCGGCGTTCGCGGCGTGGGGCGCGCCGCTGCCGCGCACGCGTCGCTACTACTCGTTCGTGCTCGACGCGATCGAGGAGCGCGGCGGGCTCGAGGCGCTCCACGATGCCGTACGCGATCCGCTCGGCGTCTTCCGGCACAACGTCGCGACGCGCCTCGCCGAGCGTGGCCATCCTTCTTCGGTGCGGCCGCTCGCGGAGGCGGCGGCGCGCCTCTTCGCCGAGCCGGCGACGTCGACCTACGAATACGACGACGCGCCGCTCTACCTCGTCACGTTCGTGCGTGCGCTCGCGCGCTTGAATCGGCCGGAGGGCAACGCCGTGCTGCTCGAAGGCTTGCGGTCCGCGCACCATCACGTGCGGGCGGTGATCGCCGACAACGCGCCGGACGATCCCGCCTTCGTCCCGGAGCTGATGGCGATGCTCGGCGACCCGCGGAGCTTCCTGCGATCGCGCGCCGAGCGGTCGCTCCGCGCACTCGGGATCGGGACGACGAGCCCGAGCGAGAGGCCCCCTCCGCGCACCGCTCCGTTGTGACGCGAGGTGCTAGCCTCGGCCGCGATGAGCACGACGACGACGGAGCCGCAGCCGGAGAAGCGCAACGACGGTTTCCTCCACCGGCGGCTCGACACCGGCGAAGTCACGCTCCACGTCGCCGAAGCACGCCCTGCCGGTGACCTCGCGAAGGCGCCGCTCGTCGTGCTGCTCCACGGCTTCCCCGAGCACTGGTGGTCGTGGCGGCGACAGCTGTCTGCGCTCGCGGCGGCAGGCTTCTGGGCGGTCGCGCCCGACCTCCGCGGCTACAACGAGTCGGACAAGCCGGACGGCGTCGACGCGTATCGGATCGAGGCGCTCGCCTCCGACGTCGCCGGCCTCGTGCGCGCGCTCGGCCGCGAGAGGGCGTTCGTCGTCGGGCACGACTGGGGCGCCGCCGTGGCGTGGCACGTCGCGCAGCAGCACGCCGCGATGGTCGAGCGGCTCGCGATCCTGAACGTGCCGCATCCGCTCGCGATGATGCGCGGGCTCCGGCGGAGCCCGCGGCAGATGTTGCGGAGCTGGTACATGTTCTTCTTCCAGCTGCCGATCGTGCCGGAGAAGCAGCTCGCGGCGAGGGACTACACCTTCGTGCGGAGCACTTTCCGCGTCGACGGGTTCGCCGCGGAGGAGATCGACCGCTACGTCGATGCGCTCCGGGTGCCCGGCGCGCTGACGTCCGCGATCAACTACTACCGCTCGGCGATCCGGCGCGCCGCGACCGGCACCACGCCGAAGCAGGTCCGGATCGACTGCCCCGTCCTCGTCGTGTGGGGCGACAAGGATCGGTATCTCGGCAAGGAGCTCGCGACGCCTCCACCTCGGTTCGTCCCGAACGCACGCGTCGTCCACATCCCCGACGCGACGCACTGGGTGCAGCACGACGCGCCCGATCGTGTGAACGAGCTGCTCTGCGAGCACTTCGCGAAGGAGCCGTCGTGACCCGGCCCGTGTCGCCCGAGACGATGGCCGCGCAGGGAGGGCCGTTCGTCGACCCGCACACCGGCGCCGTCGTCCCACCGATCCACACGAGCACGACGTTCGTCCGCGACCCCTCCTACGTGCTCACCGCCGGGCTCGAGTACGCGCGTGACGACAACCCCTCGTTCCGTCCCGCCGAGGAGCTGCTCGCGAAGCTCGAGGGCGGGAAGGACGCGCGCCTGTTCTCGTCCGGGATGGCGGCGGCGACCGCCGTCGTCCAGGCGCTCGTCGCGCCGGGGGAGCGCCTCGTTGCGTCGCAGGCGATGTATCACGGGCTCCGGACCTGGATGCGTGAGCACTGCACGCGTTTCGGGATCGACCTCGTGCTCGTCGACGCGACGCGGCCGGAGGTGCTCCGGGAGGCGGCGCGTGGTGGCAAGACGTCGCTCGTCTGGATCGAGACGCCCGCGAACCCGACGTGGGACGTCGTCGACATCGCCACCGCCGCCGCGGCGGCGCACGACGCCGGCGCGCGGCTCGCGGTCGACTCGACCGTCGCGACGCCCGTGCACACGCTGCCGCTCTCGCTCGGGGCCGACCTCGTCATGCACGCGGCGACGAAGGCCCTGAACGGCCACAGCGACGTGCTCGCCGGCGCGCTCGTCACCGCGAACGACGACGATGCCTGGCAGCGCATCCGGCGCCTCCGCCACTTCGCGGGGGCGGTGCCGGGGCCGTTCGAAGCGTGGTTGCTCCATCGCGGGATGCGGACGTTGTTCGTACGGATGGCGCGCGCGAGCGCGACGGCGCAGGCGCTCGCGGAGAAGCTCGAATCGCATCGGGCGGTCGAGCGCGTGCTCTATCCGGGGCTCGCCTCCCATCCCGGGCACGCGATCGCCGCGAAGCAGATGCGTGACGGCTTCGGCGCGATGCTCTCCGTCCTCGTGAAGGGCGGCGCGCCCGAAGCGCTCGCGGTCGCGTCGAAGCTCCGCGTCTTCGCGCGGGCCACGTCGCTCGGAGGCGTCGAGAGCCTCGTCGAGCACCGTGCGACCGTCGAGGGGGCGGGCTCGCTCGCCCCGCCGAACCTGCTCCGGATCTCGATCGGGCTCGAGTCACCCGACGACTTGTGGGGCGATTTGTCGACGGCTCTCGGTTAGCGCGACTTTCGGGCGTCACCTACAATCGGGCCATGCGCCTTCGCTTCGTAGCCCTCACCGCGACCGCGGTGACGGTCGCCGTGCTCGCGTGCTCGTCCGACGACGGCGAGAGCTCCGAGGTGACCCCGACGACCTGCACCGATCTCGCCGAGTCGTTCCGCTTCGAGAGCGGGACCGACGGCCACGCCGATCCGTTCGGCGCGAAGGCGGCGGGACAGGCGCGCGCGGGGCGCATCACGCGCGCCGATCAGATCGTCCAGCCCGATGACGCGCGGCACAAGGTGAGGCTCGGCGACTTCGCGCTCGCGAACGACAAGATCGCCCTCTACATCGAGGCGGAGGGCATGAGCGACGGGTACTTCCCGTACGGCGGCGAGATCCTCCGCGTCGAGCCGGTCGGAGAGGACGGGCGGCCGAAGGGCATCGGCGAGTACGGCGAGACGGCGCTCACGCTCGGGATCCAGACGATCGCGCCGGAGAAGGTGTCCGTCGTCGCCGACGGCGGAGACGGCAAGGCCGCGATCGTGCGCGCGACGGGCGTCCTGAAGACGATCCCGTTCCTCGAGACGTTCCGCATCCTCGGACCGGAGCCGTACGACCTGCCCGTCGCGCTCGACTACGTGCTCGAGCCCGGAGCCGAGCGCGTCGTGCTCCGGCTCTCGATCGCGAACACACGGATCGATCCGATCGACTTCTCGCTCCGCCAGTACGTCGCCTTCTTCCAGAGGTTCCGGTCGCCCTCCTTCACGCCCGAGACGGGCTTCGCGGAGGCGAAGGGCCCCACCTCGCTCGCCGCGTGGAGCACCGACCGATGGGGCTTCGGCTTCCGCGGCGTCGGCGAGACGCTCCGCGCGGAGCTCGAGGTGTCCGGCTTCCAGCTGTTCAGCAAGCCGGGGTTCGTCCTCGACGCCTGTACGAAGAAGACGATCGACTCCGTCGAGGTCGTCGCCGGCGGCCCCGGGGTCGACGGTCTCCTCGAGGCGAAGCGGCGCGTGGCCGGAGAGGTCGCCTGGCGCGAGGTCCGTGGCACCGTGAAGGAAGCGGAGGGCGCGGGGCTCGCCGGCGCGATCGTGCACGCGACCGCACCGGACGGCACCTACCTCACGCGCGCGACGACGGACGCGAGCGGCACGTTCGTGCTCCACGTCCCGAATGCCGACGTGTCGCTCACGACGACGCTGAACGGCTGGGCGGTCCCCGCCCCGACGCCGCTCGGCAGCACGCAACCGTCGGCCGACATCGTCCTGCCGAAGCGCGCGACGATCGAGGTCGTCGCGACCGACAAGACGACCAACGAGCCGCTCCCCGTCCGCGTGCAGGTGATCCCTGCCGTGCCGGTCGCGGCGCCGCCTCCGGGGTTCGGGATCCGGACCGAGGTCGAAGGCCGCCTCTGGCAGGAGTTCGCCGTCACCGGGAAGGCGACCCTTCCCGTCCCGCCAGGCTCGCATCGCGTGATCGTGTCGCGCGGCTATGCCTGGGAGCTGCACGACGAGAACGTGCTCGCCGAGGCCGGCAAGACCGTGACGGTCACCGCCGCGCTCGCGCGCTCGGTCCCGGCGGCGGGAGCTCTCTGCGCCGACTTCCACGTCCACTCGAACTACTCGGCGGACTCCGAGGACGCGGTCGAGACGAAGGTGAAGTCGGCGATCAGCGACGGCCTCGACATCCCCGTCTCGAGCGAGCACGAGTACGTGATCGACTTCCGGCCGTACATCGAGCGGCTCGGCCTCACCCGCTGGGCGTTCGGGATGCCGAGCGAGGAGCTCACGACCTGGACGTGGGGTCACTTCGGCGTCGTGCCGCTCGTCCCGAAGCCCGACGAGATCAACAGCGGCGCCGTCGCGTGGGTCGGCAAGCGTCCGGCCGACGTCTTCGCGGCCGTGAACGCGCTGCCGGAGAAGCCGGCGCTCATCGTCAACCACCCGAGCGGCGGCGACTTCCAGGCGTACTTCAGCAGCGCGCAATTCGATCGGACGACGGGGCGCGGGAGCGACGAGCTCTGGAGCGACGACTTCACCGCCGTCGAGGTCTTCAACGGCAGCGACCTCGAGGCGAATCGCACGAAGTCGCTCGAGGACTGGTTCGCGCTCCTGAACGCGGGCAAGACGTATTGGGCCGTCGGCAACTCCGACAGCCACGACTACCGCACGTCGCACGTCGGCTACCCGCGTACGTGCCTCGCGGTCGGCACCGACGACCCGCGCGCGCTCACGAACGAGAAGGTGCGTGACGCGATCAAGGCCGGCACGTCCTACGTGAGCGGCGGCCTCGCGATGTCGGTCGAGGCGCCCGGCGGCGTCGGCCCCGGCGGGACGAGCCAGGCGGGCGCCTACAAGGTCACGGTCCGCAGCGCGAGCTGGGTCTCGGCGAGCAAGCTCGAAGTGTTCGTCGACGGCGTCTCCACCCAGACGCTCGATCTCGTCGCCCAGACGCCCGCGCAGGGCGAGCTCGGCAAGCGCTACGAGGCGACGGTGAACGTCGCCCCCGCCTCGAGCAAGCCGCGCCACTTCGTCGTCTTCCACGCGAAGGGCGACGGCGACCTCGCGCCGGTCCACCCGGGCAACAAGGTCTTCGCGGTGTCGAACCCGATCTTCTTCTGAGATTGTCGAGCTATCTGCCGACGTGCACGCGGCCGGGATCTGCGCTACACCCTGCCGCCCGCCGTGCACCCGAACCACGCCCGCCTGAAGGAGCTCTACGCTTCGAAGCCCGTCATCCTCGCGCCGATGGAGGACGTCACCGACGTCGTGTTCCGTCGGCTCTGCCGCGAGCTCGGCGGCGACATCGGGATGACGGAGTTCGTGAACGTCGAGGGGCTCCTCCGCGGCTGCCGCAACGCGCGCCGCAAGATCCGCCTCGCCGAAGACGACCAGCTCACCGCGATCCAGATCTACGGCGCCGATCCCGAGCGCCTGGCCGAAGCGGCGAAGTTCGCCGAGGAGGCGCAGCCGCTCTTCCTCGACATCAATTGCGGGTGCTGGGTGCCGAAGATCGCCGGGCGCGGCGCCGGCGCCGGCTGGCTCCGGAACCCGGAGGCGATGGTCTCGATGGCGAAGATGGTCGTCTCGAGCGTCGCGCTGCCGGTGACGGTGAAGACGCGAATCGGGTACGGGCCCGAGAGCGACATGCCGATCGTCGACCTCGCGCGCCGGCTCGAGGACGCCGGCGTCGCCGCGATCACGATCCACTGCCGGACGGCGCAGATGGGCCACTCCGGCGCCGCCGACTGGTCGTGGGCTGCGAAGGCGCGCGAGGTCGTCTCGATCCCCGTCATCGTGAACGGCGACGTGAAGAGCGCCGCGGACGCGAAGCGCGCGATCGACGAGACCGGCTGCGCGGGCGTCATGGTCGGGCGGCGCGCGATCGAGCACCCGTGGATCTTCCGCGAGGCCTACGGCCTCCTCCGCGAGGGCAGAGACGTCCCGGCCCCGACGGCGGAAGAGCGCATCGACCTCTGCAAGCGGCACCTCCGCGCGAACGTCGCCGAGCGCGGCGAGCCGTACGGCGTCCGGTGCACGCGGCGCCACCTGAGCGGCTACCTCTCCGGGCTCCACGGCGCGGCGCTCCTCCGCCAGAAGCTCAATCTCGAGGACACGCTCGAGGGCTGCCTCGCGATCCTCGACGCCTGGCTCGAGCGCCAGGCCGCCGCCGCCTGAATCGTCAGGCGAGGTGCTCGTCCGCGAAGGCGCGGGCGCGGTCCGCGAGCTGCACGGCGAGCGTGTGCTCGCCGGAGCGCTGCGCGAGCAAGCGCGCGATCGCGAGCGCGCTCACGTAGGCGGAGCGCTGCTCGCGATCGAGCGGCACCGGGAGATCGACGGCGCGCACGAGGATCGCGAGCTTGAGCTGCTCGTCTGCGACCTTCGTCGCGGCCTCGAGCACGTGCGGGACGAGCCCGCCGCGGAGCGGGAGGGCGGCGAGGATGTCGTCGAGGACGTTCGGCGCATGCACGGCGGCGGCAGAGACGAGCTGGCCGAGGCCTTCGGCGGGCATCGCGGCGAGGACGTCGCGGGCGAGGAACGCGGTGACGCGCGCGAGCTCCTTCGGGGCCTGCTCGGCGACGAGCCGGAGGACGCGGAGCTTCGCCGACATGCTCGCGGCCTTCGTCGCGCGGACGACGGCCTCCTCGATGCGGTCGCGACGAACGAGATCGCGGAGCGTGGTCGTCTGGAGGTCCTCGCCGCCGGCTTCGTGGGAAGACGAGCTCTTCATGCCCCGCCCTTCGAGCAGCTTCCGGACCAGCGCCAGGGGTGGCGCAAGCGGGGCTCAAGTGCGCGAAATCACGTCGGACCACCGGTCAGCGCTGTCGCGCAAGCCGTTGCCGGAACCGGCAAGGAGCGACGAAGCTGGCGCGATTCAGGGCGCGTCGCGCACGCAGCGGACGGCGAGCTTCGCGGAGGCGATCTCCTCGGTGACGACGCCCGCGGTCGCGAAGTCCACGGCGTAGGCCGCCGTCGCCGGGTTCGCGCGCACGGTCGCGGACCAGAACCGCGCGCTCGGCCCGGCCGCGAACGGCGCCGCGAGCCGGGGCGCCGTCGTCTGCGTCTCGTCGACGAGGGTCGCGAGCTCGCGGACGGTGGGGAGGCGGAAGTCTACGGCGCCTCCGAGCGAGAGCGCCGCGCACGCGCTCTTCGCGGCCTCGTAGCCCATCAGGTCCGCGAGCGGACGCCGTTGCCAGGCGAGCCGCGTCAGCACCTCGCGCACGATCTCGGCGCCGATCTCGTAGCGCTCGCGAGGCATCGTGCTCGGACCGCCGCGCACGCAGCGGACCGCGTGCGCGCTCTCGGCGGAGAGCGTGACGTCGACGAGGCCGGCGGCGGGATCGACGAGGAAACGGCGGAAGACGCCGGAGCCGATCACGTCGGCGGAGCTCGTCCACCACGAGCTCGGGACGTCGGGGATCGTGAACACGGCACGGTTCACGACGCCGATCGCCTGGCCGTAGTCGAGGATCGAGAGCAGCTCGATCCGCGTCGGCAGTCGCCAGTCGTCCTTGCCGCCGAGCACGAGCTCGTCACACGCCGTGACCGCCCCGGCGAAGCTCGCCTGCGGCGCATCGCTCCGAGGCCACACGAGGCCGGTCGTGCGATCGGTGACGGTCTCCGCCGTCACGTCGTACGCGGCGACGGGCGGAGCGGCCGGAGGCAGCGGCCAGAGCGCGAAGCGGCGGTCGGCGGCGACGAGGCCCGCATCGATCGACGGAGCCGCGTCGACCGGCGACGTCGCGTCCGGGGTCCCAGCGTCTCCGGCGCCACCACCGCCGGAGTCGATCCCCGCCCCGCCGTCGTCCTCGAGGAGCGGGACGTCCTCGTCGATGCCGAGGACGGCCCGGCATGCGACCGAAGCGCACGCGGAGACGACGAGGACGGCGGCAGCGAGGCGTCGCACGGCGGCGCAGCCTAGCTCGCCGCGGGACGAGCGCCAGCGCGTGATACCCTTGGTTCGATGCTCGTCTCGCGGGTCACGAACGAGATCGCTCGCGTCGGGGGAAGAAAACCCGCTCGCCTGCGTATCTCGACGAAGCCCGGAACAGAGGCCGCAACCGTGGACACCGTGATGCTTCCCCACGTCGGCGTGACCGTGGGCGCCGCCGCGACGTGCGACGTCGTCCTCGCGGACGCGGCCGTCTCCGGCAAGCACGTGAAGATCGTGCCCGGCAAGGCCGGCTTCGTCGTGACCGACCTCGGGTCGCGGAACGGCACGTGGCTCGACGGCGCGCGCGTCGGCGAGGCGACGGTGCCGCCCGGCACCGTGCTCCGGATCGGCCACTCGCTCGTGGAGATCCTGCCCGCCGAGGAGACGATCGACATCCCGCCGAGCACGCGGACGTCCTTCGGCGCGATGCTCGGCTCGAGTGAGGCGATGCGCCGGGTGTTCGCGCTCCTCGAGCGCGCGAGCGCATCCGACGCGCCGGTCCTGCTCCTCGGCGAGAGCGGCACCGGCAAGGAGCTCGCCGCACGCGCGGTCCACGATCAGAGCGGCCGCAAGGACGGCCCCTTCATCGTGTTCGACTGCGGCGCAGCGAGCGAAGCGCTCGTCGAGAGCGCGCTGTTCGGCCACAAGCGCGGTGCCTTCACCGGCGCGCACGGCGACCAGCCCGGTGCGTTCGCGCTCGCCGAGGGCGGCACGCTCTTCCTCGACGAGATCGGCGATTTTCCGCTCGCCCTCCAGCCAAAGCTCCTCCGCATGCTGGAGATGGGCGAAGTGATGCCGCTCGGCGCCCGGAAGTCGGAGCGCTACGACGTGCGCTTCGTCGCCGCGACGCACCGTGACCTGCCGAGCGAGGTCGCGCGCGGCACGTTCCGCGCAGACCTCTACTACCGACTGAGTGTCGTCGACGTGCACCTCCCGCCGCTTCGGCATCGCCTCGGCGACATCCCGGAGATCGTGCGCAGCATGCTCCGCGGGCGCGGAGCGCCGGACGTCGACGTGGAGCCCGGTCCCGCGCTCGATCGGCTGCTCGCGTATCACTGGCCGGGGAACGTCCGCGAGCTCCGCAACGTCGTCGCGCGCGCCTCGGCGCTCGCGGCCCCCGGAGCGCGTTTCTCGGAGATGCCGTTCGTGCTCCGGAGCGAACCGAGCGCCGAGGAGACGCGCACCGCACGCGCCGACCGCCCGTACCACGAGGCGAAGGACGCGCTCCTCGCGCGCTTCGACCGCGAGTACTGCGAGGACCTCCTCGCGCGCGCGGGTGGCAACCTCTCCGAAGCGGCACGCATCGCCGGGCTCGAGCGCAAGTACCTCTACAAGGTCCTCGAGCGTGCGGGCCTCCGCGCACCGCGCGCGACCGACGACGAGACGTGAGATGGTCGCCGCCTCGTCCGACGCAGCACCTCCGGCCCTCGGCCCGTTCCGCGCGCGGGGCGTGGTCGGCCGCGGCGGCACGAGCGTCGTCTACGAGGTGGCGTCTGCGAAGGGCGAGCGCCTCGCGCTGAAGGTGCAGCTCGCGGAGCTCGCGCCCTCCACGAAGGAACGCGAGCGCTTCCTCGCGGAGGCGGAGCGGATGGGACGCGTCACGCATCCCTCGCTCGTGCCGGTGCGGGGCAGCGGCGTGCTCCCCGACGGTCGCGCCTACCTGTTGATGCCGCTCCTCGAGGGGGAGACCCTCGCAGCGCGGATCGCGAAGGGACCCATGCCTCTCGCGACGGCGCTCGACCGGTTCGCGGAGCTCGCGAGCGCCGTACACGCGCTCCACGTCGCGTCGCTCGTGCATCGCGACGTGAAGCCGGAGAACGTCGTGCTCGAGAGCCGAGGCGGAGGCGTCGAGCGCGCCGTCCTGCTCGATTTCGGCATCGCGCGCGCGAGCGACGACCGCGCGACGACGACTACGCTCGAAGGGCGCGTGCGCGGAACACCGGCCTTCATGGCGCCGGAGCGCTTCTTCGGGGCAGAGGCCTCGGTGAGCTCGGACGTGTACGAGCTCGCGGTGACGCTCTACGCGATGCTCGCGGGCACCCTGCCGTGGCGCTCGGAGACGAGCGCGAGCGACCGCCTCGATCCGGCGCCCCTCGACACGGTCCGGCCCGGCATCCCGCGCGCGCTCGCGACCGTGGTCCTCCGTGCCCTCTCGACGCGACCCGAGGCGCGGCCACCGAGCGCCGAAGCGCTGGCCGCGGAGGTCCGCGCGGCGTCCGCGGAGCGACCGCTGCCCGAGCGGACGACCGAAGACCTCGAGGTCCGCGCGGTCGCGGTGCCGCCGCCCGAGCACGCGCCCGCGCGGAGGGCATGGCTCTTCGCGCCGGCGGCGGTGCTCCTCGCGACCACCGCATTCGCCTTCGCCTCCCGCGGCGCGACGCGTGCGCCGGCGGCCACGGTCGAGCCCGCGCTCCCGGTGACGAGCGCGCCTTCTCCTCCCCTGCCGAGCGCGCTGCCGATCGCGGAGCCGACACCGATCGCCGAGGCGCACGCGCCGAGCACGCCCGCCCGCAGCGCGCCTGGGAAGCCGCGCGTGTCGGCGGCGACCGCCGTCCCGCTCCCCTCCCCGCCAGCGCCGTCCTCGACCACGCTCCGTCGACGCGAGGACTGGTTCGAGGACCGCAAGTGACCGGGCGGAGCGCGCTCGTCGTCGTCGCCTGCCTCGTGCTCGCCCGTCCTGCCGCCGCGAGCGAGCCCGCGTCGGACCAGGCCGCGGCCGAAGCCGCGTTCGTCGCGGGACGCGCGCTGATGAAGGAAGGCCGCTACGAGGAGGCGTGTCCGAAGCTCGAGACGAGCCAGCGGCTCGACCCCGGCCTCGGCACGCTCCTCAACCTCGCCGAGTGCCTCGAGCGGACGGGGCGGACCGCGAGCGCATGGCTTCGCTACCGCGAGGCGGCCGGCATCGCGCTCCGCTCCGGACAGCGCGAGCGCGAGGTCATCGCCCGCGAGCGCGTGACGGCGCTCGAGCCGAGCCTCTGCCACCTCGTCGTGCGCGTCCCGGAGGAACGGAAGAGCGCGATCGTGCTCCGCCGCGACGGCGTCGCGGTCGACGCCTCGGCGTGGGACCTGCCGGTCCCGGTCGATCCGGGGAAGCACGTCGTGGAGGAAGTCTCTCGCAGCGGAACGCATCGCTTCGACGTCGAGGTCGTCCCGCCGGCGGCGACGACGTGTCCCGACACGGTCCTCGAGCTGCCGCGTCGGAGCGAGCCCGCGGCCGCGAGCCCGGCCCCCGAGCACCGTCCCGCGCGCACGGAGACGCCCCGCACGTGGACGCCAGGACGCACGATCGCCGCCGCGCTCGGCGCCGGCGGGGTCCTCGCCCTCGGCGCCGGCACCGTCTTCGGGGTGAAAGCGGCAGGCACGAACGACGACGCCGACCGCGCGTGCACGGACCTCGGCTGCACCGCGGCCGGCCGCGATCTCCTCCACGAGGCGGGGACGCAGGCGGACGTCTCGACGGTGTCCTTCGTGGTCGGCTCGGCGCTCGTCGCGGGCGCGATCGCTCTCTGGTTCGTGGCCGCGCCGGCGCGTTGAACGGGTCCTCGAGGACCCGACGTCGGGAAGCGATCGGGTCCTCGACGACCCGATCGCGACCGCCGAGTGCTTCTTCGGCGCTGGAAATCCCGCATCGGCGACGCATGGTACCGGCCGTGCACAGGCGCCGCTCCGCAAGGAGCCCCGAATCATGAAGCACGTTCGTATCGCCTCTCTCTCCCTCGTCGTCCTCGCCCTCGTCGCCTGCAGCAAGGAGGGGAAGGACGACGCCAAGCCGGAAGGCAAGGCCGCGCCGACCGGCGCGAGCACCGTCACCGGTGCGACCCAGCCCGCGACCGCGACGACGAAGAAGGTGTCGCTCGCGCCGCTCCCGCTCGAGGTCGTGATGCCCGCGAGCGAGGCGGCCCTCACGATGGACAAGACGATGGACGACCACAAGTCCGTCGGCGTCAGCTACGACGAGATCAACGCGGGTCTCAACGTGTCGGAGCCGCGGGAGAAGTCCTTCGCCGACGTGAAGAAGAGCATCAAGGGGGACACCGTGATGTTCCCCTTCAAGAAGTGGGTGAAGGACGAACCGACGCGCGCCGTCGCGGAGTTCGCAGTCGACGGCAAGACCGGCTACCTCGCCTACGCGTGGAAGGAGATCGGCGGAAAGCCCTATCTCTGCCAGAGCTCGGGCCTCGCCGGTCTGAAGACGCCGGCCGAGGCCGACAAGATCTTCGCCCTCTGCGACTCGCTCGCGCCGGCGGGAGGTGGCAAGTGAGCCGCGCCGCGTTCGCGCTCGTCGCGCTCCTCACGGCCGGCTGTGGTCTCGTGAAGGTCGAGGGGCCTTCGGGGAGTCCCGTTCACGTCAGCTCGGCGCAGCCAGGGAACGAAGCCGGACCGGCCGCCGGCCCGCCGTCGGAGTCCACCGCCGCGTGGCGCGCAGCCGTGCGCTCGGCGGAGAGCGAGATGGCGGCGTTCGTCGAGCTCGCGACGAAGCCGCCGAAGCCGGGCGACACGTCCCCCGATCAGCGCGTCGAGCGCGCGCTCCGTCTCCGGAAGAGCGAGAAGCTCGCCGAGATCGCCAAGAACTGCGCCGCGAAGGCGTACGACGGCGAGCGAACCGGCGAGGACCTCCGCGCAGCGAACGTCTGTCCGCTCCTCGCGAAGCGCGACGCCCTCATGGTCCAGGCCGCGCGCGCGTGGGCCGACGCCGAGACGGATCGCCGGATCAACGAGCTCTCGCAGAACGTCGAGAAGATGAAGAAGTCGGGGCGCGCCTCCGTCACCGACGCGGTGAAGGGGCGGAACAAGGAGAGCGACCGCACGTACATCCTGTCCTTCGTCGGGAAGTACTACGAGGCCGTCGGCCAGCCGCCGTCGGAGGAGCTCCTCGCGAAGGTCGACAAGGTCGCCGAAGGCCGCGAGGCCGCCCTCGTCGAGCTCGCAGGCAGCGCGAAGACGACGCGGGCCTCGGCGCGGGACGCGGGCGCCGAGCGCGCCGTCGCCGACCTCTACGCGAAGCGGCAGCCGGGGATCCAGATCCAGAGCGTCCGGATGATCGACTCCGACTGGAAGCCGGTGCGCGACTCGCTCGGGCAGATCCTCCGCCGCTACAAGGACGCGGAAGTGATCGTGAAGGCGAAGTCGGGCGCGTACTGCCTCGCGGTGCCGGCTTCGGTCGGTCAGCCGTACCTCGGCGGAGGCAACTACTCGAACGTCTACGGCGTCGACGAGTTCCTCGAGGGATTCCCGACGCGCTGCCCGAAGTGAACGACCTCACCGGTGCTCCGCACGAACGTGACGCCCGCGCCGGGCGCGAGCCCGTGGCGGGCGAGCTCGGCGAGTCCTTCCGCGCGGAGCCTCGGCGCGTGGTCGCGCTCGTACGCTGCGAACGCATCGCGCGACGCGAAGCGGTAGCGGCACTCGACGGCGGCTTCGTCGCCGTCGAGGACGACGACCTCGCCGACTTCGGCGCCGGCGGCGCAGACGTCGGCGACGTGCAGCTCACGAAGCCACGACACCCACGCGGCGAACGCTTCGCCGCGCGGGAGCGTGGTCCTGACCGTGTACGCGAACGCCGTCACTTCGACGCGAGGCAGTCCGTGAGCGCCTGCGTCTGCGTGAAGCCGCAGGTGCCGTCCGCCTGGCGCTCGCAGGTCGCCTGCTGGTAGCACGCGTACTCGGGGCGGAACTCGCACGTGGTGATGCGGTGCGAGTCGGCGCAGACGTGACCGCTGCAGCCCGTCTTCACGCACGGCGTCTGGGTCGGCGCCGGCTTGCACTCGCCGCCGTTCGGGCCGTCGACGCAGATCGTGCCGACCATGCACAGCATCGCAGCGCAGGACGCGGGGGGCGCCTTCTCGGTGAGCACCGTCGTCTTTCCGAGACGCGTGAGCGAGAGGCCGTCCACGTTGCGGACCGCCGCGTAGTAGCGCCACGGCTTCGCGCTCGACGGGCGCACGAGGATGCGGACCTTGCCGAAGGACTTGTAGGCGTTCCACTTGCCGGTCTCCTCGAGCGTGCAGGGGAACCGGATGCAGCGCACCGCCGGGTTCACGAGCTGCGAGTCGACCTTCGCGGTGTACGTGCCGTCCGCCTTCAGGGAGAGCGCCTCGAAGTCGACGAACGCGCTACCGCCACCCTGCGCCCACTCGAAGTCACCGACGAGCTTCTTGCCGTGCGAGCTGAGGTCGGACTCGAGGGCGGAGGCCGGGGCCTCGTCCTCCTCCGGCGTGGCGTCGGCGGCGCAGCCGGCGGTGAGCGCGCCGATCGACGCGAGGGAGAAGGACAGGGCGAGAACGGAGAGCGCGGACGGCTTCATGACAAGACTCCTCGAAGGGGCCGGATGGGCGTCGGTAGAAGGCGGGTCTCACGGACCCCGCGGCCGCCATCTACCCTGTTTTCCGGACGGGGCAACCACAAAGCGATACATTCACGTACATGGGTCGAACGCGAAGCGTTTCCGGAACTTGGGCCGCAGCCGTCCGCGCCCTCGCGCCGCAGGCTGCTTCGCGTTCCGACGCCTCGGAGAGCACGCCCTCGCGTCTCGTCCGCGCGAAGCTGCTCGACGGCCGCGCGCACTACGACGAGCTCGTCGCACGCGTCGTCGCCGGCGCGAAGGTGAGCGTCTGGATCGCGACGGCGAACCTGAAGACGATGCTCGTCGAGGCGCAGGTCGGGACGCGCGCGCGTGCGCGCGGCCGGTACGTCTCGTTCTTCGAGCGGCTCGCGGAGCTCGCCGCCGCGGGCGTCGAAGTGAGCCTCCTCCACGCCTCGCCCCCTTCGGGCCCGCTCGCGAAGGAGCTCGCCCGGCTCGGCGCGCGCGCTCGCACGGTCCAGCTCCGCCGGTGCCCGCGCGTGCACCTCAAGATGATCGCCGTCGACGGCAAGCACCTCTACCTCGGTAGCGCGAACGTCACCGGCGCCGGGCTCGGCGCGAAGGGCGACGGCAAGCGGAACTTCGAGATGGGGATCCTCACCGACGACCCGGGGATGCTCGACGCGGCGCAGGAGCGCTTCGACCGGATCTGGCGCGGCGCGGAATGCGCGAGCTGCTCGCTCCGTTCGCGCTGCCCGGCGCCGCTCGACGCTCCGGTGAGAGCACGATCGAAACGCTCAGGGTAGCGGGCCGACCATGGAGCACCGGCTCCGGCGTCCGCGGCGCGTGTTCTGCGCACGAACGCGACGTCGCCGTGAGAATCGCGCGCATCTCGCAACGATCGCGGACGTGGAACACGCCGTGCAGTGACGTCCTCCCGGATGGTTCGCCGCCTGCTGTCCGGAGCCGCGCTCCTCGTGTGCGTCGCCTGCAACGCCGCACTGCCCGATTCGCCCGTCGAGGAGACGAGCCACGCGTCCACCGACGCGATCGTGGGAGGCTCGCTGTCGGGCGCCGAGCACGACGCCGTCGTGCAGCTCGCGCGTGACGGACAGCTCTCGTGCACCGGCACGCTGATCGCGCCGAACCTGCTCCTCACCGCGCGTCACTGCGTGGCCGGGCAAGCGCCCCAGAACGCCACCGACGAGTGCGTCCTCGGGGCGACGCTCCCTGCGTCCAGCTTCAGCGTGAAGCTCGGCGCCGCCGTGCAGAACGACGGCGAGATCATGACGCCCGACGCACGCGGGCTCCGCGTCTTCACGGCGACCGGCTCGCCGACAATCTGCGGGTTCGACGTGGCGCTCATCCAGCTGGACCGGAAGATCCCGAACGCGAAGATCGCGAAGGTCCGCCTGACGCCGCTCACGAAGGGCGAGAAGGGCTTCACGGCGGTGGGCTACGGCGTGAACGGCCGCACCGACGCGCTCCCCAGCGCGCGCCTCCAGCGCACGAACCTCGTCATCGAAGCGGTGGGACCGGTGAACACGACGTTCACCCGGAGGACCGGCGAGCGGGTCGCGTACGACGTGCCGGCGAACGACTTCACCACGGGCGAGTCCACGTGCAACGGCGACAGCGGCGGCCCGCTCTTCGACGCCTCGATGCGCATCGTCGGGGTCACGTCGCGCGGCCTCCCCGTCGAGAACAGCTGCCTCGACCTCCCCGCCTTCTACGGCGGTCTCGCCGGGAACGCGGACATCGTCCGTCGGGCGGCGACGGCGGCCGGCGTCGAGCTCGACGAAGGGACGACAGAACCCGAGTCGGCCACCGAGGAGCCGGACGACGACACGGAGACGGCCCCGAAGAAGACGAGCAAGAAGAAGAAGCCCGCCGAGGACGAAGACGAGGACGAGGACAGCGACACGACGGCGCTCCCGACCCAGACCTATGGCTGCACCGTCGCGCACGGCCCCGCCACGAGCCACGCCGGCGTCGTGCTGGGTCTCGCGCTCCTCGTCGCTGCCACCCGGCGGCGACGCCGCTGATCTCAGCCGCGCCGGCGCTTCCGCGCCTTCGCGAGCGCCTGGGCGAGCGCGTCCTCGAGCACGTCGATCGCGACGGGCTTCGTGAGGGTCGCGGTGATCCCGGCCGCGCGGAGCTGCGCCTGATCGAACGACGTCGCTCCGCCCGTCACGAGGAGGACGGGGAGGCCGGGCGCGCGCGCGGCGATCGCCTCTGCGAGCTCGACCCCGTTCATCCCGGGCATCGCGAGGTCCGTCACGACGATGTCGACGTCGTCGCGCGTGACGCGCTCGACGGCGTCCGCCGGCTTCGGCTCCACGAGCGGGTACATCCCGAGCGTCTCGAGCAGCATCGCGAACGAACGCGCGACGTTCGCGTCGTCCTCGACGACGAGCACGCGCGGCGGGTTCGTCACGCTCGCCGGAGCGGGCGAAGGCGTGTAGGCCGGCGGAACGGACGACTCGGCGGTATCCGCCGTCGTCGCGGGGAGCAGCACCTCGACGGTCGTCCCCTTTCCGGGTGCGCTCCGGACGACGAGGTGCCCGCCGTGTGCACGGACGATCCCGTGGACGACGGAGAGACCGAGCCCGGTGCCTTCACCGGGAGAACGGGTCGTGAAGAACGGATCGAACATGCGCTCGCGCGTCGCCGGATCCATCCCGACGCCTTCGTCGCGGACGGAGAGGACGGCGTACTCCCCAGGCGGAACGCCGCCCGCCTGCACGTCTCCCGCGAGGACGACACGCCGCGCGGCGCCGAGCTCGATCCGCGGCCAACTCACGCCTCGCATCGCCTGCGCGGCGTTCGTCGCGAGGTTCACGATCACGCGATGGAGCTGGGAAGCGTCGGCGAGGACGGTGGGGACCGGCTCGTGGAGGCGGACGTCGATCGTCGTGCCCGGGAGGGCGGCCCGGACGATGTGCGCGGCCTCGTCGAGGATCCGGCTCGGCGCGAGGGGGACGAGGCTCGTCTCCTTCGGGCGTGCGAACGCGAGGATCTGGGCGACGAGGTCTCGGCCGCGGAACGCGGTCTGGAGGATGTCGACGGCGAGCGCCTGCGCGGCGGCGTCCCCCGCGAGCCGCGTCCGGAGCGTCTCTCCGAAGCCGACGATGGCGCCGAGGAGGTTGTTGAAGTCGTGCGCGATGCCGCCGGCGAGGACGCCGAGCGACTCGAGGCGCTGCGAACGCGCGAGCTCCTGCTCGAGCGCGCGGCCGCGTCTCGACTCGGTCACGTCGCGCGCGACGAGGACGACGCGGTCCTCGCCGTACGGAACGATCCGCGCTTCGTAGAGGCGATGTCCGTCGCGCATGTCGAGCGCGTACTCGATCTGCTGCGGGCGGCGCTCGCGCCGCGTCGCCTCGACGGCGCGCGCGTACTCGACCGCGATCGGCGCCGGGAGGACGTCCTCCACCGTTCGGCCGAGGAACTGGTCGGCGCTGCGGTACAGCGATGCGTCGTGGCCCACGTGGTAGTCGACGAAGCGGCCGTCGCGATCGAGGACGAACATGAGGTCGGCGCTCGCGTCGAGGAGCGCGCGCAGGCGCGCTTCGGCATCGGCGAACTGCGCGAGGAGAGCGTGCTCCTCGGTCAGGTCGGCGTTCAGCGCGAAGAGGCGAGGAGCGCCGTCGATCGTGAGGAGCACTTTGTAGATCCGGAACGGCGTGCTTCCGCTCGTCCGCTCCACGACGACGATGCGATTCGGATGAGCGTGCGCGAGCGCATCACTGTCCGCGACCGCGCGCGCGACGCTCGTGCCGAAGAGGTCCGCGTCGGTCGCGCCGATCCTGGTCGAGAGCGACGGCTTCCCCGGGAGCTCGGAGAGCGCGAGATATCTCCCGTGCTCGTCCCTCACGCCGGCGAGGGTGCCGCTCGCGTCGAGCCTGCCGGTGGTCGGCTCTGCCACGCGGCTCTCGACCAGGCGCTCGAACGAGCGCACGGCGGGGCCGCGCGCGTCGTCGAGCGACACCACGAGCACGCCGCCTTGGTCCTCCGGGAGCCGCCGGAGGGCTACCTGGACGCGCAAGGGCTTCCCGTCGAGGCGAATGCATTCGACGTCCGAGCGCGAGGCGCCACCTTCCGTGTCGACGCGCGTGAGGAAGTCGCGCGAGCCGGTCAACGACGGAAAGAGCGCGTCGAACGCGACGCCGCGGAGCTTCCCCGAACCGGCGCCGAGGAGCTGCTCCACCGCGCGCGTCGCGCCGACGACCCGGGTGCCCATCACGACGAGGAGCGGATGCGGCACCTGCTCGAGCACGGCGATCGCCGCGCGCACGACGCTCTCCCCCTGGCCGGAGGACATCTCCACCCCCTGCGACATGACGTGCATGGTGTATCAGGTGACGGACCGGACATCACGACTTCGTGCAGTCATCGCGCGAAGCGCTCGCCTTCCGACCGGAACGTCGCGCTTCCCGCGATCACTTCGGGCGGAGCGAGCCGACGAGCGCATCGAAGTCGGCGCGCGCGGCGGTCACCGTCTTCTCGGGACCGGTGAGCTTGAAGAAGTGCGCCGTCTCGTTCCCCTTCACGATCGCGCCGAGGAGCATGAACTTCTCCTTCGGGCCGGAGCCGCCCATCATCGGGCCGCCGCCCGCGAACGTGCCCTTCAGCTCGACGACGGTGACCTCGAGGCCGTTCACGTTCCGGTCCACCGTCTTCGGCGTCGCGCCGCCGAACTGCGCCGCCCACCGGTCGACGTTCGCCTGGACGCTGCCGCCGGCCGACGTCACCGTGAGCTCGGCGTCTTCCGCGTCGCCGGACGCCTTCGGGATCCGATAGGTGGCCTTGCGCATCGCGCTCGGGCTCGGGACGCTCGCCCACCCCTTCGGCGCCTCCCACGTCACGTCGGCCGCGCCGGTCGCCGCGCCGGGACCGACGCTCGAGCCGGGAGCGACGCCGAACGTCGCATGACCCGCATGCGACGCGGCGGCGTCCGAGACCGCTGCCATCGCGCTCGCGCTCGCGGGGGTCGTCGCGCTCGTCGCCGCCGGTGCCGGCTCGGAGGTCGTGCGCGAGCAGGCAGCGAGCGAGAGGAGGACGAGGACGCAGCGGTTCATGGCGAACGGTCTACCACGACGCGCGCACCGGCCCGAGGTACAAGGTCGAGCGACGCGCATGGCCTTCTCCCGACGCACCGAGCAACACGAAGCGACGAACGCGCTCACGCGTGCGCTCGAGGGCGCGCGCGCGGAAGGCCGCGCGATCCTCGACCTCACCGTGTCGAACCCGACCGTCGCGGAGCTCCCTTATCCCGCGGAGGCGATCCGGACGGCGCTCGCGTCCGCCGAGGCGCTCGTCTACGCGCCGGACCCGCTCGGGATGCCGCTCGCGCGCGAAGCGGTCGCGCGTGAGCTCGCCGCGCAAGGCACGCCGGCGCCGCCGTCGCGGATCGCGATCACCGCGAGCACGAGCGAAGCGTACTCGGCGCTCTTCAAGATGCTGTGCGATCCCGGCGACGAGATCCTCGTCCCCGTCCCGAGCTATCCGCTCCTCGGCTGGCTCGCGGCGTTCGACTCGGTCGTGCTGAGGCCCTACCCACTCGTCTACGCGGGCCGCTGGCACGTCGATCTCCATGCGCTCCGCGGCGCCGTCACGGAGCGCACGCGCGCCGTCGTCGTCGTCGCGCCGAACAACCCGACCGGGTCCTACCTCGGACGCGAAGAGCTCGAGGCGATGCTCGATCTCGGGCTGCCGATCGTGAGCGACGAGGTGTTCGCGCGCTACCCGCTCCGCGCGGGCGGTGCGATCCCCGAGGACCGCGTGCCTTCCGTGCTCGCCGCGCGGCGAGGTCTCGTCTTCTCGCTCGCCGGGCTCTCGAAGCTCGCCGCGCTCCCGCAGCTGAAGCTCGGATGGATCGCCGTTGCGGGCGAGGACGCGCTCGCCGAGGCGGCGATGCGACGGCTCGAGATCGTCCTCGATGCCTATCTCTCCGTCGGCGCGCCGGTGCAGCATGCGCTCGCCGCGATCCTGGCCGCCCGCGCGCAGACGAGCGACGCGATCGCCGCGCGCACGCGCCGGAACCTCGCTTTCCTCCGCACCGCGCTCGCCGGTGCGCCTTCCGCGTCCCTGCTCGACGTCGAGGGCGGGTGGTACGCGATCGTCCGCGTCCCCGAGACCGAGACCGACGAGGAGTGGGCTCTGTCGCTCCTCGAGAAGGACGGCGTCCACGTCCAGCCCGGCTACTTCTTCGACCTCGATCGGGGCGCCCATCTCGTCGTGAGCCTCCTCACACCGGAGGCCACGTTCGCCGAAGGCGTCGCGCGCATGGTCCGCCGGCTGGCGGCATGACCTGCTCGTCCGTTCCATCGCGGAAGTGACGCCGTTTCTTGCGCGCGCGGCGGCGTGAGCGCGAAGGGATTTCGCGATTCACGCGCCCGCCGCGCGGATTCGAGGCGAGACGCCGCGAAGACTTTTTTCGAGGCACTGGGCTGTCAGGTTGCCAGGTGGGGGACGTTCGCGTGGGGGGATCTCGCGCGCCTTTCGCGTTCCCCGGCGGGAGGTCGTCATGAAAACCAAGCTGCCGGTCGTGGTCGCCGATCGTGAACCGCGTGCCTCTTCGGTGCCTCCGGCGCCGGTCTCGGGCATCCACCTCACCGGCTCGTACGAGCTCGACGAGGACGATGTCCACGACGAGGACGTCATGTTCCATCCCTCGTGCGAAGCCGTGAGCTGTCAGAACTGCGCGGCATACGCCGATCGGACGTGCGCTCTGCTCTACTCCGTCGCGCGCCGAACGGGCACCTGAACGTCGCGCTCTCCGCGGCCGCCGGCTAAGCTCTCCGGCGCTCGCGCGAATGACACCCCGCTCGTCCCTCCTCGCGCTCGCGCTCGCGCTCGCCGGTTCGCTCGCCGCGTGCACCAAGAACGACGCGCTCGACTTCGCGATGCACGCCGCGCCGCGGCCCGAGCCGGTGACGACGTCGGGACAGAGGCTCCGCGTCGGAGACCGCGAGGTCTTCGCCGGAGACCTCCATTGTCACGTGCTCCCTCCGGATGCGCCGTACCACGTCTCGCGGCCGCTCCTCCCCACGCTCCGGCTCGCAGCCGAGGAGCACCTCGATTTCGTCGTCCTCACCCCTCACATCCCCGCGCGCTTCTTCCAGGACCCCGCGGAGCGACGCTGGGTGGTCCGGACCCAGCGCGAGCTGCGTGACGCGCTCACGGCGCTCGAACGTGGCAGCGCTCCGGACGCGCCGCTCGTCGTGCCCGGGTTCGAGTACACCGACCATCGCTACGGGCACGTCGGGGGCGGGTTCGGGGACGTCGAGCGGACGCTCGCGGATCTCGATGCGTCGGGGATCGATCTCGTCGCCCGCCCCGAGGCGTTCTTCGAGCGGTGGATCGCGCACGGCGGGCTCCTCGTCGTGAACCATCCCGTGCAGATCCCGACGAAGGGGGCGCCCTTCATGGCCCTCCGCTACGACATGTCCTTCCGCGCGCTCCTCGGCCTCCCCGCGCCGCCGGAGATGGTGTTCGTCGCCGAGCACGCGCAGGCGTTCGAGACCTACAACGCGAGCATCACGTTCCTCCGCGACCACGTCGTCCTGAAGGAGGGCGAGCGCTCGCTCCGTGCGGCGACGCACCTCGTCGACGTCGCGGCGCGTGCGCGTGGACCGGCACGAACCCCGATCGCGATGGCGGGCGGATCGGACTCGCACGGGCACTGGCTCCGCGCGACGACGTGGGTCCTCGCGAACGAGCGGACCGCGAGCGCGATCCGCGACGGGATCGCCGAGGGGCGCACGTGCGTCGGCGGTCCGGATGCATGCACTCTGCAGGTTCGTGGCGACGGCGCGTGGAAGAGCATCGGGGACGAGCTTTCGGCCGGCCTCGCGTCGGTCGAGGCGCGCGCGGCGGGTTCGCGCGAGACGACGTTCGTCGTCGACGGCCAGCCGGTGGCGACGGCCGCTCCCGGCGAGATCGTCCGCCTCGCCGTGTCGCCCGAGCGCTGCACCCTGATCCGCGCGATCACGGGCGCGAGCTGGTCGTCGCACGTCCGCGTCGGGTGCGCGCGTTAGGGAAGCATCGTGGTGGGCGGTCCGTACCACGGGCCATGCGTACCTCGCCTGTTCTTCTCCTCGTGCCGCTCTTCGCCGCGTCCGCGCTGGTGCTCGCCTGCTCGGGCGGCGAGGGAACGATCGGCGCCGCGTCGTCGTCCGGATCGAGCGGCGACGACGGCTCGAGCGGCAACACGTCCTCTAGCGGTGGCGACGCAACGACGTCGTCGAGCTCGAGCTCGGGCGGTAGCACGAGCAGCTCCGGCGGTTCGAGCGGCGCGCCGCCCGAGCCCGTGCGCGTCGGGACGCTCACGCTCTCGTCGACGGCGTACAGCGTCGGCACGACGCCGGTCGAGATCGGCACCGCAACGGGCACCTTCTACGAGCTCCCTGCGACGACGTCGACGGGCACGAGCCCGTGCACGACGAAGACGGAAGGCACCTGCGAGGTCACGAGCTGCATCCTGAGCCAGCCCGCCGGCGACGCCGGCGCCACGATCCGCTACACGGACTCGGGCACCGTCACGATCAGCGGCGTGAAGGTGAACGACGGTTCGATGACGCTCACGCCGGGCGCCTACGGCTACCAGACCGTGAGCGGCAGCGTCGCGTTCTTCACCGGCGGCGAGACGCTCCGCTTCCGCGCGCCGGGCAACCCGAGCGGCGCACCGGCGTTCGACGTGACGGTGACGGCGCCGCGACCGATCAACGTCACCGCTCCGCCGTTCGACGCGCAGTCGCGCGTCCTCGCGAACGCGGGGAAGAACCTCCCCGTCGCCTGGACCGGGACCTCCGCGGGCGACGTCGTCGTCCAGATGGCGTCCGGAACCCAGGCGAAGAGCGTCATGGCGCGCTGCGTGTTCCCCGGCAATGCCGGCGGCGGCAGCGTCCCCGGCGCGGTCTTCACCGCGCTCTCCGGTGCCGGCGGCGCGGGCACGAGCTTCCTCGTCTCGTCCACGTCGCGCAAGGAAGTGAACGCGAACGGCTGGAAGATCGCGGTCGACGCGCAGTCGTACGGCCTCCGCGGCAGCACGATCGCGTCGGGGTCGCTCGTCATCCAGTAGCGGGTGTGACCGCGCCCCGTGGGTGTGCCCGTGCCCGCCTGCCCCCTCCTCGCGGGTCATGGAACGGTGCGCACCAGAAATCGGTGCAGATCGTTCCATCGCGCGCAGGAGAGCTCGCGGCGCCGCCTCCGGCCGCGACCCGTTTCCGTGCGCATCTCGCGCAACGCGTTCGCTGGTCGGGCACGGGGAGAGAGAGCCCCTCCCTCGAGCGCGACTCGCACTACGATGGCGGAGGCCTGCCCTCCCCCATGCGCAACCGCACGCTCCTCCTCACCCTCGTCCTCGTTGCCTGCAAGAAGCCCGGTGCGGGCGTGGCTCCGGCGGCGGATGCTGCCGCGGGGCCGCCGACGACGGCGACCGTCTCTGCGCCGGCCCCGGCGGGCTCCGCGATCTCCCCGCAGTTCGCGCTCGTGAAGGCGTGGAACGACGCGATCGACAAGCACGACGTCGCCGCGCTCGAGCAGATCTACGGCGAGACCGTCGACTACTACGGCTCGCCCTGGCCGCGTGCACGCGTCCTCGCCGCGAAGCGCAAGGCGCTCGAGGCGGCGCCGACGTTCCACCAGTCGATCCGGGACATCGGCTTCGATCCCGAGGCGAACGAGGCCGTCGCTCGCTTCCTGAAGACGTCCGGAACGCCTGGCAAGATGCGTGAGGTCCGCGGGAAGCTCGTCCTCCGCGAGGAAAGCGGCAAGCTCCGCGTCGTGACCGAGACCGACGAAGCGTCCGAGAAGCGCGCCGCAGGTGCCGAGTGCATCACGGTCGATCCCGACAAGGGCACCGGCGGGAACGTCACGCTCGAAGGCGTCCTCGCGAAGGGGACGCACGGCTACCCGAACGGCTCGAGCTTCCCGATCCACGTCGTCAGGCTGCCGGCGCCTCGCTGCGTGAAGGGCTCGGACGCGAGCTCGGTCTCGGAGGTGCAGGTCATCGGCGAGAACAAGACGCTCGACGCGCTCGACGGCAAGAAGGTGCGCGTGAAGGGCAGCGCGTTCGCGCCCGAGACGGCGTACCACGTGCGCGACGTGGTCATCAGCGTCGAGTCGGTGACGAAGCTCTAACGCGGCTCTAACGCACGTTCGCGCAGCAGCGAAAGCCGGTCTGGTAGAACGGGAACGTCTCGCCGTGCGCGGTCGTCATCGGGCGGCACGCGTTGCGGACGCGTCCCCAGTAGCCGCCCTTGAGGCCGCTGTCGTGCGGCTTGCCGCTCTCGTTGACGACCCACTCGTCGACGTTGCCGGTCATGTCGAAGACGCCGTAGTGGCTGACGCACCCCTCGCGCGTCCCGCTCTCCTCGCCCTGCCAGAGCCGCGCGAGCTCGGACGCGCGCTTGCTCTTGACGAGGATCGCCGCCTCGTTCACCTCGACGTGGGGCTTGTCGATGTTGCAGGCGCTCGCGTCGCGCTTCGTGCCGTACGGGTACGGAAGGAGCTGCGGTCCTTCGCAGGCGAGCGTCCACTCCGTGTCGCCGCAGAGGCGCTTGCCCTTCTTCTGACAGGCATCGCGCGCCTCCTGCCACGTCTTCATCACGGTCGGATTCTTCCCGCGCTCGTTCGGGAACTCGAAGCGATCGATGCAGAAGTGCTTCGTGCGCGTCTTCGTCCTGCACGTGCTCGGGAGGAACTCCGCGCAGCGCTTCGGCGCGCCCTTCTCCTCGACCGGGAGGTACGACGTGCAGACCTGCTCCACGTCGGGACAGAACTCGCCTTCGATCTCCACCATGTCTCGCGGACAAGGAAGGCGGAGCGGCGGATCGGCGTACGACGTCGCGCCCAGGACGAGCACCGAAGCCACGACGAAGATCCCCACCCGCGCCCGCACCACGACATGATCGCGCGCCGAATCGATCACGGCAACCCTCGCGGAGCCGAGGCGCCGGTCTTACGCTGACCTCCGTGGCTGGCGAGACGTTCCGTTCGGAGCTCGGCTTCCTGCGGCACAACAAATGGGTCGTCGCGGGCGCGCTGTCCCCGCTCCTCTTCTTCGGGGCGCTCCTCCTCTACGGCACGATCACCGGGAACGAATCGATGCTGCCGGCCGGTCCGGCGCTCGTCCTCGGCTCGGTCGTCCTCCTCGCCCTGGCCCTCGTCCACAACCCGCTCCCGCGGTCGGAGCTCGAGCCGGTGACCGCGAGCCGCGAAGGGCTCGTGGTCGGGAAGCGTTCCTACCCGCGTCGCGCCTTCCGCGCCGGCTTCTACCTCCACGAGAACGGGCGCTCGTTCGTGCGGCTCGTCCGGCGCGTGCCGGGTTTGCCGCCGCTCGACCTCGTCGTCCTCGATCAGGCCGAGGGGCAGGCGCTCCTCCGTGCGCTCGGCCTCGACGCGCAGCACTCGACGACACGGTTCTACGGGACCTCGATGGTGTCGAACGATCCGTGGAAGTGGACGGGCATCACCGTCCTCGTCGTCCTCGCCGGCTTCCTTCTCGGAAGTGTGCTCGGGGGCATGCCGTTCTTCCTCGCGCTCCTCGCGGCGGTCGCCTTGCAGTTCGTGCCGTGCGTCGTCGATGTCGGCGCCGACGGCGTCCACATCCGCTGGCTCCACACGCGGCGCTTCATCCGGGCGAGCGAGATCGCCGGGCTCTACGACTACGAGGTACGGTTCAACAAGTCGTACGTGATGGGCGTCGAGCTGCGGCTCCGCTCCGGCGAGAGCGTCCGGATCCCGGTCGGCTCGCCGTACTGGTCGCGAAACGGGACGGCGATGCTGATCTCGCGGATCCGCGAAGTGGTGCACGTCGCGCCGCGCGTGCACGGGGCCGACGTCGCGGTGCTCGCGCGCGGCGACGAAGACGCGCGCTCCTGGCTCCAGCGGCTCCGCGCGCTCGGCGCCGGCGCGAACGCCACGCTCCGCACCGCGCCGGTGCAGCCCGAAGCGCTCTGGCGGGTCGTCGAGGACGTGAACGCCGCGCCGCGGATGCGCGTGGCTGCCGCCGCGGCGCTGGCAAAGTCGGTGGATCCGACCGAGAAGGCGCGGATCGCCCTCGTCGCCGGCGCGACGGCCGATCCTCGCCTCCGCGTCGCGTTCGAAGCGACCGCCTCGGACGACGACGCCGAGGTCGAGCGCGCCCTCGACGAGCTCGGGGACGACGCGCGACGCTGACTCAACGTGGCGGATGGAACGCGACCGGCACGAGCACGCCGAAGGCCGCGCCGAGGAGCGCGCCCGCGACGACGTCCGTGAAGTAGTGCTTGTCGGCGCCGATCCGGAGATAGCCGGTGAGGAGCGCGAGCGGGAGGCCGGTCGCCCAGACGATCGGCGCGCCGGGGTAGCCGCGCATCGTCGCGACGGTGCCGCTCGCGGTCGCGACCGACATCGCGAGCGAGGTGTGGCCGGACGGGAACGACAGGTGCTCGTCGGGCGAGAGCGGCTTCGGCACGGGCTCGTCGAGATCGCGCGCGTGCGCGAACGGGCGCGTGCGCCCGGCCGCGACCTTGATCACCTGCGTCGCGGCGACCGCGAGCGCCGAGGCCTCCGTGACGACGAGCCCATCGACCGGGAACGCGACCCCGGCGCCCGCCTCTCCGCCGACGAGCGCGAGGACGCCGTACGAAGCGCCGGGGGCGAGCATGAGGCCGATGACGTCGCTGATCCGCGCCGCGACCTTCGGTTCTTTCCAGACGAGCGAGCTCCGGACACCGCGATCGACCGAGTTCAGCGTGCTCTCGCCGTCGGGCCCGCGGTCGCACCACACGCAGCGCGGGGGGGCGATGTACGGCTTCGCGGCCTCGATCGCGAACGACAGCGCGAACGCGGACACGGTGACGCCGCCGGAGATCGCCGGGTCGCGCCGCAGCTCCTCGAGCCCGCTCGGGAGCCTCTTCGCGGCCGCCTCGCGCTCGGCCTCGAGCTGCTCGTGCGGAGGAAGCGGATCTTCGGCGCGCGCGTTCTCGGTGGAGGCGCACAGCGCGGAGGCGATCGCGAGAGCGACCGCGCATCGCCTTTCCGAGCGCGGACGCATGGACGCCGAGCGTACACCGATTACACTCTGCCGCGTGATGCGCCCGGGCAGCTCCCCGCACGACAGGCCGGAGGGCGCGCCTCCGCCAAACATGCGAGCGGGCGTTCGCGTGGTGCCTCCGGTCGCATATGCGCCGACGCTGCTCGAGCGCGCCCGGCACTTCCTGAAGCAGCACGGTCGCAAGCTCTGGTGGCTCCACTCCGCGTATGCGCTGGGGCTCGGCGTCACGGTCGTCGCGTTCGCACGGAAGGGCTTCGATCACGCGCGCTGGCTCGCGGTTTCGGTCGGCGTCGCGTGGCTGCTCGTGGTCCTGTTCTTCCGCGTCTTCGGCTCGGGTCGCACGCAGACGAACCTCGAGGGCGTCGGGACGAAGCACCGCCTCCGGTTCTTCGCGATGACCTACGTCCTGAAGAACCTCTACCAGGGGATGCTCTTCTTCCTCCTCCCCTTCTACTGGAAGTCGACGACGTTCCTCTCGCCGAACACCTGGTTCGTCGGCCTCCTCGCGATCTGCGCGCTGCTCTCGACGCTCGATGTCGTCTTCGATCGCGTCCTCTTCCGGTTCCGCGCGCTCGCGTCGGTGTTCCACGCGGTGGCGCTCTTCGGGTGCCTGAATCTCGTCGTCCCGGCGCTCGTCCCGGAGACGCGCACGCTCGTCTCGCTCGTGATCGCCGCCGCCGTGACGGTGCTCAGCTTCTGGACGATCCACGTCGACCTGAAGACGTTCCGCGATCGGCGCTGGGTGCTCCTCCTCGCCGGCAGCGTGCTCGCCGCGGGCGGCCTCGCCTACGCAGGCCGGAGCGCGATCCCGCCGGTCCCCACCTACGTGGCGCACGGCGCGGTGGGTCCGATCGTGCTCGACGACGGCCGGCTCGGGATGGAGGTGTTCGTCCTCCGCCCGTCCGTCATCGACAAGCTCATCGCGATCACGGACATCGTCGCGCCGGGCGGAAAGGGCGACCGCCTCGTGCACGTGTGGCGACACAACGGCGTCGAAGTGCAGCGCGCGACGGAGACGACGGCACGCGTCGAAGGACCGGAGGGCACGATCCGCCTCCGCTCCGCGATGACGGGACGGCAGCTCCCGGCGCGGCTCGTCGGCAGCTGGGCCGTCGACGTCGAGACGCAGGACGGCCAGCTCGTCGGCCGCGTGAGCTTCCTCGTCGAGGACTGAGCGCGAGCGAAGGGCTGGTTGACCCCCGCGATCGCAGCCTTATCTTCGCGACCGTGGCCCGAAATCGCCTCGCCAGGATCGGCCGCGCGCGAGCGCTGGTCCGCTACTTCCGCGACCCCCAGGCGTCGGTCGTGGGGAAGCTGTTCGTGCTGCTCGCCGTAGCGTACGTCGTGTGGCCGGCCGACCTGATCCCCGACGTTCCGCTCGTCGGCTGGCTCGACGACATCGGCGTCGCCTCGCTCGCGGCCGCGTGGCTCGGGCGCGTCGCCGCGCGGTACCGGAAGGAGCCGGACGTGACCACACCGGCGTCGACGACCTGAGCCCCTGTCATTCGAATGCGCGACGCCCCCGGCACCGAGGCCACCTTGCGTCGCCACGCGGAACATCTACCCTCGGTGTGACGCATCACGAGGAGCGAACGAGATGAACCAGCCTCCCAACGCACCCCCGCCCGGCGGCTACGGCGGTCCCCCTGGCGGACCTCCTCCTGGCGGCTACGGTCCGCCTCCCGGCGGCTACGGCGCGCCGCCTCCCGGCGCGTATCCGGGTGCGTACCCGGGAATGATGCCGGGGCAGATGCCCGGCGGGCCGATGATGCACGGCGCGCCGTTCGGGATCGACCCGATGACGGGCCTGCCCTTCTCCGACAAGTCGAAGATGGTCGCCGGGCTCCTCCAGATCTTCCTCGGCACCTTCGGGATCGGCCGCTTCTACACGGGCCACACCGGCATCGCCGTCGCGCAGCTGCTCTTCGGCTGGCTGACGTGCGGGGTCTGGCCCCTCGTCGACGGCATCTTGATGCTGATGGGCAAGGTCACGGACGCCGAAGGGCGTCCGCTCCGCGACTGATCAGACGCCCGCGACGTGCACCACGAGCGACCGCGTGTGCGGCGCCCTTCGGTGCTCCCAGAGATAGATCGCCTGCCAGGTGCCGAGCGCGAGCCGGCTCTCGGTCACGGGCACGTTCTCGCTCGTGCGCGTGAAGGCGGAGCGGAGGTGGCCCGGCATGTCGTCGAGCCCCTCGTCGTCGTGCTCGTAGGCGGTCGCGCTCTCGGGCGCGATCTTCGCCGCCCACGTCGCGAGGTCGCGGAGCACGGCCGGGTCGGCGTTCTCCTGGATCACGAGCGACGCGCTCGTGTGCTTCACGAAGACGGTGACGAGCCCGGTCGTGATCGCGGACGCCTTCACGACGGCCGCGATCTTCGACGTGACGTCGACGAAGCCCTGCCCGTGCGTGGGGATGCGGAGCGTCTCCTGGTGGACGCGGAACGGCGGGGTGTCGGGCGGAGGCACGGGGCGGAACACGTACCCTGATCCATCCCCGGTGATCCACCTCGGGCTCCGCTGCGTGGTCGAGGAAATCCGGCACAACAGCGGAATCGTCGACGATTTCGGATAGAGGACCGTGTAGGTGGCCCTGGCACGTTTGGAGCTAAGGACAGGGAGAGCGGTCGATTCCGACCGTGCTTTCCCTGCCCGGAGCCCCGCCCCCGATGAACCGCCTCGCCGTCGTCGCCTCGCTCTTCCTCGCGTCGCTCGCCGCCACCACCGTCCTCCCCGGCTGCGCCTCCGAGACGGCGGACGACTCCGAAGGCGAGTCGGGGGCCGAAGCGCTCTCCGCGAAGGCCGACGAGCACTGGTTCTACGCCGGTCAGCTCCCGACGCTCGAGAATGCGGCGATCACCGTCTCGCTGAAGGGGCACACCGCGCGCGTCACGGGCTACCTCCCGGCCGGCGTCGCGGCACCGAACCTCCCGCACCTCCGCGCGACACCGGAAGGCAACCGCACGAAGCTCGACATCGTCTACCCGATCGCGACCGCGCGTCCGGAGAAGACGAACTCGCAGCCGGGCGTCTATGCGCTCCAGTACGTGAAGCCCTATCGGCCCGACGGCAATGCGTGGACCCAGGAGGAAGGCGATCACCAGGTGCCGTGGGGCGGCTTTCCGTTCTTCGCCTACAACGGCGGGATCGCGATGCACGGCCCGATCACCTCGATGGACAACAAGTCGCCGATCGACCAGAGCGTCTGGTACCTCGAACGCGGAACGGTCTCCGGCGGCTGCAACCGGATGATGGGCGAGCACGTCGTCGAGCTCACGCACACGATGGGCGTCAGCATGCGTCGCGTCTACGACCCGGACCGCGCGTACAACCCGCCGGTGAAGAACCCGGTCACGGTGATCGACGACTACGATCAGTGGAACGGCAAGTACATCGACGTCGACTACCCGACCTCCACCGGCGTGGTCCGTCCGGGCAAGGCGTTCGGCGTCGACAAGGTCGAGATGTTCGGCTCGTGGGTCGCGACCGAAGCGCCCGACGGCAGCGATCTCCCGCCCGACATGAAGTGGGAGGGCGGCATCTCCGGCAAGCCCTACGTCTTCGCGAACCACGCGATGGCGAACGTCGTGTGCTCGGTCCCGAAGCCCGACCTCGCCCGCCTCCGCGAATTCCAGCGCGTCCGCGGCAACGAGCTCCCGGCGAGCTTCTGCGAGAAGAAGGCGTGCATCCTCGACGGGCTGCGCGCGCGGATGCCGGCGCAGCAGCTCGGGAGGGCGTGCGGGATCTGAGACGGAGGCGTCCGGCCGTTCGCGACATTGCCGGCGCGCTCGTCTAGAATTGACGGCGCGTATGTCGGAATTCTCGCTCGAAGCATCCATCGCTCGTTCCGCGGCTCGCTTCGCGGGCTCGGGGCGCGCGCGAACACGCCGCCGGTCCGACGCCGGGAGAGGACGCCTCTCGCCCGTCGTGGAGGGCGAGCTCCTGCGCGAGCTCGCGCGCCGCGAACGCCCCGATCCGGCAGCCGCGTTCAGAGCGATCCAGGCGTTCTGCACGCGGGGCGGGCTGCGCGCTCCGTCTCGCGCCTCCGTCTACGCCGCGGTCGACCGTGTCGAGCCTCCCTTCTACGCCGCGGCCGAGCTGCCGGAGCCGGTGCGCCGCTGCCTCCACAACGTCGACGGCGCTCGCGTCCCCGGCGACCAGGTGGTCTTCGCAGCGTTCAACTACGGCGACACGCGCGCTCTCTCGTTCGCGTCCGCGATGCCGTGGGCGTGCCTCCGGCGCGCCGCGCGCAGGTCGGGCTTTCGTCCCAAGAGTCTGGCGCTCCTCCGCGCGGTGCTCCAGGTCCGAGGGATCTGACGTGCCCAGAAAGCACGACCCCCTCGACGTCATCCCCGCGCCGGTGGCGAAGGCGCTCGCGAGCATGCCCGCGTGGTTCGTCATCGGTGGCCACGCGGTGCGGTGCTTCTCGCCCTACCGCCCGAGCGACGACGTCGACTTCGGCGTGGGGACGGTGAAGGACCTACGCGGCCTCGTGGCGGCGCTCACGGCAAAGGGCGAGGTCGAGATCCTCGAGCGTGCCGAGGGTACGACGCATCTCAGGTTCCAGGGGCTCGACGTGTCCGTCTTCGTGTTGCCCTCGCTGCGCGCGTTCACGGAGGCACGGACGCTCACGTCGGAGGGGATCCTCGCGACCAAGCTCCACGCCATCCTCGACCGCGGGACGCGGCGCGATTTCTTCGACCTCTACGTGATGCTGCAGCACGAACGCCTCGGGCTGATCGAGTGCTTCCGCGCGCTCCGGTCGGTCTACCGAACCGAAGTGAGCGAAGGCCTGCTCCTTCGCGCGCTCACCTTCTTCGACGATGCGGAGCGCGAGGGACGCCTTCCCGGCGAAGGCCCCGAGGACTGGCGGCGCGTGCGCTCCTTCTTCATCGCCGCCGCTGGAGCCCTGCTCGTTCCACCGATGACTCCGCTCGCGATCCAGCGTCGCGTCGTCGACGTGCGAAAGCATACGGCGCGGGGCGCGGAGGCCCCCGCTTCCCGCAAAGCTGGCTCGCACGGCTCGCGGACGCGAGCCAGCCGCCGACCTCCCCGTCGCCGGTGATCACGGCGAACGGGAGAAACCGAGAGCTCGCATGCGACGGCATCGCCGGAACGTTCAGGCGTACACGTCGTCTACCGCGATCGTCGCGCCGTGCACGCGGACGGTCCCGCCGGTCTCCGCGACCTCGAACGTCCACGCGCCCGCTTCGTCGCGCCGGTAGACTTCGATGCGTCGCGCATCCTGCGCGACGAGGACGTACTCGCGGAGCGACGCGAGCTGTTTGTACGCTTGGAACTTCCCGTCCCGGTCGTACCGCTCCGTCACTTCGGAGAGGACCTCGACGATGACGGTGGGGTTCGTGATGGCCTCTCCGAGCGAGCGTCCGTTCTTCACGACCTTCTTGGTCTCCAGCGGCCCGCAGACGAGCGTCGCGTCGGCGTAGGTGGAGAGCCGCGCTGCCTCGACGTACAGCATCGTGTCCGACGCATAGGCGTCGCACTCGCCTCGGAGCGCGTTCCTCAGCGTGCCGATCAGCGCCGCCGTGAGCCGCCCGTGCTCCGGCGTCCCGCGTGACATCGCGTAGACCACGCCGTCACACCACTCGTGCTTCACGTCACTGGCGCTCTCGCGTTCGAGGTACTCCTCGAAGCTGATCCGGGTGGGAGACGCCGCGTTCACGCACCTAGCTTGTCACGCACGTCCGCGGACGCCAAGACAGGGTCGAGACGGCCGGCGCGCGCCGGAGACAGCGTCTATCCTCCCTCCATGTTCTTCGAGCGACTCTTCGGGTTCCGTGCGAAAGCCGTTCGCGAGGAGAAGGAGAAGATCGGCGCGATCCTCGCGTCGACCGAGTCGCTCCTCGCCGCCGCGGTCGGGGAGCACTCGCAGACGAAGATCCCCGAAGAGCTGGTCGCTCGCTGCCGCGACGTGATTGCCAGCACGAAGGCATTGCTAGGCTCAGCCGACGAATCCCTCGAAGCCCTTCGCGCGGCGCGTGAACGGCTCGGAGCGCTCTCGAACGAGCTCGCGCAGGCCGCCTTCGAGAACGCGAGCGGACCGACCTTCACCGCGAGCTCGCTCGAGGATGTCGTCGGACAGGTGATGAAGCGCTACGGCAAGAAGGACGGTCCGTGACGGGGTGTCCTCGAATCCCGACGCGCCCTACGTTCCCGTCATGGCCTCCCTCCCCTACGTCGACGAGCACCGGCGCCACGTGACCGCGACGCCCGAGCAGGCCTGGACCGCGCTGACGCGGTACGTGCAGAAGAGCCTCACGCAGCCGAAGCCGGGCGCCTTCGTCGCGCTCTGGCACCTCGAGCCGAACAGCGGCTTCGCGATCGCGGAAGAAGAGGCGCCGCGCCACCTCACGCTCCGCGGCGGGCATCGCTTCTCCCGCTACGAGCTCGCGTTCGACGTCGTGGAAGACGGCGACGGCGTCGCCGTCACCGCCCGCACCCACGCCGCGTTCCCCGGGCTCGCGGGTCGCCTCTATCGCGCGCTCGTGATCGGGAGCGGAGGCCACGGCGTCGTCGTGCGCAGCATGCTCCGCCGCGTGGCGCGCGCGGCCGAACGCTAGGAGCCGAGCAGCATCTTCAGCGCGAAGTCGATCGCGCCGCCGTACGGCTGGCGCATCAGCGACGCCGCGTTGAGGCGCGCCTGGTAGACGACCGGCTTCTTCTTCGTGAAGCAGTCGAAGCCGTCGCGCCCGTGATACGAGCCCATCCCGCTGTGGCCGACGCCGCCGAAGGGCAGGTCCGCCATCGCGAAGTGGAGCATCGCGGTGTTCACGCACGCGGCGCCGGACACCGTCTCGCGGAGGATGCGGTCGACGCGCTTCTGATCGTCGTCGAACGCATAGAGCGCGAGGGGCCGCGGATGGTCGTTCACGTAGCTGATCGCTTCGTCGATCGACTCGTACGTCCGCACCGGGAGGATCGGCCCGAAGATCTCCTCCTGCATGACGAGCATGTCCTCCTTCGCGTGGAGGACGAGCGTCGGCGCCATCTTCCGCGCCTCGGCCGGGAGGTCTTCCTTCGCCGGATTCAGCTCGACGAGCTTGGCGCCGCGATCGCGCGCGTCGTCGAGGTAGCTCTTGAGCCGACCGTAGTGGCGGTCGTTGATGATCGCGGTGTACTCGGGGTTTCCGCCGAGCTTCGGGAACATCGTCGCGAGCGCGGTCTTGCACTCCTCGACGAACGCGTCGGCCTTCCCCTTCGGCACCATCACGTAGTCGGGCGCGAGGCAGGTCTGGCCCGCGTTGAACATCTTCGCCGCCATGATCTCGGTCGCGGCGCGCGACAGCGAGAAGCCCTCGCCCACGATCGCAGGCGACTTTCCGCCGAGCTCGAGCGTCACGGGGGTCAGGTTCTCGGCCGCCGCGCGCATGATGATCTTCCCGACCCGCGTCGAGCCGGTGAAGAGGAGGTGATCGAGCGGCAGCGACGCGAACGCGGACGCGACGTCGACGCCGCCGGTCACGACCGAGACGTGATCGGGCGCGAACGTCTCCGTCATCATCGTGCGGAGGAGCTCGCCCGTGTCGGGCGTGAGCTCGCTCGGCTTGATCAGCACGCGGTTGCCGGCCGCGAGCGCGCCGACGAGCGGCCCGAGCGCGAGCTGCACCGGGTAGTTCCACGGCGCGATGATGCCGACGACGCCGAGCGGCTGCATCAGCACCTCCGCGCGCGCCGGGAGGAACATCCACGGCACCTCGCGCGGGTCCGTCTCCATCCACTCGTGGAGGTTCGCGCGGGCGTGCTTGATCTCGTGGACCGCGATCATCACCTCCGCGATCAGCGTCTCGTGCTTCGAGCGGACGCCGAAGTCCATCTCGATCGCCTTCACGATGTCGTGCTTCCTGGCGAGGAGGACGCGCTCGAGCTTGTCGAGATGCTCGATCCGCGTGTCGTAGTCGGGCGGCCCCGCCTTGCGGGCGGCCGCGCGCATCTTCCCGAGGAGCGCGGCGAGGTCGGCCGCGCTCGTCTCCGGCGCACCCATCGACCGACGCGAGGCGGACGGAGGTGTCGATCCGTTCGTCTTCCCCGACTCCGTCCCGGCAGCGCTGTTCTCGGCGAGCGACATTGGGCTTCCTCCGGCGGCCACTCTAGAGAGGCCGGAAACGATGGCAAGCGACGATAGCAAAGCCCTGCCGGCCCCGCATCGCGGCCCACCACGCCGGAGCGCACCCTGCTAGGCTTCGGATCGCACGGCTCGCCGTGCGTGGGTGGGGCGGAGGACGACAACCGGATGTGGACACGCGGCTATCGGGACGAGGTCTGGAGTCGGCTCGACCAGGACTGGGACCTCCTCGTCATCGGCGGCGGGATCACCGGCGCGGGCATCCTCGGTGAGGCCGTGCGCCACGGGAAGAAGGTGCTGCTCGTCGAGGCCGCCGACTTCTCCTCCGGAACGTCCAGCCGGTCGACGAAGCTCGTGCACGGCGGGCTCCGCTACCTGCGCCAGGGTCAGTTCCTCGTCACGCGGAAGAGCGTGCGCGAGCGCGAGCGGCTGATGAACGAGGGCAAGGGTCTCGTCGATCCGCTCGGCTTCTCGCTCGCCGTCTTCCCCGGCGACCAGATGCCCAAGTGGATGTACGGCGTCGGCCTCGCGATGTACGACGCGCTCGCGTGGAAGTGGGCGCACGAAGCGCAGACGAAGGACGAGATCGTCCAGCGCATCCCGCCGCTCGCCGGCTCCGAGGTCACCGGCGGCTACCGCTACTACGACGCCCAGACCGACGACTCCCGTCTCACGATCCGCGTCCTCCGCGAAGCGGTGCGCCAGGGCGGCACCGCGGTGAACTACGTGCGCGCGGAGAAGCTCCTCCGCACGGCCGACGGCCACGTCCACGGCGTCGTCCTCCGCGACGTCGCGCCGGGCGCGACCCGCACCGCGGAGGTGAAGGCGAAGGTCGTCGTCAACGCGACCGGCGCCTGGGCGGACGATCTCCGCGCCGAGCTCGGCCAGCCGAAGCGCCTCCGCAAGATCCGCGGCAGCCACCTCACGTTCAAGCACTCGCGCCTCCCGCTCGCGGAGGCGGTGAGCCTCCTCCACCCGCGCGACCAGCGCGCGATCTTCGCGATCCCGTGGGAGGGCGTCTCGATCTTCGGCACGACCGACATCGACCACGGACAGTCGCTCGACGAAGAGCCGGCGATCAGCCAGACCGAGACCGAGTACCTCCTCGAAGCGGTCCAGCGCGCGTTCCCGGCGCTCGAGATCACCGAGAAGGACATCATCCAGACGTGGGCCGGCGTGCGGCCCGTGATCGACACCGGCAAGGCCGATCCGTCGAAGGAGTCGCGCGAGCACGCGATCTGGAACGAGGACGGCCTCCTCACGATCACGGGCGGCAAGCTGACGACCTTCGCCGTGATGGCGCGCGACGTCCTCATGGCGGCCGAAGAGCAGCTCGGCGGCCTGAAGGAGCGCACCCACGTCCTCGAGCCGAACGACGTCGAGATCACGTGGCCCGAGTCGCTCGACGACGGTGCGAAGGCGCGCCTCCTCGGTCGCTTCGGCGCGGAGACGGCGGCGGTCCTCGGCGACGGACGCGAGGCGTCGCCGATCGCGGGCTCCGTCGCACTCTGGTCGGAGATGCGCCACGCGGCGCGCTCGGAAGGCGTCGTCACGCTCGCCGACCTGTTCCTCCGCCGCGTGCGTCTCGGCTTCCTCCTCCCGAACGGCGGCCTCGACGAGATCGGCGCGATCCGCAAAGTCGTCCAGCCCGAGCTCGGCTGGGACGACGCGAAGTGGGAGCGCGAGGTCGCGAGCTACCGCGCGACGTGGAACAAGGCGTACTTCCTCCCGCGCTGAGCCACGCGTCGACGGCAGGACGCCGCTCTCGTCGGACGTTGGCCCCTCCGCGGTTCAGTCCAGAATCTCCGAGCGCAGCTGCGCGAGGAACGCACGAAGGTGCGCGACACGCGCCGCCGCCCGCTTCTTCGCGCCCTCGGTATGGAGCCGCTCCGGGACGACGAGCAGCTTCTTGAAGACGTGGTCGAGCCCCCACTGCTTGTCGTCGGGCGCGCGCGTCTCGCAGAACGGATCCTCGGGCGCGTAGAACGGACGCTTCATGTCCGCGCACGTCGCCCACATCCGCGCGAGGCCGATCGCGCCGAGCGCGTCGAGACGATCGGCGTCCTGGAGGATCTGCGCTTCCTTCGAGCTCGGGACCGCGCCCTTCGAGAACGCGTGGTCCCGGATCGCTTCCGCGACGCGGGCGGTGAAGTCGGACGGCGCGCCGCTCGCCGCGAGCAGCTCGCGCGCGTGCTCCGCGCAGATGTCCCCTGCCCGCGCCGAGTCCGGGTGGCTCTTCGGCAGCGTGAAGAGCTCGTGGAGGAGCGCCGCGACGCTGCACACGGCGACGTCGGCGCCCTCCTCGCGCGCGAGCTCGACGGCGTTCTTGTGCACGCGCTCGACGTGGAAGAAGTCGTGCGCGGGCTCGGCGCCTTCGAGCCGCGCACGCGCCTCCTTCTCGAGGACGGCGAAGAGGGACGGATCGAAGCCCGGAGGTGGTGAGAGCGAGGGCGTCATCGGGACGCCGAGTCTACCGCACGCGCGGCTTCAGGCGCGGTCGAGCGTGACGCCTTCGTAGATCGCGTCGACGCCGATGGCGAGCGCAGGGTCGGAGAGGACGACCGTCTCGCCGCCGCGCACGTCGCGCTCGGAGAACGTCGACCCGGCGCGCTCGACCACCGTCACGCGTCGCGCGCGATGCGAGACGAAGAGAACGGCGCGGAGCGAGGGGAGCTGCTTGTACCGACTGAGCTTGTCCCCGCGATCGTAGTCCTCCGTGGAGGGGCTCGTCACTTCGACGACCACCGTCGGGTTCACCACCGCGTGCGCGTCGATCGGCGACGTCGTGACGGGCCCGCACACGACGACGGCGTCCGGGAACGTCGAGAAGTTCGTCGCCTCGATCCGGACCTTGAGATCGGACGAGAAGACCGCGCAGCGCCCGTCGAGCGCGTTCCCGAGGAGATGTACGGGTAGTGGAGGCGCGGCACACCGGGAGCCTAGCATCGCGACGGCGCGGCTCTCGTCGCCTGCATTGTCCGAGGGATGGGCTATGCTGCCCGCGCGATGACGGCGGACGAGCTCGGCCTGGTCGGCAGCACGGTCGCTCGCGTCCGGTTCGACGCGTGCGTCGACGCGGGCGGGTTCGGCGTCGTCTACCGCGGCTTCGATCTTCCGCGCGGGATCCGCGTCGCGATCAAATGCCTCCGGATCCCGTACGCCACGCGCTCGAACCCCGAGCTCGCGAAGAGCGTCGAGGGCCGCTTCAAGGACGAGAGCAAGCTCCTCGCGAAGCTCTCGGAAGGACATTCCGACGTCGTCCGCTGCCTCGGGAGCGGCACGCTCGTCGCGCCCGCGACGGCCGAGCGCACGCCGTACATGGTCCTCGAGTGGCTCGAGGGGCGAACGCTCTCCGCCGAGCTCCGCGCGCGGCGCGCCGCGGGCGGCGCCGTCTACACGCTCGCCGACACGATCGCGCTGATGGAGAGCGCCGTCTCCGCCCTCGCCTACGCGCACGCGCAAGAGGTCATCCACCGCGACGTGAAGCCGGCGAACCTCTTCCTCGCGAAGACGAGCGAGGGCGTGCGGATGAAGGTGCTCGACTTCGGCGTCGCCAAGATCCTGGTCGACGACATCATCGGGATGAAGCCGAGCGTCGAGACCGGCCTCGGCGTGCAGTTCTGCTCGCCTTCGTACGGCGCGCCGGAGCAGTTCTCGCCTGGCGTGGGCCCGATGGGGCCATGGACCGACGTCTACGCCCTCGCGCTCGTCGTCCTCGAGCTGCTCTCGGGGACGAAGGTGCGGGCTGCCTCGACGCTCGCCGACGGCGCGATCAAGGCGCTCGATCCGCAGTCGGGATCGCCACGCGCCTCGAGCCTCGGCGTGATCCTCCCGCCGCGCGTCGAGGACGTGCTCGCACGCGCGGTGGCGCTCGATCCGCGCGCGCGGCCACGCGACGCGGGCGTCTTCTGGGCGGAGCTCCGCGCTGCAGCCGAGGAGAGCAAGCGACCGGCGGCGTTCGGCGGCACGATGCTGATGGCGCCACCGCCGAAGGCGCAGGCCTTCAACATGACGATGCCGCTCGCGCGTCCGATGACGCCGCCTCCGCAGCCGCCGGTCTCGCGCGGGACGGCGCCGCTCGCGATGCCGCTCGCGCCGCCGGGGCAGGCGCCGGCGCCGCTCTCGCCGCTCGCGGCGTCGATGTGGACGGAGCCGCCGGTGCAGCCTCCGCCGCCGCGCCAGCCCTCGCTCGCATCGGTCCCGCCGCCGCGCGCGCCGATGACGTCTCTGCCGCCGCGCGCGAGCCTGCCACCCGCCGGCGTGCCCGCGCGCGCGCCGGGGTGGGTGCTCCCCGTCGTCGTCACGCTCGTCGGGGCGCTCGTCGGCGCGGTCGTCCTCGGGCTCTTCCTCTGGCAGTCGCGCTGATCACGCGCCTCACGCGGCCGAGCGATCGAGCTCGGCGATCATGCCGTCGCCGTCGAGCCGATCGGCGGCGAGC